>NZ_JAVAYN010000033.1:0-59879 GCF_054863025.1 Bradyrhizobium sp. 23AC
CATGATCGCCCCTCTTGGATGAGCCGGGATGGGCGACACATACGCCGAAACCGAATTTCGGTAAAGTGGAATATTTTCGGCGACGAGGATTGACAGAGGGCGACACAGGCACGGTGCCGTAGCCCGGATGGAGCCAACGGGTCGGCGCGAAGCGCCGCCCGATGACAGGCTCCGCGTAATCCGGGACAGTGCGAGATGCCAGGCGAGCGGCCCCGGATTTCGCTTCCGCCGTCGCTCTCCGAGCTATGGCGGACAAGTCGCTTCATCCGGGCTACAAGAGCTACGACCCGAAATCCCGCGGGCTGAACGGCAGGTCCATGATCTTCCATTCCCCGTACAGATTTGCCGGCAGCATCTTGTAGGGCTGACAGTTCTGAAGTGCGCTCATGGCGGACTTCACGAGTGCCACCCCTTTCGCGGACGGCGGAGCCTCGATCAGGATCGGCTCGCGCGCCAGCGTGCCGTCGGTCGCAAACACTGTGCGCAGCTTGATGTGAACGGCATCGGTGGGGCTAAGTCCGGCCGGCAATTTCGCACAGCTGCGCAAATGGCGACGAAGCGCGGCGATGACTTCCTGCGGCAGCTTGGCTGCGATTGAATCCTTGGCATCGCCGCCATCGTCCTTGGGGGCGTCTTTCGGCAGCTCCGGCGGCAATTCCGGCGGCAGGCCCAACATGACGCCGTACTTGACGGTGACGTCAGGCTGCGGAGCCTGATAGGCCGGCGGCGGCGCGGCCTCCGGCTGCTGCATCGCTTGCGGCGGCGGCTGCATCGGTGGCTGCGGCATCGCCTGGGGCGGCGGCTGTTGCTGCGTCTGCGGCGGCGGCTGTTGCGATGGCTGTTGCGATGGCTGTTGCGATGGCTGTGGCTGTTGAGGTTGAGGCTGCACGTTGGCCTCACGCTGCTTCGGCGCCGGCGAGGGTTGCGGCTGCTTCTGCTGCGGTCCAGGTGGCGTCTGCTGCGGCGACGGTGCCGCGGCCTGCTGCTTGGCCGCGGGCTTGTCCGCCGCTTCGGACTTGTCGGTGAAATCGAGCTTCGGCAGTTTCAGATCGGGCGTCGGCTCCGGCGGCTTCTCCTTGGCCGCCTCCTTCGTCTCCTGCTCCTTGATCTCTTCCTTCACCTGCTCCGGCGTGACGATGTCGACGGTCACGGTCTCCGGCGGCTGGCTGCGAAACGGATGGACCTCGCTGATCACGATGATCAGCGCCACCAGCGTCAGGTGCGCGATTGCTGACGCCGCAATGTCCGTCCGTATGATCTTCCGCAGTTCCATCGACCGATCTTGGGTTGCCGTCGCGGTCCTAGCATACCCCGGCCCCCTCTCAATCCCATTTCGGGGCGAAGCCGAAGTCGGTCAGCCGGCCCCTCGGACTGGCGAGTGCGGCGATCCGGCTCATCTCGTCCTCCGACAGCTCGAAATCGAAGATCTCGATGTTTTCAGACAGGCGTTCGATGCGCGAGGTGCGCGGGATCGCAGCGACATTCTGTTGCACCAGCCAGCGCAGGCAGACCTGCGCCGGCGTCTTGCGGTGGGCGCGTCCGATCTCGGCCAGCCTCTGGTCGGACTTGATGCGCCCCTTGGCGATCGGGCTGTAGGCGACGAGCGCAAGGCCATGCTGGTCGCAGGCCGCCATCACCTTCGCCTGGTCGAGATAAGGGTGGTATTCGACCTGGTTGCAGACCAGCGGCTCCGGCGACAGCGCGACCGCCTGCTCGATCAGCGCCACCGTGAAATTGGAGACGCCGATGTGGCGGGTCAGGCCCATGGTCTTCGCATGCGACAGCGCGCCGAGCGTCTCCGCCAGCGGCACATGCGAATTGGGCCAGTGCAGCAGCAGCAGATCGACGGAGGGAAGCCGCATGCGGGCCAGGCTCTCCTTGACCGAGCGCTCGAGATCGTGGGGCGCGAAATGGTTGGTCCAGACCTTGGTGGTGAGGAAGATTTCGTCGCGGCGCACGCCGGAGGCGCGCAAACCGTCGCCGACCTCGCGTTCATTCTCGTAGACCTGCGCGGTGTCGATGTGGCGATAGCCGAACCGCAGCGCCTGCTCGACCAGGCGCGCGGCAGGCCTTCCGCTCAGCTCCCAGGTCCCGAGCCCGATCGCCGGGATCCTTGCGCCATTGGTCTCGACGAACAGCATGAGGAATCCTCTCTGTCGCGGTCGCCCCAAATCATCATCCAGGTGTCATTATGGACCCGGCCCGTCACGGTGCCAACGGACGACGCCGGCCGCCGGGGCGGATCTTCAGCGCAATGCTAACGGGAGGTTCGCGCCAGGCCTTGATGTCAGGGCTTTGACGTCAGGCCTTGAGGCCTTAGCTCAGGCTTTGGCGAGCGCCTGGAACACCGTATCCGGCGCATGCGCGATCACGGCGAGCAGCGCGCGGGCCGGTCCCCGCGGGGCGCGCTTGCCCTGCTCCCAGTTGCGGATGGTCTCGACGGGAACACCGAGCTTGGCGGCGAACTCCATCTGGGTCAGGCAGGCGCGGCGACGCAAATCGCGCACCGCGAGCGGGTTGGCGTCGGCCGGCGCGGCATTGGCCGTGGGCTCGACCAGAGACGGCTGGACCGGAAATTCCTGTCCATCCCGCAACTCAACGACCCGTCCGTCCGCCTTCAGCCGCAACCGCATGCTCATTCCCCCAAGCGAGGCGATGATGCGGCAGGTCGCTTAAGTTCGGATTAAAGATACGAGGTCTCGTGCCCCGGACGCAGCGCAGCGCGCCGCGTTTGCGGCGTGGTGCGCTGCTGAGCCGGGGCCCATTTCGCCGGGCGGACCGTGTCGCCAACTGGGTCCCGGTTCTGCGCAGCAGCGCTACGCGCCGCAGCGCGCCCGGGACACGAGAGCGAGAGCGCCGCCCTACCTCAGCCCGAACCAGAGCGTCGCAATACCGAGGAAGGAGAAGAAGCCGACGACGTCGGTCACTGTGGTGACGAACGTGCCCGACGCCACCGCCGGGTCGGCCCTGACGCGTTCGAGCGCCATCGGGATCAGGATGCCGCCGAGCGCGCCGGCGATGAGGTTGCAGACCATCGCCAGCCCGATGACGATGCCGAGGCCGGGGATCTTGAACCAGGCCACCGCCGCAATCCCCGTGATCACGGCGAACGCGAGCCCGTTGACGAGACCGACGAGCGCCTCGCGCATCACCACGCGCCAGGCGTTGGAAGAACCGAGCTCGCGCGTCGCCAGCGCCCGCACCGCCACCGTCATGGTCTGGGTCGCGGCATTCCCGCCCTGGCTCGCCACGATCGGCGCCAGCACAGCGAGCGCGACCATCTTCTCCAGTTGGCCCTCGAACAGGCCGAGCACCGAGGATGCCAGGAAGGCGGTGGCGAGATTGACCAGCAGCCAGTTGAACCGCGCGCGCGCAATCGTCAGGAAGGTATCCGACAGCTCTTCGTCGCTGGTGACGCCGCCGAGCGCCTTGAGGTCCTCGTCCGCCTCCTCCTCGATGACGTCGACGACGTCGTCGACGGTGATGACGCCGACCAGACGATCCTGGGTGTCGAGCACGGGAGCTGCGACGAGATTGTACTTGCCGAACATGCGCGCGACTTCCTCCTGGTCCTCCAGGACGGAGACGCGGCGGCGGTCCTCGTCGGTGAGCTCGGTGAGCGGCACCGGCCGGCGCGCGCGCAGCAGCACGTCGAGGGGGACGGCGCCCTGCCAGTGCTGGTCCTTGTCGACGACGTAGATCTCGTAGAAGCGGTCGGGCAAATCCGGCGTCTCGCGCATGTAGTCGATCGCCTGACCCACGGTGAAATCCTGGGGCACCGCGATGAACTCGGTCTGCATCCGGCGGCCCGCGGAATTCTCGGGGTACAGCAGGCTGCGTTCGAGCGCGACGCGCTCCTTGAGCGGCAGCTTCTCGAGGATCTCCTCCTGCTCAGCCTGGTCGAGGGTCTCCAGCAGCTCGACGGCGTCGTCGGATTCGAGTTCGCGAACGCCCTCGGCGACGGTCTCCGGCGGCAGTTCCTCGAGGATTTCCTCGCGCACGCCCTCGTCGAGCTCGTTCAGCGCGGAGAAGTCGAAATCGCGCCCGGTCAGTTCGACCAGGCGGACGCGGTCGTTGGGCTCCAGAGCGCCGATGAGATCGCCGAGATCGGCCTCGTGCAGCTCGGCGACGCAGGCGCGCAGCGAGGCGCTGTCGCCGGCCTCGATCGCATGGGCGATTTCCTCGACGAATTCGTGCCTGATATCGCCGTCTTCATTGCGCATCGGCACGTGGTCGAGTACCGAATCCGCGGCGGATCGGGCAACGTCCATATGTTCATCCATGGCGCGCCTCGCCGTTTGACAGGTTGGAACGAATGGTCTGGGCTGACGGTCAGGCAATACCCACAAGGCAAAGCCGAGCGCAATGACAAAGATGCTTCGACTGTGGTGGACCTCGATGTCATCAGGCGCGGCCCTCGCGGCCCTGATCGGCATCGCCTCGACGGAAGCCGCCGAGTGTCCGCGCAAGGACGCGCTCGGCACCTCGCGGGTGCTGAGCGTCGACGCCAAGGCCACGCCGCGCGTGGGCTTGAAGAGCTTTCCGCAGACGCTTGCGCTGGCCGATCACGAGGTCGTGCTGACCTTCGACGACGGGCCGAACCCGCCGACGACGTCGAAGGTGCTGGCGGCGCTGGCGCAGGAATGCGTGCGCGCGACCTTCTTCCTGATCGGCCTGCACGCCAGCCAGCATCCCGAGATGGTCAAGCGCATCGCCCGCGAGGGCCACAGCATCGGCCACCACACCTTCTCGCATCCGTTCATGGCGCGGATCCCGTTCGACAAGGCCAAGAGCGAGGTCGACCGCGGCATCGCGGCCGTCGAGATGGCGCTGCACGGCGCCTCGACCACGACGCCTTCGACGCCGTTCTTCCGTTTCCCCTATTTCGAGGCCACGCAGGCCGAGCTCGATCTGTTGCAATCACGCGGCATCGTCGTGTTCGGCGCTGACCTCTGGGCCAGCGACTGGAACGAGATGACGCCGGAGCAGGAATTGAAGCTGGTCACGGAGCGCCTCGCAGCTAGCGGCAAGGGCATCGTCCTCTTCCACGACCCCAAGGCGCGCACCGCCGCGATCATGCCGGCCTTCCTGCGGTATCTGAGGGAGAACGGTTTTCGCGTGGTCCACATCGTGCCGGCCGGCCCGCCGCAGAAGAGCGCCGATGCGCGCTGATGCCGGAATGTCACGCCGGCGCAAAATGGGGTGATTTGGGCCCTATTAACACTCTGTTCATGATACCCCCTGCTAATGGACGGGGACTTTGTGACGGGAAAGGCTGTTGGCGCCTGAACCGTTTCCTGATGTCTCCGACCTACTATGGCGGCAATCGCACATGAGGGCAGACGGGGTTCATGATCGGAAGTAGCGTTGTCTTGCGGACGCGATCGTGGATCGTCCTTTGCCTCGGCGGATTCCTTGGATGTTCGACCATCGGATCGCCGGCGGCGCTCGCGGCCGACTGCCCGGGCCATCCCGACGCGCTCGGGACGTCCCGCACCCTGGTGGTCGATCCGCGCGAGCATCCGCTGATCGGCACCATGCAGTACCGCGAGACGCTGCCGCTCAGGGATCATGAGGTCGTCCTCACCTTCGACGACGGTCCGCTGCCGAAATATTCCAACCAGGTCCTCAAGATGCTCGACGACGAGTGCATCAAGGCGACCTTCTTCATCATCGGCAGCCAGGCCAAGGCGAACCCCGAAGGCGTGCGCAAGCTGGTGGCGGCGGGTCACACCGTCGGCACCCACAGCATGAACCATCCGCTGACCTTCGACCGGATGCCGATCGAGAAGGCCGAGGCCGAGATCAATGGCGGCATCGAATGGACCTCGGCCGCGATGACCGATCCGTCCAAGCTGGCGCCGTTCTTCCGCATTCCCGGCCTGATGCGCGCCGAAGGCGTCGAGCACCATCTGATCTCGCGCGGCATCCAGGTGTGGAGCGCCGACTTCCCCGCCGACGACTGGCGCCATGTGTCGTCCGACCGCGTCTATCAGCTCGCGATCCAGCGGTTGGAGGCCAAGGGCAAAGGCATTTTGCTGCTGCACGACATCCAGGCGCGGACGGTGGCGGCGCTGCCAAAAATCATCCGCGACCTCAAAGCGCGCGGCTATCGCATCGTGCATGTGGTGCCCACGACCGCCGACCGCCCGGCGACGCCGACCGCACCGGTCGAATGGCTGCTGCATCCGCCGACCGAGACGGTGCCGATCGCGCGCTGGCCTTCCGTTCCGAGCTTCGTCTTCACGCAGACCAGGTCGCTGCCGGCGCCCTCGCTCGCCGACCTCAATGCGCAGACCGAGCATCAGCCGCTGCTGCCGCGCCGGACCAAGGGTCAGATGGACATCGCCTCCGCCCTACCCGTGCCCGGCCGTGCTCTGTTTGCGATCCCCGAAGGCTCGATCGAGGTGCTGCTGTCGACGACATTGTCGCGGCGTGCCGCGACCCGGCTGGCAATGGCGGCCGAGACGCCGCATGCGGCCAGGGGCAAGGTAGCAAAGGGCAAGACGGCCAAGTCCCAGGCTCGGCACAACGCGCATGCGGCACCGGCCGCACCGAAGCCTGCCGCGCAGGCCAAGGGCGCCACGCCGCGCTCGACCCGCATCGCCAGTCTGAAGAAGCGCGCTTAGTTCCTACCTACTGCCGCATGATGGCGGCGACGCAGAGCAGCACGATCAGCGCGAGGAAGAACAGGTCCATATAGGACTTGAGCTCGCCGTCGCGGCGCAGCCGGGCCACGTCGGCGACCACCTGCTTGCGCGCGTTCGTTCCTCCGGAGCCGTCATTGATCGGGCCCTGAAGGCGCCTTGTCTCGGCTTCCAGCTTCTCGATTTTCTGGAAGAAGTAGAACGCGCGCAGCGTCGAGACCGCACGCATCGACGCATAGACCAGCACCAGGATCGCCAGGATCGCCCGGTTCGGATATTTCTCCATGAAGTTCAGGCTGAAATAGACCACCGCCATGAACGCGAAGTTGGTGATGAAGCGGTAGACGAAGCTGAGAAAAACCATGCTGGCTCGAGCCTTGAGGGGTGCGCAGCCGGATCGTGCTGCGAATTCGCGATCGGGACCCAGACCGGGAGCTGGGTTGTGACGGCCCGTCTACGCCAACTTTGTTTCAACAAAGATACTGCAAGTCGCCGCCTTTTAGCCACACGCCGCCATAATGCAAGCCGGAGATGCCCTTACCCAGCGCGCCCGCTACGGCTCAATGGCGATTTGGCGGAAGTCGCGTTAGACTGGACGCTGCCGCCACATCTGAGGTCTGCCGATGCCGAAGAAGGGAATCACCGGCCACGACGACTGGGTTCTGACCGAGGCCCTCGCGACCGCCCTGGTCGCGCTGGAGCAGCTCGAACCAAAGCACCAGCCGAACGCGCATATGGACGACATCCGCAAGATTCTGGCGAACGGCAAGGAGCCGGCGGCGGTGAGCCTGCACCTCGCCCAGGCCAAATGCCGGCTGTTTCCCGACCTCGACCCGCTGGAGATCTACCGGGAATACGGCATCGGCGAGGAATATGGCTGAGGCGGCCGGCCGCCTGTCTCGACGAGAAGCGCTAGTTTCGTGACGTCTTGAGCAACGGGCATTCGCTGTCGCTCAGCGGCAGAAAGGCGTCCTCGGCAGGTATCTTCTCGACGACGTTGTAATAGTCCCAAGGTGTCTTCACGTCCGAGGGCTTCTTGACCTCGACGAGATAGAAATCGTGCACCAGCTTGTTGTCGGCCCGCAGCCGCGCGCCGCGCGCATAGAAATCGTCGACCGGCATCGCGCGCATCTGCTCCAGAACGGCGTTGGTCTCGTCCGTTCCCGCCGCAGACGCGGCCTTCAGATATTGCGACACGGCGGAGTAGACGGCGGCCTGCGGCGCGGTCGGCATGGCGTTGTGAAGCTTGTAGAACCTCTGGGCGAACGCGCGCGTTTCCTCGTTGAGGGCCCAATACCAGGCGGTGACGGTCGTCAGCCCCTTGGCCGTTTCGGCCCCCATGGCGTGCACGTCGGTCAGGAACATCAGCTCGGCGACCGCCTTTTGCGGCCCCGCGTTCATTCCGAACTCGTTCCATTGCTTCATCGAGGTCACGAGCTGCTCGCCGGCATTGGCGAAGGCAACCACCTTGGCTTTGGAAGCCTGGGCCTGCAGCAGGAAGGAGCCGTAATCGGCATTTCCCAGCGGATGAAAGACCGCGCCGAGCGACTTGGCCCCTGCCGCCGTCAGCACGCGCTGGGACACCTCGACCATGTTGCGTCCGAACGCGTAGTCGGACGCGATGAAGAACCAGCTGTCATAGCCTTGCGACACCAACTTTCGAACCGATCCGGCGACCAGATTGTAATTGTCGTGCAGCCACATCAGGCCTGTGCGCGAACATTGCTTGCCGCCGATATCGGTGGTGCCGACCGCCGAATAGATCACGATCCTGTTCTTGTCGCGTGCGATCGACTGGATGGCGAGCGCGACCGCGGAGTTTCCGACGTCGGCCACCATGTCGACGCCATCAACGTCGAACCATTTGCGCACGATCTGGGCGCCGATATCCGGCTTGTTCTGATGGTCGGCGATGACGATCTCGGCCTTCACCCCCGGCGTTGCGCGTTGAAAATCGTCCACGGCCATCCGCGCGGCGACGACGGAGCCGGGCCCGGCCAGGTCCGACAACGGTCCGGCCTGGTCATTGATGATGCCGATCCTGACCACGCCACCGGAGAAATCCGCGGCCGCGCTCCGTTCGGCGAGCGGTGCCGAACCCAGCGCCAGAATGAGACCGAAGGTCAAACGGCATAGCCGGTTGCGCCGCGATAGCAATTCTCCAACACGACAAGGCGCCATTGCCCCCTCCGCTTCAGCATCGCGACGGCATGTCGGCGATGATCGATCGATGTCCCCTCGCCCACCGCGCACCGAGCGCCGACCCACGCGGCGGCTCGGCCGGTCGAAGCTGCCTCGCTATCCCTGCCGCTCGACGGCCTTCCTGACGAACTCCAGCCGCCGCGCCTGCGCAGGCGCAACCCGTTCCTTCATGGCAGCGACGATTGCCGCCGGCGCCGTATCCGGCGAGCCGGCCGCAAAGGGCGGTGCGGGATTGTACTCCATGCGCAGCTGGATCATCTCCGCCGCGGCGCGGCCTCGCAGCATCGACACCAGGGTGAGCGCGAAGTCGATGCCGGCGGTGATGCCGCCGCCCGTCATGCGATTGCGGTCGACGCAGACCCTCTCCAGCGACAGCTCGGCTCCGAACAACGGCAATGCATCCCTCGCCGTCCAATGCGTGGCCGCGCGATGTCCCTTCAACAGACCGGCGGCGCCGAGCACGAGCGAGCCGGTGCAGACCGAGGTCACGTATTGCGCGCCCCTCTCCTGCTGTCGCAGAAAAGCGAGAACGTCCTCGTCCAGCATCAGCTCGTCGGTGCCGTAGCCGCCGGGAACGCAGATCACGTCGAGCTGCGGGCAATCGGCGAAGGTGACGGTCGGCGTCAGCGCGATGACGGAATCGCTCGGCACGGGCTCGATGCGTTTCCAGACCAGATGCACCGTCACGTCGGGCAGGCTGGAGAAGACCTGGGCCGGACCGGTGAGATCGAGCTGGGTGACGCGCGGAAAAACCAGAAGACCGATCTGCAACGGGCCCGACATGTCCAACCTCGACAACGCGCTTGACGGTTGCAGCCTGCCATGTTGGCCTTGCGGTCGAAATGGCTTAATTCCCTCAATTCTGGACACGCCCATGATCGGCTTCCTGATCTTTCCCGAATTCCAGTTGCTGGATGCGGCCGGTCCGATCTCGGTGTTCGAGATCGCCAGGCGTCACACGCCGAATGCGCCGCGCGTGATCACCGTCGCAACGAAGGCGGGCGCCGTGCGCAGCTCGTCAGGCATCGAGATGCTGGCGCGCAATCTGCGGTCGGCAAGCTCGGTCACGACGCTGTTCGTCGCCGGTGGAGAAGGCGTGGAGGCCGCGGCGCGCTGCAAGACGACGATCGCTTTCATCCAGCGACTGGCGAGCCGCGGCGTTCGCATCGCCAGCGTTTGCAACGGCGCCTATCTTCTCGCGCAGGCGGGACTGCTGGATGGCCGCTGCGCGACCACGCACTGGTCCTGCACTCGCGACTTCATCGGACGCTACCCGAAGGTGAGGCTCGAACCGGACCAGATCTTCATCCGCGACGATCGGGTGTGGACGTCGGCCGGCATCACGGCCGGGATCGATCTCGCGCTCGCCATGATCGCGCAGGACCATGGCGAGGAGGTCTCGCAAGCGACCGCGCGGCAGCTGGTGCTCTATCATCGCCGCAGCGGCGGACAATCGCAGTTCTCGAGCTTGCTCGAGCTCAAGACGCCGAACGGCCGCTTCGGCAGCCTGCTTTCATGGGTGCGCGAGAATCTGGATGCGCATCTCACGGTCGAGGCGCTCGCCGAACGAGCCGGATTGAGCGCCCGGCATTTCGTCCGCTCCTTCACCGCCGAAACCGGATCCACACCGACCAAGGCGGTCGAGCGCCTGCGGGTCGAGGTGGCGCGCGAGCGGGTGCAGTCCTCCGGAGAGGCCATCGAGCGCGTCGCTCAATCCACCGGCTTTCGCGACCCCGAGCGGATGCGCAGGGCCTTCATCCGCGCATTCGGTCAGCCGCCGCAGTCGCTGCGACGCGCGGCGCGAAGCGCATGAGAAGCGGCCGATCGAACTTAAGGCCCGCCGGCGACTGATCCCGCGATCACCATGACGAGGGCGCCAAGATCGATCTTGCCGTTGACGGTCAGCTCCTCCGAGCTTTTCACCTCGCCCTGGACCTTGAGCGATTGCGGCCGGTCGGCGGCCTGCCGCTGCAACTCGCCGATGATGGCGTCCTTGAGTTTCTCTTCCAGCATGGGCTTCGTCCTTCAGGCTGCCATCGCGCGGCAGGATTGCGCGCAGGAGCGGCACGCCGAGACACATTCGTCCATGCCACCGACCCGCTCGCAATCGGTGGCGCATTCGGTGCAGATCTCGGCGCATTCGCCGCAGGTATGCCGATGGTGCGGCGTGTTGATCAGCATGAAATGCGCAGCCGTCCTGCACATTTCGGCGCAGGCCATCATCAGGCGGAAGTGTTTGGGCTCGACGTGCTTGCCGCCGGTCTCGAGGCAATGGTTCATCGCCGTGCCGAGGCAGGTCTGGTAGCAGCTCATGCATAGCGAGATGCAGCGGGTCATGTCTTCTGATTGAGCCATGGTTCTCTCCAGTTGCGCATCGGCATCCCCCGCTCCACCAAGGCAAGGCAACGCCCTTCGTTCCTGGTTCCGGCCAATTGTGACGTCCGCGGAACCGCGCTATGCGGCGCTAGCCGAAGCGCCTCTCGCGCAGCGCGCGGTAGCGGGCATTGGTCTGCGGCTTGATGAACAGCGCCGCCACGCTCGGATGCCGCTTGCGGGTCTCGGCCTCGATCGCAACGACACATTGCTCGATGTCGTCCGCGCGCTTGTCATCCGCGAACTCGACACTCAGGGCCGCCACGATCTCGGCCGGCGACAGCTGCACCGTCAGAACGCCGTTGGCCCTGAGCACGCCGGGCGAGCGCCTTGCGATGTCCAGGACGGACCGCGCCAGCTCCGGATCGGCAGGCTCGCCGATCAGCAGGCTCTTGCTCTCGCGTGCGAGGCCGATGGACGTAATCGCCAGCAATATGCCGATCAGGATCGAGCCGATGCCGTCCCAGACCGGTTGGTCCAGCCATACGGCGGCCGCTGTGACCGCGGCCGCGATGGCGATGCCGACCAGCGCCGCGCTGTCCTCGAGCAGCACCATGAATGCCGGCGGATCCTTGCTGCGAACGAACGCCTGGTAGTATCCAAAGCGCCGGCCATCGGCGCTGAAGTGCCGCAGGGCGACCAGCCAGGAGCCGCCTTCGAACAGAAACGACAGGCCGAGCACCATGAAGCTGACCATGGGATCTTCGATCGGCTCGGGTGCGGCGACGTGCAGAATGCCCTGATACAGCGAGACACCGGCGCCCAGCGCGAAGATGAGCAGTGCAACGATGAAGCTCCAGAAATACAGCTCGCGCCCGTAGCCAAGCGGATGGCATTCATCGGGCGGACGGCTCGCGCGCCGGTAGCCGTAGAGCAGCAGGATCTCGTTGGTGGTATCGACGAGCGAATGCACGGCTTCGCTCGTCATCGCCGAGCTTCCCGTCCACGCAGCGGCGCCGATCTTGGTGACCGCGACGAGGACATTGCCGAGCAGCGCCGCGTAAACAGAGGTCTTCGTCGAAGATCCGGCCGCGACGTCTTCGATGTCTGGTGCCGCGCTCCTCACGCCAGGCGCCGCGGCAGGCTGTGGTGGATCGTGCAGGCGGCAACCGCGGCGTGGCCGAATGCGACCGAGATCTGGTGCAGGTCGGTGACGACGTCGCCGATGCCATAAAGGCCGTCAACCGAGGTGCGCTGATGGTCGTCGACCTTCAGATAGCCCTCCCCGGTATGCTCGGCGCCCAGCGAGACCGCGAGCTGCGAACGCACCTCGGCCCCCATCGCCGGATAGACCGTGTCGAACTGCATCGTCCGGCCGTCGGCCAGGACGGCCTCGAGGCCCCCCACCCTCCGCCGCAAACGCAGGTCGGGCACGAACACGATGTCGACGCCGGCCTCGGCCAGCTCCGATGTCAGGCTCTCCTCGTCATCCTGTCCGGTCGCGAGCAGCGTCACCTCGCGCGAGTAACCGCGCAGGAACAGTGCCTTGCCGGCGGCCCGGCCAAGCGGGCCGACGACGCCGATGCGGCGGCCCATCACCTCGAAGGCATCGCAGACCGGACAATAGCGCAATAGCCCGTCCGCGACCGCGGCGCGCCACTGCTCGAACGGCGGATGGGTGTCGACGATGCCGCTGCCGAGGATGACGGTGGTGGCCTCAAGCGCGCCGCCGCTCCAGATCGCCTGAAAGCCGTCGTCGCGCGCCTGCAAGGCGGTGACCTCGGCCTCCACGCGCTCGACGGCGAGCTCGCCCAGCTGCGCCGACATGCGCGCGATCAGCTCCGCGCCGGAGAGACCGTGGACGAAGCCGGGAACATTGTGGCTGCGGGGGATCAACGCGGCCCGGCTGGCGCCAGTGTCCACGACGCAGACGCTGCGGCGGAAGCGTGCCAGATAGATCGCGGCCATCAGCCCGGCAGGGCCGCCGCCGATGACCAGGCAATCAAACCGCGCGCCGGTCATTTGGGGTTCGGATCCGCAAGACCGTCGCCGGGCTCCTGCAGGTGCCCGCTGCGCGCCAGCCGGACTGCGTTGCCGAGCGCGCGCGCCGCGTTCTGCACCTCCTGCTGGAATTCCCCGTCGTTATCGAGCTCGCGATGCGAGGTGGCATATGGCTCCATGTAGCCGACATAGCCGTCGAGTTCGGCGAAGCGTCCCGCCGAGATCAGCTGCATGTCGGTCAGCCAGTCCGACAAGGCGCGGCGCACGCCCTCGGCACCGACGGCGTCACCATGAACGACGACACCGAAATGACGGCCGGCGAGATGGCGCGGATAGGGCCAGCCCTTCAGCTCCATCGCCTTGGCCTCGTCGGCCTTCTTGCCATGCGTCGAGGTCGGATCGGGATTGCCGCCGTCGGCGCAGACCATGCGGTCCATCATCGCCTTCAGCCCTGAAGGCACGTGGTACCAATTCACCGGCGTCACGATCAGGATGCCGTGGGCCGCGACCCATAGCGGATAGATCTCGTTCATCCAGTCGCCGGTCTGCCCCAGCGAATAATTCGGATAGCAGCTGCACGGCCAGTGACAGAGCGGCATGGCCGTGCCGACGCAGGATTTGCAGGGATGAATGGTCTTGCCGAACTCCGAGGCGAGGCGCGACAGATCGAGAATGTCGACAGCAAACCCCATCTCGACGAAAACAGGTTCGGCCAGCTTGACCAGACGCCAGGTCTTGGACATCTCACCGGGACAGGTGTGCTCGCTGCGGGCCGAGCCGTTGATGACGAGAATGCGCGGCGTCTCCTGCGCATCGTCATGCCTGCGCTGCGCCGCCAGGATTTTCGCGCGCGCGTCGAGCCAGTCGATAGCAATGTCGTAATCGGGGTCGGAGAAACCTGCGCCCGCCTTCCGCGTCAACGGCGCCTTGCGCGAATGGCTATAGGCGTCCCAGGCGGCACCGACGACGGCATCGAGCTCGCGCTGCAGCGGGGCAAAGGCGGGATCGACGAACTGACGCTTGTAGCGCCGCTCGAACTCCTCGCGCGACAGCCTGACGGGCGGCATCCCCTTGCGAATTTCGGCGTCCGTCATGCTGGCTCCCGGCGAAGTCGGTATCATCCGACCAACCCGGGGGGCAGCACCCGGTTCCTTGCCGCTACTGGCGCGCCACGTCCTGCGGCGTATCGAATTTCGCGATGCGCTGGTCCAGCCGCCACAGCTCGATGCGATGGGCCAGAACGAGCGAGGCCGCCTCGCGCTTGGCCTGCTCGTCATCGCCGCAGACGAGATTGATGCATCCGAACACATGCCCGTCCGGATCGATCTGGAACGCGCGGTAGTGCTTGAAGCTGCGCATCGTCATTCTCCTCGTCTCGTGCAGACCGGTGCGCTCAGCCAGTCCGTCAGGTTCGAGGTCACTTCGTTCTGCTTGGCGCGCCGCAGCAGCATCTCGCGCTCCCTGCCAGGCGGCAGGCTGCGCGCGCGTTCGCGGGCGTTTTCGGCAAATGCGGCCAATCGCTCCTGGAGCGATCGGGTCTGTTTCCTGCGGTTGCGTTTGGCGGTCATTGTTCTTCACGATGATTTCGGTTGGACGGAAATCGGCCCCCGGCGGGGGATCGGGCGCCGGGGTCGAGGTTCTCTTGTCACTCAATGGCTTGCCGGTTGGGGCGGCCCAGTCCGGCAATGTCTGTAGCTTCTGTCGCAACGGCGGGTTCCGGCATTTCAAAAAGTTAAAGCTGCGCGATTTTGCGCGAGGACGGGCGCGGCATCATCACGTGCCGTTCGTCACGACAATCGACTGCGCCGGAACCGAATTGCTGATTCGCTTGTTCAAGAACGACTTGAAGGAGGATCATCATGGCAAAAGCAGCATGGAAACGGCCGGGCTCACCGATCGGCCGCAAGGGACGGCGCAAGGCAAATCCCACGTACAAGCGCCGCGCGCGCCAACCCTGGACGCCCTCGGATGTGAGCAAGCTGAAGCAGCTCGCGAAGGGAAACACGCCGACCGGCGTGATGAGCATCAAGCTTCAGCGCCCGGTCGCGGCCATTCGCAGCAAGGCCCATCGCGAAGGGATTTCGCTGAGGCCGGTCAACCGCTCGCCCTACAACCGGCGAACCAAAGCCGCGAAGCGGCGTTGACGGAAGGCACCGCCGGGTGACAACCGGACACAACGGGGACGATGGACGTGGCGCTCATTTTTCCGGTTTCTGCCCACGACATCAGCGCATCGGTACGCGCCGACATCTAACCCGTTCCCGGCGAGTGCAGCCTGATGCGCTGCACGCACACGCCTCGTCCCGCTTCCGGTCTCAATGGGCAATTTTGTCATTTTGAGTAAGAGAACGCCCTTCGAGAGCGTTCCCGCCGATTTCCTAAATAAATGGCTGGCGCTTTGAGTTATTCAGGCGCAAGCTTTGCCCATCACCGCTCGGACCTTGGCTTTTATCGGTGATGAGATCGCCTGTTGCGCTCCCGCCCCCTCTCAGCGGAAGGAGCGCGCCATGACAGGCAGACGCCCCCACCATCATCTGCCATCGACCGACCCGGTCGCCAAGCTGATCGCGGACGCGCGCGAGCTGACCGCCCGTTCGATGGAATTGCTCAAATCATGCCCGGCGCCCGACTCGTTCGCAGGCCGCAGGACCCAGGAGCCGTTTCCCCGAGAAGAAGATCTGCCGTCGCCGACCGAAAACTGAGTTCACGCCTGCTCCGCCTCAGCGGCCAGGCGAGCTTCCAAGGGGCCGGTGTGTCTTCCTGCTTCAGGCGGAGGCGCCGTTGCGCTCCCGTCACTGACTACCTTGCACAGTTGACACGACGATGGAGATGCAATCTCGCAGGTGCGGAACGTTGCATTGGAGAGGCCGGAAACGTGGAGACCCCCAAGCGCGGTAAAGTGCTCTTCGGGAAGTATACCTTACGCATCCGAACAGAACTCGATAGGCGAGCGTCGGGAGTGATCCCGTCAATTTCACGGTCGGGCACACTCGACTAACCTAGGTGATAGTAAAAAGCTTGAAACTAAGTCATTCTTGCCCAATGACGAATGCCCTGCTCGCGCGCGCCCGGCTCGCCGTCGAAGAGAACGGCGAACTCCGCAGGCGGCAACGCCACATTCAAGCGCAATTCGAGCGGGCGCGCGAGCAGCTCCGTCTCTCCGTTTACGAGAGCGCCAGCATCAGATCGGAAATCAAGGCTCGACGAGATAATGAGGAGTGAAGTTTGCGCCTGCCGCTCGCCCCAACTCAGGGATGCGGCAGCGGCCGACGTGAATCCTTCTCAGCCGCGCCGTACCTCTGCAGATAGCTCGGCGAGTACAACGCGGCGTCCTTGAGTGCATCGAGATCCGGGATGGTCAGCGTCCGATCGCGCAGCATTATCAGGCCGGACGCGCGCAGCTCCTGCACCGTCCGATTGAGATGGACGACCGACAGGCCGGTGGCATCGGCAAGGTCCATCTGCGTCACCGGCATGACGCAGGAATTTCCGTCGACCATCCCGACAGGACGAAGCCGCTCGAATATCTCGCAGAACAGATGCGCCACGCGCTCCAGCGCGACGCGGCGGCCGAGATTGATCGCCCATTCGCGCTGAATGGCGATGTTGACGAGGGTCTCGCACCAGAATGCCTCGGCGAGCGTGCGGTCGCCAGCGAGCAGGCTCTCGAATCGCGCGCGCTTGATTTCAGAATAGACCGCAGGTGTCAGCGTCGCGATGGAATGGTCCATGGTCGATAGCAGGAACGCATACGCGTCGCAGCTCTCCCCCGGAAAGAGGAAATTGACGATCTGGCGCCTGCCGTCCTCGAGCGTCTTGTAGCGGCAGAGCCAGCCCGACAGCACGACGCGAACGCTGTCGACGGGGTCGCCCTCCGAGATCAGGTCCTCGCCGGAGCCGGCGCGCTGCAGCCCTTCGAGCGTCGCATATTCGAGCGATGTACACGCTTCGGCCGACAATGGCCTTAACGCGTTCAGCCGGCGAATGACCGGCTCCACCAGACTGCGATCGGACGTCGACATCGGCATCAGCCAGCCACTACCGGTGTATGGAATGCGCGCCTGCTGAGGGGAAAGGTGATCATGCATTGCAGCCCCGCCGGGTTGAATGCCAGATTGGTCTGCCCCTTGAACTCGAATGCCAGCGTGCGCTCCAGAAGCTCCGTGCCAAAACCCCTTCGCGGCGGCGGCTTGACCGGCGGCCCACCCCGCTCGCGCCATTCGAACACCAGTTCGGCAGGCTCTGTGCCTTGATCGAGGCGCCAGGAGATTTCAACACGTCCAGTCGGCTGGCTCAAGGCCCCGTATTTCAGCGCGTTGGTCGCGAGCTCGTGGACCGCGAGCGCAAAAGTCTCCGCGGCCTTGGGCTGGAATCGTACTTTCGGCCCCGACACCCGCAGCTGCTCGCCTTCGCGGGCGTTGTAGGCCGAGAGCTCCTCGATCACGAGATATTCGAGATCGACGCCGCCGTCGGGGTCGCGGGTCACCATCGCCTGAGTGCGGGCAAAGGCGTTGAGCCGGCCGTCGAGATGGGAGGCGTATTCCTCGACGGTGGTGCTCGACTCCGCCGAGCGGCGGGCGATCGAGCGCACCACCCCGAGCGTATTGCGGACGCGATGCTGGAGCTCGGCCAATAGCAGCCGCTGCCGCTCCTCGGCGCGGGTGATCGCGGTGACGTCGATGAAGGAGACGACGACGCCGGCGATGAAATTGTCGATGCTACGATAGGGCAGGATGCGGACGATGTAGCGGGTGCCGCTGTCGGGCGCGCTCAATTCGCGCTCGACGCTTGCCAGCGTGCGCAGCACGCGGCGGACGTCGTCGTAGAGCTCCTCGATCGGGATGCGCGCCTTGATGTGGGCAATGGGACGGCCGGTGTCGGTTTCGACCAGATGCAGGATCTGGGTGATCGCCGGCGTGAAGTTCATCACGCGAAGGTCGTTGTCCAGGAACACGGTGGCGATCTGCGTGCTCTCGAGGAAATTCTTGAGGTCGCTGGTGGCGCGCGTCAGCTCCTGGACGCGATGCGCCAATTCGCCATTGACGGTGGTCAGCTCCTCGTTGACCGACTGCAACTCCTCGCGCGAGGTCTCGAGCTCCTCGTTGGCCGATTGCAGCTCCTCGTTCAGCGACTGATATTCCTCGTTGGAGGATTTCAGCTCCTCATTGGTGCTCTCGAGCTCCTCGATGGTCGCCTGCAGGCGCTCGCGCGTGGCGCGCAGCTCGCTTTCCAGGCGCTCGACATGTTCGGTGCGCACCAGCGCATCGGGACTGCTCTGGTCGGCCTCGATCGTGCGGACCGGGCCGTCCTTGAACAGCACGACGAAATTGCGGTGGCCGCCGGCGCCTTCCTGGATCGGCTCGACGGTGATGTCGACGAGGACGCGGTGGCCGTTCACCCCGAGTTGCACCTGCTCGGCGTGGGCGGGTTCGTTGGCCTCAGCGGCGCGGCTGAGCGCGGTGCGCAGCTCAAGCCGGAGATCACGGTGAACGAGCTGGAGCAGGTCGAGCGTGGCGGCGCCCGCCGTCGGCTCGATGTAGCGGCCGGTGCGCCCGGAGAAATGCAGGATCTGGAAGTTGTCGTCAGTGATGACGTAAGCGGGTGCATAGCGCTCGGCGATACGCTGCGCGCGACGTTCCAGCCCGACGTCGGGGCCGAACGAGCGCACCGTCGGCACCTCGACCGGCACCCTGCCCGCTGCGGTCGTGATCGGAAATTCCGGCGGCAGCCGCGTGCCGGTCTCCAGCTTCTTGAAGATGCGGGCGCGGCGGTCGATCGGCGCGAACAGTTTCGGATGCCGCGTCACGTTCTCGGAATTGCCGAGAAACAGATAGCGCTCCGCCAGCAGCGCGAAATGGAACAGCGGGATCACCCGGTTCTGCAATTCGGCATTGAGATAGATCAGCAGGTTGCGGCAGGAGACCAGGTCGAGCTTGGAGAACGGCGCGTCCTTGATGACGTTGTGCTGAGAGAAGATGCACATCTCGCGCAGCTCCTTGACCACGCAATAGGTGTCGCCCTCGCGGACGAACCAGCGCGCCAGGCGCTCGCTCGTCATGTCGGCCTCGATATTGGTGCGATAGCGGCCGACGCGCGCGGTCGCCAGCGCCCGCCCGTCGATGTCGGTTGCGAAGATCTGGACCTGCGGCGCAGCGTCCATCCGCGCCATGTGCTCGCGCAGGAGAATGCCGATCGAATAGGCCTCCTCGCCGGTGGCGCAGCCGAGCACCCAGACGCGAACCTGCTGGCCCGCCCCCTTGCCCTCGAAGATCTTCGGAACGATCTGGGTTTGCAGCACTTCGAATTCGCGCTTGTCGCGGAAGAATTCGGTGACGCCGATCAGGAGGTCGTTGAAGAGATTCTGGGCCTCGTCCTTGTCGTTCCGGAGGAAATCGACATAGGCGCCAATCTCGTCGATCTGGACCACCTGCATGCGCCGCTGCACGCGGCGCAGGAAGGTGTTCTGCTTGTAGCCGTGGAAATCGTTGCCGGTCTTGTTGCGCAGGATGTCGGCGATGCGCGACAGCGAGGTCGCCGCCGCGGCGAGCACCTCGTCAAAACCCTGCTTCTCCTCCAGGCGCCTGAGATGCCGGGCATAGACCTGGATGTGCTCGGGGATATCCTCCGGCGGCAGCACGTAGTCGGCGATGGCGGCCGGCATGTTGCCGTCGAGCAGATGGTCGGCCTCCTCCGCGCTCGGGACCTTTTCGGCGATGGCAAGACCGCCGTGATCCTTCAGCGTCGCGGTGCCGAGCGTGCCGTCGCCACCGGTGCCGGCGAGGATGACGCCGATGGACTGCTCGGCGCGTTCTTCGGCCAGCGACACCAGGAAGCTGTCGATCGTGGCGCGCTCGCCGGGCGCCTGCTCGGCCTTGCGGAGCGCGAAGCGGTCGCCCTGGATCGTGGTGATCATCGCCGGCGGGCACAGATAGATCGTGCCGCCCTCGATCGCATGGCCATCGCCGATGTCGGCGACCTTGCCGCCGTTGGAATTTCGCACGGCCCGGCGCAGCCGCGGTCCGTCGAAGGCCTCATGATGCTGAAGCGCCAGCACGACGGCCTGATCGCCCCCGACGGTCAGCTTGGCGAAGAAGCGCTCGATGCTGTCCAGCGCCTCCGGCGAGGCGCCGACGCCGATGATCAGCGGGGACTTCGTCTGACGCTCTCCATCGACCGGCTGGTCGCCGACTTCATGCATGGCTCTGGCAGCTTTCGTTCATTGGCCGGGAGCAATGGGCGCCCAGTCCCTGCAAATAGCAGGAATCGATATTATCCCAACAGATCAAAGGCAAAAACGTCCCGAACCTGTTTTCGATCCTCCGGCCGGAGCGTTGTCGGCCCCCAGCCACAAGGTCTATCCTTCATCGACAGGATCGGAACCCGGAGGCAGGGCCGGCGGGCGTCTTCAAGGAGGGCCAGCTGCGACCTCCTGCCGGAGATACTCGACCCGCTGCTCGATCAGGACGCGGTGGCGCTCCCATTCGATCAGGGTCTGCTTGAGGAGGTCGACCAGCCGCTCCGCCTGACGGGTGTCGTGGCCGCCGGCCATGAGCTCGCGCACCCGGTCTTCCTGGTTGCGGATGCGCTGCCAGCCCTCCTCGATGTCCTGGTCGGCCTTCACCAGGAGGTTCTGCTCGGCATTAAGCTGCGCGGTGCGTTCGGCAAGGAAGATGGCCATCGCAGAGCCTTCATGCCTCCCGCTCGCGAACCGGAGGATCGAGCGACTTTAGCACGACGCGCCGGATCATGTCGGCATATTCGCGGTACTCGGCCGCACGCGCCTCGTACATCTCGGCAATTGCAAGCCGGCCGCTGCGGCGACCGTCGGCGGCCATGCGATGGACCAGTTCGGCGCGCTCCTCGATGATGCGCAGCGCGACCCGCAAGGCTTCATCCACCCGCCCCTCCTGCTCCTTGGCGAGCGCATCGGCGGTGTAGGCATGTCCGACCTGACAGCGGAAGCGCATCGGGCGCGCTTCCTTGACCTCGGAGAGCACCCCGCCGCAGGCGGGACAGGTCAAAGCGACGGGATCTGCGAGTGAGACCAGCTTGTCGCTTCCAATCCGTTCGCCGGCGGCGATCTCGACCTCCAGCCTGATCTCGGGCGGGATCGGCAGGACAGCCCCGGCCTGCTCCCTGACGAGATCGGACAGGACGTCGCCCATGCCGGCGCCGGGGACGCAGAGATCGACCGTGGTCGCCTCCATGGCGCGCCGCGGCATTTCGTCGGAAATGGCGTCCGAGGGGTCCTGGACCACGGTCATCCCGCCGCAGCGCTTGATGGCATTGAGGCCGGCCGCCCCGTCTGACAACAGGCCGCTCAGGAGCACGCCGATCACGCGCGGCCCGTGATGGAGGGCCGCCGAGCGGAACAGGGCGTCGATCGCGGGGCGGACCATGTTCTCGCGCGGGCCGCGCCCGAGGAAGATGCGGTCTTCGGCCAGCAGCAGATGGTGGTCCGGCGCGGCCAGATAGACCCGGCCCGGCTCGATTTTCATGCCGTTCTCGGCCTGGCGCACCGGAAGCGGCCCGGCACTGCTGGCGACCGTCGAGAGGATGCCGATGCCCTGCGCGGGAATGTGCAGGACGATGAAGACGGCAGCCGGCAAATCCGCGGGAAGACGGCCCAGGATCTGTTTCAGTGGCGCGGTCGCTCCGGCCGAGCCCCCGATGACGATGATATCGCGGTTGCTCATGGAACCCGCCTGCGATTGTATCGTTTGCACCAAGGCGCCCTCCGGTCTTATGTTCCTAATAGTGAGGAGGGAACGCTGGAGGGGAGCATGTCCGTGTCGCCCACGTCGTCTCGTCAACGCGCGCCGCTGAGGGGACGCCGCATCCTCGTCGTGGAGGACGAATATTTTCTCGCCGATGACATCGGCAAGGCGCTGCGCGCACTCGGCGCGGAGATCGCCGGTCCCGTCGGCCACATCGAGGATGCAGTCGAGATGCTGCACGATGGCGGCGTTCTGGATGCAGCGGTGCTCGACGTGAACATCCGCGCCAAGCCGGTCTTTCCCGTCGCCCGGGAGCTCCGGGCACGCCAGGTGCCCTTCGTGTTCACCACGGGCTACGAAAGGATCAGCATCGAGCCGGAATTCCAGGACGTGCCGATCTGGGAGAAGCCGATCGACATCGTGGCCATGGTGCGGAATCTGGCGAGCCTTGTCGACGGTCAACCGTCATCGCCGCAGCAATCATCGCCTGAACGGGCTGCGCCTGCGGAATGAGCGAGCCCGCAACCAAGCCTCGATCAAAACAGATGCGCGAAGGCGAGCCAGGCGGTCACCGCCAGGCACAAGACAACGGCGGCGTAAGGTAGCGCGACGCGCAAAACGGCAAGCCTTTCCGCGTCAGCTCATCATCATCCAGGTAAATGCCACCAACATCACGAGAAAACCCGTGATCGCGGTCGCGACAAAGGCCTGTTCGATGCGATCCATCGCCATCGCAGCCCCCTCTTGTTTCCAGCCCACACAATGTGACCGCTTCGGGGCCACCGCGCATTAGGCTATGTGAATCGGCTTTCCTCCTTTTGTCGGTCTGCCCGTTCAGCCGCGCAGCGCCGCGGAAATTGCGACGACATCGCTCTACGACTTCGCCGTGCCCGGCTCGGCCATCTTGCGATGTTGCCTGGCCAGCATCTCGTTCGGCGTGACGTTGGCGACCGTGGTCTGGATCTTGTTCTTCAGACCGGTGACGACATCGGACTCGCCGCGCAGCATCGCATCGAAGCCGGCCTTGGCGACGTCGTAGGCGCCGTCCTTCTTCTCGGTCCCGACCTTGGTATCCATCATGTCGGCGCGGCGGAAGAACTCGGTCTCGGTGGCGCCTGGCATCAGGCAGGTGACGGTGACGCCGCTGTCGCGCAATTCCTCGCGCAGCGCGAACGAGAATGAGTCCAGGAACGCCTTGCTGGCGTTGTAGGCCGCCTGGAAACTGCCGGGCGTGAAGCCGGCGATCGAGCCCGTGATCAGGATGCGCCCGAACTTGCGCCGCAGCATCTCGTTGCCGGCGCGATGGATCAGATAGAGCGTGCCGGTGATGTTGGTGTCGACGAGATGCCTGATCCTGGCGAAGTCCTGATCGAGGAACGCCTTACCGAGGCCGACGCCGGCATTGGCCAAGAGTGCATCGATCGGCCGATCGCCGACCGCGGCGCAGAGCTTGTCGACGCCCTCGGTGGTGGCGAGATCGGCTTCAACGGCCTCCACGCTGACGCCGAGCCTGCGCAGATCGACCGCCACCCGCTCGATCATCGGCTCGTCAGCGGCGATGACGAGGTTGAAACCCGCCTGGGCACAGCACCTTGCGAGTTCCAGGCCGATACCGGTGGAAGCGCCGGTGACGATTGCGAGTTGATTGGCGGGCATGAGCGTGTCCTCGCTTGACGTTGATCACGCCCAATCACTGCCCCCGCGCTCTCGTTCCTATCCGCGTCGCGATTTGCGCGAGCCAGTGCAGTGCGAAGAATTTGCGCGCGGCGATAGCAACCATCGTTCACCCCTCGACTTAGATGGCCAACTGCTTCAGTCGGGAGGACGAAGGATGAAGGCGCTGGTTTGGCACGGCAAGGAGGACATCCGCTGCGACACCGTCACCGATCCGGAGATCCAGGACCCGCGCGATGCCATCATCAAGGTCACGAGCTGCGCGATCTGCGGCTCCGACCTGCACCTCTTCCACAATTTCATTCCCGGCATGCTGCCCGGTGACATCATGGGCCACGAGACCATGGGCGAAGTGGTCGAGGTCGGCTCCGGCGTCGACGGCAAGCTGAAGAAGGGCGACCGCATCGTCGTGCCCTTCACGATCATCTGCGGCGAATGCGACCAGTGCAAGCGCGGCAATTTCTCCGTGTGCGAGACCACCAACCGCAAGCGCCATCTGGCCGACAAGGTGTTCGGGCACACGACGGCCGGCCTGTTCGGCTACACCCATCTGACCGGCGGCTATCCAGGCGGCCAGGCCGAATATCTCCGCGTGCCCTATGCCGATGCTACCCACATCAAGGTGCCACCAGGCATTCCCGACGAGCAGCTGCTGTTCCTCAGCGACATCTTCCCGACCGGCTGGCAGGCCGCCGTGCAATGCGACATCGAGCCCACCGACACCGTCGCGATCTGGGGCTGCGGTCCCGTGGGGCAGATGGCGATCCGCAGCGCCATCCTGCTCGGCGCCAATCAGGTGATCGCGATCGACTGCCTGCCCGAGCGGCTCAGCATGGCGGAAGCCGGCGGCGCCACCACCATCAACTTCGAGACCGAGAGCGTGGTGGAGCGGCTGAACGAGTTCACCGACGGCAGGGGACCGGAAAAGTGCATCGACTGCGTCGGCATGGAATCGCATGTGATGGCCTCCCTGCCCGACACACTGCTCGACCGCGCCAAGCAGATGGTGATGGCGGAAAGCGACCGGCCCCACGTGCTGCGCGAGATGATCTATGTCTGCCGGCCCGGCGGCATCATCTCGGTGCCAGGCGTGTACAGCGGCCTGTCCGACATGCTTCCGATGGGCGCCTTCATGAACAAGGGCCTGACGATGCGGACCGGCCAGACCCACGTCAACCGCTGGACCGACGATTTGCTCCGCCGCATCGAGGAGGGCGAGATCGATCCCTCCTTCGTCATCACCCACACCGTCCCGCTCGAACAAGGACCGGAGATGTACCAGGTGTTTCGCGACAAGCGCGACTCCTGCGTCAAGGTCGTGCTGAGGCCCTGAAGGAGCAAGCCATGTTTCATTTCTCCAACATCGTCCGGACCAAGGGCGATCCGAAAATCGTCGAGGGCGGGCCGAGCCTGAAGCGGCCGGAAGATCAGCTCGCCCGCGCGCTCGGCTGGTTCAGCATCGGGCTCGGCGTCGTCGAATTTTTCGCGCCGAGACGCGTCACGCAAACGCTGGGCATGGAAGGCCATGAGACCATGGTCCGCGCCTTCGGCGTGCGCGAGATCCTGGCCGGGATCATGTCGCTGTCGGTCGACAAGAACGCCGGCCTGTGGGCCCGCGTCGGCGGCGACGGTCTCGATGCCGCCGCGCTGCTGTCGGGGCTGACAGCCGACAATCCCAAGAAGGGCAACATCGCGCTGGCGCTCTTGATGGTCGGCGGCATCGCCATGCTCGACTACCGCGCCGCGCAGGACACCAAGCCGAGGCGGCCGCCGCGCGAGGCACGGCGCAAGCTGTATCCGAACCGCAGCGGCTTTCCCAAGGGCATCGAGAGCGTCAGAACGGCGGCCAGGCAGATCGCAGCGCCCGCCGGTCATCATGAGGTGAAGCAAGGCGATGAGCGTCGCGTCCCCTGACGAGGCTGCGTGGTGGAAATCCGCCGTCATCTACGAGATCGCACTGATCTCCTTCCAGGACTCCAACGGCGACGGCAAGGGCGACCTCAACGGGCTGATATCGCGCATCGACTACCTCAAATGGCTCGGCGTCGACGCGGTCTGGCTGACGCCGATCTACAAAAGCCCGTTCCGCGACCTCGGGTACGACATCTCCGACTATTGCGCGATCGATCCTGCCTTCGGCAACCTCGAGGATTTCGACCGGCTGCTCGAAGCCCTGCACACCGAAGGCATCCGCCTCATCCTCGACCTCGTCCCCAATCACACCGCCGATGATCACGAATGGTTCGTCGAGAGCTCCAGCTCGCCCGCCAGCGCCAAGGCCGACTGGTACATCTGGGCCGATGCGGCCGAGAACGGCGGCCCGCCCAACAACTGGCTGAGCCGCTTCGGCGGCAGCGGCTGGGAATGGTGCGAGGCGCGGAGGCAATACTATTATCATTCCTTCCTGGTCGAGCAGCCCGACCTCAACTGGCGCAATCCGCAGGTGCGCGGCGCGATCGCCGATGTGATGCGCTTCTGGCTCGACCGCGGCGTCGACGGCTTTCGCGTCGATGCCAGCGCGGTCCTGATCAAGGACGAGCTCTTGCGCGACAACCCGCCGAATCCGGCCGCCGAGGGCAAGCCGCCGCCGCAGCGTCAGACGCCCGTCTTTACCGACGACCGGCCGGAGACGATGGATTGCATCGAATTCATCCGCGAGGTGATCGACGGCTATCGGGGACGCATGCTCTGCGGCGAAGTCCAGGGCAAGACCGATCGCATCGGGCACTTCTACGGCAACGACAGGCCGCGCTTGCATCTTCCGCTCAATTTCGCGCTGCTGGATACGCCGTGGAGCGCGCTGTCGCTGCAAGCGGCGATCGACGCCTATTTCAACGCCCTGCCCGCGCATGCCTGGCCGGTCTGGGTGATCGGCGGCCACGACAAGCAGCGGGTCGCCAGCAGGATCGGCGAAGCGCAAATGCGCGTGCTGGCGATGCTGCTGATGACGCTGCGGGGAACGCCGTTCCTCTTCATGGGCGACGAGATCGGCCGCAAGCGCGTGCCCATTCCGCCCGACCGCGTCCATGATCCCTTCGAGAGGCTGGTGCCGGGATATGGCCTCTGCCGCGATCCCGAGCGCGCACCGATGCGATGGGATGACAGCCCCGACGGCGGCTTCACCACGGGCCGTCCGTGGCTGCCGCTGGAGCCCCCTGATGGCGCAGCCAATGTTGCCGGGCAGCGGCGCGACGAGCGTTCGATCCTGGCGCTGTTTCGCGCGCTGATCGCGCTGCGGCGCGAGCATGCGGGCCTGCATCTCGGCGGTCACGAGCCACTGCGCTCACAGAACGACATTCTCGCCTACAAGCGGACCGACGGCCACAACGAATTTCTGGTCGCGCTCAACATCGCCGCCGAGCCGCGCAAATGGCACTGGCTGGGCCGCGGCCGCCTGCTGATGTCGACGCATCTCGACCGGCCGCCCGTGGCGTTGCCGGATGCTTCCATCCTGCTCCGGGGCAATGAAGGCGTGATCATCGCGCTCGATCCGCGCTGAAGGCCCCGAGGAACCATCCGCGCGTCAGAGCGTCTGATCAACGCCTCCGACGTCCCCCCTGCCGGAGGCAGACTGCACGAAACCGCAACCCCGGCGCTCACCGCCCCTTCAGGCGCCGGGGTTAGCGGCGTGGGTCTGGGAGGCAGGTCACCTTGGGAGACAGCCATGGGCAAGACAAAGGGACTTCAGCAACGCATCGTCGGCAAGACCAGGCAAGCCGTCGGCGAGATCATCGGCGACCAGGATCTGCACGATGACGGCAAGGCCGAGGCCCGGCGCGGCCGTGACGAACAGGACAAGCCGAGCAAGCTCAACCCGCTGAAGAAGCTCAAGCAGCTGACGTGAACGCAGAGCCGCGACCAGCACTTGCCAATGCAGCGCGGCGCACTGACAAAGGCCTGTCGCGGGTCACGGGGAGACGACGACGTTCGCGCTGGATTGCCGCCGCCGAGCTCGGCCTGATCAGCAGCACCTTCTCGACCATCGTCAGCCAGCTGTTCGCCGCCCGGATCGGCCGCGATGCCGCGGTCGACTGGATGACGGTCGCCGCCATTCCCGCGCGCGACTGGGCGATCAGCGCGGAGCCGTCCTGGAGCGCGGCCCTGACCGGAATCGCCTTTCATCAATGGGCGGATTTTTCCTGGGCGCTGGTGTTCTTCGGTGTGCTCGGACGCTGGACCGCCGACTTGCGGCCGGCGACCATCCTGCTGCTCGCGCTGCCCTGGGCCGCGCTCTCGTCCGCCACGGAATGGTTCGTGCTGGTGCCGCTGTTTCCGTTCTGGCAGCCGCTGTTCACGCTGCAGCAGCCCTATTGGATCGGCCTGCTCGTTCATGGCACCTCGGCCCTGATGTATCCTCTGTTCGCCCGGTTGCGCTGGAGGCGCGGCGCTGCAGCGGAGCGCGACATCCGCTTCACCAATGCCTGGATCACCGGTGCGCTGGTCGTCATGGCCCTGCTCGGAGCGATCGCGTTGTTCGGCAGCCACGGCTACGAGCCGCCGTGGATGGGCCGCGACAGGGATGCGGACCAGACCTATATCCGTCACATGACGGCGCATCATGCCCAGGGCATCGAGCTGGCCCGGATCGCCGTGGAGCGCGCCGGGGACCCGCATCTGCGCAAGCTGGCGATGCTGATGGTCGCGAGCCAGGCCGGCGAGAGCCGGATCTTCGAGAACTGGTGGCTGAGCTGGTTCGACACGGAGATGCCCGACTGCAGCACCGAAGAGCGTGCCGCCATGCCGGGCTTCCTGACTCAGGCCGAGATGCGGCAGGTCAAGGCCGCGCCGGCGGACCGGTTCGACGCGGTGTTCGTCGAGACCATGAGCAAGCATCACATGGGCGCGGTCAGGATGGCCGACCAGATGTGGCGGAGTAGCGGAGACCCGCGCCTCCGCATCATGGCGCATGCCATTCGCCACGCCCAGCAGGGCGAGATCGCGCTGATGCACGATGCGAGCGGCATTTCGGCCGTCGCCACGGCCGTCCGCAACATGCTCGGCGACAACGTCAATTGAGCTGATCGCCCCTACTCCCGCCAGAACTCGGCCAGTTCTTCCGTTGTCACCAGGTCGACCTGGCCGTGAAAGCGGGTGCGGTACATCGTCATGAGCGCGTCGTGCCCGACGTCGGACGAGCTGCACAAGGCGTCCTCGACGATGACGACCCTGAAGCCGAGATCGACCGCGCTCAGGACCGTCGAGAGCACGCAGACGTCGGTCTCGGCGCCCGAGATCACGACCGTGCCGACGTTCTTGTCGATCAGCCGGCCCGCAAGGGCGGAATTGCTGAACGCGGAATAGGCCGGCTTGTCGATCATTGCAGCCGGCGGAACGAACTTGCTCAGCGCGGGCACGAGCTCGAGCGCGGATGGAGGCAGATTCTTGCGCGTTGCCTGGCTCCAGCGGTGAAAATAGCTCTGCCACTGGCCGGGACGATCTTCCGGATCTTGCGGCGTGATGAAGCGCGTGAAGATGGTTCTGGCCTGGTGGCGCGCAACGATCGAGGCGATCGTCGGCAGAACCCGCTCCATCCACGGCGTCGCCCACAGACCGCCGGGGGCGAAAATGTTCTGCATATCGATGCAGAGGTGAACGGCCTCCCTGACCTCGGCCACTTCCGACGTGCTGTCCCTCATCGTCCTCCACCATCAAGCGCATTCGGCGATCCATTGCGAATGCGAAGGCGAAGGCTTTGGTTCCGAACCGCCGCGGTGCAGAGGCAGACCTGGAACCCGCTACGCGCGGTTACGCCGGCGTTGCGGTCGGCGCCACGTCGAGGCGAACCGCAATCCCATTCAGCTCCGGGCTTGGCGCCGGGTAGAGCTTCATGACGAGCGGATCATGACCGGGAACGATGTGGTCCGCATCAGGTGCCGCGGCGCGCAGCTTGTCGAAGCCCACAAGCATATCGCCAACATGAAACGCCGTCGTGAACGGACGCTCGCTGGTCATGTTCTCATAGAAGTGACTGACGTCGGAGGCGAGCACGACAGGGCCGCGGCGTGTGTTGACGCGGACGAATTGAAGACCGGCGGAATGCCCGCCGGCCGCATGCACCGTCAGACCGGGCGCAATCTCGGCATCACCGTCGTAGAACAGCACCCGGCGTGCGTAATTCAGCCGCACGATCCCGCAGACGTCCTCGACCTCGAACGAATGCGACAGCCGTGGATATTGCATATAGCGCCCGGTGGCATAGGCGAGTTCGCGCTCCTGGAGATGAAATCGCGCGTTCGGAAATCGGTCGAAATTACCGACATGGTCGTAGTGCAGATGCGTGAGGATCACGTCCTTGACGTCGGTAGGGTCGATATCGAACGCGGCAAGCGTCTCCACCGGGCAGCGCAGGAAATTCCGCCTGCGCTGCCTGGCAACTTCCGCGTTGAACCCGGTGTCGATGACGAAGCTGCGCCCGCCTCCCCGCGCCAGCCACATGAAATAGTCCATCGGCATCGGTCCGTCATGCGGGTCGCCGCCGATGAAGTGCTCGCTCCGCTGCCCCTCCCGCGTCGCATAGCGGATGGCAAAGAGCTCGTAGTCCGGGTCAGCCATGGGAGTAGCTCAGGAACCGGCCGCGTCGACCTCGTTGAAGGCCTCGCGCGCATTGCGGAAGGCGTCGATGCCGGCGGGGACGCCGCAATAGACCGCAACCTGGAGCAGGATCTCCTTGATCTCCTCCTTGGTCAGCCCGTTCTTCAGGGCGCCTTTGATATGCAGCTTCAGCTCATGCGGCCGGTTCAGCGCGCCGAGCATCGCCAGATTGACGATCGAGCGCGTGCGCCGGTCGACACCAGGCCGCGTCCACAACGCACCCCAGCAAAATTCGGTCGACCATTCCGCCATGGTGCGCGTGAACTCGTCGGCCCCGGCAATTGACTTGTTGACGTAGTCCTCGCCGAGCACCTCTTTACGAACTTTGAGGCCCTTTTCGAACAGTTCGGTCTTGCTCATGATCGTCCCTTTCAGGTCTTGAGAGAGTTGAGTTGGAAGTTGATTAGCGCGATGCCGGTCGCAGCGATTGCAGGAGATTGCCGACGTCGTCGACCGAATCGAGCTGCCAGACTGCGTCGATGACACGGTCCGCATCCCAGTCGCTTCGGCCGGTCCGCACGGCCTCGCGCAGCTTGGCCTCGAGGTCGCGATCTGTGAGCGGCGCAGCAAGACTGCCACGCGGCGAAATGACGGTCTCGGTGAGGACCTCACCGGACGACAAGCGCAACGTCACGCGCGCGGCACCATCGGGCATCTCGCTGTCCAGCTCCGCCCTCGCCTTCTGCCGCAGCTGCGCGATATCGGGCCGGACCACCGTCTCACGCGCGAATTCGGCCACCCCGGCCGTGCCGAGCAATAATCCGCACGCCACGCAATGATGGATGCTGACACGCGCATCGCGCTCGTTGTTGACCGGGCGATCGCCGCGGGCGAGCAGCAGCGCCGAGCCCTGCACTATCACCAACTCGATCTGGTCGACGCGTCCAGCGATGCGCTCGCGCAATGAGAGGCAGGCGTCGATCACCGCGTGAAAGACGATGCCGGCGGGGTAAGGCTTGTAGGTGTTCTTCGCAATCTCCCAGGTCTTGCCGAGACCGTCGAGCAGGCGAGCAATATCGGGCTCGTCCCCCATCGTACGCGCCCAACCGAGCGGGCCTTCAATGGCGCGGGGCGCCGCCTCAAAGCCCTGCTGCGCCAGCAATGCCGCGAACAACCCGTTCCTCGCCGCGTTGCCCACGCTGACATTCTTGGCGGCACTGGGCAGGTTCTCGACATTGCCCGACGACTGGCTGGCCGCAAGTCCGATCGCGTTTGCGATCCCCTCAGCGGGCAGGCCTAGTAGTTTCGCGCACGCCGCCGCCGCGCCAAAAATCCCGCAGGTCGAGGTGATGTGCCAGCCGCGCGCGTAGTGGCGCGGCGAGACTGAATTGCCGATGCGGCACTCCACGTCCACGCCGAGAATGAACGCGGTCAATACCTCCCGCCCCGACAGTTTTCGCATCTCCGAAAGCGCCAATATGGGCGCAGCAACCGGCGCGGCGGGATGAATGATTGTCTCGACATGGGTGTCGTCGAAGTCGAGCAGATTGGCCGAGATCGCATTGAGAAATGACGCGCACAACGCATCCATCGGCCGCGAGTGACCAACGACCGTCGATGTCGCGGCCCCGCTGAACGGCGACAGCGTGCGCATCGCTGCGATGACGACGGGATCGCGCGCGGAGCCGAGCGCCGTCGCGAAGAAATTGAGAATCGATCGTCGCGCCTCAAAGCTCTGCGCCTCCACCTCCGCCCAGGACGAAGCAGCGACGAAATCGGCGAGCGTCTTGCTCACACTCGAAATTGGGACTTGCGGCACGCGGAGCGTCTTCCTCGTTTTCCCGAACTTTATGCCGATCCGCGGCAAACTGTCGACCCCAAATGTTATGCTTGACAGCTTGTCTGACAATCATAACAATCCGACCCGTTGGCGCGGGATACCCGCTGCCACACGACGGCGGCCGAGACGGCCGGCCGGCGAACGCGTTCGACCAACGAGATGAAGAAGGCGCGCCCGTCACGGGATTGCGCGACAGGGAGTAGACGATGGCGGGAGAGATTCTCGGCGTAATCGGCACGGGCCGCATGGGCGGCCCGATGGCGGGACGATTGATGGACGCGGGCTATTCGCTCGTCGTCTATGACACGCAGGCCGAGGCGACTCAGCCGCTGGTCAAGCGCGGCGCGCTCCTCGCCAATTCGCCGGCCGACGTGGCTTCACGCTCCGACATCGTGCTCGCCAGCCTGCCGACGCCCGACATCGTCAAGGCCGTTGCGCTCGGCCAGGACGGCATCAGCAGCGGCAACCGTGCGAAGATCGTCATCGATCTCTCGACGTCGGGTCCAGGCGCTGCGAAGTTCGTCGCGGAAGGCCTCAAAGCGAAAGGTATGACACTGGTCGATGCGCCCGTGAGCGGCGGCATCAAGGGCGCCGTCAACGGCACGCTGGCGGTGATGGTCTCGTGCCCGCAGGCGACTTACGACACCGTGCAGCCGATCCTGAAGAACTTCGGCAAGCTGTTCTACACCGGCGACAAGCCCGGCGTGGCGCAGACGGCCAAGCTCGCCAACAATTTGATGGCGGCCGCAGCCCTCGTGATCACCTCGGAAGCCGTCGCGATGGGCGTCAAGGGCGGCGTCAACGCCAAGGTGCTAATCGACATCATCAACGCCAGCAGCGGCCGCAACAGCGCCTCCGAAGACAAATTCCCCCGCGCGGTGCTGCCCGGCACCTTCGATTTCGGCTTCGCCACCGGCCTGTCCTACAAGGACGTCCGTCTTTGCGTGGACGAGGCCGAGGCCATGGGCGTGCCGATGGTCTGCGGCGCGGTGGTGCGGCAGATGCTGGCGATCACCAACGCCAAATACGGCGCCTCATCCGACTTCACCTCGATCGCCAAGGTGCTCGAAGAGTGGGCCGGGGTCGAGATGCGCGGCTGATCGCGCAGACCTTTGGGAGAGCGACCCGCGATGACGATCGGCACGACCGTATCAGGCAAGTTCCCGCTCGCGCGCCAGATGGCGCGGAGCGTGCTTGCGCTGGATATTGGTTATTTCGGGCCGGAAGTCGTCGCCAAGGCAAAGCTCTGCCTGCTCGACTTCCTGTCCTGCGCCTTCGAGGCCGGCCATCATCCCTGGAGCCGCCAGGCGATTGCGATCGCGCAAGCCGGCGGCAGCGCGACGATCATGGGGACGTCGCAACTCTCCTCGCCGGCCGACGCGGCCTTCGCCAATGCCGTGATGGGGCACGGCCTCGTGCGGGAAGACATGCATGCGGCCAGCATCGCGCACCACGGCGTGGTGATCTGGCCGGCCCTGCTCGCGCTGTCGGAACAAGCGCCGCTCCACGGCGCGAAGCTGCTGGCGGCGGCCATTATCGGCTATGAGACCGGCGCGCGGATCGGCCGCGCGCTGCTGACCTCAGACCTCGCAAGGCTCTATCGTCCGACGGGCCTCGTGGCACCTCTGGGCGCTGCGCTCGCGGGAAGTTTTGCGCATGGCCTCTCCGAGGACCAGGCCACCAGCGCGATCGCGATTGCGGCCAATACCTCCAGCGGACTCAACGAGTGGCCGCATGCCGGCGGCTCCGACATGTATTTTCATCCCGGCTTTGCCGCCGGCAATGCGATCAAGGCAATTGGCCTTGCCGCAGCCGGCGCCTTTGGCTCGGAAACCATACTGGAGGGTGAAGCCGGCCTGTTCGCCGCCTATCGCCGCCAGGCCGCGCCGGACAGCATCGCCCTCTTCCCCAATGGCGAGTGCGAGATCATGGCCGTCTACAACAAGCCGGTGCCGGCCTGCAATTTCGCGCAGACCGCCGCGCAAGCGGCGCTGCGCGTTTCGCACGAACTCGCCAGCACGGAGGAGATCGACCGCGTCGTCATTCGCGCGCCGGATGCCGCCGTTCGTTATCCCGGCTGCGACTCCATGGGTCCCTACCGCAATGCGCTTCAGGCCAAGATGAGCATTCCCTTCAGCGTCGCGGCGACGCTGGCGCGGGGCGAGATCGAGGAAGACAACTACGCCGAGCTCGATGATGCCGACATCATCCGCCTGGTCGCGATCACCGATCTCAAGGCAGACGCCGGCTTCACGGGCGCCTTCCCCGGCAAGCAGGGCGCGGAAGTGTCCGTGCAGCTGCGCGACGGCCGGACCATCCGGCACGCTCTGCCCGACGTCATTGCCGCAACACCTGCGGATATTCGCGCACGCTTTCGTAGCTCGGCAGCCGGAGTCCTCGGTGAGGACCGCGCGCATCGGCTCGAGCAACTCGTCGACGACTGCGAGCAGCTCGGCAATGCCGGCGACATCGCCGCGCAGTGCCGCCTGGACGCAACGGAACGGGCTTTACGATCGGCACCATGAGAAGTGCCGGAGAGTACGGGGGAAACATGGTCGATTTCGAGACCAGCTTAGTAGTGCCATCGGCGCATGACTGCCGGCAAGCCGATACTCGGAGGCCAGGCTGATGGAAGGCTTTCTGCAAGCGCTCGCCGCGGGGCTTTTGATCGGCGCCGTCTACGGCCTGATGTGCGTCGGACTCGGCCTGATCTTCGGCGTCATGCGTGTCATCAACTTCGCCCATGGCGATTTCATGATGCTCGGCATGTACACCGCCTTCTATCTCTTCACCGCCGCCGGCATCCAGACACTGTTCGGCAATGCCGTGGGGCCGTTCATCGCCATCCTGCTGGCCGGGCCCGTGCTCGCCGTGTTCGGCTATTTCGTTCATCGGATGCTGATCTCGCACGTGTCAGGCACGCGCACCGCCTCGCTCGAAGGCGAAGGCCATTACGCCCAGCTCATCCTCACGCTCGGCATCGCGCTGATCCTGCAGAACGGCGGCCTCATCGTGTTCGGCTCGGTGCTCGCCTCGATCCGCACGCCGCTGTCGAGCTCGGCCTGGGAACTCGGGCCCTTCTTCGACATGAGCATCTTCCTCAACAAGGCCCGCAGCATCGATATGATCGTCTCGCTGGCGATCATGATCCTGCTGTCGCTGCTGATCACGCGGACGCGGATCGGCAAGTCGCTCCGCGCCGCCGCTGACAATCCGACGGCTGCGACCTATATGGGCATCGACGTCGACCGCGCGCATCGCACCGCCTTCGCGCTCGGCTGCGGCATCACCGCGATTGCCGGCGGCCTGCTCGCCACCAACTACCCGTTCCACCCCTTCGTCGGCCTCGAATACGTCATCGTCATGTATGCCGGCGTCGTGCTCGGTGGCATGGGCAGCATCATCGGCGCGTTCTGGGGCGGCATGACGATCGGCCTCGTGCAGCAGATGTCGACGCTGATCCTGCCGACGCAATTGCAGAACGCCGCGATCTTTGCCGTCTTCCTCCTCATCATCTTCTTCCGTCCGCAAGGCTTCTTCGGGCGCATGGTCGAAAGGACGTGACCATGCTCCGGATGCGATCCTTTCTGCCTCCCCTGCTCTTCACGCTCGCCTATGCGGTCGTGTCGCTCGGCGTCACCAACTCCTACTATCAGCTCATCCTGACGCTGGTGCCGGTGTGGGCGGTGTTCGGGCTGTCGTGGAACCTGCTCAGCGGCTACACCGGCCTGATCTCGTTCGGCCACGCCGCCTTCTTCGGGATCGGCGCCTACGCGACCGCGCTCGGCCAGATCTATTTCGACATCTCGCCCTGGCTGCTGATCCCGATCGCCGCCATGCTCGGCGGCATCGCCGGGCTCCTGATCGGCTTCCCGACCTTCCGCCTGCAGGGCCACTATTTCGCGCTGGCAATGCTCGCCTACCCGCTCGCCATTCTCTACGTGTTCGAGTGGCTCGGCTTCCAGGAGGTGACGCTTCCGATCAAGCGCGAGGCGCCGATCGCCTACATGCAGTTCGCCGATCCGCATCTCTACACGCTCCTCGGGCTGGCGCTCATGCTCGCCACCATCGTTCTGACGCAAATGATCGAGCGATCGCGCTTCGGCATGGCGCTGCTCGCGATCAAGCAGAACGAGGCTGCGGCCGAAGCCGCCGGTATCAATACGCTGGCCTGGAAGCTGCGCGCGATCACGCTCAGCGGCGCGATTGCCGCCGCCATCGGCGGGTTCTACGCGCAGGTGCTGCTGGTCGTGACCCCGGCATCGGTGTTCGGCATGCTGGTGTCCGCGCAGGCGCTGACGGTCGCGATGTTCGGCGGCGTCGGCACGGTCTGGGGCCCGGTGATCGGCTCGGTGATCCTGATCCCGCTTGCCGAGATCCTGCACGCCGAAGCCGGCGCGCGCATCCCCGGCATTCAGGGCGTCATCTTCGGCATTGCCATCGTCTGCGTCATCCTGCTCGCGCCGGAAGGCCTGTTCTGGAAGCTGCGCGACCTCCTGCGCAAGCGCGCCGCATCCAAGGCGGCGCTCAGTGATACCGCGGAAGCGGCAGCTGCCAACGTGACGGCCCTGAAGCCCGCCTCCCGGCAGCGTGCCGCCACCGGCGAGGTCGTGCTCGAAGTGAAGAACCTCTCGCGCTCCTTCGGCGGCCTGAAGGCGGTGCAAGATATCAGCTTCAAGCTGCACAAGAACGAGATCCTCGGCATCATCGGCCCCAACGGTGCCGGCAAGACCACGCTGTTCAATCTCCTCAACGGCTTCCTCAAGCCGAGCCAGGGCGAGGTGCTGATCGACGGCCGCAACATGTCGGGCCAGCGGCCGCACGTGATCTGCGAGGCCGGCATCGGCCGCACCTTCCAGGTGATGCGGCCGTTCCTGCGCATGTCGATCCTCGACAACGTCGTCGTGGGCGCCTATGTGCGCGCGCGCTCCGATGACGAGGCCCGCAAGCTTGCCGCCGATGCGGTCGCCCGCGTCGGGCTGTCTGCGGTGGCAGACCGTGTCGCCGGCGAGCTCTCCACCAAGGAACTGCGGCTGATGGAGCTTGCCCGCGCGATCGCCGGCCAGCCGCGCATCCTGCTGCTCGACGAGACGCTTGCGGGCCTCGGCCACGGCGAGGCGGATGAGGTCGTCGCGGTGATCCAGCAGCTCGCGCGCGACGGCATGACCATCGCGATCATCGAGCACACCATGCAGGCGATGGTCCGGCTGGTCGACAGATTCCTCGTGCTCGACCACGGCGCCGTCATCACCGAAGGCCTGCCGGAAGTGGTGACGCGCGACAACCGCGTGATCGAGGCCTATCTCGGCAAGAAATGGGTGGGCCATGCTGCGAATTGAGGGATTGAGCGCGGGCTATTCGGCCAAACCCGTTCTGAACGACGTCTCGATCAATGTCGGCGCAGGCCAGTTCGTCGCGATCGTCGGACCCAACGGCGCCGGCAAGACCACGTTGTTCAAGACGATCTCCGGCATCGTCAAGCCCAGCGGCGGCGCCATCACGTTCGACGGCGTCGATCTGCTCGCAGTGCCACCGCCGCAGCGCGCCCATCTCGGCATCGCCCACGTCCCGGAGGGACGCCAGGTCTTCCCGTCACTGACCGTGATGGAGAATCTGGAAATGGGAGCGATGACCGAAAGCGGCCGGCGGGACTGGCAAGCCAACATCGAGCGGATCTTCGAATGGCTGCCGGTGCTGAAGGAGCGCCGCGATCAATTCGCGGGCACGATGTCCGGCGGCCAGCAGCAGATGCTCGCGATCGGCCGCGGCCTCGCCTCCTCGCCGAAGCTTCTGATGCTGGACGAGCCCTCGATGGGGCTCGCGCCCTCGACCGCGGACTTCATTTTCGAGCGCCTGATCGAGATTCGCCGCCAGTCCGGGCTGACCATGCTGCTGGTCGAGCAGCGCGTCGCGGAAGCGCTGGAATCCGCCGACCACGGCTATGTCCTCGAAGCCGGACACGTCGTGCTCGAAGGCAACAACGCCACGCTGCGCGCCGACGACCGCGTGCGGAAGGCCTATCTCGGCATGTGACCAACACAAAAAACAGAGATCAGGGAGAAAACAAAATGAACAAGACTTCAAAAGGACTGAGTCGCCGCACCGTACTCTCCGGCGCCGCCGCCGTCGGCCTCGCGGGCGTTGCGCGCGCGCAGGCACCTGGCGAGATCAAGGTCGGATTGATCGTGCCGCTGTCGGGTATCTACACCCGCCCCGGCCAGGTGATGAAGATGGGCGCCGAGATGGGCATCGAGCACATCAACGCGCAGGGCGGCATCAAGGCGCTCGGCGGCGCCAAGCTGAAGCTCGTCGTGATCGACTGCGGCGATACCACCGAGAAGGCCAAGAACGCGGCGCAGCGCATGGTGGCGCAGGAGCCTGATCTGGTCGCCGCCACCGGCTCCTATCTCTCCTCCTTCACGTTGGCAGTCACCGAGGTGACCGAGCGCGCCGAACTGCCGGTGCTGACGCTGTCCTATTCGGACCTGCTGACCGACCGCGGCTTCAAATACATCTTCCAGACCGCCGCGACCGCGAGCCGCCAGTCAGAGCTCGGCCTGCCGACGCTGATGAAGCTCGCCGAGAATGCCTCGGGCAAGAAGCCGAAGACCGTGGCGATGCTGATGGACAACACCGCGACGTCGGTGGCCACCGCCAAGGCGCTCAAGGAGAGGCTGTTCGCGCAGGAGGGCCTGCAGCTCGTGGTCGAGGAGGTCTGGACCCCGCCGCTGTCGGATGCGACGCCGCTGATCCAGAAGGTTCGTTCGGCCAAGCCCGATCTGCTGCTGTTCATGCCGAACGCGGTGTCGGACGCCAAGCTCGGCCTCGAGAAGATCAGCGAGTTCGGCCTCGGCCAAGGCAAGATCCCGACCGTCTCCTTCAGCATCACCATCGCCGAGCCCGACATGCTGCAGAGCGTGAGCCCGGAGACGGTGCAAGGCATCATGACCATCGTCGCCAATTGGGGCTCGAAGGGCCACGACCAAGTACAAGGAGCCCTGGATGACGCAGAACGTCATCTCGACCTATGGCGACATGTGGCTGATGAAGGAAGCGCTGGAGAAAGCGGGCAAGGCCGACCGCAACGCGGTCGCGCAGGCCTTCCGCACCATGGATGCCGGTCCGTCGAAATACTATCCGGGCGGCCAGCTCAAATTCGACGAGAAGGGCCGCCGGGTGGGCGCCGGTGTCGTCATCGTGCAATGGCAATCGGGCGTGCCTGTCACCGTTTATCCGCCCGAGCTCGCGCAGGCGCAGCCGTTCTGGCCAAAGAAATCCTGACAACGTCGCGCAATTTTTCAGGGAGGAGATTGTCATGACTGCCAAGAGCAAGATCACGATATCGCGGCGAACGCTGCTGGCCGGCGCCTCCGGCACGCTGATCGCGTCCCGGCCCGGCTGGGCGCAGCAGCCTTCTGAAGTGAAGGTCGGCCTGCTTGTGCCGATCTCGGGACTCTATGCCCGCCCGGGAACGGTGATGCGCGAAGGCGCCGAGATGGCGATCGACCACATCAACGCGCAAGGCGGCGTCAAGGCGCTCGGCGGCGCCAAGCTGAAGCTCGTCGTGCTCGATTCCGGCGACACCACCGAGAAGGCCAAGAACGCGGCACAGCGCATGGTGGCGCAGGAGACCGATCTGGTCGCGGCCAGCGGCGCCTATCTGTCCTCGTTCACGCTCGCGGTGACCGAGGTGACCGAACGCGCCAACCTGCCCATGCTTACCCTCTCCTACTCGGATCTCATCACCGAGCGCGGGTTCAAATACGTGTTCCAGACCGCGGCCACCGCGGGGTCGCAGGCACGGCAAGCGTTGCCCCAGCTCATCAAGCTGGCGGAGACGGCCTCGGGCAAACGGCCGAAGACGGTCGCGATCCTCACCGACAACACGGGCGCCTCAATCGCCTCCGCCAAGGCGATGCGCGAAGGCCTGCTGGCGGAGAACCAGCTGCAACTGATCGTCGACGAGACGTTCACGCCGCCGCTGGCGGACGCGACGTCGCTGGTGCAGAAGATCCGCTCCGCCAAGCCCGATCTGCTGTTCTTCCTGCCGACCGTGATCTCGGACGCAAAACTGCTGCTCGAGAAGATGAACGAGTTCGGCCTCGGCCAGGGCAAGATTCCAACGATCTCGTTCGGCATCGCGATCGCCGAGCCGGACATGCTGCAGACCGTCAGCCCCGAGCTGCTCCAGGGCGTCCTGACCTGCGTCGCCAGCTGGGGTGCCAAGGGCCACGAGGCGCTGATTGCCGAATTGAAGACCCGCTACAAGGAGCCGTGGATGACGCAGAACGCGATCTCCACCTATGGCGACATGTGGGTGATCAAGGACGCGCTGGAGAAGGCCGGCAAGGCCGATCGCGTCGCCGTCGGCGAAGCGCTGCGCACCATGGATGGCGGCCCCTCCAAATATTACCCGCTGGGCGAGATCAAGTTCGACGAGAAAGGCCGCCGCGTTGGCGCGGGCATGACCATCGTGCAGTGGCAAGCCGGCATTCCAGTAACGGTGTTCCCGCCCGAACTCGCCCTGGCAAAACCGTTCTGGCCGAAGAGCTGACAACGGGCGAACAAGAAACGGAGACCAACATGGACAAGGCGACCTACGACCGCGGCCTCGAAATCCGCAAGAGCGTGCTCGGCAACGAGTTCGTCGACAAGGCGATCGCATCCGCCGACGAGTTCAACCGCCCGATGCAGGACCTGACCACGGAATATTGCTGGGGTTACGTCTGGGGCCGCGAAGGCCTCACCCGCAAGACGCGTAGCTTCCTCAATTTGGCGATGCTCTGCGCGCTCAACCGCCCGCACGAGCTGAAGACGCATGTCCGTGGCGCGCTCGCCAATGGCGCGACCAAGGAGGAAATCCGCGAGGTCTTCATGCAGGTCGCGATCTATTGCGGCGTGCCGGCGGGCGTCGATGCCTTCCGGAATGCGAAGGAAGTCTTCGCCGAGCTCGACAAGAAGTAGCGGAGCGTGGCTGCGATGAAGGGCAAATGGGCACTCGTGACCGGCGCGACCGCGGGCCTCGGCCTCGCCATCGCGGAAGGCCTTGCCGGCGCGGGCGCCAATATCGTCCTTCACGATCTCGTCGCGCCGAAGCAGGCCGCGGATGATCTCCGCGCCCGCTTCGGCGTGGAGGTCATCTCGGCCGGCGTCGATCTGTCCCGGCGCGAGGCGATCGAGGCCATGATGACCGACCTGCTCGATCGCTGCGGCGCCATCGATATCCTCGTCAACAACGCCGTTGTCAGGCATTTCTCTGCCATCGAACAGTTTCCGCCCGAGCGCTGGGACCAGGCGCTGGCCGTCAATTTATCGGCGCCGTTCCACCTCATCCGCATGGCGCTGCCGGCGATGAAGCAGCGCGGCTGGGGCCGGATCATCAACATGGGCTCGATCTATTCGAGCCGCGCGGTCGAGGACCGCATCGACTACGTCACCACCAAGACAGCGATTTCAGGCATGACCCGCGCGGTGGCCATCGAGACGGCGCGCAGCGGCATCACCTGCAACACGCTCTGCCCCGGCACGCTGCCGACGCCGGCCATCCTGAACAAGATCGCGACGATGGCATCGAACAGCGATCGTCCGGTCGAGGACGTGACGCGCGACTATCTCGGCGAGCGCCAGCCGACGCAGCGCTTCGTCGAGATGGATGCGGTCGCCGCCATGGTCGTCTTCCTCTGCGGCCCGGCCGCAAACGATATCACCGGCGCCAGCCTGCCGATCGACGGCGGCTGGTCGGTGGCATGAGAACTGGAATGGGAGTGCTGCGATGACTGAACAATCGGGCCAGACCGTTGTCCTGACGGGTGCCGCCGGCGGCATGGGACGCGCCATCACCAAGGCGCTGCTGGACAGCGGCCGTCGCGTCGTGCTGGTCGATCGCGACGCCAAGGCGCTTCAAGAGCTCGCGACTACGGCCGGCGATGCCGTGTTTCCGATCCAGCTCGACGTCAGCGATGCCAAGGCCGTCGATGGCCTGCCGGAGGCCATTCCCGGTCATTTCAGGCCGGTCGACGTTCTCATCAACAATGCCGGCCACGACATCGGCGGCCGGACGCGCTTCGACATCGGTTCTGCAGACGATTGGTCCAACATCATCCAGACCAACCTGATCGGCCTGATGCGCGTCACGCGCGCGATCATCCCCGGCATGGTCCAGCGCAACGCCGGCCATGTCGTCAACATCAGCTCCATCAACGCGGTGCGGATCGTGCCCGACATGGCGGCGTACAGTACCAGCAAGGCGGGCGTGCACATGTTCACCGAGACCCTTCGGGGCGAGCTGGCGGAAACCGCGATCCGGGTCACCGAGCTGCAGCCCGGCCTGACCCGGACCAACATCATCCTGACCCGCTACCGCGGCGATCAGCAGAAGGAAAAGGACTATTTCGACCAGTTCAGAATGGCGCTCGATCCGGCCGATATCGCCCGCTCGATCGTCTTCGCGCTCGACCAGCCCGCCCACGTTCAAATTGCCGAAATGATGATTCTGCCTGTAAACCGGTACTGAGTTTTCCCGAACAGGACCCGGACATGGAAAGACGCAACGAATTGCAGTCGACACTCCGCATCGAGGACGTCCCGACCGTCCGGGCGATGGTGGCGCAGAAGCTGCGTGAGGCGATCATGTCCGGGACGCTGAAGCCGGGCCAGCGCCTGGTCGAGCGCGAACTCTGCGAGATGATGGGCGTCAGCCGCCCCTCGATCCGCGAAGCGCTGCGTGCGCTCGAGGCCGACGGGCTGGTCAATACGGTTCCGCACCGCGGCCCCGTGGTGTCCACGATCAGCCTCGAAGAGGCCCGGCAGCTCTACGCGGCCCGCGCGGTGCTCGAAGGCTTCGCCGGCCGCGAATGCGCCAGGCTTCACGACCCCGAGGTGGCACGCCGGATCGGCGACGCCCTGACACGGCTCAAGGCCGCCGCGGCCAAGCAGGATCTCGTCGGCAGCCTCGAAGCCAAGACCGATTTCTACGCGGCGCTGATCGGCGGCTGCCGCAATGCCTTCATCGAGCGCATGCTCAAGCCGCTGCACGATCGCATCCAGCTGCTGCGGATCACCTCGATGTCGCAGCCGAAGCGGATCAACAAGAGTCTTCGCGAGGTCACCGCGATCTGGCGTGCGATCCAGAACGGCGATCCGGATCTCGCCGAACGTTGCTGCGTCGACCACATCAATGCGGCCGCGGTGGCCGCGCTCGACATGATCGAAAAATCGTCGGCGGCCAAGGAGGCGGCGCCTTCCGACGACTAGAACAATGCCGCCAGGGAGTGTTCGATGAAGTTTCTCGTACGATCGCTGATCCTGTTCCTCCTGCTCTGCCCTCGGGACGCGGCGATCGCGGACGAGTACCCCTCCCGCCCGGTCACGGTCATCGTACCGTTCTCTGCCGGCGGTCCCGGCGACGTCATCGCGCGCATCCTCGGCAGCGCCATGAGCGCAACGCTGAAACAGTCCATCGTCATCGAGAATGTCGTCGGTGCCGGCGGCACGCTGGGCACCAACCGCGTCGCCAAGGCGGCCGCGGATGGCTACACGCTGCTGCTGATGCATGTCGGCCAGGCGACTGCCCCTGCCCTCTACGCCAAGCTGCCGTTCGATCCGGTCGGCGATTTCGCTCCGATCGGGCTGGTCACCGACGTCCCGATGATCCTGGTGGCGCGGCCGAACTTTCCAGCCAAGGACCTCGGCGAGCTGATCGCGCATATCCGCAACGCCGGCGACAAGGTCACTTTCGGCAATGTCGGTCTCGGCTCGGCCTCGCAACTCTGCGGCCTGATGTTCATGAGCGCCACAGATACCAAGCTCACCCCGATCTACTACAAGGGCGGCGGGCCTGCGCTGAACGACGTCATCGCCGGCCATATCGACGTCTATTGCGATCCCGCGACAGGGCCGACGCCGTACATCCAGTCGAAGACGATCAAGGGCTATGCCATCACCAGCAAGACGCGTGTCGCGACGCTGCCTGATGTGCCGACCTCGACTGAAGCCGGCGTTCCCGAGTTCAATGTCACGACCTGGTACGGCCTCTACGCACCGCGTGGCACGCCCAAGCCCGTCGTCGACCATCTCGTCGGCGCGCTGCAGACGGCGCTGAAGGATTCCGCGCTGATCAGCCGCTTTGCCGAGCTCAGCATGGCGCCGGTCGAGCCCGAGCGCGCGACGCCGGAAGCCCTCGAAGCTTTCCTGAAAGCCGAGATCGGCAAATGGGGACGGATCATCAAGGCGGCCGGAATCGAGCCGCAGTAGGTTCGCGCCATGTTCTGATCACGTCCAGAAATATCCGTGATTTCAAAGGGAAGATTGACTTTGGGGCACTCGAGTGGCGGTCGCGCTGAGAGTTCAGGTGCAGTTCCAGCTGATCGGTGCACTTTCCGTAGGTCGGCCGAGCCCCATTGCGGGACTTCGTCGCCAGGCGTAACTTTCAACTCTACGTAGCTCATTCGAAAGCATCTATCGGGTTCGGCCAAGCGGGAGCGAGCGATGGCGGATGTCCCATGGCACCTTTCCGGTGACTATTTCGAGAATTGCAGTTGCAGCATCGTGTGTCCCTGCCTGGTGTCGGCGGCGCCCCCGTTGACCGCGCGACCGACCGAGGGCTTCTGCAACGTGCCGTTGATCTTCCACATCGAAAGCGGACGCTATGGTGACATCGAGCTCGATGGACTCAACGTCCTCGTGATCCTCCACGCACCTGGGGTCATGGCAGACGGAGATTGGTCGGTGGCTGCCTATATCGATCAGCGCGCCAGCGATGAGCAGACCGAGGCCCTGGTTGCGATCTTCACCGGCGGTGCCGGCGGTCCGATGGCCGCGTTCGCGCCGCTGATCAGCAAGAACCTTGGGGTGCGCAAGGTCCCGATCACGTTCCGGATCGACGACAAGACGCGGTCCGCGGAAATCCCCGGCATCCTGCACATGTCCGTCGATCCGTTGCCGACCATGCATCCGAGCGGGGAGATGTGGGCGAACATCGGCCATCCGGTCAGCCCCGATGCCATGGTGATGGCCGTCGGCGCCCCCGGCAATACCTTCAGCGATCATGGCATGCGCTGGGATAATTCCGGCAGGAACGGCCTCTATGCGCCGATCCGCTGGTCGAACCAGCCGTGATGTAAACTTGCGATACCGGCCTGCGTCAGGGCCGGCAATTTCGATCGCAAATGACAGACAGCCCGCTGGAAACCGTGCTGCGGCGCGATCGCTGGATCGTCGGCGGCGCGATCGGCCTCATTGTCGTGCTGGCATGGAGTTATGTGCTCTGGCTCGCCAACGACATGGACATGGGCGGCATGGACATGACCGGATTCCGCATGATCCCGGCCGGGATCGGAATCATGCTGCCGACGAGCGAGCCGTGGCGAATGTTCGAGTTCGCCTACGTGCTGCTGATGTGGGCGGTGATGATGATCGGAATGATGGCCCCCTCGGCCGCGCCAATGATCCTGATGTACGCCCGCGTAGGCCGACAGGGCAAAGCACAGGGCAAGCCGTTCGCCGCGACCGGCTGGTTTGCGGCCGGTTATCTCCTCGCCTGGTGCGGCTTTTCGCTGGCAGCCACCTTTCTCCAATGGGCGGTCGAGCGGGCCACCTTGCTGGACTCCCGGATGGCGCTCGCAAGCAACTTGCTCGGCGCCATCGTGCTGGTCGCGGCAGGTGTCTATCAATGGACACCGCTGAAGGACGTCTGTCTCGCCCAATGCCAGTCGCCGTTTCTGTTCCTGATGCGCCATGGCGGCTTTCGCAACGACCCGCGCGGCTGCCTGCTGCTGGGACTTCGACACGGAGGCTATTGTGTCGGCTGCTGCTGGGTTTTGATGGCGCTGTTGTTCGTGGGCGGAGTGATGAACGTGCTCTGGATTGCGGTCTTAGCGCTGCTTGTCCTCCTGGAAAAAGTTACGCCGGTCGGACGATGGATCGCGCGCGCTGCCGGCATCGCATGTGTGGCCGCGGGCGCCTGGCTGCTGGTGTTCTTGCCGCAGTGATGCACAACCTGCTTGACGTTCAGTTCGATTTCTACGCCGCCCGTTCTTCGGGCGCACCGCTGTCCGGCATTTTGCCTGCCCCGACCGCTCCCACACGGCAAAGAACAATCAGTTGAATGTTCGTAACTTCAGCTGAACCGCAAAACGGCTTGACGAGGACGTCGACAATGAATGTAATGTTATAACATTACATCTCCGGTCTCAATGCCCCCTCGTCACTCTATCCCCTTGAAAAGACTGTTCAATCTCCATGCAAAAACTCCCCGTCACCGTCTTGTCCGGCTTCCTCGGGGCTGGAAAGACCACTTTGCTGAACCACGTCCTGAACAACCGGCACGGCCTGAAAGTGGCGGTGATCGTCAACGACATGAGCGAGGTGAACATCGACGCGGATCTGGTCCGTGGTGGCGGTGCGAACCTGTCCAGGACTGACGAGAAGCTCGTCGAGATGACCAACGGGTGCATCTGCTGCACGCTGCGCGACGACCTCCTGAAGGAGGTGCGCGCCCTCGCCGAAAACGACCGGTTCGATTATCTGCTGATCGAATCCACCGGCATCTCCGAGCCGCTGCCGGTTGCAGCGACCTTCGACTTCCGTGCCGAGGACGGCGAAAGCCTCTCCGACGTGGCACGCCTCGACACCATGGTCACCGTGGTCGACGCGGTGAATCTGCTGAGGGATTATTCATCGGCGGATTTCCTGGAGCAGCGCGGCGAAGCGCTGGCGAACGACAAGCGCACGCTGGTCGATCTCCTCGTCGAGCAGATCGAATTTGCCGACGTGATCGTGCTCAACAAGGTCGATGACGCCTCGCCGGCACAACGCGAAGCAGCGCGAAAGATCATCCGCGCGCTTAATCCGGAAGCGGAGCTGATCGAAGCCAACCACAGCCGGGTCGCCTTCGATCGCATTCTCGACACCGGCCGGTTCGACTTCGAAAAGGCGCAAGCGCATCCGCTCTGGTTCAAGGAACTCTACGGTTTTGCCGATCACGTGCCGAAGACGGAGGAATACGGCGTGAGCAGCTTCGTCTATCGCGCGCGCCGGCCGTTCGATCCCGAAAAGTTCGACAAGTTCGTGCGAGAGCCCTGGCCCGGTGTCATTCGCACCAAGGGACATTTCTGGCTGGCAACGCGCCCGCAATGGCTGGGCGAGATCAGCCAGGCCGGCGCGATCACGCGCACTGAGGCCCTTGGATTCTGGTGGGCAAGCGTGCCTGCGGAACGCTGGCCGGACGACCCGTTCTGGCGCAAGCGGTTGCGCGCGAACTGGAACGACGTCTATGGCGATCGTCGCCAGGAAATCGTGTTCATCGGCGTAGGCATGGACGAGACCGCGCTCCGCGCACGCCTGGATGCCTGCCTTGTCCCGGGCAAGCCGGCCATGAACGTCACGGAATGGGAGAAGCTCGCAGACCCGTTTCCGGTCTGGCGACGCGCGAACGAAGTTTTGGAACGCGAATGACCAAAATCGTCCGCTTCGCCTCGAAATCCGAACTCGAGCGGCAGCGCCTCATCCGCGAGGCACGTGCGATCTACGACAGCATCTTCCCGCCGGATATCCCTGCCGGCGGCTGCGCGCATGATCAGCCAGATCAATGGGCGGCGCACGAGGCGGCCGCCGAAATCCAGCCCAAACAACAATAAGGGATGAAGGTGGTGCCTCGGAGGGCGGTCGCATTTGCTGCGACTTCAAGGGCTTGTTCGAACGCACCATCCAATAAGGATGCTTATCACGCCTAAAAGTGCCTTTCCGCGAGCACCCACCGTACCACCGGCGGCATTCAAGATCAGTGTCTGACGCCAAGCCGCATTGACCGGCTATGCCAGAATTGGCATAGTCAGATAATGAAGGAAGTGAGATGGCACGGCAGCAGCCGGTCTGATGTCGAAGCCTTTCCGAACGACGCGCGACGCGAAGCTGGATATCAATTGTTTCAGGTTCAGATCGGCGAAAATCCCTCTGACTGGAAACCCATGCCATCAATCGGCCCGGGCGTTCGCGAGATCAGGATACGTCAGGCGTCCGCGCTTACCGGATCATCTACCTGGCCACCATCGGCGACGTCATTCACGTGTTGCATGCGTTCCAGAAGAAAACACAGGCAACGGCCAAACGGGACGTTGACCTTGCCAAAGCACGACTCAGACAAATCAGGTGACGATGATGGCAAGATCAGTATTCCACGACCTCTTCTCCGAGGAAGAAGCCGCAGAGCTCGAGATGCGCGCCAAATTGCTTTCCGGCATCAACAAATGGCTGAACAAGTCCGGATTGACACAGACCGAGGCGGCGGAACAACTCGGCGTTACTCAGGCTCGGATATCGGAGATCAAGAACGGAAAGATCAACCGGTTCAGCCTGAGCATGCTGGTCCGGCTTGCGCAGCGCGCTGGGCTGCGCCCCGGGATCAAGTTGCAGAAAGCGGCGTGACGGCCAAGTCCTGATGGGGCAGACGGGTCATGGACACCCTCGACGATTTTCTCAAGCAGAACTTTGAGGCCTTCCAACATCCCCGGTTTTGGTTCGCCAAAGCGCACGACCTCTTCAAATCTGCTGGAATGCTGGCGAGCGAGGAGCGAGCGCTGGTTCTACGCTACGAGACCGCCTTGACTGTAGCTTCCGAGAAACTGGACAAGGGTGATGTCGAGCACGCGGAGATCGAGTGCGATGAGCCAAACGTTTTTCCAATTTTTCTCCTGTACGGCTACGCCTTGGAAAACGGTTTGAAGGCGATCATTGTCGATCGCGATCCCTCTCTAATTGGACGCGAGAAGATCGCTGCCCAGGTCAGCCAACATGACCTCGTCTCTCTCGCCGAACTCGCATCGCTTTCGACATCTGATGCAGAACGGGAATTTCTGCGATGGCTCACGCAGGTGGTCGTCTGGAAGGGCCGGTACAATGCACCACGCAAACCGGATGCTCTTGGCACCTTCTGGGCACTTGATCACCTACCTGGATCTACTTTTGACCAGTGCCTTGAGGTGATCGGTGGCATTTTTCGACGCATCACCGCCGTACTGCCAAGAGCCATCACCGAGCGCCGAGTCGGCTACGGTGCAGTCGTGCGGGTCTCAGAGGAGCAACTTGACCTCCGCTATGAGGATGTCAGTCGCGGACAGGTCGTGATCTTCACAAAAGATAAGCAATATTAATTGCTTATGCAGGATTTTTGGTGCGCTCGGAGGGACTCGAACCCCCACGATTTTACTCACTGCCACCTCAAGGCAGCGCGTCTACCAATTCCGCCACGAGCGCTTTGGGGATGCCGGCTTGAGGCCTGAAGGGGCCAGCCGGATCAACGGCGCCGATCTAACAAATCCATCAGAGGGGTACAAGCCTGCAAAGGCCCTGAATTCCACAGCTTTGCAGGAAAGTTCCCGGCCTTCCCCCGAATCGGGCCTTACCGCAGGTCCAAGCCGCTACTGTGCCCAGGACGCTGCCCTGCCCGGGCCGCGACCGGGTGCCCCGCCCTATCGGGTCCCCGGCGTGCGCGGCAGCATCTGCTTGACCTCGACCGCGATCCGGTTGCGGTCGACCAGCACGACGCCAGAGGCGACCGGCAGATTATTGGCCAAAACCTTGACCTCGTCGGCCTCGGTTGCGTCCAGCTCGATGATGGCGCCGCGGGAAAGACGTAATACTTGATGGATCGGCATCGTGGTCGTCCCGAGGACGACCATGAGATCCACGGTGACTTTATCGAGAGTGGGCACTGTCAGGACCGCCGCAACCAGGGACTAAGGACCAAGGACTTCGGACAAGGACTTGGCATTTGCGCCTGCAATGATCACCACGTTATGGTTAGCCAATGGTTAATTTGCCCCAAAACCCGCGCCAGGAGCTGGATTTGACGTCGTTTTCGGCGTCCCACGGCCAACCCGTGGAGTGGCGAATCTCGGACGCGCCAGTGCCCTATCCGGAGGCGGTGGCCGAGATGGAAGCCCGGGTCGCCGCCATTGCGGCGGGCGAGGCCGCGGAGCTGGTCTGGCTGCTCGAACACCCCCCGCTCTACACCTCCGGCACCTCGGGCAAGGAAGCCGACCTGCTCGATCCCCGATTCCCGATCTTCGCCACCGGGCGCGGCGGACAGCTCACCTATCACGGGCCGGGCCAGCGGGTGGCCTATGTCATGCTCGACCTCAAGCGGCGCCGGCCGGACGTCCGGGCCTATGTCGCGAGCCTGGAGGAGCTGATTCTGCGCACGCTCGCCGCCTTCAACGTCCGCGGCGAGCGGCGTGAGGATCGGGTCGGCGTCTGGGTCAGGCGGCCCGACAAGGGCGAAGGTTACGAGGACAAGATCGCGGCGATCGGCGTGCGGCTGAAGCGCTGGGTCTCGTTCCACGGCATCGCCATCAATGTCGAGCCGGAGCTGTCGCATTTCACCGGCATCGTGCCGTGCGGCGTCACTGACGCCCGCTATGGCGTCACCTCTCTGGTCGACCTCGGCCAGCTCGTGACCATGGCCGACGTCGACATCGCGCTTCGGCAGGCGTTCGAGGAGCTGTTCGGGCCGACCAAAGCGTTGGTGCCGGAAGCGGCCGCCTAGCATTTTTTGTGGCGCCCAACCGCGCCCGGTCCCAGCTCGTCGCGGAATCGGCTATGCTCGCGTCAGGTGTCGCCCACGCCTCCCCCCTCCGCCGGGAAAGCAGACTTCATGCCGGGCGATGAGATCATCGGCCGACTGTTCGAGCGCCAGGCATAAGGAGGGATTGCGCTTTCTGCTCGCATGGGAGGTTTGACGATGAGATTGTCTGCACCCGTCTACCATCTGAAGCGCAAGGCGAAGCGCCTGTCCCGCGACGAAGGCATTCCGCTGCACGATGCACTTGATCGCATCGCGACGACGGAAGGGTTTTCCGCCTGGAGCATGCTCGCAACGAAAGCCGCGGCCATCACGCCGGCCAACAGGCTGTTTCCGCAATTCCGGCCCGGCGATTTGGTGCTGGTCGGCGCGCGCCCCGGCCAGGGCAAGACTCTGATGAGCCTCGAACTTGCCGTGGAAGCCATGCGGTCGGGCCATCGCGCCGCGTTCTTCTCGCTCGAATACACCGAGAAAGACGTGCTGGAGCGCTTCCAGGCGACCGGCGCGGACCCCGCGCAATTCCGCGAGCTCTTCGCGGTCGACTGCTCCGACGCCATCAGCGCCGATTACGTCGTCAAGGAGATGGGCGCGGCACCACGCGGTACAGTCGTGGTGATCGACTATCTACAGCTGCTCGACCAGCGGCGGGAAAACCCCGACCTCTCCGTTCAGGTTCGCGCGTTGAAATCGTTCGCACGCGACAAGGGGCTGATCGTCGTCTTCATCTCGCAGATCGACCGGTCCTACGATCCCGCAGTCAAGCCCTGCCCCGACCTCAACGATGTCCGCTTGCCAAATCCGCTGGACCTGAAGCTGTTCGACAAGACATGCTTCCTGAACAATTCCGAGGTTCAGTTCCGGGCAGCAAGCTGACGATCAGGCCGCGGGTGAGATGGCTCACCCGCGGCTTGCAGCCTCACGCCGCCTGCAGCGACACGTCGAGCTTGCCGGCGATGTAGCGGCGTTCCTGGGTGAGGCCGCCAAAACCGTAAGCATCGCCCTTGACCTCGTCGACATGCAGATAGGTCTCGGGATGCAGCGGCCCCAGAATCTCGGCCATGCGCTTGAACATGGCGGCGAGATAAGCGGCCTTCTCGTCCTTGGTGTTGGTGCCTTCGGTGACGTGGATGTCGATCCAGTAGCTGGCGAGCTTCTGCTCGGCGAGCGACTTGCCGCCAGCGAACCAGTCACCGGCCTCGACCGATTTCACGATGATGGCAGTCACCTTGGGATCCTTGTGCAGGATCTTTGCGGTGAGCTCGGACACGGCGTTGGCGATGTCGGCCTTCAGCGAGGGCGACTGGCGGGAGGTGGTGTAGGACACGGTGATCAGCGGCATTGTCGTTCTCCTCGAGATGCTGCGCGACTTGCGCGGCGTTGGTGAGAAGCTAGACCTCCGGTCTCCATTTTGGTATCTTATCTCTATTGATACCAGTGATAAGCATTCATAATGACACCAACGCTCGATATCGCGACTGTCCAGGCCTTCCTGCTGGTCGCCGACCTCCAGAGCTTTACGCGGACCGCCGAAGCGCTCGGCACGACGCAGGCGGCCGTTAGCCTCAAGCTGCAGCGGCTGGAGACGCTGCTGGGAAAACGTCTCGTCGAGCGCTCGCCGCGCGCGGTCCGGCTCACCGCCGACGGCGCCAGCTTCCTCGATCGCGCCCGCGCGCTGATGGCAGCGCATGACCGCGCGCTGTCGGGTGAGGCCCCGGCCGCGCAATCGCTCTCGCTCGGCATCTCCGATCACGCCGCCGGCCCCGAGCTGGTGCCGTTGCTGGAACGCCTGCACGCGATGTCGGCGAATCTCACCCTCGCCGTCACCATCGGCTTCTCGCGCGAGATGCACGATGCCTATGACGCCGGCGAGCTGGACGCTGTGATCGTCCGCCAGGAAGGCAGCCGCCGCGGCGGCGAGAGGCTGACCGAGGACGAATTCGGCTGGTTCGCGTCACGGCGCTTCACCCTGCCGAAGGGCGAAGCGCTGCCGCTTGCGACCCTCGCCCCGCCCTGCGGCGTCCGCGCCATCGCCGTGCGCGCGCTCGACAAGGCCGGCCTCGCCTGGCGCGAGCGCTTCGTCGGCGGCGGCGTCACCGCGGTGGTCGCAGCTGCGCTCGCGGGACTTGCGATTGCGCCACTGGCGCGGCGGATCGCGCCTCCCGGGCTGGTCGACATCGGGCCCGCGCACAAGCTGCCAACACTCGGCAGCTCGAAGGTGATGCTGCATTCGAAAGTCAGCGATCCCGCCAAGCTTGCGGCACTGCGTGCGGTGGCGGCGACGTTTCGGAGTGCGGCGGCCACCTGATGTCTCACAGAATCGCCTCGAACGCGCTGCGCAGCGTTTCGTGCCTGAACACAAAGCCGCGGCTCAGCGCCTTGTTCGGCAGCACGCGCTGACCACCGAGCAGCAGCTCCTCGGCGAAGCCGCCGCCGATCCGGCGTAACAGGCCGCCGGGAATGCGGAAGATCGCGGGCCGATGCAGGCGGCGGCCGAGCTCCTCGGTGAACTTTGCATTGGTCACCGGGATCGGCGCGGTGGCATTGACGGGGCCCGACAGATCCGGCGTTGCCATCACATAGGCGATCAGCCGGATCAAATCGTCGCGCTCGATCCAGGACATCCACTGCCGGCCGGTGCCGATGGGACCACCGAGGCCGAACTCGAACGGCGTCAGCATCCGCGTGACGAAGCCACCTTCGGTGCCGAGCACGAGGCCGATGCGCAAACAGACCACGCGCACGCCAAGCTCTTCCGCCGGCCGCGCCGCCTTCTCCCAGGCCGCGCAGAGCTCGTGGCTGAAACAGGCGTGCGACTTGGCTGACTCCGTCAGCACCTGGTCGGCCCACAATCCGTACCAGCCGATCGCGGAGCCGCTGACCAGCACCTCGGGCTTGCGATCGAGCCGCGCGATCAGTTTGACGATTTCGCCGGTCATGTCGATGCGAGAGCCAAGAATCTTCGCGCGCTTCGCCTCGGTCCACAAGCCGTTGCCGATCGGCTCGCCGGCGAGATTGACGATGGCGTCGATTGGCGTGTCCGAAGCGAGCTGATCGAGGCTGGTGATCAGCGTGACCGGCGGCGGCAGCATCTCCGCCTTCGCGGGATTGCGGATCAGTGCGATGACGTGACGCCCTGCCCCGCCAAGACTCGCCGCGAGGCGACTGCCGATGAAGCCGGTGGCACCTGTTATCAGCACGGTCTTGCGGCCGGGGAGTTTCTCGACGAGTTCGGCCGCCGGCACGCTTCGCATGCGACCGAGCCGGCGCATCGCCGCAAGATCCCTGAGGCCGCACAGCGCCGCGCCGGCCGCGCAGGCGGTCGCGGCGATGCTGAGCAGGCCCTGGTTCATGACGCTCACGCCGAAGGGCTGCATCGCCCAATCGGTCAGCACCGGCAACAGCAGCACGAGAATGGCGCCGTAATTGATCGCGAGCAGCGTGTGGTTGATGCGCTCGCTCGGCGGCAGTTTCCGGCTCAGATCCTCCTCGACGAAATCCATCAGGGTGATGACGATCTCGGCGACCAGCACCACGACGATCAGCAGCGCCAGCAATCCATAAACCTCGAGCCAGCCGAGCACGAGGAACAGCAACGCATAGAGCATGTTGCGGATGCCGTGCAGCTTCAGCTCGAAGCGCTGCGACACCCGCCAGGCCAGGCGCTCGGTGAATTCGTGGTGATAGAAGGTGTCGAACACGCCCATCACGATCTGGATGGCGATGAGCGTCCACAACAGCGGCGTCATGATACGGCCTCCCTGAAGGTGGCGGACTGGTGGATCAGCGCGCCGTAACGTGGATGAATGACATCGAGGGTGAAGCGGAATGCGCCGTCGCCGAGGTCGCGGTGAGTCACCGTGAGATCGCCCGGGGTGAGCCAGCGCGGCAAGGGGATCCACAGGCGTCCGAGCTGGAGCCCATAACCGGCGCTGCGGAAGGTCAGCGTCTGGTCCTCGACCGCGGTGCGGAGCGCCATCGAGACGCCGAAGCCGACATATTCCTCGAGCCCGGTCGGACCGGCAAAACGCTTGGCGGAATGGATCACATGCGGAAAGCCGCGCTTGCGCGCGCAGATGCGGGTCCAGGTCTGACCGCCGGTCGTGCCGTCCTCGGTCACGGTGACGATCATGGGAACACCGGTGTCGCGGCCGGTCGGCAGCGGCCCGCCGATCAGGCGCGCAGCTTGGGCGAACCACCAGCCGATCTCGCTGAAGGAGACCTCGTCGACCACGCCGACATAGACGACGCTCTCGCCGTCCGCGACCCGTTTGGAGAAACGCCGCCACGTCGCGAGCGGCAGGCGGCCCCAATCCTCGTCCGACAACAGCGCGCGGAAGCGGCGGTCGTCGAGCAGTTTGGTGTGAGCGGAGGTCGATGCGTTGGAGCCTGATAATCGAGCCGACGTCATCGCACCCTCCTCAGCGCTATTTGGCCTTGCCCAGCGGCAGCAGGCTGACGATCCTCTCGCCAAGCCGCATCAAGGCGACCAGCCGCGGCCGCGGCACCTTCAGCATCTGCATGAACCAGTGGTCGGCGAGCTCGGTGAAGGCGAGCATCTCCTTCAGCCGCTTGGCTGCGACCGGATTGATGGTCGGATCGCCGGCGGCATCGGACACGCAGGCCCTGAGCGCCGTGATCGCCGGATCGAGTTCCCGCTCCTTGCGCCGCGCCGCTATTCTGGCGGCGACCTCCCAGATGTCGGTCTCGGCCTCGTAATGGTCGCGGCGGTCACCGAGGATCGGCACCCGCCGGATCAGGTTCCAGGCGAGCAGCTCCTTGAGCGAGTTGGAGACGTTGGAGCGTGCCATGCCGAGCGTGTCGGCGATGTCCTCCGCCGTCATCGGCCCTTCGGCGAGATAGAGCAGCCCGTGAATCTGGCTGACCGAGCGATTGACGCCCCACTCGTCCCCCATGTCGCCCCAATGCAGGATGAAGCGCTCGACGGCCGCAGGGAGTTTCTTCTTTCCGGTTATTTCTGTCATTACAGAAATATCTGACGATAACGTCCCCTTGTCAAGCGGACTTGGTCCCGTATACGGGTGCGGGATATCTGCCTAAAAATGTCCCAACTTCAGGGAACCATCCGCTTTCTGTGGCGTTTGCTCCCGTCGAGGCAGGGTCCCGGAATGATCGGAAAGTTCAGTCAACAGCGAGACTTGTTCGAGAGCGAGCGCAGTTTCCGACTGTTGGTTGAGGGAGTTGCGGACTACGCGCTCTACATGCTCGATCCCAGGGGGATCATCACCAGCTGGAATATCGGCGGCGAGCGCATCAAGGGCTATTCGCCCGGGGAGATCCTCGGCCAGCATTTCTCCCGCTTCTACACCGAGACCGACCGTGCCAACGGCAAGCCGGCCCGCGCGCTCGGCATCGCGCGGGAAAAGGGCCGCTATGAGGAGGAAGGCTGGCGCGTCCGCAAGGACGGCACCTTCTTCTGGGCAAGCGTCGTGATCGACCCGATCTACGAGGACGGCGAGCTGGTCGGTTTCGCCAAGATCACGCGCGACATCACAGAACGCCGCAATACGCAGCTCAAGCTCGAGGCGATGCAGAAGCAGCTCGCCGAGTCCCAGAAGTTCGATGCGCTGGGGCAGCTCACCGGCGGGGTCGCGCACGACTTCAACAACCTCCTGATGATCATCAGCGGCAGCCTGCATATGCTGAAGCGGGGCCCCAACGACGCGGCCAAGGTTCAGCGCGCGATCTCGGCGATCGAGACCGCCACCAAGCGCGGCGCGGCGCTCACCAACCAGCTCCTCACCTTCGCGCGGCGGCAGAGCGTCAATCCGCAGGCGATCGATTTCGCCGAACGCATCGCGGCGATCCGCGAAGTGCTCGATGCCGGCGTCGGCAGCTCCGTACGCCTGGCCTTCGACATCGGCCGCGACGTCTGGCCGGTCAGGACCGACGCCTCCGAACTCGAGACCGCGCTGCTCAACCTCGTCATCAATGCCCGCGACGCGATGCCCGACGGCGGCACGGTGACGATCGGCGCGCACAATGTCGTGCTGGACGAGGCGCCCCTTGCCGGCGACTTCGTCGCAATCGACGTCACCGATACCGGGCTCGGCATTCCCTCCGACGTTCTCGACAAGATCTTCGAGCCGTTCTTCACCACCAAGCCGATCGGAAAGGGCACCGGCCTCGGCCTGTCCCAGGTGCACGGCTTCGCCCATCAGGCCGGCGGCACGGTGAAGGTCGCAAGCGAGCTCGGCAAGGGCACGACGTTCACCATCCTGCTGCCGCGTGGAGAAGACACGCCATCGCGAGAGGCGGCTGGAGGGCCATCCTTCCAAGGCAGCGGCACGGTGCTGCTGGTCGAGGACAATCCCGACGTTGCGCTCGTCAGCATCGGTCTCCTGGAGCAGCTGGGCTACCACGTCCGCCGGGTCGCCGACGCCGAAGCCGCCTTGCGCGAGATCGAGACCAACGGCGTCGACTTCGTGTTCTCCGACATCGTCATGCCCGGCAAGATGGACGGGCTCAGCCTCGCCCATCGCCTCCGTCAGATTCGCCCTGGCCTGCCGATCCTGCTCGCCACCGGCTATAGCGACGTCGCCGCCGGCGTGCGCGGCGATTTCCCGATCCTGCGCAAGCCCTACGAAATCCACGAGCTGAGCGAGGCGATCGCCAAGCTGCCAAGGTGAGGCTTCGTCTTCACCTCTCCCCGTAAGAACGGGGCGGGGAGCGCACCGTCTGCGGAGCGAGAAACTACCTACACCGTCGGCAACACCGAGAACGCTTCCCCTGCCCTGCGCAGGTTCAACTCATCGGCACTGGCGGTCTCGCTCGTCACGCTGTCCACGCGGGAGGACGGCGGGCCGTGGCGGCATAGCGCGACCATGTCGGCGACGTGCTTCGGCGCTCCCGCGAACAGCGCTTCGACGCAGCCGTCGCGGCGGTTGCGGACCCAGCCTTCGAGGCCGCTCGCAGTCGCCTGGTACTCGACCCAGGCCCGGTAGCCGACGCCCTGGACGCGGCCGCGGATCATCACCTGGAGGATCGCCCGGCTCATTTTTTCAGCCCGAGAAAGTCGGCGCTGCGCGCCTTGACGTCGGCCTCGCGCATGACGCGGTTGGTCAGATCGGATGATGCCAGACCTCTCAGCGCCTTCGGCGCCGTGCCCTCGCGCAGCGCTTTCTGCGTTTCATACACGGCTTGCGTCGCAGCGGCGATCGGCGCGTGGCCCTGAAGCGCGATACGCACGCGCTGGCTGGCGAGATAGTCGAGCGCGCTCAGCTCCTCCGGCGCACCGCCAAGCACGATCGGCAGGCGCGTGGCGGCTACGACGGCCTCGAGCTCCGCGCGCGATTTGATGCCGGTGAAGAACAGCGCATCGACCCCGGTCGCCTCATAGGCCTGCGCACGGCGGATCGCGTCCTCGATCGAGGTGATCGAGGCTGCTCCCGTGCGGCCCATGATGACCAGCGAAGGATCGCTGCGGCCATCGAGCGCCGCCTTCATCTTGCCGACGCCTTCCTCGAGCGAGATCAGCTGCGTCTTCGCCTCGCCGAAGGCGGCCGGCAGCAGCGTGTCCTCGATGGTGAGGCCTGCGGCGCCAGCGGTCTCCAGCTCCTGCACCGTGCGACGAACATTGAGCGCATTGCCATAGCCGTGATCGGCATCGACCAGCACCGGCAGCACTGCGGCGCGCGACATCCGCCGCATCTGCTCGGCAAGCTCGGTGAGCGTGATCAGCGTGACGTCAGGGTCGCCGAGCACCGCGAGCGAGGCCACCGAGCCGCCGAACATGCCGAGCGGAAAGCCGAGGTCCTCGGCGATGCGGATCGAGATGGCATCGTAGACCGAGCCGGGATGGATGCAGGCCGAGCCCGACAGGATGAGGCGCAGTTTCTCGCGGCGGGAACGAAAGGCCATGGGTGCCTCACTCCAAAATCCTCATCCTAGAGGAGCGCGCTCTTGCGCGCGTCTCGAAGGATGCAGGCCCGGCTGTGGCCTCGCCCTTCGAGACGCCGCGCAAGCGCGGCTCCTCAGGGCGAGGGTCGACTGTCGTGCTCCGGAGCGCCTTACGCAAACTCCAGAATCAGCGCGTCCACCGCCAGCGTCGCACCGGCGCTGGCGTGAACCTTCTTCACGGTGCCGTCCTGCTCGGCGCGCAGCACGTTCTGCATCTTCATGGCTTCGACCACCGCGAGCGTCTCGCCGGCCTTGACCTCCTGCCCCTCGGTCACCGCGATCGAGACCACGAGCCCGGGCATCGGGCACAACAGCTTCTTGCCGGTGTCGGAGGCCGTCGTCACCGGCATCAGCCGCGCCGAGGTCGCTTCCGCTTCGGTCCAGACATAGACGGGAACCTCGACGCCCTGATGCGCGAGGCGAATGCCGTTCGGGATCGGCCGCGCCTGCACCGCGACGAAGTGGCCGTCGATGGTGCCCTGCCAGACCGGATCGCCCGGCTTCCACGGCGAGGCCAGCAGATGCGAATTGCCGGCCTTGCCCTCGGCGTCGATGAAGCGCACCGCGATCGCCTCGCTTTCGCGTCCGACCTCGAGCTGGATCTCCTGGCGGTCGAGCCAGACCGCGCGGCGCCGCTCGCGCTGCACGACGCGGCCGCCCATCTGCCCCGAGATCTGCCGCTTGCGCTCACCCAGAACGTGATCGATGGCGGCGCCGACCGCGGCGATGCGCCGGGCGACCTCGCCTTCGGGCACGCGCACCGCAAAGCCCTTGGGGAATTCCTCGGCGATGAAGCCGGTCGAGAGCCGCCCCTCGCGCCAGCGCGGATGATGCATCAGCGCCGACAGGAACGGGATGTTGTGCCTGATGCCGTCGACATAGAACGAATCCAGCGCGGTCGCCTGCGCCTCGATCGCGGCCGCGCGCGAGGGCGCATGCGTGACGAGTTTGGCGATCATCGGATCGTAATGGATCGAGATCTCGCCGCCCTCCTGGACGCCGGTATCGTTGCGGATGGTGATGCCGTCCTTGCTGGCTTCCGCCGGCGGGCGATACTTCACGAGCCGCCCGATCGAGGGCAGGAAGTTGCGGAACGGGTCTTCGGCGTAGAGGCGCGATTCCACCGCCCAGCCCGTCAGCGTGACGTCCTTCTGCGCGATGCCGAGCTTCTCGCCGGCGGCAACGCGGATCATCTGCTCGACGAGGTCGATGCCGGTGACGAGCTCGGTGACGGGATGTTCGACCTGGAGACGTGTGTTCATCTCCAGGAAGTAGAAGCTCTTGTCCTGCCCCGCGACGAACTCGACGGTGCCGGCGGAGTCGTAATTCACGGCCTTGGCCAGCGCGACGGCCTGCTCGCCCATCTTGCGGCGCGTCGCCTCGTCGAGCAGCGGCGACGGCGCCTCCTCGATGACCTTCTGGTTGCGGCGCTGGATCGAGCATTCGCGCTCGCCGAGATA
>NZ_JAVAYN010000318.1:0-233 GCF_054863025.1 Bradyrhizobium sp. 23AC
GATGGCTGGATTTTCTTCTAGGTAGTAGCCGAAATATTCTGTCATGACTTTATCTACATAGCCACGCACCTCTGGATTGCCAAGCTTATTTTTAGTCTGGCCTTCGAACTGTGGATCTGGGAGTTTAACCAGTATCACAGCGGTGAGGCCTTCTTTGATATCGTCACCTGTTAAGTTATCTTCTTTCTCTTTAAGGAGGCCGTTTTTGCGGGCATAATCGTTTACTGTGCGGG
>NZ_JAVAYN010000319.1:0-233 GCF_054863025.1 Bradyrhizobium sp. 23AC
CGGCGGCGCGACAAACGGAAATGCGCCGCACTCGAACACGATCGCTGCAATCTTCGGACGCGCGACGCGCAGTCGCGTGGCGCAGGCGGCGAGATCGCCCTCGATCGCAGCGACATCAAATGGCGCCAGCGCTCCGCTCGTCGTGCGAGAACTTTCCGCCTTCGATGCCACCGATCACGATCCTTGCCCTCTCGACCGGATCATTGATCCCGAGCAGATCGTCACCCAAAGTT
>NZ_JAVAYN010000320.1:0-233 GCF_054863025.1 Bradyrhizobium sp. 23AC
GCGATCCGCACCGCAGCGGTGGCCCGGCGCGCTATTGGCGGGTCGGCGACACGGCAACGCGGCTCGGCCTGATCTCGCCGCTGACCGCCAATTTCTGCGATACCTGCAACCGCGTGCGGCTGACCACTGAGGGCGTGCTGTACACTTGCCTCGGCCATGATGATCACGTCGATCTCAAGACCATCCTGCGCCAGGACGGGGTCGATGGCCTCGACGCCGCGCTCGATGCCGCG
>NZ_JAVAYN010000321.1:0-233 GCF_054863025.1 Bradyrhizobium sp. 23AC
CCGGGTGAACCGCCTCGTCGGGTGCTCGCTCGACCTGCTCGGCGGCAGCTCGTGGATGTGGCGGTTCAAGCACAACACCCTCCACCACGGCAACACCAACGTGATGGGCGTCGACAGCGACATCGACCAGGGCCCGATCGCGCGCCTGGCGCCACAGCAGCCGTGGCGGCGCTGGCACCGCAACCAGCACGTCTACCTGTGGCTGGTGTACGGGTTGCTCGCCATCCGCTGGT
>NZ_JAVAYN010000322.1:0-233 GCF_054863025.1 Bradyrhizobium sp. 23AC
CAATATCACCAAAGAAGAACACCCGGAAACAATGTCTGAGCATGCCAGCGTTGCTAAGCGGGGTGGTTCTGTTGCTAAGGTGGCCCGGGAAGCTTTCGAGAAGCAGACCGGCAAGAAAGTCGTCAGTTCTATGAGTATGAAAAGATTCATAGATTCTCAGCAGCCTCAATTGGATCTTGGTGAAGATGAAAAAGAAATTTGACCGTTCTTGTTCTATTTATCAATCAAGACTT
>NZ_JAVAYN010000323.1:0-232 GCF_054863025.1 Bradyrhizobium sp. 23AC
GCCACGAGATGTGGTTGGCCACCAGCAACACAGGCCCCGGCGCCCGGGGCTGGCCACATACTTGCACCGTGACCCCTGCGTGGCGCAACAGGTCGGCAGCCCATTGCTGGATGCGTGCGTGCTGCTGCGCAGCACCTATGCGCGGAAAGCGCCAGCGGATCACGCTGTAGCCTGTGAGCACATGCAGCGCCAGGCGCACAGCGCGCCAGACCGCGCGGATTTTGCGCAACAG
>NZ_JAVAYN010000324.1:0-232 GCF_054863025.1 Bradyrhizobium sp. 23AC
CTAAGGTACAGAATACCCCTTTTGATATGTATCAACTTATTGATTTGCTCATTGACGAAGGGTCATTTTTTGAAATCAAAAAGCTGTTTGCTGCAGAGCTGATCACAGGCTTTGGGCGAATAGACGGTCAGCCTGTCGGTCTTATTGCCAATCAGCCAAGAGTGAAAGGAGGCGTGTTATTTCATGACTCCGCAGACAAAGCCGCTAAGTTTATTCAGCTGTGTGATGCTTT
>NZ_JAVAYN010000325.1:0-232 GCF_054863025.1 Bradyrhizobium sp. 23AC
GCGTTTCAACCAAGCTCATCCAGACATTAAAATTAACGGGGTACGCGATTCAACGGGCGTGATTACAGCTCGTCTATTGGCAGAAAAAAACAATCCTCGTGCCGATGTGGTTTGGGGACTGGCGGCAACCAGCCTAATGTTGCTGCAAGATGAAGGGATGCTACTGCCTTACTCACCTAAAGGTGTCGAAAAACTGTCGCCTAAATTTAAAGACAGCGCTCAACCCACTCAT
>NZ_JAVAYN010000326.1:0-232 GCF_054863025.1 Bradyrhizobium sp. 23AC
ACCTGTTGTACGAGAACAGCGACCCGTTCACGCTGACAGAGCCCGGCGGCGTGCTCGATGCCAGGGACGCGGACTATCGCTGGGTCGACAACCGCATCACCCGCGTCACCGGCTCGCGCTGGACGCCGAAGCCCTACACCATGAAGCTCGAAGGGGCCCGCGGCGGTGATTTTCAGACCATCATGCTCATCGGCATCGAGGACCCGCAGGTGCTTGCCAACCTCGACGAATT
>NZ_JAVAYN010000034.1:0-47323 GCF_054863025.1 Bradyrhizobium sp. 23AC
GCGGCGTGGAACACGATGTCCGGCTTGAACCCCGCCATCAGGCGCATGATGCGCTCGCGGTCGCGGATGTCGGCGATCCGCCCTTCGATCTCGGCGGCCGCGCCGCGCGCGGCGAGCGCTTCCGTGATGGCGTAGAGCGCCGGCTCGGAATTTTCCACGATCAGGAGCCGCGCGGCGCCGAAGGCCACGACCCGCTCGCAGATCTCCGACCCGATCGAGCCGCCGCCGCCGGTGACGATCACCGCCTTGCCGTTGATCAGCGCTTCCAGGCTCGCATAGTCGATCGTCTCGCTCGGCCGCAGCAAGAGGTCCTCGACCGCGACGGCCGTGAGCCGCGGCGTATCCCCGCTCTCGAGCGAGGGCATCCGGTTGACGATCACACCCAGCTTGCGCGCCCGCATCAGGATCGATTCCGGACGCGCTTCCGGCTCGAATGCCGACGGCGTCATGACGAGGCGCGCGATCGGCTTGTTGCGCTTGGCGAAATCGGCGACGACGTCCTCGACGTCGTCGATGCCCCCCAGCACCGGCACGTTGCGGATAAACTGGCCCCGATCCGAGCTCGACGGCGACAGCACGCCGACCGGCCAGATGCGCTTGATCGCCCCGCTCTCGATGCCGCGCAGGAGCACCTCGGCATCCGCGGCGCGGCCGATCAGCAACGTCGGCGCGGCCTCCTCGCCCCTGGCGTGACGCCGCACCCGCGTATAGCGGAAGTAGCGGTAGGCTATTCGCAGCGCGCTGAGGAACGAGATCTCGAGGAACCAGTAAAGGACGATCGTCACCTTGCCAAGGAAGAAGGCACCGCGGACATTGGGGGCGACGAAGATGTAATCGAGCACGAGCAGGGCGACCGTCAGCACGGTCGCGACGCGGATGATGTTCAGCGCGTCAGGCAGCGAGATGAAGCGCCACTTCGTCGTGGTCAGGTTGAAGATGAAGAACACGACCACGCTGAAGGCGAGAAAGTAGGGCAGGATCTGGAACAGCAGCGGCAGGCGGTCAAAGAAGCCGTCGCCACCCTCGAATCGCAGGTAGAAGGCAGCAAAAAGCGCCGCCGCGGTCGCCAGCAGGTCATGGAGCGCGATCAGGAAATTGCGCAAGGTGAGATGCGAAAGACGCGTCATCCGCCGACCGATGAAAATCCAGTTAGATGCAACCTGACCGCGCTGATAGCCCATCTCAGCAAGAGTTGCCAGTGCCGCGACATTGGCAAGATAGGGGCGCCTGTAACCTGACAGGAATCCGCAGCCCGCTGGCTTAAATGCGCTGCTTGCATTCCACTTTCACAATTTCAGGACGATCGGGTGGGAACCGCCTTCGGATTGCTCGCTGCGGGCAGCGGTCCACGCAACAACAGCATAAAAGACCAGGAGCTGAACACGAGGCAGATGCACTCGCCGAACGCTTTTAAGGGACTAGCCCTCTGGACATGGCGCACGATCCTGGCCCGATTTGAATTTGCCATCTAAGTGGACCAAGAAAAAGGGCCGAGTTGCGAGCGGCACAAACTTGCCAATGGCACGACGGACCGACTGGGAACTTGTCAGAAAGCTTAGCACGAAGAGCAAATCGGCCAGGCAGTTCACCTTGTGCGCTCATCCACGGGCCTGGATCCTGTTTAATTAGTTGGAAGAGCTGTTCAATCCCGGCAGATAGCCCTAAACCAATAAGCCTATAGATGATATCCAAAGCACTGGAGAGCAAAATGAGCGGAAGGAACGAGGTTATGCGCTATTTCTGAAATCGCTGAGGGCTGCATCACAAGTAGCGTTCCCTCGCAAACCATCAATCGATCGAGGGGGATATTGCGCGCGACGAAGATCTCTCCATGTACGACTCCGCCCGGCACGTCGGGATCAGGGCCATGGCGCGAAGCCAAGTGCTGAAAACTGGAGGCGGGCAAGCGACAGCCGATTTCCTCGTAAACCTCTCTTACGATACAATCCAAGAACGCCTCGTTGCCTTCGCGATGACCCCCAAACAATCCAACTTTTCCCGGATGCAGGATCCCAGGAATATTGTCACGCTGCTGCAGTAGAAGGCGCCCGTCCTGTGCAAAAAGAATGGCGGCTGCCGCTTCTCGTCGCTTACCATCCATGAGACTGCATCAGAGTACCATCTGATCGGGGGAAGAACCGACGGCCCGACGCCAGTTTATCAAACTTAGCACCAGACTATCAGGCGGACGCAAGGCAACTCACGGCCAACAATTAACATAGGTCAACATCAGGATACTTTCCAGTTTGATGTGGCGTTCACTGCAACCACTTGCATCCCAAGGCTGCTTCGCAATCAATAGCGGAGCAATTTACAATTTGACCCACGAGGCCCGCTTGTCTCCGTGGGGGTGGAGTGATTGATGATGCGATTGGCAAAGCGGCACAGTGAACTCAGCTCACCTTGCGCCCTAATGTTCTTGGCTAAGCAAACTTGAGGTGAATCAGCCGGTGGCCCAGGCCAGCAGCGCCTCGCCGTCGTCCTTGTGGGTAAGCCAGCTCAGGAGCCGGTAAAATACTTCGCAGTGCGTTCAGGAGATAAAGACGGGAGGGCGGTTCAGGACACCCTTCAGGGCTTTCCCTTCGTTCTTGGCACGATCTGTAGCTCGGTCGCAGCTGGAGGCCCTGACATAACATTAGGCACGTCCAAATCGCCCTCTCCGACGATCCCGACCTACTGTGTGCCCGCTCGCGCGCCGATACCAGGCGCGATTCAAGACCTCGGTCACGGTACCGAGCTGGGCGATCAGATCGTCCGAAAGGTCTTGCGGCTTGGTTCGCCGCGACAGGCGGACGAGGTTCTCTTGGTCGTCCCCATGATGATGCGTGCATCCGAGTCGCCGATGAAATGGCGCCGGTCGTTCGGGTTGTATCTGATGATTTGATGCTTGGGACGCAATCAAGAATGCTATCCAACCGTGCCGGATGTGTTGAAATGAAGCAGTGATTGTCGGAAGATCGGCAGTATCCCCTCTAGCGCGGGCTGATGAGCTTGATGCGTCCGGCAGTGTTTTTTGATCGTGACGGCGTCCTTAACGAGGACGATGGCTACGCTTTTGATCCGAACAAGATCCGGTGGGTTGAAGGAGCCCAACAGGCCGTCAAAGCGGTCAATGACGCCGGGTATTTTGCATTTGTGGTGACGAACCAATCAGGAATTGCGAGGGGATTTTACGAGGAGCGGCATGTTCGCAATTTGCACGAATGGATGTCGCATGAGCTTGAAAGCTTTGGCGCGCATATCGATGCGTTCGAGTTTTGCCCACATCACCCCGATGGCCTGATTGAGCGTTACCGCGTCCTCTGCAATTGTCGTAAGCCGCAGCCGGGGATGATCAAAGCCCTGCTTGAGCGGTACCCAGTTGATATCGATGCTAGCTTCATGATCGGCGACAAACAAAGGGATCTTGATGCGGCGCAAGCGGCTGGCATCGCGGCCTATCTGTTTGATGGGGCAAACCTCCATTCGTTCATCGCCCAGCTGTTAATGGACCGGTCCCCGGATCCCCCGCCTCAAATGCATTCGCGTCGCGGAGCTGCGAGGAATGAGGGTTGATGCCGTCGATTTCGCGACCGACGAATCATATCGCTAGCTAGTGCAATCCGAGGGGGAAGTTGGGGTCAAAGCGATAAATCGAAGCCAATCGCGCAAACGCAGCGAAGCGTACCGGTCCGCAAACAAGCGCTGCTGGCAAAGCAATATCGGGCCGCAACACTCGTCGGCATGGATTATCTCATTGGGCTGAAGCGGATTATGGCTCGAGTTCGATGCAGTTCTTGCCGAGGATCTGGCGCGGATATGCAAGTCGCACCTCAAGATCTGACTCAACCTAGGAGTCGGCTGGCTGCGAGTTCCTCCATCCTAGTCGTGGTTGAGGGCGCTGAACAAAAGAATGAGATTGCTGTCGAACTCGGAGCGGTATGAGAAGGCCGCGCTTTGGGCTCAAATTCTTGTAGCGGCACAACGTATCAAGATCACAAGCGGGTCGGGACCGTAGAGGCGGGATTAAGCGCGCGCGCAAGCCGGGGAACTTCGTCCGACTGGACAGCTCGCAATCCGTTGCTAGTATTTCCATAGCCTTGGAGGGCACATGAACTACATTTTCCCACTACTGGCCGTCGCCATCACCATCAGCCTTTTTGTGCTCTACGCGATGGTGCGGCAGCACTTTCGTCGATCCCGTCACACCGATGAGGTTCCTCACTGGCTTGACTCCAGCCTGAGATAGGCGCCATAGCAACTTACACCAGCCTTTCGGTAGGCGTCGGCATATGATCCAGCCGTCGCCAAATGGGGCGCATCGAAAAAACCGAAATTTCGCTTGCGTTGTCGGGCAAAACAGTGGCTTATGAGATGCTGGTCCAGCCGCTAATGGAGCCCAGCTAATGGCCGACGAATGCAAGGCTTTGTCCGACCTTCCGGAAGTAGCTAAGCTTAACGGAGAATTCCGAAGGAACTACGGGAAGCTTCTTGGAGCATTCTTATATCTGCGTTCGATCAGTGCCGCCCGTGGACGGTCCTGGTTTTGGACCGCTTTGCTTTCAGCCGTTTGCTCCGCCGGGCTGACGTGGCTGGGGAAGTGGGGTGTCTCGCTATGAGCCGCACGTGATAGGCTGGAAAACAGTCGGCTGTTGGCGGTGCATGATTTACGCCCGCGCTCTCTCAATCGAAGGGCGATGCACCTCACGACCAGGCGAGCGATTTCTCCAAGCGTGGGGCGAGATCGCTGCAAGGTGCAGACGTGCTGGCGAGGGGCCCGTTAAACCACCCCGCCGAAGTCGATGCCTTCCTTGGTGAGCTTCTCGGCTTCCTCTGATGGTCGTCAGCCACATTCTCGCCGCGAGATTCGTGGCGAAGAAAGCAGAGCTCGAGACGACTAGAGCTGCGGAAAAGAGGCGACAGCACTCCCGTAACTGGTTTTGGACCGGGGAGTGAGGTCGCCGAGAGGTGTCGGTCCTAAACTAAATGGCCTCAACCTTGAAGCTTCGGATATCCCGATGAGAATGCGATCATTTCTAAAAGCCGTATTCATCGTTCTCGGCATCTTCTTCGGATTGCTGGCGCTCGGCGTCATCACGTTCGAGGATAATGGCTCTGCCTATCTCGGCCCTCGGCACTAAAGGCGCACGGCCGTCCAGCCGCCACGCTTGACGCAAGCCTCGACCGCCGAGGCGCATTGCTCGCCGGCAGTCAAAATCCCGCGGTCTGCCCAAGATCGTTGGCGGCGGTCACCTGACCGGCCGACATCACGAAGTCACTCGGCAAAACCGAGCCGAGTTGAGACTTCCCGCTCTGTTGCTCGAGTTATAGGTCCAGACCACAATGGAACCTTCTGAGCTTTATTGACGGGGACGCCGGTGCAGGCGAGAACCTGTTCCTTCTTCATGCCCACTATCCGAGCTCGCGCGTCTTGAGCGATCTCCGCGCGCTGCAATACGCATGCGGCCACTGTCGCCGCCAGCGCTCGCCGAGCCGGGGAGGGCCGGCGCAAGCTGGTCACCGCGTCGGCAGCCGGTCAACCATATTCGCCAACACTTTTGGCGGCAGCCCAAGCCCCGAGAGCTTCCAGGTTGTCCCGTCGAGATGCATGCTGACGCTACCCGCGTCCTGACTCTCGCCAAGCCTCAACGCAAACTCGACAGGCTTCACTAGGGTGATCCGTGCGGCGAAAACGAAGATGTTCGAGACGTCGAGTTCGGCTAACGACGACATTGTCCCGAAAGTGACGTTCTCCGCGGCGTTGCGAACAGTACCGCTCTTCAAAAGGACGGAAAGGTTTTCCGGACTCATGAGCTTGATGGCGAGATCATTGGCGATGGTTGCGCCGAATGCGTTTATCGCCATTCGCTCTAACGGGCGCACCGGCCGCTTTTGGCCGAGTCGATCAAGGTAGGCGGACACAACCTGGTCGACGAGGGAATGGCGGATACGCGGCAAATCAGTTCGGGCCATAATATGAGCGGCGTCTCCGCTCCGAACGGCGGAAACCAGATCCAACGCGGAAACGAAAGCCGACCCAGCATACACCACAAGGCAGAGGAGGGCCGCAAAGGCGCCGAGGAGCCACTTCATGCAGCAGCAATCGTGGCGGCCGGGCTTTGTTCCCGGGCTACCTATCCGGTGGCGCCTTCGATGCATAGGATTGACGCGCGATTAGGCCTGTTCCGCCGTTGGTGCCGAGGCCGATGTCTAACCAATACGCCATCCCTGCGGAACGCGACACCGGCGAGGTGGTACCAAAGCGGGCACTCGCCGTCGAGCCGCCGCCGCCCTTGTGACCTGCACCGTCCGGGTGTTTTAGGCTCCGCTTCGTGGCTTCAGTGATCGGACCGACTGTTTAGGATGGAAGGCGCGTATCCAGCGCGCTTCATTGCGCGCAAAGCTAAATTGGCCAGAACTATCAAGCCGCCAATGATCTTTTCGGAGGCGTGCCGTGACGATCTGGCGTCAGCGTTTGCAAAAGCTCGAGCACGACTGCGCTACCAAGCACGATGCTGCATACGAATGTCATTCTCTGACGGTACGCGAGGCAGAATGCGAAGCCTAAAACCGCAAAAGCGGCGAGATGCTCTAACTCAGCAACGTTGCTCAGTTGCGGCCTATCGCGGATTGGAGAAAGACTAGCGTAGGTGATGAATGCAAGAGCAGCCCAGGCCACCGCGGCAGACAGTTTTTGCAACATGATGGCTCCTAAATCCGGCGCACAGCTGATTGGGCTTATCTCACTCAGCACTCGATGGAATAGGGCTCCAATTGATCTAGTAGCTCGTCGCAGAGCAACTTCTGGCAATCGTGGCGAACAACTGAGAGCCTTGATGGCGCGCAACCAACGGTATATGCAGCAGGTGGCCGCGCTGGGGGCGCAGCTTGAGTGTGGAATGATCCGTTCCCTTACCTCTTTGCGCTTTTTTTGCGCGCTTTATGTTTTCCTCTTCCACGTTCGATTTGTTCAGGAACTGCCTCCTGGACTGTCAAATCTCGTTGACAACGGTTTCACCGGCATGACGTTTTTCTTCATCTTATCCGGTTTTGTGCTTGCGATCAGCCATTGGGATCGTCCAGTCGCATATGGCAGTTTTGTATCGGCGCGCGTTGCTCGCTTATATCCCGCCTTTGCAGTTGCGTTCATCCTCTCGTATTGCGCCTACAATACCAGAGCCGCCTCGGACGCGCACGCGCTGAATCTTATTGCGAATGTCACGCTGATGCAGGCTTGGCTCCCAGGCATGTACGAGCTGGGTCTGAACCGAGGCTCATGGTCGATTTCTGTAGAGTTGTTTTTCTACCTCCTATTCCCGTTTGCATGTCTCGCTATCCAACACCGATTGCGTGATGCGAAGCTCGCCGTCTTATGGCTGGTTGGCTTGTGGCTTGCGAGCTTTCTGCCCGGCCTCGTGCAACATGTCGCGCCGCGGCCAGGGGGCATGTGGCTCTACTACGCATTCCCTCCGTTTAGGCTTGCTGAATTCCTGATTGGGATCGTCTTGGCCGTGATTTGGAAGCGAAATCTGATTGAGCCGCAACTTTCTCTGCTCTGCATATCTGGATTTGCATTCGTTGCATCGTGCTTCGCCGGTCTGACAACCAACAATCTGACGATACTCAATGCGACGGCTGTCCCATTTATTTTGGCGATCATTCACTATTCGGCTGAGAAGCGCCCTGGTTGGCTGGAATGGAAGCCTCTCGTCTACCTAGGCGAAGTCAGTTATGGGATATACATATATGGCTTCGTCACAATCCCGATGCTGATGTGGCCAATGCTACACCGCGGGTTCGATCATATGACTGTGCTCATCACCGGCCTCTTATCTACGTTAGGGCTGGCTGTGATCAGCTACCATATTCTCGAGCAACCGGCTCGCGTCTTCGTGCGAAACTACACATCGCGGACATCGAGAGTTCCGGCGGAATAGCCAGACCATGCAAACCCTTGGCAGCGTTGAGCTCAGAGATGAGCGCGCCCAGCCCGTCGGCCAATACTTTTTCGGAAAGGGGCAGGGTTGAACCATCTTCTTATTTGGGAAATACGAGGGGACCTTGAAGCCTCACGTTGAATGCCAAGCCTTCATCGATGGCGTGCTTGCAATTATAGGCGAGCCGAGCGGCCAGCCCAATAGCTGACCGAAGAGGATGAGCTGGAAGGGCGTCGCCGCCTCCCATCAGGCAGGAGGTAAAGGCTCCTGCCAGGATGGACGGGTTTCGTTGGGCGAACGTCGGAGAGAACAACGGCGGCTGCAGGTCATTTTCGCTCATCCCAACGACATTCTCCTCCGATTGCCTAGCAATCGCACACAGGTGAGAAGCTCGCTGATCGCAACCGGTTAAGGTCGCCAGTAGACCTCTAGCACCGCGGATGGTCAGTGTGAAGGCGAACCGCAACCTGTCGCCCAGTTGACTCCCGTTTTTGCTGAACTGACATCGTCAATTGCCAGATATAGCCTTCTGGAAGAAGCCGCCTTCGCGTCGAGGAAAGATGAAACGAGCGCTTGCCATTGCGTTACTAATAATTCTCCCAACGGCGTGCCTACACGCCGGTTCAACAATCGTCGGCGCCGGCTCGCAATCTTGCACCAGCTGGATGAATAGAAGGAAGAACCCGGTCGTCAAGGCAGCATTCGAATCCTGGGTTGTGGGCTTCGTTAGCGGGCTAAATGTCAGTGCTGAGAAGGACATCATCGGCGGTGGTGATTTCACCGCCATAGTGGCTTGGATGGACCGGCGTTGTATGTCCCATCCTATGGATCAAATTGGAATTGCGGCTCTAGACTTGGCGATGGAGTTAGCGGGTCAGACGTCCAATCGCTAAGGCCAGGCTGCGACCTCTCATTTCAGGCAGTTAGATCCTAAAGCTGTTCCCGAAGGCGTGCGCAAGCGAGCGCGTCCTGATTTCCTTAATCTGCAGGATACCCTGACAGATGATGTGGAAAGTTTAGGTGCGCACCTCCTTCAGGGATCTCCCAGTCCGTCCAGCGTCCGTTGAAGCTCGCGGAAGCAATTCGGCCCGATCCTTACGGCTAGCTCCTCCTCGCTTTCGGCAATCGCCGGTCGCAAGCGACCTAACAGTTCGGCGCCGGCTTCGGTCAAATAAAGTAGCGCCATCGATAGCTATTGCGCGATGGCTAGCTGATTGGCGCCTGGATTGGCTTTGATCAACGATAGGACGAAGAATTGCGACGGGCCGATCTGCAAGGCGGCAAGCCGCCCGGCTGATGTCTTTAAACCATTAGCTGGGTTCGCCGGTAGAGTGATTGAGACATATCTCGGAGGGAAGCAGCCGGCGGAACGGATTTGTCGCTGCGCTGTTGCGCCACGGCTTTACTTCGGGTGCAGTCTGCTGGACTCTGTTGGCCAGCCATCCGTCACCGCGCAGGTCTCCATTCATTGGGACAATCCTCACAAACGCGGGGCAGGAGCATCCGACTGGGTCGTCCGCCTCGATTGCAGAGTGTGTCGCAGAGCATCCGTTAATCATCGAGCCGGCGAAGCGCCGCACGGCCGAGGCGAGCAGCTTGGGAACTGCGGGAAACTTTTGGGAGCTTTCTTGTAAATGCGTTTGATCCGCGCCGCCCGCGGACGGTTCTCGTTCTTGACCGCGCTGCTGTCGGCGGTTTACTCCGCGGCGCTTACGTCGCTGGGGAGGCGGGGCATCTCGCTATCAGGTGCAGACGAGAGGCTGGACGAAACTGGCCAATTGAGGGGCATGATCTGTCCCGCGGTCTCGTCGCCGCGGAAAGTCAACGGGCGTGCAACTCACGACCAAGCGAGCGATTTCTGCAAGCGCCCACATGAGCACTCCAGAGGCCGGTCAAACCACGCCGCCGAAGTCGATGCCTTCTTTTGCGAGTTGTTCAGCTTCCTCGGCGGACGCAACTGGTTTCGTATCAAGGTAGGGATGCTCAGAAGCCGGCAGGATGGTGCGGATGTTCTGGCCATCCGCGCGCGTGATGCGGGCAACCCAGCCCCGCGGGCCGTGCTCAAATCGCTCGATGTGGTACTGCTTGTACGTGATCATGACTCTTGAACGCAACTGACCTGAAGCTGGCCCTTTTAGCCACAGTGATGCCGCCGCACAATAGGCCTTAAAGCCGAGTCAAGATCTCCACCGTGAACCGAGTCCTTTGGATCAAGGTTCAAAGGGAAGCCCGCCGGCCCGAATTTAATTAGCGCGGCTGCGAGCCGATGTCCGCTATCCGACGCTTTGCGGAGATGACCGCGCGTCGATATCTGAACTCGGGTCGCTGAAGGCCATAAGAATGCTAGACCCTCAGGAGCTGCTCACCAACGGACAACAAAAAGCCCCGGACGACGCCGGGGCTTTGAGTTGCTGATTTTGATCAGCTTGGGCAGATCATTATTTCGCGAGCACCGGGCCGCCGAGCGATAGCTGACACCCGCACGCACGGTGTGAAACACCGGATCGTGTTCGTACGAGAAACCAGGGAACGAGACGGTGGAGTTGTTCCGGAAGGTGCCGAAATCGGTGTAGCGATACTCAACACGGGTCGACCAGTTGGGCGTGAAGCCGTATTCCCAGCCTGCGCCGACAGTCCAGCCGGTGCGGGTGGTGGAGACGGTCTCGAACAGCGCGTTCGCGAGCACGTAGGTGTGGTCCATATCCCCCCAGGCCGCACCACCGGTCACGTAAAGCAGCGAATTGTTGAAAGCTACACCGAGGCGACCACGGATAGAGGCCTGAGCATCGATCCCGGAAGTCCGTGCCGTTCAGGTTTGCCAGGCGATAACCGCCCTTGACGTCGGCGCCTTCTATGTCGCCCTCGGGACCGGAAGACGAATTGGCCAAACTGCCAGTTGTAGCCAATGTGACCACCGCCAACGAAGCCATCAGCGTTGAAGCCTTGGACGAAGCCAGTGGGGGCGCCCGTTGCGGTGACGAACTCACGGGTGCTGTTATCACCCCAAGCCGCCGGCTGATGTCTTTTAAACATTAGCTGGGTTCGCCGGTAGATGGGACATATCTCGGAGGGAAGCAGCGCCGGCGGCACGGATTTTGTCGCTGCGCTGTTGCGCGACGGCTTTACTTGGGGCGCAGTCTGCTGGATTCTTTTGGCGAGCCGTCTGCCACCGCCCTGGCTGCTTTCATTGGTACGATCCTCACAAGCGCGGGGCAGGAGTATCCGAGCGGGGGGCCGCCTCCATTGCAGAGTGTATCGCAAAGCATCCCGGTCGCAACGCGAGCGGCACCTTGCAGGCTGCCGGCAATTGATCATCGAGCCGGCGGAGCGTCACATGGCCAAGGCGAGCAGCTTGGGAACGGCGGGAAGCTTATGGGAGCTTTCTTGTAAATGCGTTCGATCAGCGCCGCCCTTGGACGGTCCTGGTCCTCGTTATCTCTCTTCGAAGACTGGCGGCGGTTATATCAGCCTATGGAAATGCAGGGGTAGAACAGACCCCCTTGCAGCTGAATCTCAAGAAACCTCCCGGCGACGTCCTTCCGGATCTGTGCCGAAGAATGTCTAGGCAGGCTCAGATTTCCTGCACTGTGGATCACGAGGCCAGCGACAATCCGCTTGAGAAGAACGGTGATGTTCACTCTTCTAGCGTAGCGTCGCTCCTGATCGGAAGAGAGGCCTTTGATTTCTTGGACAAGATCGAGCAGCCCTGCTTTTAGCTCGTCGCCTGCTTGGTCGAGCAATGCTGGGTGAGCCAGAAAAGCAAGAACGGTGATCTCAAGGTCTTTGTATGTCCAGGCGGAGCGGCTACAGGCGCCATCACTCAAGACCTGCTCACATATGAGCACCTGCACATTCGAAATCCGATGGAAGATGACTTTGCTGCCGCAATAGGCACACAAGCATAGGTCACCGAAGATGTTAGCGAGATCATTTCCTTTGCGCCCACGATGCGCCAGATTCTGTTATAACTTCCAGAACTTGGCGGGTGGCAGCTACTCGATGTTCGGCAACTCGGGCGTTGCCTACCAGAGCGTCGGCTTTGCCTATGCTCCGGACACCGTGTTCACCTCGGCAGGCGGTGGCTCGTCGCAGGAGTCCGTGAAGACCTGGGGCTTCCGTGGTGCCTACACCCACAACTGGGATCCCTACTGGAACACCGCGCTGTACGGTGCCTACGCTCAGGCACAGTTCGGCTCGCTGGCTAAGACGAGCCTTTGCGGTGTCGGTGGTACGTTCGCGATCGCTGGCGTGACCTCGTGCAACCCCGACTTCGCCATCGGCCAGGTCGGTATCATCACCCGCTGGACCCCGGTCAAGAACCTCACGTTCTCGGCCGACCTGAACTGGACCCATCTGGACCAGAAATACGCGGGCATCTTCGCTTACGGCGGTTCGGGCACGACGGCCAAGCCGGCCGCTGCGTACGAGCTGAAGGATCAGGACACCATCACCCTGCTCCTCCGCGCTCAGCGCAACTGGTAAGTTCGCTCTAACGAACCCATTGGAGCTCTTGGTAGGAAACTACCGAGGGCTCCTCAGAGCCCTCGGCGGGAAACTGCCGAGGGCTTTGGTGTATTCGATGCATCCGAAGAGGCGTCTTGGACCCGGATTTGTGAGATTCGAAGCGTTTGGCGAGCTTTCTGCGCGAGCTCGGCGACGTCCATCGCCAACAAGCACGATCGGCAGCTCTAAAGCGCCTGCAGGTGCGGCTACAACGGGTGCGTTGTCAGCCAAAGCCTGCGGGCCACTTCTAACGGCTCGATGGCTAACCGCAACCACCACTCGACTTCGTTGCTTGCTCGATGCAACTCCCGGTGATGGGCGCGGCAGAGCGGCACGGTGAATTCGTCGCTCACCTTCAAGCCAAGGCCCCTGGGCTGCGCGAACCGTAGGTGGTGCGGATCGGACGGGCTCCGGCCACAAGCGAGGCAGGGCTGCTTGGCGACGAACCGCAGGTGTTCGCGATCGCGGCGCCGCTGCAATTTTCCGACGCGAGCCCAGCCGGCAGCGCCATCCTTGTCCGCCGCGTCCGGGCTCGTGGATTGTTCGACTTGCAGCCGGGTGAGCCGGTCCTCGAGAGCTTCGCCAAGCCGCTGGGCCCCCTGGACTGTGAGTGTGTTCGCCTGCTGCCACACCCGCTGTGCCCAGTGGTCGATGTCCTCCACATTGGCAAGCGACTGAAGTTCGGCGAGCAGGCGCGCGGCCATCGCTTCAGAAGTTTTGGGTTCCGCTGCGGGGGCCGCGGCCTGACCGGCGGGGGCACGTTTCGTTGCTGCGCGCCAGGGCGCGTGGGCTTTGGCCGTGGGCAGAGGCGAGCCAGGCGGGGCCACTCCGGGACGAGATCCAAATTCATCAGCCGGCGGGTTGGATGCGGGCCTGATGGCAAGATCCGGTGCGTCGAAATCATCTTCGCCGGCAATCCCAATCAACGTGAACAGCGCGTACCGCCGCGCGTAGGTTAGCGCTGCGCCCATCCGATGCGGCGCGGCGATGTCGGCGATGGTGCAGACCGGCCAGTCTGACGCAATCCATTCGCCTGAGCTGTGGAGCAGGGCGGTGGTGAGCCGGATCAGCCCGCTCTCCGGCTCAAGCGCCGTGGCCTGCACCGTGGCAATCTCCTGTTTGCTCAAGCTCTTGCGCGCAATCTCAAGTCCGCGCGCCAACGACGCATAGCGGAAGCTGTGGCATTCGCCGTTGGGGAAGGGCCCAGGCAGCGTCGCCGTGAGCAACTTTTCCGGGTTTTCCAGCTCGGCCTGTGCGCGGGCGAGCGCGGCAGCGACCTGATTGATGCTCTGGCTTGATTGATACATGGTTCTGCGCCGGTTAGCTTAAGGCGATGCGGTGAAGCGGTCTTGCGCGCTCGGCCGCAGCTCTCACCGTTCGGCCAAACAACCGAGACGGGGCTGTGGCGTCCTCAGGCGCCAGCTATGGACGCCCGGTCAGCTCAAAGCTGACCGCGCCGGATTTCGACCGCTTGGCACGTACCCCGTGGCCGGTTGCTTCTCGGGCATCTTCCGGCACGAGGGCCTTCAGTTCGCTTTTCGCCCGTTCATGGTCGATCGCCGCGTCACGCGTGCGGCGAAACACCTCCGCCAAAGCAGCCCATGCGTTGGAGGCGCTCATGTCCACCGCGCGCACCGCTTGCAGGCGCGCTCTCGGCGGCTCGATGCCGAACAGCCGGGGCGGCTCTCCGTTCGCCACACAGCGCCAGAATTTTTTCTCTGCGGTCAGCAGCAGGTGCTGGTAGAGAGGATCGGCGCCGACCGTCATCTCCACCCACTTGCCGCCGCCGGTAATGACCGACAACACCGCCGTCCGCGATGCCGTCACCCACATGTTGTGCTGCAGCTGCGACATGTGCTTTTCCACCGCGAGCTCTTCCGAAAAATTCCACGGCAGCATAAATTTGGCCTCGAACACCGCGCCCGTGGCTTCGATTCGGCCGTCGAGCGTGGCGGCCATCCAGCGGTGAAGTGGATGGAAGAACTGCCGCTGCACCTCGCTCACCTTGTGCCCGGTGTGGGTCTCGTACCAGTGCCGGTTGAGGGGCTCGGTGACCGAGCCGAGCCGCACCACCAGATCATTGGCCAAGTCTTGGGGTTCCCGTTCGCCGCGCTTCTCCTGCCACAGCCTCAGCAAGGCAGCCTCATCGACGCCCATGATGATCTTTGCGTCCGAGCCGCCGATGAAAGCGCGGCGGCTTGGCGGAAATGTTCGGCTATCCATCACATCCTCCATAAATATCTTTTTTAAACAGAAACGATCTTATCAGACAGTAACGATAAATCAATCTTTTTTCGACAGAAACAGCGAAAACAACGCCATGGTGACATGCCGATGATCACGCCGGAGCAATGCCGGGCCGCGCGAGGATTGCTGGACTGGAGCCAGCAAAGATTGGCCGACGAGGCGCAGGTCGGGATTGTCACCGTCCGCCAGCTCGAGGCCGGTTTCACTCAGCCGCGGCGCGCGACCCTGATCGTCGTGCGGCGAACCCTCGAGGCGGCCGGCGTCGAGTTCATCGACGAGAATGGCCGCGGCGTCGGTGTCAAGCTGCGCAGTGGTCGCCGCGATCCCGGGTGAGGAGTCCTGAACCCGCTCAATTGGTCAGGAGCGCCGCCGGCCAGCCTTGCTCGCGCTTGCGAGTCCGGGATCGAGCGCCAGTTCGGCGCGCAAGCGCGCAAACTTCAATCGATATCGCTCAAGAGATTCCGCAGATTGAACCGAGTTCTCATAAGGCGCGCCTCGATCGTGTGGGGCGCTTGGTCCAAAATAATCCGGGGCAGCGCTGGCCGGAATGGGCTTCAGCCTGGGATGGAAATACGGCGCGATCGTTGCGGCGATCCTTTGGCGCGTCATTGGCGGGAGACGCTCATCGTTCATGAACTCGAGCAGGCGTGTGAGCGGATCGGGAGCCGCGAAGTCTTTTCCAATCATCGTTGGTGGGCGGAAGCTGAAAGCTTTGATGGATGATCGGCTCGATGGCGTCGGTAAGGACACCTTCGGCAGGGCTGCTTTCGGCAATGACGGCTTCGGCAAGGAAGGGGGCGGCTTCGTTGACGACCGTTTCGGCAATGATCGCTTCCGCAATGATCGCTTCGGCACCAGGTCCTCCCGACAGCGCGTATCGTGCTGTTGCTGCCCTCTGTTAGTTGGGTTGAATTTCCGAGGATGCAAATTTTTTTTAACGGAATCCCTTTGCGCGCCGGGTTTTTTCCGCTACGGGGGGATTCTGACCCTGCTTTTTTTTCCTGTTTGACCTCGGACTTGCGCCGCAACGCGCAGAGAAAAGTCGAGCCCGCCCGCTACCCCTTACGCGGCGGCCGGAACGACAGGCCACGCCGGCTAGCAAGTCCCGCGAAGGAGTTAAAGGAACATGGGAATAAGGCTTACAGCGAAGAACCGACTGGGCTGATCAATTCATCGGGAATGCTTTCAAGGCGTTGCGCGCTCAAAGGTGCTGGCCGGCTAAAGGTGCATCTCAAACTGGTGTCGCCATGCGTTCAACCAAGCGGAGGATGAGCCGATGAGCCGATCGGATCAGGGTGCCCAGCTCGCACTCGTCTATGAGCCGCGCTTGCTGCCGTCTGAATCCCAGGCCCACTTTAGGATGATGCGTGACGCGATTGTTGCGAAGCTCAGACCGAGATGCGCCATTGAGCAGATGTGGGTCGGCGAGATCATCCATGGCGAATGGGAAATGCAGCGACTTCGGGGATTCAAGGATCTGATCGTTATTTCCGCCCGCGGTCCGGCACTGAAAAACCTGTTGAGCATCGCGCTAAATGCCAGCGGCGCTGCCGACATCGATGATTTGGCGGAGCGGTCAGTTACCAACAAAGCGGTGCGCAACAAAGTCACAAACATCTTACGCAAACACGGGATGTCGGAGGCTAGTATCGATGCGGAGGCCTTTCGCCATTGCTTGCTTGAGATGGCTGAGACCAATCGCCGGTTGGCTGAACTGAGTTCGCGCCGCGACAAAAACCTGCAGCAGCTTGAGGACTACCGGGCCGGCTTGGCGAGGCCCACGCATCCGGCCGAAGGCACCGATGTCATGATCAGTGGCGACGATGGCGACTGAACGTCAGATCGCGGCCAACAGGCGGAACGCGCAGAAGAGCACGGGGCCGCGAACGGCGGCGGGTAAGCGGCGGGCGGCGGGCAACGCCCGCCGCCATGGCCTCAGCATTGTCATCGGCAGCGCTGCGGATGATGAAGCCGTGAAATCCCTGGCTCTAGCCATCCTTGCGGGCAGCAGCGCTCCAGAGCTTCTGGAAGTGGCCTGCAGCGCGGCGCGCGCCTACCTCGAGCTCGCCCATATCCGTCAGATCAAAGCCGACCTCATCCAGCGCATGCTAGAGTTCGGCGCCGCGGGGCCGGGGCTCATGCGTGCGCGCCTGGCCGAGGCGCGCCACCTGCAAACGCTATTGCGGCGGCAATGGCAGAAACCAGAGCGGCTCAAACCGGTATCCGTGCCCTCGGAAACTGAGCGCCAGGCCGAGGTCGTGCGTCGGCTGCTGCCAGAGCTGCGCAAGCTCAACCGCTACGAGGCGCGGACCTATGCGAGGTGGGATCGCGCGTTGTCCGAGGTCGCGGGGCTGAACACGGTAAGGGAGCATCAATGAAGCCACATGCCTGCGCAGAACGAACCCAATCAAGTCGACAAATCAGGCCTTTGAGGTGGGCGCCGCGCCATGAACCCGCTGAGGTGCGCCCGCGTGGCGCGGTGCGCGCCCCAGTGCCAGAAATTGCTTTCATGCGATCGGCCGCTCCCCGCGCTGTCCTGCAGAATCCCTGTTCACAGGAAACTGAGGTTTGGGGGTAAGGGCGTCTTAGCGTTCGTCCGCAATCACCTTGCCGTCGTTCGGCAGCGCGCCGGGACTGACGAACTCGACGCTTCCGCCGAGTTTCGTCACGGCCCGCAAGCTGGTCGCAATCTCCTCGCGCAGGGCGTCACTCGTGGCCGCCGTTTCCGCTTTCAGCGTCATCGCGTCGGCCTCGCCCTGTCGCGTCACGACGAGGCGCAGTCTTCCGAGCGCGGAATGACGCTTGCCGATCTCGGCGATCTGTTCGGGGCGGATGAACATGCCCTTGACCTTGGTGGTCTGGTCGGCACGGCCCATCCAGCCCTTGATGCGCATGTTGGTGCGCCCGCACTTGCTTGGGCCCGGCAGTGCTGCGGTGAGGTCGCCGAGGGCGAGCCGGATCCAGGGATGGTGCGGATCGAGCGACGTCACCACGATCTCGCCGACGTCGCCCGGCGCAACGGGATCGCCGGTGCCGGGCTTGACGATCTCCATGATCAGATCCTCGTTCACGACCATGCCCTCGCGCGCCTCGGTCTCGAACGCGATCAGGCCGAGGTCGGCGGTGCCGAAGGCTTGGTAGGCATCGATGCCGCGCGCCTTGATCTCAGCCTGCAGCGAGGGCGGGAACGCCGCGCCAGAAACCAGTGCGCGCTTGATCGAGGAGACGTCCCGTCCCGAACTCGCTGCGGCATCGAGCAATATCTTCAGGAAGTCCGGCGTACCGCTGTAGCCGACCGGGCGGTAGGCCTCGATCAGCTCGAATTGCTGTTCGGTGTTGCCGGGCCCTGCCGGGATCACGGCGCAGCCGAGCGCACGCGCCGAGGCATCGAAGATGAAGCCGCCGGGGGTGAGATGGTAGCTGAAGGTGTTGAGGACGATGTCATCGGGTCGGAACCCGGCCGCGAACAACGCCCTTGCGCCGCGCCAGGGATCGGCCTGCCGCCCCTCCGGTTCGAAAATGGGCCCTGGGGAGGTGAAGAGGCGGGCAAACGACCCCGGTGCCGACGCCACGAAGCCTCCGAAGGGCGCCGAGGCCTTGTGCAGGGCGGGCAGTTCCGACTTGCGCAGTACCGGCAGGCCCGCCAGTGCCTCCCGGGAGGTCACTGCGGCGGGATCGAGGCCTCTCAGCCGCTCGGCATAGGCCGGGGCGGCCATCGCGGCTCGCAGCACCTCTGGCAGGCGGGAGAACAGATCGGCCTCGCGGGCGGCTTGTTCGCGCGTCTCGCGGGCATCGTAGTGGGCGGTCATGGCTGTTCTTTCCGTGTTGGCATCCGTTGCGCGCCGCCGCTGGCGTGGGTATCAGACGGCCATTGGCGAGGCCTGGAGAGGACGCGATGGCGGACGAAGGAATCATTGCGGCAGAGGAGGCGACGGACGTCGTCGCCCGCCTGAAGCGCCGCATGATCGAGGAGGCGCTGCCGCTGTGGTCGACCGTCGGCTGGGATCCTGCCGCAGGCGGTTTCATCGACCGGCTGCACCCCGACGGCGCGGCAGACCCAGTCGCGCCTCGGCGCGTGTTCGTGCAGGCCCGGCAGATCTATTGCTACGCCAAGGCCGCACAGATGGGCTGGTACCCTGAGGGCCGCGCCATCGCGCTGAAGGGGCTGGAGCATCTGCTCAGCAAAGCCAAAGCGCCCGATGGCCGGCCCGGCTATGTGCACCGGCTGACGCCGGAAGGTGCGGTGCTGGACGGCCGGCGCGATGCCTACGACCACGCCTTCATCCTGTTTGCGCTCGCGGCCGTCTACGCGCTCGACCAGGATGCGCAGGTTCGTGCCGAGATCGACGCGCTGCTCGCTTTCCTCGACGGCCATCTCCGCTCGCCGCATGGAGGCGTGCACGAAGGCCTTCCGGTGTCGCTGCCGCGCCGGCAGAACCCGCACATGCATCTGTTCGAGGCGATGATCGCGTGTTTCGAGGCGACCCACGACCTGTCGTTCCAGAACCGTGCCGGCGAGTTCTTCGCGCTGTTCCTGGCCAATCTCTACGACAAGCGGAAGTGTGCGCTCGGCGAGTATTTCGAGGAAGACTGGTCGAAGATCGAGCCGGTCAGCGTCGAGCCCGGCCACCAGGCGGAATGGGTCTGGCTGCTGAAGGGGTTCGAGCGCATCACAGGATGCCCGACCGGTCAGCGTCGTGCCGAGTTGCTTGCGACCTCGATGCGCTATCGCGACGAGGCCACGGGCTGTTTGATCGACGAAGGCGATGACACCGGCAATATCCGCCGCAGCACGCGCCGGCTGTGGCCGCAGACCGAGATCGCGAAGGCGTGGATCGCGCAGGCCGAGTCCGGCGAGGCGGGCGCAGCGGACGAAGCGCGTGCGACGCTGGTGCGGCTCGAACGGCATTATCTCAGCCATCCCGTGAGGGGCGGCTGGTACGACCAGTTCGATCGCGACGGCAAATCGCTGATCGACACCATTCCTGCGTCGTCGTTCTATCATGTTCTCTGCGCGGTCACGGAAGCGGAGCAGGTGCTCGAACCCTAAAAGTTCAGAGCCAGCGCTTGCGCCGCTTGAAGCTCTTGAGGTTCTTGAAGCTCTTGCGCTGGTCGCCGGCGCCGCCGAGGTAGAATTCCTTGACGTCCTCGTTGTCGCGCAATTCGTCGGCGGTGCCGTCGAGCACGACCTTGCCCTGCTCCATGATGTAGCCGTGGCTCGCCACCGACAGCGCGGCGCGGGCGTTCTGCTCGACCAGGAGGATGGTGACGCCGAGGTCGCGGTTGATCTTCTGGATGATCGAGAACACCTCTTTCACCAGCAGCGGCGACAGGCCCATCGAGGGCTCGTCCATCAGGATCATCTTCGGGCGCGCCATCAGCGCACGACCGATCGCGAGCATCTGCTGCTCGCCGCCGGAGAGATAGCCGGCAAGGCCGGTGCGTTCCTTCAGGCGCGGGAAATAGTTGAACACCATGTCGAGATCGGCATCGACCTCGCGGTCCCTGCGGGTGAAGGCGCCGAGCTTGAGGTTCTCCAGCGAGGTCATGTCGGCGACGATGCGCCGGCCCTCCATCACCTGGAAGATGCCGCGGCGGACGATCTTGTCGGGGTCGATGCCGTTGATCCGCTCGTTCTCGAACACGATTTCGCCGCGTGTGACTTCGCCGTCCTCGGTCTTGAGCAGCCCCGAGATCGCCTTCAGCGTCGTCGATTTGCCGGCGCCGTTGGCGCCCAGGAGCGCCACGATCGCGCCCTTGGGTACGTCGAGGCTGAGGCCGCGCAGCACCAGGATGACGTCGTCATAGACCACCTCGATGTTGCGCACGGCGAGGAGGGCGGCGGGAGCCACGGCGGTGGGAGTGGTGCGAGTGGCTTCTGCGATCTGACTCATGGTTCAAAACTCCGCTGTCGTCGCCCGGCTTGACCGGGCGACCCAGTATTCCAGAGACGCCTGACGTTCCCCGAGAGGCCGCAGCGTACTGGATCCCCCGCCTTCGCGGGGGATGACAGTTGTGTGTAGGGAAACAGCGTGCCTCACCAGCCCAGCAATTCCGGCTTGCGCGGCAGCTCGACGGTCTTGACCTTCTCGAGCTTGATCGTGCCCTTGGCCATGAGGTCGTTGAGGTCGCCGTCGGTCGCGCCAGAAACCTTGGTGCGATAGAGATCGACCTTCAGCGTGCCGCGATGGTCCTTGTCGGTCCAGGTCGAGGGATTGCAGACGCCCTCCATGCCGGCCGGCACCCAATCCTTCTTCTGGTAGAAGCCCTTGGCGACGTTGTCTCCGGTGGCGCCGCCGTTCTTGGCAGCCCAGTCGATCGCCTCCTTCATGTACAGAGCCGAGCAGACCGCCGCGACGTAGTGCACGGGACGGTAGACCTTGCCGCTGGCGTCGGACATCTTCGAGATCTCCATCAGCGTCTTCATGCCGGGCGCGTCGCCGCCCCAGCTCACCGCGGTGCGCAAGGGGAAGATCACGCCGTTGGCGGCATCTCCGGCCGTCTTGGCGGCGTTCTCGTCCATGCCCCAGACATTGCCCATGAACTGGATCTCGACGCCGGCGGTCTTGCAGGCCTTCATCACCGAGATGTTAGAGGCGGCGGTGTTGCCGAGATAGGCGTAGTTGGCGCCCGAGGATTTCAGGCTCAGGCACTGCGCGCTGTAGTCGCCCGGCGCGAGCGCGAACACCAGCGGCGGCAGCACCTCGAAGCCGAGCTCCTGCGCCATCGCTTCACCGGCGGCCTTCGGCGCGTTCGGATAGGGATGGTTGGCGCCCATGTGCACGAATTTCGGCTTGCCGGACTTGCCTTTGGCCTTCCAGTCCTCGGCCGCCCACATCAGCATCGCACGCAGCGAGTCCGAATAGCTCGGGCCGTAGAAGAAATTGTAAGGAGCGGGCTTGGCCTTGCCGCTGACGCCTTCGGGATCGGTGAGGGCGGCAGCATAGGAGCCGGACATGTCGGGGATCTTGTCCTGGGCGAGGAAGCCGGTCAGCGCCTCGGTGTCGGCGGTGCCCCAACCCATGATCGCGGCGACCTTGCTGTCCGGCGCCGACCACTTCTTGTAGAGCGCGATCGCGCGCGGCACCTGGTAGCCATAGTCGTTGGTGTCGACGTTGAGCTGCTTGCCGCCGACGCCGCCGTTCTTGTTGACCCAGGCGAAGGTGTCGGCGACGGCCTGGCCATAGGGTGTGCCGACGTCGGAGGTGCCGCCGGAATAGTCGGCGAGGTGCCCGATCGCGATCTGCGCCTGTGCGCCGGCCGAGAATGCGGCGATCGCGACGGCGAGCGATGCGGTGCTCAAAAGGGATTTCATCGTCATGGGTCGGTTCCTCCTGTTTATTGTTTAAGTGAAGTTGCCCGCGCTCAATGCGAGAACGGGTAGAGTTTCCAATACGCCTTGATCTGCCGCCAGCGATGCGCGAGCCCGTCGGGTTCGAACATCAGGAAGGCGATGATGATCACCCCGATCGCGATTTCGCGCAGGAAGGTGATGTTGGTGTTGAGCGACAGCGCCTTGTCGATCGCGCCGCCCTTCAAATAATGGCTGATGAACTCCATCCCTTCGGGCAGTAGCACCACGAAGGCGGTGCCCATCAGCGTGCCCATGATCGAGCCGGTGCCGCCGATGATGATCATGGCCAGGAACAGGATCGAGCGCTCGATGCCGAAACCTTCCTGCGACACCACGAGCTGGTAGTGCGCGTAGAGCGCGCCGGCGATGCCGGCGAAGAAGGCGGCGAGCCCGAACGACAGCGTACGGTATTTGGTGAGGTTGATGCCCATGATCTCGGCCGAGAGATAATGGTCGCGGATCGCCACCAGCGCACGACCGTCGCGGGTGCGCATCAGGTTGGTGACGAGGATGTAGCTGAGCAGCACATAGGCCAGCACGACGTAGAAATACTGTTTGTCGCCGCGCAGCGTGTAACCGAAGATCGAGAACGGGTTGGCGCTCGCCGGCACCGAGCCGCCGGTGAACCATTCGGCGCGGGAGAAGAAGTCGAGCAGGATGTATTGCGCGGCCAGCGTCGCGATGACGAGATAGAGCCCCTTCAGCCGCGCCGCCGGGATGCCGAAGATCAGGCCGACCAGCGCGGTGACGATTCCGGCGAGCGGGATCGCGAAGAACACCGGGATCGGCGCGTTGTTGGAGATGTAAGCCGAGGTGAAAGCGCCGAGCAGGAAGAAGGCGGCATGCCCGATCGAGATCTGGCCGGTGAAGCCGACCAGGATGTTGAGCCCGAGCGCCGCGATCGAGAAGATGCCGATCTGGATCAAGATGCTGAGCCAGTATCCGCTGAAGAATTGCGGCGCGAGGCATAGCAACAGCACGCCTGCGATGGCGAAGTTGCGGCTGGTCGTGGTCGGGAAGATCGTGGTGTCGGCCGCATAAGAGGTGCGGAAATCACCAGCAGGAATGAGGGCAGGGCCGGCCATGGGTCAGATCCGCTCGATGTCGTGGGTGCCGAACAGCCCGTAGGGCTTGATCATCAGCACGATGATGAGGACGTAGAATGGCGCGATCTCGTAGAGATTGCCCCAGTGCAGGTACTCGCTGTCGACATATTGCGCGACGTTCTCGAGCAGGCCGATGATGATGCCGCCGAGCACGGCGCCGCCGACGGAGTCGAGTCCGCCGAGGATCGCCGCCGGAAACACCTTGATGCCGTAGGCGGCAAGGCCCGAGGACACGCCGTTCACGACCGCAACGACGACACCCGCGACCGCCGATACCGTCGCCGAGATCGCCCAGGCCATCGCGAATATGCTTTTCACGGAAATGCCGAGCGATTGCGCGACCTGCTGGTTGAACGCGGTGGCGCGCATCGCAAGGCCGTATTTGGAGGCGCGGAAGAACCAGGCCATGCCGATCATCATGGCGACGGAGACCACCAGGCTCATGACATAGACGGTCTGGATCTGTAAGCCCAGCAAGCTGACCGACTGGCTCTCGAACACGCGCGGGAACGGCTGCGGATTGACGCCGAACATCCATTTCAGCGTTGCCTGGAGCACGGTGGAGAGGCCGATCGTCACCATGATCACGGAAATGATGGGTTCGCCGATCATCGGCCGCAGGATCAGCACCTGGACCGCGATGCCGAACACGAACATGAACACGAGCGTCATCGGCATGCCGATCCAGAACGGCACCTGATATTTGGCGAGCAGAGCCCAGCACACCCAGGCGCCGACCAGCAGCAATTCACCTTGCGCGAAGTTGACGACCTGCGTCGCCTTGTAGATCAGCACGAACGACATCGCGACCACGCCATAGAGCGTGCCGACCACGAGACCGTTGACCAGGAGCTGGATGAGGAAGGCGGTGTTCATGTCGGTTGACCCAGCTCGTCATTGCCGGGCTTGACCCGGCAATCCATCGATGCGGAAGGAAGATTGTTCGGAAGAGGATGGATGCGCGGGTCAAGCCCGCGCATGACGACCATTTGTTTCACTCCGCAGCCTCCGCCATGTGCCCGTGCCCGCCGAGGTCCACCACGCGCAGTGTCGTCCGCACGCGCTGGGTGGTGCCGTCCTGGAAGCGGATCACGGTGTCGACGGGGATGTCGGCATCGCCGCGGTAGATGGCATCGATGATGCCCTCGTATTTCTCGTTGATGACGCTGCGGCGCACCTTTCTTGTGCGGGTGAGCTCGCCGTCGTCGGCGTCGAGCTCCTTGTAGAGCAGCAGGAAGCGCGAGATGCGCTGCGCCGGCGGCAGCGTGGCATTGACGGTCTCGACCTCCTTCTGAAGCAGCCTATAGACCTCTGGCCGGGAGGCGAGATCGCTGTAGGTCGTGAAGGAGAGGCGATTCTTCTCCGCCCATTTCGAGATGATGGAGTAGCGGATGCAGATCATCGCCGCGAGCGCATCGCGGCCGGCCCCGAGCACCACGGCTTCGGCGATATAGGGCGAAAACTTCAGCTTGTTCTCGATGAACTGCGGCGAGAAGCGCTCGCCGCGCGAGGTCTCGGCGAGATCCTTGATACGGTCGATGACGACGAGCTGCTGGTTCGCGTTGAAATAGCCGGCGTCGCCCGACAACATCCAGCCGTCCTTGATGTCGGCGACGCTGGCCTCGGGGTTCTTGTAGTAGCCGAGGAACATGTTGGGATGCCGCACCACGATCTCGCCGACGCCATGGACGTCGGCATTGTCGATGCGGATCTCGACTTCGTCGGACATAGGCACGCCCGTGGTGTCTGGATCGACCTTGCCCTCGGGATGCAGCGTATAGGCCCCCAGCAGCTCGGTTTGGCCGTACAGCGTGCGCAGCGGCACGCCCATCGCCTGGAAGAACTTGAAGGTCTCGGGCCCGAGCGCCGCGCCGCCGGTCGCGGCCGAGCGCAGCCGGGTGAAACCGAGGCGATCGCGCAGCGCGCGGAACAGGATGGCGTCGGCAAGGCCCGAGCGCTTGCCGTGTTCGAGCGCGGCGAGGCCGCTCTTCATGCCGACTTCGAACAGGCGCTGCTTGAGAGGCGCCGCGTCCATCACCTTGGCGCGGACGTCGGCGGCGATGGATTCCCAAACCCTTGGGGCAAAGAGCACGAATGTCGGCGCGATTTCGCGCAGATCGTTCATCATCGTGTCGGGCTCTTCGACGAAGTTGATCTTCATCCGGCAGAGCAGGCCTTTGCCGAGCACGTAGACCTGCTCCATGATCCACGGCAGCGGCAGCACCGAGACGTATTCGTCGTCCGGGCCCTTGGGGTCGAAGGCAAGATAGGTCGCGCAGTGGCCCAGCACGCGTCCGGCGGCGAGCATCGCGAGCTTGGGATGGGACGTGGTGCCAGACGTCGTGCAGAGGATCGCGACGTCCTCGCCCTTGGTGGCATCGACCAGCCTGTCGTAGAGCTCCGGCTCCCGTGCGGCACGGGCCCGGCCAAGCTCGGCAAACCTCTCCGCCGACATCAGCCTGGGGTCGTCGTATTTCCGCATCCCGCGCGGATCGGAATAGATGATGTGCTTCAGCTTCGGCGCGCGGTCGGCGAGGGTGAGCAGCTTGTCGACCTGCTCCTCGTCCTCGGCGAAGACGAGCTGCGCCTCGCCATAGTTGAGGAGATAGGAGGCTTCCTCGTCCAGCACGTCGCGATAAAGTCCGAGGCTGAGGCCGCCGATGGCGTGCGTCGCCACTTCCGCCGCCACCCAGTCCGGCCGGTTGTCGCCGATGATGCCGATGACGTCGCCGCGGCCAAGGCCCATTTCGAGAAGACCGAGCGCAAAGTCGCGCACGCGGGTCTGGTAGTCGCTCCAGGTGAACAGCCGCCAGAGCCCGAGATCCTTCTCGCGCAATGCGATCTCGTTGCCATGCTCCTTCGCATTGAGCCGGAGCATCTTCGGATAGGTGTCGGCCTGTGCGACGCGGCCTGCGTAATCCATCATGCCGCGCTCTCCTGCGCGGGTGCAGCGTCATCCGGATCGACCAGCACCTCGTCTTCTTCGCCAAGATAGGCCCGCCTGACGTGGGGATCGGCGAGCACCGTCGCCGGATCGCCTTCGGCGATCTTCTTGCCGAAATCCAGCACCATGACGCGGTGGGAGATGTCCATCACCACGCCCATGTCGTGCTCGATCATCACCACCGTCATCCCGAATTCCTCGTTGAGATCGACGATGTAGCGGGCCATGTCCTCCTTCTCCTCGAAGTTCATGCCGGCCATCGGCTCGTCGAGGAGAATGAGACGCGGCTCCAGTGCCATGGCACGGGCGAGCTCCACGCGCTTGCGCAGGCCGTAGGAGAGGGTGCCGGCGGTGGCCTTCCGCACCGACTGGAGGTCGAGGAAGTCGATGATCTCCTCGACCTTGCGGCGGTGCTCGAGCTCCTCCTTGCGCGCGCCGGTGAGCCAGTACAGCGAACCCGTGAGGAAATTGTTCTTCAGGAGGTGATGGCGCCCGACCATGATGTTGTCGAGCACGCTCATGTGGTGGAACAGCGCCAGATTCTGGAAGGTGCGGCCGATGCCGAGCGAGGCGCGGGCGTTCGGCGTCAGGGCGGTGATGTCGCGGCCCTGGTAGAACAGCTGGCCTTCGGTCGGCTTGTAGCGGCCGGAAATACAGTTCACGATCGAGGTCTTGCCGGCGCCGTTAGGGCCGATGATCGAGAACAGCTCGCCCTCCCTGATGGAGAAGCCGACGTCGGTCAGCGCCCGGACGCCGCCGAATCGCAGGGACACGTCGCGCACTTCAAGACTGGTAGCCACCAAACGAAACCCTCCCGGTGATGGCGCTTTTTAGTGGCGCTCTTCGTCCGTTCCTGCCCAGCGATCCTAGTACGGCGGTGCCGGTGAGGCCATGCAGCAGATGGTCTCGACCGGAGCCGCGCCACTCTCGTTCCCGTCAGGGATCAAAAGCCGCATCGTCCGAGGTGGTCCTCAATAGGGGAAAGCGCTATTTTGAAATGTCTCGCGGCTGACAATTCTGCGACAAAGTTTGCCGGGCGGCGGCGGCCTTCATCTTTCGTCGGATGGCGGTTGGAATCATCATGCTGCAATGCAGCAGAAGACGGAGTGACGAAACGGTGCGGCTGGCCGCGAGATCATGATTTCAGAAGATCAACTGAAGCGCGTCGCCGCCTGGTCGCGCGAGCTCACGCAAGCGGAGATCGAGGTCGCGCGCGCCGGAATCACGGAGCGGTCCTACGGCACCGGCGAGACCGTGTTCATGCGCGGTGATATTTTTGCCTATTGGGCCGGCATGGTGGGCGGCCTTGCCCGCATGGGCGGGGTCTCCAGGGACGGCAAGGAGACCAGCCTCGCCGGGCTGACGGCGGGGGCCTGGTTCGGCGAGGGCAGTGTGCTCAAGAACGAGCCGCGCCGCTATGACGTGGTCGCGCTGCGCGACAGCCGCGTCGCGCTGATGGAACGCAGCGCCTTCATGTGGCTGTTCGAGAACAGCGTCGGCTTCAACCGCTTTCTGGTGCGCCAGCTCAACGAACGGCTCGGCCAGTTCATCGGCATGCTCGAGGTCAACCGCACCCTGGATGCCACCGCGCGCCTCGCCCGCAGCATCGCCTCACTGTTCAATCCGATCCTCTATCCGGAATCGACCGCTCATCTGGAGATCACCCAGGAGGAGATCGGTGCGCTCTCCGGCATGTCCCGCCAGAACGCCAACCGCGCGCTGAACCGGCTGGAGAAGGAGGGACTGCTGCGGCTCGAATATGGCGGCGTCACCATCCTCGATATCGAGCGGCTGCGCGGGTATGGCGATTAGGCGCGGTCATCGCGCATTCGCGGGTGCATGGACCGGCCAGAGGTCGGCGCGCCAGCGGATCGCGATCGCCAGCATCGCGATGAAGCCGGCGGCGGCATAGAGCGAGCCTGTCGCGGAATAACCAATGATGTCGATCAGGCTGCCGGCCGCGAGCAATCCGATCGGCAGGCCGTAGATCACCATCATGCGGACGCCCATCACGCGGCCGCGAAGGTGTGCGCTTGCGGTGCGCATCAGGATCACGGCCGCCGAGATCATCGACATGCTCTGGGCGATGCCGGCGAGCATGAGGCAGGCCATCGCCACCGGCATGGTCCTGATCTCGACGAATACCAGCAGCATGGCGTACCAGGCCAGCGTCGCGCCGATCAGAAGCCGGGCAATGCGCACGCCGCTGACGAGGCTCAGCGTGATGGAGCCGATCAGCGAGCCGACTGCGAAGCTCGCCGAGAGGTAACCGAGGCCGGTCTGGTCGGTATGAAAGATCTCCCGGGCGATGTAGGGCAGCAATCCGCCAGTGAAGGGAAATGCGGTGAGATTGGCCAGGAAGGCGACGCACAGCGCCGCACGCATTCCCGGGCCACTCCAGGCGTAAACGATCCCTTCCTTCAGATCGCCGAGCAGCCGCGAGATGGCATGGCTATTCGCCGGAAGATCGCTCGTGATGACGGTCCTCTTGGGCCGGGTCAGACACAGCATGAGAAGCGCGGCCACGAAGTAAAGACAGGCAATCGCCACATAAACGAGGCCGATGCCGAGGATGGCGAACAGCCCCGCGCCCGTCAACGCTCCGGCGATGCGGGCGCTGTCCTGTGTCGTGCGCGCGACGCTGATGGCACCCACCAGCTGCTCGGCCGGCATGATCTCGGCGAGCAGCGCGCCGCGGACGCCGAGATCCGAGGGGCGAATCAGGCCCATGACCGCGACGATGATCATGACGCTCAGCGGCGACAGATGACCGGTCAGCGCCAGCACCATGATGGTGGACGAGAGCACAGTATAGGCAAGACGCATCGCGACCAGCAGATCGCGATGACCCATGCGGTCGCCGATCATGCCGAACACCGGCGCGACCAAGGTCCCGACGAATTGGAGCGAGGCAAGCACGGTGAGCAGCAGCACCGAGCCGGTCTCGACCAGGATGTACCAGCCCAGCACCAGCGTCTCGACCTCGAACGCCCAGGATGTGAGCAGGTCGGACGGCCACTGGAAGCGATAGTTGCGGATGCGGAATGGCGCGAGCGCCGACGGCCGCGCGGCTGCGCTCAAGACGCGATGACGCGTGTCACGGCGAATCCCTTGCCTTGTTGTTTCTTCTTTCCGATCAGCAACGTAGCGTTGGCGACGCGCGTGTCAATCGGACCGGCCGCATGCTGCCATGCATGGCTGCATCAGCACGTCCGCTGCAGGCGCGTGACCGGTCCGTGCGAATGTCTGCCCCTGGTTTCTGCGATCGGTTCGTCCATGGACTCAGGAGGCGGTCATAGTGTCTTCATCTTGCTGTGGCCCAACAGGTCGCGGGCGCGGGGAATCGGAGCGATCGCAGCATGTGGGTACGGTGGCCGAGGTTTGCCGCGCAGTCTTTTTGTTTTGTACTTCTCGTAAGCGTCATGGTCTCGCCGGGGCAGGCGGGGTCGCAAGACTTGTTGGCGCTGATGCAGCGCATTACGGCGCTGGCGAAGGAGGCCCGCTATGGCGAGGCGGTCGGCTTTGCCAGGAAGCTCGTCGTCGAGGCCGAGAAAAGCACGGGGCGACAATCGCCCCTGACCGCGACCACGCTGGTCGTGCTGGGGCAGGCGCTCCAGACGAAAGGCGAGACCGCTGAGGCCGAAAGCGTGCTGAGGCGGGCCCTCGTCATTCGCGAGAAGAGCCTTGGTCCCAATCATCCCGATGTCGCAGCCGTGCTCGCCACGCTGGGCCAGATCGAGCTCGGCCAGAACCGGCTCGGCGATGCCGAGCGCGACATGTCGCGCGCGATCGCCATCGACGAGAGCGTGCTGGGCCCTGACCATCTCACCACGGCGCTGGCGCGGATGCAGCTCGGCAATCTCCGTCACCGCCAGATGAAGGAGACGGAGGCGCTCGATCTGTTCAACCGTGCTCTCGTGGTGTTCAGGAAGTCTCCGGGACAGGCTGACTTCATGATCCCGGTCACCTTGAACAACATCGCGGAGGTCAATCGGGCGCAAGGCCGGTTGCAGCAGGCCGAGGCGAGTTTTGCCGAAGCGCTTGTGCTTCAGGAGAAGCAGCATGGCCCGGACAGCATCTATCTGACAGCGACCCTCAACAATCTCGGCGAGCTCCGCCGTGCGCAGGGACGGCTTCCGGAGGCCGAGCAATTGGCCCGACGGACCTTGGCTATCAGGGAGAAGGCGCTCGGACCTGATCATCCAGATGTCGCCGCGAGCCTCAACAATCTGGCCCTGGTGTTCTCGCGCGAGGGCCGGGACGCCGAGGCCGAGGGGCTGCTGACCCGCGCGCTCGCGATTCAGGAGAAGGCCGTCGGGATAGCGCATCCGAACGTGGCGACGGCATTGAACAACCTTGCGGAGGCCTGGGCCCATCTCAATCGCAAGCAGGAGGCGGAGCAGCTGTTCCGCAAGTCGCTGGCGATCCGCGAGAAGGCGCTCGGTCCGGCGCATCTGGATGTTGCGATCGCGCTCGACAATTTGGTGACGCTGATGAGCGAGGCCGATCGTTACGCCGAGGCCGAACCGTTCGCGCGCCGGTCGCTTGCGATACGCGAGGCCGCGCTCGGGGGGTCTCACCCGCTGGTCGCCAACAGTCTCAACAATCTGGCCGTCATTCTGGACAGCACCGGCCGGCCGCAGGAGGCCGAGCCGCTGCTGAAGCGCGCGCTGGATATCCGCCTGCGCGCTCTCGGCGAGCAGCATCCGGATGTTGCCAACAGCTTCGCCAATCTCGGCGCCCATCATATCGATTTGAAGGATTGGCAGCAGGCCCGCGACGCGTTCGCGCGCGCGGTCGCGATCCAGAACGGCCGCCGCGCCGCCGAGCAGGAGAGCCGCGGCGATGTGAAGGTCCATGAAGAGACCAGTCCCTATCCCGGACTGATCGTAGCCACCTATAACCTCGCGAGCGCCAATGCGGGGCAGGCCGGCGCCTTACGATCGCAGGCGTTCGAGGCGGCGCAATGGATCGGTGACGAGCAGGCTGCGCGGGCGATTGCCGGTATGTCGGCCCGCATCGCCGATGGCAGCGGGGATCTCGCCGCGCGCGTCCGCGAGCGGCAGGATCTCGCCGCGCAGGCTGTTGCGACCGACAAGATGCTCGTGGCGGCGATCTCGCAGGCGGATGCTGCGCGCAACCCGGCGGCGGAGCAGGCGCTTCGTGCCCGAGCCTCGGCCATCTCAGGTCAAATCCGGGAATTGGATCGCACGATCGCTGCGCAGTTTCCGGACTACGCAGCGCTCGTCACCAAGGCGCCGATTGCAATCGAGGATGCCCAGAAGCAGCTTCGTCCCAACGAGGCGATGTTGCTGTTCACGACGACGTCACGCGCCACCTTCGTCTGGACCGTGACGCGCTCGGACGTGCGCTGGCATTCGGCGGATCTCGGCGAAAAGCAACTCGCTGAGGCCGTCGGCGCCTTGCGCTGCGGTCTGGATACGGATGCATGGCTGGACAAGGCGACCACATGTCCGCAGAAGCTCGGCCGCAAGACCCCGCTTGGGGCGGACGAGCCATTGCCGTTCGACCAGGAGCGCGCCTTTGCGCTCTACCAGGCGCTGCTCGGGCCTGTCGCGCGCGACATCGACGGCAAGGAGCTGATCCTGGTGCCGTCAGGCCCGCTGGCGACGCTGCCCTTTCAGGTCTTGCTGACCGAGAAGCCCGTGGCAAATGGGGACTTCACGAAGGCACCCTGGCTGGTCAGGCGATTTGCCACCACCATCTTGCCCTCCGTCTCCAGCCTCAAGGCATTGCGGCAGGTCGCACGCAAGAGCGCGGCGTCGAAACCGTTTCTCGGCGTCGGCAATCCCGTGCTCGACGGCGATGGCCGCAGCGATGTCGCGATGGCGCGGGCCAAGCTGGCGCGCCAGATCCAGACCTGCGCCGCCCTCCCGACGCAGGCGACCCAGGTCGCACAACGGAGCTTGCGTGCCGTCGACGCGCTGTCGGGCGGCACCGCGGACATCGTGCAGCTCAGGCGGCAGATGCCGCTGCCGGAAACCGCGCTCGAACTGTGCGCGGTGGCCAGCACCTTCGCGCCCGTCAAGGGCGACGTCGTCCTCGCCGGCGACGCCTCCGAGACCAGGATGAAGACGCTCGGCCAGAGCGGCGATCTCGCGAAATACCGCATCCTGCATTTTGCGACCCATGGCGCGCTTGCGGGGCAGGTGCGTGGATCGATCGAGCCCGGACTGATCCTCAGCCCGCCAGCGGCGCCGACGTCCACCGATGACGGCTATCTCTCATCGTCGGAGATATCCGGCCTCAAGCTCGATGCCGATTGGGTGATCCTGTCGGCCTGCAACACCGCTGGTGGGCAGGCCGCCAATTCGGAGGCCTTCTCCGGTCTTGCGCGGGCCTTCTTCTATGCCGGCACGCGCGCGCTGCTGGTGTCGCACTGGGCGGTGAACTCCGACGCCGCGGTCGCCATCACCACCGGCACGATCGAGGCGATGAAGACGCATCCCGATATCGGCCGAGCAGAGGCGCTGCGTCGCTCGATCTCGGCACTGATCACCAAGGGCGGCGAGAGCGCGCAGCCCGCAACTTGGGCGCCCTTCGTGCTGGTGGGAGCCGGCGCCATCTAGCTGTTCAGCGCGCCGCCGCGCGCTGAACCGGCTGGTTGCGGGGATGAGTGAAGCCGCGCTTGCGGCCGTTAACCAACCACCGCTTGCTCTTCCTGCACGACGAGCCCATGCTTGCCAGGTCGCTGGGCCCATCCGACAGGCCCAGTAGACCGCGTCATCGCGGCTTCCGCGGGGGCTTGACCCATGAACTGCTCTTGCTGCGGTTCCGAGGTTCAGAGCGGCTTTGCTTTCTGCCCGAAGTGCGGCACGAAGCAACCGAACGCGTGCCCTGGCTGCGGCTATGCATGCGCACCGGATTTCACGTATTGCCCGAAATGCGGCGCCCTCGTCAGTGAGGTCCCCAAAGCCGGGGGACAGGCGCAGCCGAGCCGGCCGCCAGCACCGGTCCGAGCGTCGTCACCGCCGCTGGCGCCGGGGGTCGACCCTCACCAGGCTTTTCGACCGCAGCCGGACAGGATGGACAACGAAGCCAACCGCCGCACCATTACCGTGCTGTTTGCCGATCTCAGCGGCTTCACCGCGATGAGCGAGCGCCTCGACCCCGAGGTCATGCAGGCCCTTCAGAACGAATTGTTCGAGGAGCTTACGGAAGCGGTGCAAAGCTTTGGCGGCTTCGTGGACAAATTCATCGGCGATGCGCTGCTGGCGCTGTTCGGCGCGCCAGCAGCGCACGAGGACGATCCGGAGCGGGCGGTCCGCGCTGCACTCGACATGATCAAGCGGACCGAGCAGCTCAGCGAGCGTGCGAAGGTCTATGCCGGCGCACCGCTGCTGCTCCACATCGGCATCAATACCGGGCACGTGGTTGCGGGCGGACTGGGTGTGGGCGTTGCCAAGTCCTATTCGGTAACCGGCGACACGGTGAATACCGCGCAGCGATTGCAGTCGATGGCGCCGCCGGACGAAGTGCTGGTCGGGCCGTTGACCTACCGCCTGACCCGGCATGCGTTCTCGTATGAATCGCTCGGAGAGGTCTCGCTCAAGGGCAAGATGGGCAGTGTCCTGGTCCATCGTCTCAAGGGACCGCTCGACACGCCGCGTGCGGCGCGAGGCCTCGACACGCTGGGCCTCAGTGCGCCGCTGATCGGCCGCGACGTCGAGCTTGCCCGCATGATCGGCAGCCTCGATCGCGCGTGCGGCGGTGCGGCGCAACTGGTGCGGCTGGTCGGCGAGGCGGGCATCGGCAAAACGCGCCTGGTGAACGAATTCGTTGCCCGCATCCGCGATGAGGAGCGCTTCGCAGGTGTGGCGATCCGGCAGGCCGCCTGCTCGCCCCTTGGCGAACAATCCTACGGCACGCTCGCCGCGGTGCTGCGCAGCGCCTATGGCATCGCGCAGAAGGCCAGCGCTGCGGCGGCCGAGGCCAGGCTGGCTGAGGCGCTGTCCGAGCTTGGCCTTCCGACCGAAGAGACAGAGCGGCTGATGCCGCTCTATGTCCATGTCCTTGGCCTCGGCGGCCCGGACGCCGCATTGCAGCACGTCGAGCCCGAACAGCTCCGGCGGCAGATATTCTTTGCGATCCGGACCGTCTTCGAACGGCGCCTGGCCTTGTCACCGCTTCTGATCATCGTCGAGGATCTGCACTGGGCCGATGCCGTCTCCCTTGAGGCGCTGCGGTTCCTGATGGATCGGCTGGAGCGCACGCGGTTGATGCTGTTGTTTACGCATCGGCCAATGCTGGAGCTGGATCAGTTCGGTTCGGGCCGGATCAGCCACGCGAACCTTCGATTGCTTCCGCTCGGTGACGCCGACGGACAGAACTTGCTGGCGGCTTATTTCAGTCACGGTTGGCGCGAGCCGCCGGGAAATCTGTTCAGTCGAATCCTGGAGCGCGCGAGCGGCAATCCGCTTTTCCTCGAGGAAATCATCCGCGGTCTCATCGAGGCCGGCGCCTTGGAGCGTGACGGCTCGCAGTGGCGGATAAAGTCGGATGAGGCCGCCGCCGACATCCCGGCAAGCATTCAGGCGCTGTTGCTGGCGCGGCTGGACCGGCTGCCGCATGAGGTGCGCCGGCTTGCCCAGGAGGCCGCGGTGATCGGTCCGCGCTTCGACGCGGCTCTGCTCGGTGCGACGGCAACCGGCCCGGCGAAGGTCGAAGTGGGCCTCGAACTTCTGTGCGACGCCGAGATTGTCGAGGAGGTTGCGGGCGCAAACTCGATCTCGCTGCGATCCTACCGTTTTACGCAGACCATGCTGCAGGACGTGATCTATCAAAACCTGCTCTTGCAGCGGCGGATCGAGCTCCATGGACGGATTGGTGCCGCGCTGGAGCGGCTCTATGGCAGCGAGCCCGAACGGCTCGAGGACCTCATCCTGCTCGGTCATCATTTCAGCCTGAGCGCGCACAAGTCGAAAGGCGCGCTCTATCTGCGTGCGGCCGGCGATCGCGCACGCGCGACCTATGCCAATGACGACGCCATCCGTCTCTACCAGCAGGCCCTCGCCATGTTGCTGACCGGCGGCGCGTGCGAGCCGGATCGCCTGGTTCTGTACGAGCGGATCGCGGACCTCTGCGCCGCGACGGGCCGCCGCAACACGGCCGAGGAGCACTACCAGAGCGCGCTGGAGGGGCACCGCGCCGCAGAGGACCGCATTGGCGAAGCGCGAATCCTTCGCAAGCTTGGCAGGTTGTTGTGGGACGCCGGCAAGCGCATCAACGCAGAGAGACACTACGCCGAGGCGGCTGATCTGCTTGGAGGGACCGATGCGCCGATCGAACGGGCGCACCTCTTGCAGGAGCGCGGCCGTCTCGCGTTTCGCATGGGCGATCACGTGGCCGCCGCGACATGGGCGGACGAGGCGCTTGGCTACGCCCGATCCGTCCCGGCGGACGCGGACGAGCAGGCCGGGTTCGAGGCGGCGCGCGCCATTGCCGAGGCTCTCAATACCAAGGCGGTTGCACTGGCACGGCTTGGACGACACCAGGATGCGGTGCGCGAAGTGGAGCAAAGTGTCGCGGCAGCCGAAGCCGCCGGCCTTCTCAATGTGGCCTGCCGCGGCTACACCAATCTCAGCGTGCTCTACACGATTGTCGACCCGGCGCAAGCCATGGAGGTCTGTCGGCGCGGACTGGATGTCGCGCATCGTATTGGCGATCTCGGGTTCCAGGCGCGTCTTCTCGCCAATTTTGCCGTTGCCTGTTGCACCTTCACGGACAAATGCACCGACGAAGGGGTGCCGGCTGCCGAAAAGGCAATCGAGATCGACCGTGCGCTCGATCAGCGCGAGCATCTCCCCGTGCCCCTGATCGTGCTCGGGCAAATCCATCAATGCCATTTCCGGCCCGATCAGGCCGCCCGCTGCTACAATGAGGCCATCAAGGTCGCGAGCGAAACCGGCGAGCCGCAGCAGCTTTTTCCGTGCTATGATGGTCTCGCGACGCTGAACCTTGATCGCGGCGACATGCCCGAGGCCGAGCGGTATTTCGCGCTGGCCGATGACGTCTGCACCAGGCACGGGCTTGATCCCGCCGGACTGATTGTACTGCCATTTCTTGACTAGGTCATGTGAAGGAGTTCAACCATGTCAGAACGTCATGTCGATGGACCGCTGCAACCGGGTGATCGCGCACCGAACATCGTGCTGGACGCCATCACCCGCGAAGGGAAGATCGCGCTCGAGGATTTTCGCGGGCAAAGTCCGATATTGGTCGGTCTGTTTCGAGGCCTGCACTGCCCGTTCTGCCGCCGCCATATCGCGGCCCAGGCGCAGCTTGACGCGGCCCTGCGTGACAAGGGCGTCGAAAGTCTGACGGTCGTCAATACGCCGATCGAGCGCGCTCGGCTCTACTTCCGTTATCACCCGTTGCCCAATCTGCTTGCCGCCTCCGATCCCGAGCGGGTCTCGCACCGCGCGTTCGGCCTGCCCAATCTCGAGTTCACCGAGAAGGAAACCGAGTGGCCGCGCAAGGTGGGCATGGATGTGGTCATGAGCATGCATGTTGACATTCCCGGAGAATTGCCCGGGCCGATGAATCGTTTGGCGGCCGCCGAGCAGCTCAACAACAAGGATGGCTACGAGATGATGGAGGCCGATCAGCGCATGGCTGCAACCGGCCAGGGCCAGCTATTCGGCCAGTTCCTGCTCGATCGGGAAGGGGTCGTGCGCTGGGCCTTTACAGAAGTTCCGGAAGGCGGCCAGCGCATGTTCGGGATGCCGAGCCCGGGTGAGTTGATGTCGGCAGCCTCGCAGGTGGCGGGCTAGACATCGTCGCGCGGTTGGCGCGGTGCCCTTGACCGCCACGAACCGGTGCGCTTGAGGGTGCAGCCGCCATTTTCCCGACCACGCCTGCGCGTGACGAGCGATTAATCCGCGCGCACTTAATCCGAGCGCACGATGACCGACATTCAGGAAAGGCTCCTCGAAAGCAAGATGACCGAGATCGAGCGGGCCCGATCCTGGAGCCCCCGTGTGATCTCCAAATTCGAAACGCTCATCAGGAGCGGTGACGATCTATCGCTCTACCGCGTCAATCCGCTGGCATTCGCGCGCGACCGCGCCATTGCAGAGCCGGAAAGCATTGACCTGTTTCTCTATGCGACGAGAAGCGGGCTATTCGAGATGAGCTGGGACGTTGTTTGTCCCCAATCCGGCATGGTGCTCGATAGCTTCGGCGCCTTGCGCACGCTCAAGACCCACTATGTTTGTGGTTTGTGCGACGTCACTGGTGAAACCGATCTCGACGACTTCATAGAGGTCACGTTTACGGTGTCGCCCCAGCTTCGGCGGCTTCCGTTTCATGACCCTGCCTCCCTCTCGGTCGAGGATTTCCATTGGAAGCTTCGATTTCTGAATGACGCGCGGATACCTGGCCAACAAATCCGATTTCTCGACTATTTGCATGCGTTCGTTCGCGGCCTTTCGTTCTTGCCGCCAGGCTCCGCCACGACCATTCGTTGCGAACTCGGTCCCGGCGCTCTGGCGGGGGTCAATATTCAAACCCAGGCCGCGTTCGTCGTTGCGGTGGCCGGCGAGCCGACAAACTCGCAGACAATCTTGCGAGTTGGATACGATGGGCAGCGCTTTTCCCCCTCGCTGGCCGCCGTGCCGCCCGGCCCCGTCATTGTCGAGGCGGAGAACCGCGGATCCATGCGAGGCTCCCTGCTCCTGATCAACTGGCCGCCTGAGGTTCTGGCTCAAGCGATCAAGCCGCCGCTTAATTTCGAGCCCTACATGTCCGGCGGGATGTTGCTTGCGAGACAAACGTTTCGCCGCCTGTTCCGGTCAGAACGCGTGGACGAAAGGGAGGGCCTGGGTATCCGGCAGGTGACCCTGTTGTTCACGGATCTCAAAGGTTCGACCGCCATGTACGAACGGCTCGGCGATCTCAATGCCTATGCGCTGGTCCGCGAACATTTTGCCTTGCTCGGTGCGACCGTTCAGGAACATTCCGGGGCCATCGTCAAGACGATCGGCGATGCAGTCATGGCGGTCTTCTCTCGCCCGACGGACGGGGTTTCGGCGGCGCTCCACATACTGGGGGAAATCGAACGTTACAATTCCGACCATGGCGATCCGAGCATCATCCTGAAGATTGGAGCCCATTGCGGCCCCTCCATCGCCGTGACCCTGAACGACAATCTGGATTATTTCGGTCAGACCGTAAATGTTGCCGCGCGTGTCCAGTCGCTGGCGGATGCGGGCGAGATTTGTATCTCGGAGGCGCTGTATTCGGCGCCGGGAGTGAGCGATCTCCTTTCCGGGCATGCAATCGCAGTGTTTGAAGCTCCTCTTCGCGGCGTTGAAGGAAATGCCAGCGTGTATCGTGTCGTCCCCGGGTAGGACCCTTACGTCCCTTGCCGGGGCAGCTTCTTCGCGAGCGCGGCTGCCATGGCCGAGATCAGCGGCCGCATGAAATAGGCTTCATCGGCCGGCGAGACGTCCGTGCGCAGTCCATGCGCAGCAAGCTCGCCCGAGACCGCCGGGCCCACCGACGCAATCAGCGTCCGGTCGAAGCCGGCGCGCAGCTTCGCCTCGCTGCCATGCGCCTTGGCGGCCTCGATCAGGCGGCGGACCTGGCCGAGATTGGTGAGCGCGACGGCATCGATCCGCCCCGCGGCCATGTCGTCGATGGCGGTGACGATGTTGGCATCCGCTGCCTTGGAATCGTAGGCATAGGGCAACACGGCATCGACCTCGGCGCCTTGCGCGGCAAGGGCGCCGATCAGCGCGCTATGGTCCTTGTCGGGATAGAGTTGAAGGCCAAGGCGCCGGCTCTTCAGGTCGAGCCTGCCCAGCATCTCGATCACGCCCTCGGTGGTCGGCTTCTCCGTGGTCTGCTGCGCCTCGAGGCCGATCTCACGCAGCGCCTTGCCGGGCTTCGGTCCGCGGGTGAATTTTCGCGATCCGGCGAGCGCCGCGACAAACGCGCCGTCGAGCCCACGCGCCCGCGCGAGCTTCATGATCCGCCGAAGGCCTTCGCCGGTCATCAGCACAAGGTCGTCAAGGGGCCTGTCGATGGCGCGGCGGATCCAGGCCTCGACGGGGGCAGGGTCCGGTGCATCCTGGATGGTAAACATCGGGCATTGCACGACCTCGGCGCCTTGCTCGGCCAGAAGCTTCGAGAACTGCGCCTCCTCGCGCGTTTCCAGGATCAGGATGCGGTAGCCGTTCAAGCGCTCGGCCATGGCGTACTCCGGTCAGTTAAAGCAATCGTCCGTTCATCCTGACTCCGCGCTTCAGGTCGAAGCAAGTCTTGGGATTGGCGCAAGGGGACGTCGGTGATAGAGCAGGGCGCAAATCGCGGGTCGTTCCGCATCATTTGCCCAAACCTTCATCAAGAGCCAAGCCTGTTCATCAACATGCCCGATCATCAATATGTCCTGACCCTGTCCTGTCCGGATCGTCCCGGCATCGTCTCGGCCGTGTCGACGTTTCTCGCCCACAACGGACAGAACATTCTCGATGCTCAGCAGTTCGACGACATCGAGACCAAGAAGTTCTTCATGCGCGTGGTGTTCACCGCGGCCGATCTCGCCGTGGAACTGTCGGCACTGCAGACCGGCTTTGCCGCGATCGCCGAGCGTTTCGGCATGGACTGGCAGATGCGCGACCGGGCTGCGCATCGCAAGGTGATGCTGCTGGTCTCGAAGTCGGACCACTGCCTGGTCGACATCCTCTATCGCTGGCGCACCGGCGAACTGCCGATGAATTTGGCCGCGATCGTCTCCAACCATCCGCGCGAGGTCTATGCCGGGCTCGATTTCGGCGGTGTCCCGTTTCATTATTTGCCCGTCACCAAGGAGACCAAGCGCGAGCAGGAGGCGCAGATCCTCGATCTCGTCGGCAAGACCGGGACCGATCTCGTCGTGCTTGCCCGCTACATGCAGATATTGTCCGACGATCTCTCGGCAAAACTGTCGGGACGCTGCATCAACATCCATCACTCGTTCCTGCCGGGGTTCAAGGGCGCAAAACCCTATCACCAGGCCCATGAGCGCGGCGTCAAGCTGATTGGCGCCACCGCGCATTACGTCACGCGCGATCTCGACGAAGGCCCGATCATCGACCAGGACGTCGAACGCATCAGCCATCGCGACACGCCGGAAGATCTCGTCCGCAAGGGCCGCGACATCGAGCGCCGCGTGCTGGCGCGTGCGATCCGCTACCATCTCGACGACCGCGTCATCCTCAACGGCCGCAAGACCGTGGTGTTCATGGATTAGCGAATAGGGAGTGGCGAGCAGCGAATAGAAGTTGGGGGGGCGTACTCGCCACTCCCTATTCGCCATTCGCCCCTTATCGCACCGCGCCGGCCGACGTCGTCCCCGTCGCGCCCTTCTGCGCCTGCTCTTCCTTCTCGCGATCCGCCGCAGGCAGCAGCCGCTTGCGTTCGCGCTCCTTCATGTAGGCGTCGTATTGCGGCGTGCCCGCTCGCGGCGGGGCATCGGCCGGCAGCCCGCCTGCCCATTGCGGGACGTAGTCGCCCATGCCGGCGGAGAGTCTTTCGTTGACGGTGCCGCAGCCTGCAAGGTTGGAAGCCAGCAAGGCAACGACGGCAGCGATTGAAGGCAAACGGATACGCATGAGCATTTTCTGGGTCGATCTGGACCGGGCGCGGATGACCGGCGCCCGACGAGCGCCAGCGGCGCACTCTAGTCCTCAACAAGTAAAATTGGCCTATTCGACGACGGATTTCGTTGTATACAAAATGGTATAATAGTAAGTAATTTTTGGCGTTGATTGGGTTTACCTAGGTGGTACGGTATACAATCCGTATTCTCGCCGAGGGAGCAGTCGGGGTTGGGAGAATTCGATCTCGTCGTCCGGCGAATGTTCGAATTCTGCAAAGCAGAGGCGGATTTCTCCAACCACGTCGCCGCCAGGCGCTCCTACAGTGCGGCATCAACCCGGAGGACCCGGCTCGTACAGCGACAGGCTTTTTTGTTGACAGGGCCATTTTATTTGTACAATCGTACAAATGTCTCCCCCGCCGTCGATCCGATCGCGCGGCTTGCGCCGAATGGTCGCCCAACGTCCGATTGACAATGGGGTTGCAGAGGACGCCATGTGGCCGCGCGGCATGGCACGTCCGTAGGTTAGAGCGCGGCAAGGACCGGGTACTCGGTCTGGCGCATAACAGGTCAGGAATGAAGGGGAGGGACATCTGATGTTCGAACGAAGAATCTTTTCGCGCACCGTCGCAGCAGCCGCCATCGCGGGCGTTGCAGGCCTTGCGCCTGCCAAGGCCGAGGACAGCGTCAAGGTCGGCCTGATCCTGCCGATGACCGGCGGCCAGGCCTCGACCGGCAAGCAGATCGAAAACGCGATCAAGCTCTACATGCAGCAGAAGGGCGACACCGTCGCCGGCAAGAAGATCGAGATCATCCTCAAGGATGACGCCGCGATCCCGGACAAGACCAAGACGGCTGCGCAGGAGCTGATCGTCAACGACAAGGTCAACTTCATCGCCGGCTTCGGCGTGACGCCGGCCGCGCTGGCGGCCGCGCCGCTGGCGACGCAGGCCAAGATTCCGGAAGTCGTGATGGCGGCCGGCACCTCCATCATCACCGAGCGCTCGCCCTATATCGTGCGCACCAGCTTCACGCTGGCGCAGTCCTCGACCATCATCGGCGACTGGGCGGTGAAGAACGGCATCAAGAAGGTGGCGACGCTGACCTCCGACTACGCGCCGGGCAATGACGCGCTGAACTTCTTCAAGCAGAACTTCACGGCGGGCGGCGGCGAGGTGGTCGAAGAAGTCAAGACGCCGCTGCAAAACCCGGACTTCGCGCCGTTCCTGCAGCGCATGAAGGACGCCAAGCCCGACGCGATCTTCGTGTTCGTGCCGGCCGGCCAGGGCGGCAACTTCATGAAGCAGTATGCCGAGCGCGGCCTCGACAAGGCCGGCATCAAGGTGATCGGGCCGGGCGACGTCACCGACGACGACCTGCTCAACAACATGGGCGACGCCGTGCTCGGCACGGTCACCGCGCATCTCTACTCCGCGGCGCATCCCTCGCAGATGAACAAGGATTTCGTCGCAGCCTACAAGAAGTCGTTCGGCAATCGTCCGGGCTTCATGGCGGTGAGCGGGTATGACGGCATCCACCTGATTTACGAGGCGCTCAAGAAGACGAATGGCGACACCGACGGCACCAAGCTGGTCGAGGCCATGAAGGGCCAGAAGTGGGAGAGCCCGCGCGGCCCGATCTCGATCGACCCCGAGACCCGCGACATCGTGCAGAACATCTACATCCGCAAGGTCGAGAAGGTCGACGGCGAGCTCTACAATGTCGAGTTCGCGACCTTCGAAGCCGTCAAGGATCTCGGCAAGACCAAGAAGTGACCCGCGAAAGCGGGGCATCCCGGGGCGCGCATTAGCGCGAACCCGGGATCTCACACCCCTTGCTCCGCGTCATGCCCGGGCTTGTCCCGGGCATCCACGCGAAGCCGGGAGAACAAAGTCCGGACAAGAACGTGGATGGCCGGGACAAGCCCGGCCATGACGATAACTCCAAGCTGAGACGATGACCTCTATCCTCACCAACCTGTTCGATGGCGTTGCCTACGGCATGCTGCTGTTCGTGCTCGCGTGCGGGCTCGCGGTCACGCTCGGATTGATGAACTTCGTCAATCTCGCCCATGGCGCCTTTGCCATGGCCGGCGGCTATGTCTGCATGGTGCTGGTCAACCGGATGGGCTGGCCGTTCTTCGCAGCGCTTCCGCTCGCTTTCGTCTCCTCTGCCGCGATCGGCATCGCGCTCGAGCGGACGCTGTACCGCCACCTCTATGCGCGCAGCCATCTCGATCAGGTGCTGTTCACCATCGGCCTGACCTTCATGTCGGTCGCCGCCGTCGACTACATCCAGGGCTCCTCGCGGGTCTTCATCAATCTGCCGGCGGCGCTTCAGGGTCAGTTCGACCTGTTCGGCGTCGGCATCGGCCGCTACCGGCTGATGATCATCGTGATCTGCGGCCTGCTCACCATCGCGCTCCAGATGGTGCTGGCCAAGACCCGCTTCGGCAGCCGCCTGCGCGCCGCCGTCGATGACCCGCGCGCCGCGAGCGGCCTCGGCATCAACGTGCCGCAGGTGTTCGCCTTCACCTTTGCCTTTGGCTGCGGGCTTGCCGGCCTCGGCGGCGCGCTGAGCGCCGAGATCCTCGGCCTCGATCCGTATTTCCCGCTGAAGTTCATGATCTACTTCCTGATCGTGGTCACCGTCGGCGGCTCGTCCTCGATCACCGGCCCGTTCCTGGCCTCGCTCCTGCTCGGCATCGGCGACGTCGCCGGCAAATATTACGTGCCGAAGATGGGCCCCTTCGTGATCTACACCATGATGATCGTGATCCTGATCTGGCGTCCGAACGGCCTGTTCGGCCGCACGGCCGCGCGTTGAGTTCGCCGATGAGCGCTTCCTCCGACGTCGGTCATCACGCCCAGCGCCAGGCGCGCTGGCACTACGGCGAAGTCGCCTTCTGGCTGATCGTGCTGGCCTGCGGCTTTGCATTTCCCACGCGCTATCTGATCATGACCGACATCCTGCGGCTGGCGCTGTTTGCGATGTCGCTCGATCTCATCCTCGGCTATGCCGGCATCGTCTCGCTCGGGCATGCTGCCTTCTTCGGCGTCGGCGCTTATGCCGCGGGGCTTCTCGCGCTTCATGGTATCGTCAACGAACCCGTGCTGGCACTGATCGTCGCTGGCCTTGCCGCGATGGTCCTCGGCTTTGCCACCAGCTTCCTGGTGATCCGCGGCGTCGATCTTACCCGGCTGATGGTGACGCTGGGCATCGCCTTGCTGCTGGAAGCGCTCGCCGAACGCTTCTCCAACATCACCGGCGGCACCGACGGCCTGCAGGGCATCGAGATGCAGCCGATCTTCGGCCAGATTCCCTTCGATATGTTCGGCAAGGCCGGCTTCTTCTATTCGCTGGCTGTCCTGTTCCTCCTCTTCCTGTTTGCCCGCCGCGTGGTGCATTCGCCGTTCGGCCTGTCGCTGCGCGCGATCAAGAACAATCCGCTGCGCGCCGCCGCGATCGGCATTCCCGTCAACCGCCGCTTGATCGCGATCTACACGCTCGCGGCGTTCTATGCCGGCGTGGCTGGCGCGCTGTTCACCCAGACCACGGCGATCGCCTCGCTCGACGTGTTTGCCTTCGAACGCTCCGCCGACCTGATGCTGGTGCTCGTCATCGGTGGCACCGGTTACCTCTACGGCGGACTGGTTGGCGCGGTGATCTTCCGCATGCTCCAGGAAGTGTTCTCCACCATCACCCCGCAATACTGGCAGTTCTGGATCGGCCTGGTGCTGGTCGTGATCGTGCTGGTCGGCCGTCAGCGCCTGCACCGCTGGGTGCTGTACGTGCCCAATCTGGTCATCAGGCAGATTGCGGGACGCAAGGCCGTTGTCGCCGTGCCGGAGAGCGACGCATGACCATCGTGCTCGAAACCCAGAATCTCGAAAAGCAGTTCGGCGGGCTGCGCGTCACCCGCGATCTGTCCTTGAAGATCGAGCAGGGCGCCCGCCACGCGCTGATCGGCCCGAACGGCGCCGGCAAGACCACGGTCATCAACCAGCTCACCGGCGTGCTCAAGCCGAATTCGGGCCGCATCCTGCTCGAAGGGCAGGACATCACCGATTTGCCCGTGCACAAGCGCGTGCTGCGCGGCCTGTCGCGCACCTTCCAGATCAACCAGCTCTATCCTGACCTGACGCCGCTCGAGACCATCGGCCTTGCCGTCTCCGAGCGTCTCGGCCATGGCGGCGACTGGTGGCGGCGGATGGGCACGCGCAGCGACGTCAACGGCGAGATCGCCGATCTGCTCGCGCGCTTCCACCTGCTCGACGTCATGAACGAACAGACCGTGACGCTGCCTTACGGCAAGCAGCGCCTGCTCGAGATCGCGGTTGCCATCGCCGCCAAGCCGCGCGTGCTGCTGCTCGATGAGCCCGCCGCCGGCGTGCCAGAGAGCGAACGCCACGACATTCTCGCGGTCGTCGGCAGCCTGCCGCGCGACGTCACCGTGCTGCTGATCGAGCACGACATGGACCTCGTGTTCTCCTTCGCCGACCGCATCTCCGTGCTGGTTTCGGGCGCGCTGCTCACCGAGGGCGCGCCCGAGCAGGTCGCGCGCGATCCGCAGGTCAAGGCCGTCTATCTCGGCGAGGAGGCGGTCAATGTCTGACCTGCTCGCGATCGATGCACTTCGCGCCGGTTATGGCGAGGCGGTGGTGCTGCCCAACATGTCCTTGCGCCTCGCCGAGGGCCAGGTGCTGGCGCTGCTGGGCCGCAACGGCACCGGCAAGACCACGCTGATCAATTCGATCGTCGGCGTCACCCGCCGCTTCTCAGGCAGCGTGGCGCTCGCCGGCACCGATGTCACGTCGCTCCGGCCCGACCAGCGCGCGCGCGCCGGCATCGGCTGGGTGCCGCAGGAGCGCAACATCTTTCGCTCGCTCACCGTGGAAGAGAACATGACCGCGGTGGCGCAGCCCGGTCCCTGGACGGTCGAGAAGGTCTACGAGATGTTCCCGCGGCTGAAGGAGCGACGGAGCAATTTCGGCAACCAGCTCTCCGGCGGGGAGCAGCAGATGCTGGCGATCGGCCGCGCGCTCACCCTCAATCCGAAAGTGCTGTTGCTGGACGAGCCGACAGAGGGCCTTGCCCCCATCATTGTCGAAGAGCTCTTGAAGGCGATCGGCAGCATCACGCGGGCAGGCGGCATCTGCTCGATCATCGTCGAGCAGAATGCCCAAAAGATTCTGGGGCTGGCCGACCGCGTTGTGATATTGGAGCGCGGGACGATCGTCCACGATGCTCCGAGCGCCGTGCTGAAAACCGACCCCTCGGTCCTGGAACGCCATCTCGGCGTCGCCGGGGCGGCGGCTCACTAAACTAAAATGTCCAGGGAGTAAGACATGCAGCGAACCAAAGCCCCCTTCCGCGCCGACGAGGTCGGCAGCCTCCTGCGTCCGGCCAAGATCAAGGAAGCCCGTAGCCGTCTCGAGAAGGGCGAGATCTCGGCCGACGATCTGCGCAAGATCGAGGACATGGAGATCGAGAAGGTCGTGCACAAGCAGGCCTCCATCGGGCTCAAGCTCGCGACCGACGGCGAGTTCCGCCGCTCCTGGTGGCATTTCGACTTCCTGGCCAAGCTCACCGGCTGCGAGCTGTTTCATCCCGACACCGGCATCCAGTTCGCAGGCGTGCAGACCCGGCACGACGCGGTGCGGGTGATCGACAAGCTCGACTTTCCCGACGACCACCCGATGCTGGACCACTTCCGCTTCCTGAAGAAGGTCGCCGACCAGGCCCACGTCACCGCCAAGATGACGATACCTTCGCCGGCAGTGCTGCACTTCCGTGGCGGCCGCAAGTCGATTTCCAAGGATGTCTATCCCGATCTCGAGGCCTTCTACGAAGACCTCGGCAAGACCTACCGGAAAGCCGTCAAGGCGTTCTACGACGCCGGCTGCCGCTATCTCCAGTTCGACGACACCGTGTGGGCCTATCTTTGCTCGCAGGATGAACTGCAGAAGGCGCGCGAGCGCGGCGACAATCCGGACGGTCTCCAGCAGATCTATGCCCGCATCATCAACTACGCGCTGGCCGAGAAGCCCGCCGACATGGTGGTGACGACGCATGTCTGCCGCGGCAATTTCCGTTCGACCTGGATTTCTTCGGGCGGCTATGAGCCGGTTGCCGAGACCATGCTCGCCGGCACCAATTACGACGGTTACTTCCTCGAATATGACAGCGATCGTGCCGGCGGCTTCGAGCCGCTGCGCTTCCTGCCCAAGGGCAACAAGGTCGTCGTGGTCGGCGTCATCACCTCCAAGTTCGGCGAGCTCGAGAAGAAGGACGACATCAAGCGCCGTCTGGAAGAAGCCGCCAAGTTCGCCCCGCTGGAGCAGCTCGCGCTGTCGCCGCAATGCGGCTTTGCCTCGACGGAAGAGGGCAACGTCCTCTCCGAGGAAGAGCAGTGGGCGAAGCTGAGCCTTGCGGTCGAGATCGCGAAGGAAGTGTGGGGCTAGTAAGCGTCACAGAACTCCGCTGTCATTCCCCGCGAAGGCGGGGAATCCAGTACGCCGCGGCTTCTCCGTATCACGTCGGCGTCTCCGTAATACTGGATCGCCCGGTCAAGTGTTCAGCCCGGGGACATGACCGACGGGTGTTCGGGGACATGGCCGACACATCATAGTGCATGGATTTGGCAGCGTG
>NZ_JAVAYN010000327.1:0-231 GCF_054863025.1 Bradyrhizobium sp. 23AC
GAGGGATCCTCACCTTGTTGATCCTGACGCCGTTCACTTTTCCGATTATCGTTGTCGGCGTCGCGACTTATTTGGCGTCGATTAAACTCGGAATGATCGGCACGACCGTCGGCGTCGTCCTAGCGCACAGCATTGGATCTATCGCCTTTGTCGTCGTTGTTGTCTCGGCAACTTTAGCGAATTTCGACCGGCGGCTGGAGCAAGCGGCAAAGGGCATGCGGGCTGGGCCTT
>NZ_JAVAYN010000328.1:0-230 GCF_054863025.1 Bradyrhizobium sp. 23AC
CGAGGCTCAAACCTCCATCGTTGGGCGGCAGCTGCCGTGGCACCAGCGGGGTGAGGCCTGCGCTGCGGCAACCGCGCTCAATTTCATCCGCCAGCACCGCGTTCAGAAAGCAGCCGCCGCTTAGAACGATGGTATTGACGCCTGTTTTCCGTGCAGAGCGACTGACCCAGTCAATGCAAGCGGCGGCAAAGGTGCCATGAAACAGCCCGGCTCCTTCCGCCGCGTCGATG
>NZ_JAVAYN010000329.1:0-230 GCF_054863025.1 Bradyrhizobium sp. 23AC
TGGACTTGTCCTCCAGATGCACCGCGCGCAGCAATTCCATCGAGCGCCGCTTGGCCTTGGGCACGCCGTACAGCCCGGCCTGAATCTCCAGCGTCTCGAACGGCGAGAAGAACGGGTCGAACAGGATTTCCTGATTGACGATGCCGATCGAAACCTTGGCGTTGCGCGGGTGCTGATCGATGTCGAAGCCCCAGATCGACGCGCTGCCGCTGGTCTTGTTGACCAGCCCC
>NZ_JAVAYN010000330.1:0-230 GCF_054863025.1 Bradyrhizobium sp. 23AC
CCCATCTAAGCATGCTGTTTGCCACGTTTCTTTTTCATACGCCATCTCCCAAAAATGGTACTCGTAATAGCTTGAAATCACAAAATTTTCTTTCATATTGGCCCGCAAATGTTCTGGCGCTCTTTCCGCGAGTTCATCAAAGCGGTTGATCTGTTCAAACACAAGCTCTTTAAACCAATCCCCTCAGTATGTCAAAATCCACTCTTGATAAATCGGATGGTCAGGTGTTG
>NZ_JAVAYN010000331.1:0-229 GCF_054863025.1 Bradyrhizobium sp. 23AC
GCCTGGCCCTGGTTCTCTTGAAAGGCTTTCTGGGAGGCGCGGCTCTCGCCGCCGAAGAATGCCAGGCCAAATCCACGTCGATGGATGACATCATCGTGGCCCTGAACGCGGCGCCGGGCTGCGAGCGTGCCATGAAGCAGTTCGAAGCCTGCGCATACGGCGCCAGCGGCGACGTACAGTTCGGTGAGGTGGTCGAGAAGAAGTGCGAGGCCGATTTCATCGGCCAGCT
>NZ_JAVAYN010000332.1:0-229 GCF_054863025.1 Bradyrhizobium sp. 23AC
GCTCCGTTTTCGCGGCTGCTCATCAGAGACAGACTGGTCGCCAGAGCCTTGGTAAACGCTGTCCTTCTTGGTTCGAATATGTTCATCGCCCGGCCAGCCGTTCTCCTCCCAATTGGGGATCCAGGAGCCCCACGCTTTGGCGACATACGGAGAGTCCATGCAGACGTGAGCACATGCTTTGCCCTGATACAGGTCATGAATCGCCTGCAGGGCTCGAGTCGTTGCGATC
>NZ_JAVAYN010000333.1:0-229 GCF_054863025.1 Bradyrhizobium sp. 23AC
AGGTTTGCTGTCATACGGACAAGAACGCATGAGAGTTTCACAGTCTTCTATTTCTGCTAATTGCGTCGATCGCTGCTGTTTTTTGCTCCTATCGAATTGGCTTTCGAAACGGACAAGACCTTGGGATAAGCAGAGTTGCTGATTTTGGCCCATTGGCGACGCTGATGATCCAGAACCTAGCTGTGGAGATTTGATGTCAAAAATTCCGAACAGATCGATTGAAGTGCCT
>NZ_JAVAYN010000334.1:0-228 GCF_054863025.1 Bradyrhizobium sp. 23AC
GGAGTTTACACAATGGCTATTGCCCATTGTATATTTGGAAACAAGCTGAGGGCATGACTGATTTTGTGTTTAAGGGGTCTTTTGATCATATTTTACGTTCTTTTGGCTGGAAACAAATCCATATTGGTATCACGTATTCCGTCCATTTCACGCATGATTTTAATTGTAGCAAATACGTTCTTGAAGATTATGTGACGATTCATCCTACCGATTGCCTTGAAACCCTAG
>NZ_JAVAYN010000035.1:0-40821 GCF_054863025.1 Bradyrhizobium sp. 23AC
CCGACATGAACTACGCCTGGCCGACCGCCCAGATCGCGGTGATGGGCGCCAAGGGCGCGGTCGAGATCATCTTCCGCTCCGACATCGGCGACCCCGACAAGATCGCCGCGCGCACCAAGGAATACGAAGACCGCTTCCTGTCGCCGTTCATCGCCGCCGAGCGCGGCTACATCGACGACGTCATCATGCCCCACTCGACGCGAAAGCGGATCGCCCGGGCGCTGGCGATGCTGAAGGACAAGAAGGTGGAAGCGCCGGCGAAGAAGCACGACAATTTGCCGTTGTAGGGAACGTAGCCCGGATGAGCGCAGCGACATCCGGGTTTTTGCAGAGGTCCCGCATGTCGCTTTGCGCATGCGGGATACCGCGTCCTGCTGATTTGGCATCCTCGATCCAATGACTGAAGACGATCCGACCGACGAAATCTCCGATATTGAAGATCGCATCGAGCGGCTCGCCGAGATCGCGGAGCGGTGCCGGAAGTACATCCTGGCCTCCAAGATCGCGATCGGGGGCGGGGCGGCGCTGCTGTTGGTGACAATCCTCGGCGTGTTCGGCTTCGGTCAGACCGCAGCGCTCGGATCGATTGCGCTGGTGCTGGGCGGGATCGTGTCGCTCGGCTCGAACGTCTCCACGTTGCGGCAGACGGACGATGCCATTAGCGCAGCGGAGGCGCGCCGTGCGGCGTTGATTGGCAGCATCGACTTGCGCCTCGTCGCCGACGCGCCGCTGAAGCTGGTGTGAGGTGTAGGGCGGATTAGCGACAGCGTAATCCGCCAACGTCCGTATCGCCGGATGCATGTGTTGGCGGATTACGGCTTCGCCTAATCCGCCCTACGAATTACGAGCGCGCTTTATCCGCCGCAGCGAAATGCGCCATCTGGTCGGCGTGGGCCTTGGCGAACGCCGGGCGGGCCGTCGCACGCGCGACGTAGGTGCGGCAGGCAGGACTGTCCGCCAGCCCGTCGAAACCATCGACGACGCGCAGCACGTCCGACATCAGGATGTCGGCGACGGAGAAGGAGCCCGCCAGCCATTCGCGGCCGGCCAGCACCGGCTCGAGATGCTTCAGGCGCAGCTTGAGGAAGTCGTCGACGAATTTCCACGCCGCCGTGTCGATCGGATGTCCCATGAACTTCGACATTCCCCAGGGCAGGCTCGCCATCTCCACCGAATTGAGCGCCGCGAACACCCATTCCGTCGCCTCAGTGCGGCCGCGCGGATCGGTCGGCATCAGCTTCTCGCTGAGCCCGCCGAGATGGAGCAGGATCGCGCCGGTCTCGAAGATCGAGAGGTCGCCGTCGGTCAGCCACGGCACCTGGCCGAAGGGCTGGTGCGCGAAATGTGCGGCGCCGCGGTCGTCGAACGGGGCGCTTGCGACGCGATAGGGCAGCGCGGCCTCTTCGAGCGCCCAGCGCACGCGAAGGTCGCGCACGAATCCTCGCGGCGGTTCGGGAACCCAATTGAAGGTGGTCAGGGTGAGGTCGGCCATTTGCTGTCTCCGTGTCCTGATTCGAAACAAAGGACGAGCGAAGGGCGCCCGTTCCGACACCCGCGCCAACTCTTTTTGTCGGCGGCGGCGTATCCGGCTAGGCTCGCGCCAAACAACCGGAGGAAACCCGATGCCATCAGCTTTCTTCGTCGTCCGCGCCACCGTCTCCGATCCCGCCCAGCGCGCCGTTTTCGACACATGGTACGAGAGGGAACATGTGCCCGACGCGGTGAAGGCATTCGGCGTGAGCAAAGCCTGGCGGTTCTGGAGCCTGGACGATCCCTCGCTGCATCAGGCGATGTATCAGTTTGATGACGAGGCCAAGCTTGCGGCGATGCTGAAGGGCGATGCGCTCAAGCAGCTCGTCGCCGATTTCAACCGCGACTGGCCCGACGTCAAGCGTTCGCGTGAGACGCTGGTGCTGGCGCAGGAGTTTGCGAAGTAGCGAGGTCCATCCAGGCTACGAACTCTCCACTCACTTCATTTCTGAATCTGAACACAGGATTCAGCCTTGGTTCATGTCGTGACCGCGACACTCCCTCTGCATCACTTGCTCGATAGCCTAGAGGACATGTCATGGAGCGCCGGAACTTTTTGAAACTTGCATTGGGAGTGACGGCGGGCGCCGCCGCCTTCGCCGCGACCGCACAGGCCGCGCCGTTGTCGCCGCAGCCGGTCGGCGATCCCGCGCGCATGCCGCAAGGCAACCCCGACGCTCATCCTGCCGTCACCACCAGCGAGGAAGCCGCCAAGCTGACGCCGGAACAGGTTCACTGGCATGGCCGCCACCGAGGCTGGGGTCACCGTCATTGGGGCTGGCGTCGCCGGCGCTGGCACCGCCGCCACTGGTAAGCCGCTGCGAGCCGCGAATTTGGACGGGGATCGCAGCCGCGGTCCCCGTTTCGATTCCAGGCCGCTCAACCCACGGCGGACGAATCGTCGGCCGCAAGCCTGAAAACGAACAAGTCTGAAAACGAAAATGGCCGCGCAGGCTGATCCTGCGCGGCCATCTTGCGATGCAAAGAGATCAGAACGGGCGGCAGCGGCCGGCGTACCAGCGGAAGCCATAGGGGCACACGCGCGCGCGCGGCACGACGACGACGGGCGGAGCGACCACCACAGGGGCGGGGCGCACGACGACCGCGCCGCGCATCGGGCGGCAGCCACCGTAGGCGCCACGATACCAACCCGGGCCGCAACCCTGCGCGGCGCTGGCGGCCTCGCTGAAACCGACAACCGCGCTGGCGAGCATGGCGGCGGCGAACAGGTATTTCATGTGATCTTCCTTCTCGTCCTTGGGGCAAGTCTTTGGGGGAAAGTCTTCGGGGGCAAGTCTTTGGAGGCAGGTCTTTGGAGCAAGTCTTTAGGAGCTTGGCGCTTGCGGCGCACAATGAATCAAAAGACACGATTCGACATGTTAATTTTGCAACATGCCGACACGGCGCGATCCAAACCTGCCAATCATGACCTGAATGCGGCATGAACGTTCGCTCAGCGTGCGGCTTCATGCGACGCGGATGGCGCTGGAGCCCGTCCGATGAATCGGAACGGGCTCCAGGTTCTGGTTTGACGCGTTTTCTTGACGCGAACCGGGTATCCACTTCGCTCGACGACGCTCTAGCGGCCGAGAAAGCCCAGCACCAACTCCTTGTACTTGTCCGGAGCCTCCAGGAAGACGAGGTGGCCGGTGTCCGGAATGACTTCAGCTCGCGCATTTGGCATCTTCGCCGCAAATGCCTTCGCCAGCTCGGCGTTCTGACCCATCTTGGGACGTAGTGCTTCCGGCGCGTTTGGCCGGCCCGGCGCGTTATGGTCGTTGGCGCCCATGATGAACAGCGTAGGTTCGGTGATGAGAGGAATCTCATGCGCGACCGGCTCGCGATAGATCATCTGCCCGGAGCTGACATAGGCGCGCAGCCAGCGCGGGTAGTCGGGGCTGCCCTTGATGTTGAAGCGGGCGTCGATATACGGCGTGATCGCATCAGGGGGCAGCTTGATTGCGTAGTTGGTTTGCAGCTGCTTGCGATAGCCGTCGGCGGTGAGCTTGTCCTCGGTCTCAATGATTGCCTCGGTCGGCGTCGGCGGCACGTAGAGGCGGTAGTCCTCCAGCCCGATCGGCGCGGTCAGCACGAGGTGGGCGACGCGGTCAGGGTAGGCGCGGGCGATGCGCACGCCCAGCATTCCGCCAAGTGAATGGGCGACGATGTCGGCCTTGTTGATCTCTAAGTGATCGAGCAGCGCGATGGTGTTGCGCGCCAGCGTGTCGAAATGCAGTTCGCCCGCAGGCTTGGAGGATTTGCCGAAGCCGATCTGGTCCGGCACCACGACGCGGTAGCCGGCCTCGTTGAGCATCTTGATAACAGGGGCCCAATAGCTCGACGGAAAATTGCGCCCATGCAGCAGCACCACGGTGCGGCCGTTCGGCTGTGCAGGCGCGACGTCCATATAGGCCATGCTGAGCTGCTCGCCGTCGTTGACGAGCGGCAACTGGTGCACGGGGTAGGGATAGGCAAAACCCTCGAGCGCGATGCCGTAGGGCTCTCGTGGGGGCGTGTCTGCAGCGTGGGCGGTGGTGAGCAGGGAAGCAAGGAGAGCGGCGGCGAGGGCGGCCGGGAGGATGCGGAACATGGGGGTCTCTAACGGTCACTGAATGACCGTTCGCATAAGCGCGTGGATGGCCGGGTCAAGCCCGGCCACGACGAGAGTGGGAGTTCACACGCAAATGTGCGACGTCACGCGAATAGCGTGATCAGTCCTTCCCGTCGCCGAACAGCGCAGCAAACTGCTTCTCGCCGGTGCGGGTGAAGTTGACGACGCGGCTGCCGGGCGTGGCATCGCGCGCCGCCCATTTCAGTTCGGCGAAGCGTTGCATCATGGCGGCCCCCAGCGTACCGGCGAGATGATGGCGCCGTTCGCTCCAGTCGAGGCAGGCCTTGCACACCGGCCGTCGCGGATGGGTGAGCATGCCGGGCGAGATCTGCAGATGCTTGGCGAGAAAGCGTTCGCCCTCGGCCGTCAGCTCGATGTCCTGCTTCTTCTGCCTGACCAGATGCCGCTCGCGCAGGGAATCGAGCATCTGCACGCCGAGATCGCCGGCGAGGTGGTCGTAGCAGATCCGCGCGCGCCGCAAGGCCGGATCCTTCGGCCCGGTGCGCACCCGCATGTGGCCGGTGCGCGCGGCAAGGCCTGCGAGGCCCTCGAGCACGCTGGCGACGTCGTCGTCGGTAAGGCGATAGTAGCGGTGGCGGCCCTGCTTCTCCGGCTCGACCAGCCCGCCGGCCTCGAGCTTGGCCAGATGCGAGCTCGCAGTCTGCGGCGTGATGCCGGCCTCCTGCGCCAGCTCGCTCGCCGTGAGCGCGCGGCCGTTCATCAGCGCGGTGAGCATGTTGGCGCGCGCGGGATCGCCGACCAGCGAAGCGACCAGGGCGATGTCGGGTCCAGATTTCATGCTTCGATGGTAGCCGAAGCATTGTGGTCGGGCAAGGGCGTAGCGTGTTGCTGCAAACACGTCGTTGCGAGGAGCCGAAGCCGGTAGGCAAAGGGGCGTAGCGACGTGCCCACCAGTCGTCGTCGCGGACGAAGGACGTGGGCACGCTTCCGCCTTCGCTCTGCGAGCTACGGCGGACAAGTCGCTTTGCCCACCCTACGAGACCTGCGCTCGCAATGACGACGGAAACACAGGAGCCCATCATGTCCGTCACCGTCTTCATCCGCTACCAGATCGACCCGTTCAAGCGCGCGCAGTTCGAGGAATATTCGAAGCGCTGGCTCACCATCATCCCGGAATGCGGCGGCGACCTGATCGGTTATTTCATGCCGCATGAGGGCACCAACAACATCGCCTTTGGGCTGATCAGCTTCGAGAGTCTGGCCGCGTACGAGGCCTATCGCGCGCGGCTGCGGCAGGACGCGGAGGGAATGGCGAATTTCCATTTCGCCGAGGAACACAAATTCATCCTCGCGGAAGAGCGCACCTTCCTGCGCAAGGTGGTATTGTAGGTCCGATAGCAGCAGGAGATGCCCATGATCGCCGTGATCTTCGAGGTCTGGCCGAAGCCGGAACACCGCCAGGACTATTTCGACCTCGCAGCCGATCTGAAGCCGATCCTGCAAACCATCGACGGCTTCATCTCGGTCGAGCGCTTCGAGAGCCTGACCGAGAAGGGCAAGATCCTGTCGGTGTCGTTCTGGCGCGACGAGGCGGCGGTGCAGGCCTGGCGCAACACGATGGAGCACCGCCGCACCCAGGCCAAGGGCCGGGCGCAGATTTTTGCCGATTATCATCTGCGCATCGCCAGCGTGGTCAGAGACTACAGCATGAATGATCGCGAGCAAGCGCCGAAGGACAGCCGCGCCCTGCACGACGCGCACTAGCGCTGCCAGGCGCGCACTGGCGCTGCCAGGTTAGCGCGCCTATGTCTGGCGCGGCCAACAAGGGAGAAGAAACATGCACGTCACGACCGCGGACAAGCGCGCGACCTTCAAGAAGATGCACGAAAGCGGCTGCTTCATCCTGCCCAATCCGGTCGATATCGGCAGTGCCAAGGCGTTGCAGCATCTCGGTTTCAAGGCGATTGCGTCATCAAGCGCGGGCTTTGCCTGGACCATCGGCAAGGCCGATAACTACGTCAGCGTCGAGGACGTCTGTCAGCATCTGGCAGCATTGAGCTCGGCCGTCGACATCCCCGTCAACGCCGATTTCGAGGGCGGCTTTGCGGTCGAGCCTGAGAGGGTCGCGGACAATGTCGAGCGCTGTGTGCGCACCGGCGTTGCCGGCCTGTCGATCGAGGATTCCACCGGCGACAAGGACAGGCCGCTCTACGATCGCGCACTCGCGGTCGAGCGCATCAAGGCCTCGCGCAAGGCGATCGGCGACAGCGGCACGCTGCTGGTCGGCCGCTGCGAAGCCTATCTGTGGGGCGTCACCGACTTGAAGCTCGTCATCGACCGGCTCACCGCTTACGCCGATGCCGGCGCCGACTGCCTCTATGCGCCGGGCCTGAAGACCCGCGAGGACATCTCTGCTGTGGTGAAGGCTGTCGCACCAAGGCCGTTCAACCTCTTGATCGGCGCATCCGGCCTGTCGTTGCAGCAGGCCGAAGATCTCGGCGTGCGCCGGATCAGCGTCGGCGGCTCGCTCGCCCGCGCCGCCTGGGGCGGCTTCATGCGTGCGGCAAAGGAGATGGCGGAGAAGGGGACATTCACCGAGCTCGGCACCGGTTATCCCGGCGGCGAACTCAACAAGATGTTCGGCTAAGACCAAACGACAATCCAGGAAAACGAAGAGCGGCGAGACATGCGTCCCGCCGCTCTCTCATCCTTTCGGTGTCATGCCCCGGCTTGACCGGGGCATCCAGGACGCCGCGGCTGATCGGTTCAATCCGCGCCGCCTCTGGAATACTGGGTCGCCCGGTCAAGCCGGGCGACGACAGCTATCGTGTTACTCTTACTTCGCGCCGTCAGACGGCTTCTGCGTGTCCGGGGCCGGCTTGGTCGGCGCAGCACCCGTGGTCACGCCCGGCTCGGTGTTGTTGCGCGGTGGTGTCACGTCGCGCATGCCGGGAGGCGCGGCCGGATTGGTGGGCTGCGTCTGTGCCGTCTGCGAGGCCGGCGTGTTGCTGGCCTGGTTGCCAGTGGTCGTATTGTTCAGGCCGTAGAACACGGCACCGAGCACCAGTGCAATCGCAACGGCGAACAACGCAACCTTGCCGCTGGAAGCGGGGCCTTCGCCAAGCTCGGGATCGGCCTGAAGGTCGGCATCCCGGCGCGCCGCGCGAAGATACTCATCGTCGGCGAGGTTCGGGCGGTACGGATCGTTGGGAAAACGGTCGTCAGCCATCGATTCAATCTCCTCGTTGATTGCGCCGTGACAACCCGGGGATGCGAGATTCTGTTCCGCCCGTTTTATGCTTTCGTCGGATGTTGCCCTCCCGGCGGGAATCGGGAACCTGTCTGATAGGGAACTGGACGCGGGTTCCATGGCCGCGACGAAGGGAACAAGCTGATGTGGAGCCTGCCGCCGACGGATAGCGTGCTGCACCTGCTTGGACTCATCGCAATCACGGCAGAGGGCATGACGGCGGCACTGGCTGCCGGCCGGCGCAGCATGGACTATGTCGGCGTTTGTCTTCTCGCCTGCGTGACCGCGCTCGGCGGCGGCACGCTGCGCGACCTGTTTCTCGGTCACTATCCGCTGGTGTGGGTGGCGAGCCCAATCTACCTCGCGCTGCCGGGTGGCGCGGCGCTGCTCACGATCCTGATCGCGCGGCTGGTGCATCGGCTGCACCTCGCGTTCATCGTGCTCGATGCCATCGGCCTCGTGGTCTTCACCATGATCGGCTGCAACGTCGGCTGGCAGATGGATGCCTCGCTGCCGATCGTGATCGTGTCGGGCATGGTGACGGGCTGCGCCGGCGGCGTGTTGCGCGACGTGCTCTGCAACGACGTGCCGCTGCTGTTCCGATCCGAACTCTACGCCAGCGTCTCGGTCGTGACGGGACTGTTCTACGCCACCGCCTTCGGCCTCAATCTCAATGCCGAGCTCTGGACCATCCTGACCTTCGTGCTCGGCCTCAGCTTCCGCCTGCTCGCGGTGCGCTACAAATGGGAGATGCCGAAATTCGTGTTTACAGGGGATGAGGAGAGGTGAGCGCTGCGCGCGTGAATGGCGAATAGATCTGGCTATTCGCTACTCCCCATTCGCCCCTACTTCCTGGCCTTCGCGACCTGCGCCGGCGTCACCAGCGGGGCCGCATTGCCCCAGGAGTTGCGGATGTAGTTCGTCACCGCAGCGATCTCCTCATTGGACAGCCTGTCATAGGGCGGCATCTCGCCGGTGTTGGGCGCGCGCGGGGTAGTCGCGGTGTGGGCGCCGTCGAGAATGATGCGCAAGGTCGAGGACGGATTGATCGATTGCAGCAGCGCATTGCCCGGCAGGGGTGGATAGATGCGCGGCGCACCCGAGCCGTCGGCTTCATGGCAGGCGATGCAGAGCTTTGCGTAGACCGCCTGGCCCGCCTTCATCTCGGCATCATCAGGCGGCGTCACGATCGCCTCACGCCGCGCCGGCGGCAGGCCTTTCAGGTACACCGCGATCGCACGCACATCGGCATCGCTCATCTTCGAGGTCGAGTTGACGACCACTTCCGCCATCGGCCCGCCGGCATGGCTCCTGGCGTTGCGTGCACTCTGCAGATATTCGGCGATGTCCGCCTCACTCCACGACTTCAGGCCCGTGCGGGAGGCGCCGTCGAGCCTTGGCGCGTACCAGCCCCCGACCTCGTTGCCCGAGAGCGCCTGCGCCTGCTTGTCCGCGCCAAAATAGTTCTTCGGTGTGTGGCAGGCGCCGCAATGACCGAGCCCGGTGACGAGATAGCCGCCTCTGTTCCAGGCCGCGCTCTGGCTCTGGTCCGGCTCGTACAGGCCGGGCTTGAAATACATCGCGTTCCAGACCCGCATCAGGCCGCGATAGCCGAACGGCCAGCGCAGCTCCGGCGGCTTGTTGCGGCTGACGACGGGCGCAAGCGTTCCGAGATAGGCGCGGATCGCCAGCGTGTCGTCCTTCGTCATCTTCGTGAAGTAGGGATAGGGGAACGCCGGATAGTAGTTCGAGCCGTCGGGCGCGACGCCGGTGCGCAATGCGCGGGTGAAATCGGCATCCAGCCAGGCGCCGATCCCGGTGTCGCGGTCCGGGGTCAGGTTCGGCGCATAGACCGCGCCGAATGGCGTGTCGATGCGCTTGCCGCCCGCGAACGGTTTTGCCGGATCGGCGGTGTGGCAGCCCGCGCAGTCGCCGGCCTCGACCAGCGTCTTGCCGTAGGCGATCAGCTCCGGCGACGGCTCGGCGGCGCGGGCTGCGCTTGCAACCGCACTGCACAACGCCAAGCCGACAAGAGCCGAGCCAGCCAGAATCGTCCGCATCGAAAGTCTCTCCTGCGACCAATCGCCCGCATCCGGCACGACAGGGGCATCAGTTCATTTCGCCACAGTGGGGGTATGGTGACACAAATTGAAAATGCCCAGCGTGTTTCAGGCCACGAAATTGCGATTTTTACCCAGGCCTCCCTTTGGTCCAGATTTGTGATGCGGATCCTGAAATATCCGACATAGAGTGGCGAAATTGGTCGGCGCGCCCTAGCTAAAAACAACGGGAAGGCAACGGCTTACGTCAGCAAGACCTGAACAGGGCGATAAAGAGGACAGCATGGGAATCAACCAGGGTCCGATCAGTCTCGATCAAAAATACACCCAGGAAACCGGACACGTCTTCACCACGGGCATCCAGGCCCTGGTCCGCCTGCCCATGGCCCAGATCCGGCGCGACCGGGCGGCGGGGCTCAATACCGCCGGCTTCATCTCCGGTTATCGCGGCTCGCCGCTCGGCGGCTACGACCAGCAGCTCTTTGCCGCCCGCAAGCATCTCGAACAGTACAACATCAAGTTCCAGCCCGGCGTGAATGAGGATCTGGCGGCCACCGCCGTTTGGGGCTCGCAGCAGCTTAACCTCTCGCCCGGCGCGAAATATGACGGGGTGGTCGGCATCTGGTACGGCAAGGGCCCCGGCGTCGATCGCTGCGGCGACGTGTTCCGCCATGGCAATGCCGCGGGCTCCGCCAAGAACGGCGGCGTGCTGTGCCTTGCCGGCGACGACCATGGCGCAAAATCCTCGACCGTCCCGCATCAATCCGACCACGCCTTCATGTCGGCGCTGATGCCGTATCTCTATCCCTCGAGCATCCACGAGATGATCGAGATGGGCCTGCTCGGCATCGCGATGTCACGCTATTCCGGTTGCTGGGTCGGCATGAAGGTGATCACGGAGACGGTGGAGACCACCGCCGAGATCGATCTCACCGACGAGATGAAGCCGTTCATCATCCCGACCGATTTCGAGATGCCGCAAGGCGGACTCAATCTGCGCTGGCCCGACGACCGCTTCGAGCAGGACCGGCGCCTGCAGGACTACAAGGGCTTTGCCGCCATCGCCTTTGCGCGCGCCAACAAGGTCAACCGCATCACCATGGATTCGCCGAACGCCCGTTTCGGCATTATGGCGTCAGGCAAAAGCTATGAGGACGTCCGTCAGGCGCTGCGCGAGCTCGGCGTCACCGAAGAGGTCGCTGCCAAGATCGGCCTTCGCCTCTACAAGATCGGCATGCCCTGGCCGCTGGAGCCGGAAGGCGTGCATCAATTCGCCATCGGCCTGGAGGAGATTTTCATCGTCGAGGAGCGCCGCGAGATCGTCGAGAATCAGGTCAAGCAGGTGTTGTTCAACTGGCGCGACGACGTGCGCCCGCGCATCGTCGGCAAGATGGACGAGCACGACAAGCGCTTCCTGACCTTCGCCGCCGAGCTCAGCGTCGCCTCGCTTGCGACCTCGCTTACCGAGCGACTTCTCAAGCTCGATCTCAACCCTGAGATTGCTTCGATGCTCCGCGCCAAGGCCGACTGGTTCAACGGCCGTCAGGCGAGCCAGATGCAGGCGGTCGCACCTGTCTCCCGCACCCCGTATTTCTGCTCCGGCTGTCCCCACAACACCTCGACCAAAGTCCCCGAAGGCAGCCGCGCGCTCGCCGGCATCGGCTGCCACTTCATGGCGCTGTGGATGGACCGCTCGACCGAGACCTTTACGCATATGGGCGGCGAGGGCGTGCCGTGGGTCGGCATCGCACCCTTCACCAACGAGAACCACATCTTCGCCAATCTCGGCGACGGCACCTATTTCCACTCGGGCCTTCTCGCCATTCGCCAGGCGGTGGCGTCCAAGACCAACATCACCTACAAGATCCTCTACAACGACGCGGTGGCCATGACCGGCGGCCAGCGCCATGACGGCGATCTCTCGCCGCAGCAGATCACCCATCAGCTCCACGCCGAAGGCATCCGCGAGATCTATCTTGTCTCGGAGGCGCCCGATGCCTATCCGGCCAGCACCATCGCGCCGGGCGTAAAGCTCTATCATCGCGACGAGCTGCAAAACGTCATGAAGATGTGCCGGGAACACAAGGGCACATCGGCGATCGTGTTCGTTCAAACCTGCGCCGCCGAAAAGCGCCGCCGCCGCAAGCGCGGCCTGATGGAAGATCCGGCGCGCCGCGTCATGATCAATCCGGCCGTCTGCGAAGGCTGCGGCGATTGCTCGGTGCAGTCGAACTGCATCTCGGTCGAGCCGCTGGAGACGGAGTTCGGCCGCAAGCGCGCCATCAACCAGTCCTCCTGCAACAAGGACTATTCGTGCCTGAAGGGCTTTTGCCCATCCTTCGTCACCGTGGACGGCGGCAAGCCGCGCCACCGTGCGCCGGCTGAGCTTGCCGATATCGGCGCGCTGCCCGAGCCGGCCTCGCGCCCGACGCTCGACAAGCCCTATAACATCGCGGTCGGCGGCGTCGGCGGCACCGGCGTTCTCACCATCGGCGCGCTGCTCGGCATGGCCGCCCATATCGAGGGCAAGGCCTCGATGATCCTCGACATGTCGGGCCTTGCACAGAAGGGCGGGGCGGTGCTCAGCCATGTCCGCCTGTCGGATCACCCCGCGGAAGTGACCTGCTCGCGCATCGTCACCGGCACGGCCGATCTCGTGCTCGCCGCCGACGAGGTGGTCGCGGTCGCCAAGGACACGATCTCGCTCTGCGATTCCACCCGGACCCGCGGCATCATCAACAGCCACGTCATTCCCACCGCCGATTTCGTCCTCAACCGCGACTTCAACTTCCAGACCCGCAAGCTGAATGGGCTCCTGGAAACCGCGCTGCACAAGGACTCGGTCTTCTTCGATTTCACCAAGCCGGCTGAGCAACTGCTCGGCGACAGCATCGCCACCAATATGATGATGATGGGCTACGCCTATCAGAAGGGTCTGTTCCCGCTGTCCGCGGAATCGATCGAGCAGGCGATCGAAGTCAACGGCGTCTCGATCAAGATGAACAAGGAAGCCTTCCGCCTCGGCCGCCTCGCGGTCGCCGATCCCGCACGTCTTGCCGACATGCTGAAGGGCACGGACCAGGTCGCAGCGCCCAAGACGCTGGAGGCCATGACGCTCGATGAAGTCATCGAGCACCGCGCCAAGCACCTCACGGCCTATCAGAACAACCGTCTCGCCAAGCGTTATCGCAAGCTGATCGACCAGGTGCGCGACGCCGCGGTGAAGGGCGGTTATGGCGATGCGCTGCCGCGCGCGGTCGCGGTGAACTACGCCAAGCTCTTGGCCTACAAGGACGAATACGAAGTCGCGCGCCTCTACAGCGACGGCGCCTTCGCCCAGCAGCTCCGCGACCAGTTCGAGGGCGACTTCAAGTTCAACTTCAACCTTGCGCCGCCGATCCTCGGCGGCGGCCTCGACGCGCTGGGACGCCCGAAGAAGCGCGCCTTCGGCCCCTGGATGCTGAACGTATTCGGCGTGCTGGCGAAACTCAAATTCCTGCGTGGAACGCCGCTCGACATCTTCGGCCGCAGCGCCGATCGCAAGCTCGAGCGTGATTTGATCGCCGGCTACGAGAAGGATGTCGCCACCGTGCTCGGCCTGTTGTCGCCGGTGACGATCGACACCGCGGTGGAACTGCTGTCGCTGCCCGACCGCATCCGCGGCTACGGTCCGGTGAAGGAGAAGGCGGTCGCGGACGCCAAGGCCCGCTACGCCCAACTCGCTGCGGACTTGGCAAATCCGCCGCCGGCGCCGCGGCAGATCGCGGCGGAGTAGGGCGATCTCGTAGGGCGGATTAGCGAAGCGTAATCCGCCACATCCGTGGCCGTGGGGATCAATACGGCGGATTACGCCTTCGGCTAATCCGCCCTACGGCAACGGACTAAATTCATCCGTTTGACAAGAGTTGTGGCGTCGCGATATCAGCAACTTGCGATAGTGAGGCGCGCCGGGCGATGCGGCCGTGCGCTATGCGGGGCGATGATCGATGTCATTGCGCAGAGTGTTGATTCTGTTTTTGGCCGTCGGTGTGTTGGCGGCGTTGGGGATGTTCTGGAATCAGCATGCCATCGAACGCGTGATGCGCGATGGCTATGGCACCACCGGAAAGATCATTTCGGCCAAAGCCGTCTCGCCGCGGTTTCCGTTCGTGTTTGACGGCGGCTGGCCGCGCTATATCGACGAAAATCTGTCGATCGGATTGCAGTGGACCGGCAGGGATGGCGTCCAGCGCGAGCGCACGGGCATTGCGGTCAGTGCTGCCTATGCGGCGCGGATCATGGTTGGCAATCAGCTCAAGCTCCTGACGATTCCCATTCAGGCTGTTGACGACGATTCATCGCTTCCGGTCATTGTCGAAGATCTCGACGACCATCTGAGCCATATCCGGTCCACGTCCAGGTTCATGGCGGCGGGAGCGGGCGTTTGCGCCGTGCTCCTGATGCTCGTGGTCGGATGGCAGACATGGTCGGCGCGTCGAGGCGGGCCGGGGAGCGCGACGATCGCCGCCGGAGCAAGGCGTCCCTTTCCCTACATCCTCGGGACCCTGACTGCTGTGATGCTTCCCTTCGGCGGCTATATGCTGGTGAACTCCTACATTGAGCAAAGCACGTTGAATGAGATCCTCGCCCATGGCGATGAAGCCAACGGCGATGTGACCCGCGCCTACGGTGAGGTGAACAAGGCCGGTGACGCTCCGAGCTATCTCGTGACGCTGGCGTGGACCGACAAGAGCGGACGACAGCAGACCTACGGGCCGACCCATATCAGCCCCGCCTTCTGGCGGCAGATCACGCGCAACGGCGTCCAGACCGTCAGGCAGACCAGGATCCGCTATCTCACGGGCAGACCCGATGCGCGGCCTCTGATCGTCGACGACGCGGCCGAGCGCCAATACCAGGACAGTTTTGGCGTGAAGGGAGGCGCTGTTTTTCTTGTCCTCGGCCTGATAATGGCCGGGCTGACCGCGTTCCGCTATCGCGCGCGCCCGAGCACCGTCTCGTAGCGAAGAGTCTGTCACCCCTCGTATCGGACGAGCGAGCAATGTTCACAGCCCTTGATGCGCCTCCCGATCGGCTCGATAAGCACGAGCAGAATTTCGTGGAGAAAGTCCGCAATCACGGCTGGTTCGGCACGCATGTGATGTCCGATGGCGAAGGACCGGGCTTCGCCTATACGACCGGCTTCTGGCTGAAGTTCAGGTTTCCAGAGATGATCGTGTTTTCAATGCGGCAACAGACCGCCCAGGACACGTTCTGGACGATCTACCACGAGCTCGACGCAGGACGGCGACCGCTGGTCGGGGAGCCCACGGATGCGCTGTTTGAGAATGTCGCCGCCGTGCTCCTTCCGGTGTCGTTGCAGCACTACCGCTCGTATCTCGGATGGAGCAGATGGTTCTACGGCAATGATGAGTTCGAATGCCTGCAAGTCGCGTACCCCGATCGCGACGGGCATTTTCCCTGGGCTGCGGAGGCATCCGCTGAAGCCCGTGCCGCACAGCCCGACCTGACGGAAGGCAATTGGTCAGGATTACGCGAGGTCCCGTAGGGTGGGCAAAGGCGCGAAGCGCCGTGCCCACGGCCTCGCCATGATTGCGCAAAAGACGTGGGCACGCTTCGCTTTGCCCACCCTACGATACCACCCCTTGTGTTACCGCCGGGCGAAACATCCAAGAGACGAGTCAATCCCCCGCGGAAAAACATTCCACTTTACCGAAATTCGGAATTGTCGTATCGGTCGACCACCTCATCCCAGTCAGAGGGGCGTATCGCGATCGTCACGAAACGCGGGGTGAGTGGCGGTGGACGCGGGCTGCGTCGCGCGGGCGATTGTCTCGTGCACGACGGGCGCGGTCTCGCGTACGGCAAAATCGTGTGGTCCTGACGCCCGGGGTCTGTGCGTCAAGTCTTGCGCTTCGCTCGCAAGGCGACGGGGGCAATAGTGCATCGCTCCCCGGGGAGAGCGCGACATAAGCCGTAAAGCCACTGCGCAGGGAAGGCCGGATGTTTGGCTTCACCTGTATGCCGCTGTGCATCTGTTCTTCGCGCAATTCGCGCACAGCGGACCGTGGGTGTCCAGCCGGCACCCGGTCTTCCCTGCGCCCTCTGTTCAAGGAGGGGGCGAGACGGAAGCAAAGCTCGGGCGAGATGGGCCGCGAGGATGCGGGGGTGTGTCTGCAGGACAAGGTCTCGTGCCCCGGACGCTGCGCAGCACGAAGTGATGCGCTGCTGAGCCGGGGCCCATCTCGCAACGAAAACGCGGCCGCATGGGTCCCGGCTCTGCGCAGCAACGCTGAGGCGTTGCAGCGCGTCCGGGACACCAGAATATGCCCCACTTGCGCCGACCCGCCGCCCTCTCGCGGGGCGGAATATTTCCGCGCTTGCCAACAGGGCCACCGCGGTTCAGAAAAAAGAGCCAAGAAGAAACGCCAGCGGAGACCTGAAGTTTGACCATCAAGGGCAAGGCCTACATTGCCGGGATCTACGAACACCCGACCCGGCATGCGCCGGACAAATCCACCGCCCAGCTCCATGCCGAGGTCGCCAAGGGCGCGATCGAGGATGCCGGGATCAGCAAGGACGACGTCGACGGCTATTTCTGCGCGGGCGATGCGCCCGGCGGCGCTTGGCCGATGGTCGACTATCTCGGCCTGAACACCAAGAAGCTCCGCCACGTCGACTCCACCGAGACCGGCGGCTGTTCCTACATCATCCATCTCGGCCACGCGGCTGAAGCGATCGCGGCGGGCAAGTGCTCGATCGCGCTGATCACGCTCGCCGGTAAGCCGCGCACCGGTGTGATGCCGCCGAGGGCGGCCGGCGCCGAGGCCGATTTCGAGTCCGCTTATGGCGCGACCACGCACAATGCCTATGGCATGTGTGCCATGCGCCACATGCACGACTATGGCACCACCAGCGAACAGCTCGCCTGGATCAAGGTCGCAGCCTCGCATCACGCGCAATACAATCCGCATGCGATGCTCAAGGACGTCGTCACCGTCGAGGACGTCCTGAACTCGCCGATGATCTCCGATCCTTTGCACCGCATGGATTGCTGCGTCGTCTCCGACGGCGGCGGCGCGCTGATCGTGACGACGCCCGAGATCGCCAAGAGCCTGAAGAAGCCGCTGGTCAAGCTGATCGGGCATGGCGAGGCGATGAAGGGCCCGCGCGGCGGCAAGGATCTCGATCTCACGTACTCCGCCGGCATCTGGTCCGGCCCGCGTGCGTTCGAGGAAGCCGGCATCACGCCGAAGGACATCAAGTATGCTTCGATCTACGACAGCTTCACCATCACGGTGCTGATGCAGCTCGAGGACCTCGGCTTCTGCAAGAAAGGCGAGGGCGGCAAGTTCGTCGCCGACGGCAATCTGATCTCGGGCGTCGGCAAGCTGCCGTTCAACACCGACGGCGGCGGCCTCTGCAGCAACCATCCCGTCAACCGCGGCGGCATGACCAAGATCATCGAGGCCGTCAGGCAGCTGCGCGGCGAGGCGCATCCGAAGGTTCAGGTCAAGAACTGCGATCTCGCCATTGCCCACGGCACCGGCGGCCTCTTGGGTGTTCGCCACGCCGCCTCGACGGCCATTCTGGAGCGCGTGTGATGGTAGATGCAAAGAAATATCCGGCTCCGGTGACGAACCCCGAGACCGCGGCGTTCTGGGATGCGGCCAAGCAGGGCAAGTTCATGATCAAGCGCTGCACCGCCTGCGGCGAAGCGCATTACTTCCCGCGCTCGATCTGCCCGTTCTGCTATTCGGACAAGACGGTGTGGGAGGAAGCCTCGGGCGAGGGAACGATCTACACCTGGAGCCTGATGCGAAAGTCGCCGACCGGTCCTTACGCGATCGGCTACGTCACGCTGAAGGAGGGGCCGTCGGTGCAGACCAACTTCGTCGACTGCGATCTCGAGAAGCTGAAGATCGGCCAGAAGGTGAAAGTGGTGTTCAAGCCGACCGACGGCGCACCGCTGCCGTTTTTCACACCGGCCTAGGGCGGTCCTCATCCTGAGGAGCTTGCGAAGCAAGCGTCTCGAAGGATGGCTACAACAAAAAGCGTTTCGGGCATCCTCATGGTTCGAGACGGCGCAAGAGCGCCTCCTCACCATGAGGATGAGAACCAGAGGAAACCATAAAAATGTCCGCCAGATACGACGAACTCAAAGGCCTCAAAAACCTCGGCCAGAAATACGCCTACACCGATCGCGAGGTGATGCTCTACGCCTATGGCATCGGGCTCGGCGCCGATCCGATGGACGAGCAGGAGCTCGCTTTCGTCAACGAGGGTACGCTGACGCCGCGGCCGCTCAAGGTGGTGCCGACGTTTGCGTCCGTCGCCGCGTGGGGCGCGGGTCCCGGCGAGATGAACCTCAACCGCGTGATGGTGGTCGACGGCGAGCGCGACATCACCTTCCACCAGCCGCTGCCGGTCGCCGCGCACATCACGGCCGACTCTTCCGTCGTCGAGGTCTACGACAAGGGCAAGGATAAGGGCGTCGTCATCGCTCACCAGACCGTGCTGAAGAACGAGAAGGGCGAGAAGCTTGCGACCCTCGTCGCCTCGCGCTTCGCTCGCGGCGATGGCGGTTTCGGCGGGCCGAGCCTGACCCAGCCCGATCCGCACAAGATTCCTTCGCGCGCGCCCGACAAGACCATCGACATCGTCACGCGTCCCGACCAGGCGCTGGTTTATCGACTCTGCGGCGACCGCAATCCGCTGCACTCTGATCCCGAGTTCGCCAAGAAGGCCGGCTTCCCGCGTCCGATCCTGCACGGCATGTGCACCTACGGCATCACCTGCCGCGGCGTGCTTCAGACCTACGCCGATTACGACGCGAGCGCGTTCCGCCAGCACGTCGCGCGGTTCTCCTCGCCGGTCTATCCCGGCGAGACCGTGACGATGGACCTCTGGAAGGACGGCAACACGATCTCGTTCGAAGCCAAGGTGAAGTCGCGCGGGGTTACGGTGATCAAGAACGGCAAGACGGTGCTGGGTTAGGCCGGTCTCGTGCCCCGGACGCTGCGCAGCGCGCCTTTGCGGTGCGCTGCAAAGCCGGGGCCCAGAGCCGTAGCAAAGAACTGGGTCCCGGCTCTGCGACGCAGCGTTTCACGCTGCATCGCGTCCGGGACACGATAAAAACAAAACAGGGAGAAGCCACCATGGGACTACTCGACGGCAAGGTCGCGCTGATCACCGGTGCGGGCGGGGGGCTCGGTGAGGCCTACGCAAGACTGTTTGCGCGGGAAGGGGCCTCGGTGGTCGTCAACGACCTCGGCGGTCCCCGTGACGGCTCCGGTGCCGACAAGTCGATGGCGCAGCTCGTGGTGGACGCGATCAAGGCCGAGGGAGGCAAGGCGATCGCCAACGGCGCCGACATCTCCACCATGGAGGGCGGCCAGTCGGTGTTCGACGACGCCATCAAGCACTTTGGCCGCGCCGATATCCTGGTCAACAATGCCGGCATCTTGCGCGACCAGACCTTTCACAAGGCTTCCGAGTCCGACTGGGACAAGGTCATCAAGGTGCATCTGAAGGGCACCTTTTGTTGCACCATGCCGGTGTTTCGCTGGATGCGGGAAAACGGCGGCGGCGTCATCGTCAACACCGCCTCGACCTCAGGTCTGATCGGCAATTTCGGCCAGACCAATTACGGTGCGGCCAAGGGCGGCATCTGGGGCCTGTCCAACGTGCTGGCGATCGAGGGCCGCAAGTACAACATCCGGATCTGGACGCTCGCCCCGGGCGCCCTGACCCGCATGACCGCAGACCTGCCCCGCTATAAGGAGAACCCGGGGGCGGCGCTGGGGCCGGACGGCATCGCGCCGGCCGTGCTATACATGGTCAGCGATTTGTCGGGCGACCAGACCGGCAAGGTGCTGGGCGTGTCCGGGCCCCGCGGCGTTCGCGAGATGCGGATGATGGAGATGGAAGGCTGGAAACCGCCGCACACGGGCTGGAAGGCCCAGGACATCGCCGATCATGCCAAGGAGATCTTCTTCTCCGAGGAGCAGATCAAGATGGGGGCGCGGCGGTTTTAGCCACACTGTCATTCCGGGGCGCGACGAAGTCGCGAGCCCGGAATCCATAACCACCAGCAGTGGTTATGGATTCCGGGCCTGTCCCTTCCGGCCATCCCGGAATGACGAACAGAGAGAGAGAGAGAGAGAGACGAGGAACTAAATGAAACTCACCGCCGACGCCAAGGGCACTTTCGCAATCGCGCCGACGCCGTTCCACGACGACGGCCGGATCGACGAGCGCTCGATCGACCGCCTGACCGATTTCTACGAGGAGGTCGGCTGCGACGGCGTCACGGTGCTGGGCATCCTCGGTGAGGCCCCCAAGCTCGACGCCGCCGAGGCCGAGCAGGTGGCGGTGCGCTTCGTCAAGCGCGCCAAGAAGATGCAGGTGATCGTCGGCGTCTCCGCGCCGGGCTTTGCCACCATGCGCTCGCTGGCCAAGGCTTCGATGGATGCCGGCGCGGCCGGCGTGATGATCGCGCCGCCGCCGTCGCTGCGCACCGACGACCAGATCGTCGGCTATTTCAAGCAGGCGGCCGAGGCGATCGGGCCGGATGTGCCCTGGGTGCTGCAGGACTATCCGCTGACTCTGTCGGTGGTGTTCACCCCCGCCGTGATCCGCAAGATCGTCATGGACAATCCGAACTGCGTGATGCTCAAGCACGAGGATTGGCCGGGCCTGGAGAAGATCACGACGCTTCGCGGCTTCCAGAAGGACGGCTCGCTCCGTCCGCTCTCGATTCTGTGCGGCAATGGCGGCACGTTCCTGGACTTCGAGATGGAGCGCGGCGCCGACGGCGCCATGACCGGCTACGCCTTCCCGGAGCTCCTGATCGACGTCGTCAACCTCTCCAAGGCCGGCAAGCGCGATGCCGCGCATGACCTGTTCGACGCGCATCTGCCGCTGATCCGCTACGAGCAGCAGCCCGGCGTCGGCCTGACGATCCGCAAATACGTGCTGCAGAAGCGCGGCATCATCGCCTCCAGCGCCCAGCGCAAGCCCGGCGCGACCATCACGGCGACGGCGAAGGCGGAGGTCGAGTACCTGCTGTCGCGCGTTGCCCGTGTCGATAAGCGCGCCAATCTCGGCCCGCAATCCAGCGCCGCAGGTTAGTTGGATGGCCGAGACATCAGCATCACGCCCGGCGTCGACGATCCTTCTGCTCCGTGATGGCGCCAAGGCCGACGGCAAGAGCCGCGGCGAGATCGAAGTCTTCATGATGGTCCGCCATCATCAGATCGAGTTCAACTCGGGCGCGCTGGTGTTTCCCGGCGGCAGCGTCGATGCCGGCGACAACGAGATCGTTGCGCGCGCCGACCTGTATTCGGGCGGTGAAGGCCTCAGCGAGGCGGATCGCGGTTTTCGCATCGCTGCGATCCGCGAGACCTTTGAGGAGAGCGGCATCCTGCTGGCGCGGTCGAAGGGGACGGGCGCGCCTGTCGATGCCAGGCGTGCCGGCGAGATCGCCGACAAGCACCGCGTCGCGCTCAACGAGCATAAGGTCAGCTTCCTGAGCATCCTGGTCGACAACAACCTTCAGCTCGCGCTCGAGACGCTGGTGCCTTACGCGCACTGGATCACGCCGGAGGGCATGCCCAAGCGCTTCGATACCTGGTTTTTCCTCGCCGCCGCACCGCCCGACCAGCTCGGCGCCCATGACGGAAGGGAGTCGACCGATTCGATCTGGGTCTCGCCGCGCGAGGCGGTGGAGGGCGGCGAGAGTGGCCGCTTCAAGCTGCCGTTTCCGACCACGCGCAATCTGATCCGGCTGGCGAAGCAGGGCAGCGTGAAAGACGCGCTCGACCATGCCAAGGGCATGTCGATCGTCACGGTGATGCCCGTCATGACCAAGACCGAAACCGGCCGCCAGCTGCGCATCCCCCGCGAAGCCGGCTATGACGGCGAGGTGTTCGAGGTCGGGGCGGTGGGCTGATACACTTCGACACGTAACGAACTATCTGCGACTGCAGACGCGCTAGGTTTCCGTCTCTGACAACGGGACGGAGCGCGCGAAATGGACAGCCGGCAGGACACCAATATTGCCGTCGAGCTGGCGCTCCTGGTCGCGCTCGCAACGCTCTGGGGCGGCTCCTACACCTTCATCAAGCTCGGCGTCGCCACGATCCCCCCGATTACCTTGATCGCGGCGCGGACCACGATCGCGGGCCTCCTGCTGCTCGTCGTGATGTGGGCGCGCGGCATCAGGATGCCCACGGACGCCGCGACCTGGCAGCGCTTCGCCTTCCAGGCCGTGCTCAACAGCGTCATCCCCTGGACGCTGATCGCCTGGGGCGAGCGCCATGTCGATGCCGCGCTCGCCACCATCCTCAACTCGGCGGGCCCGATCTTCACCTTTTTGCTCACGGCGGTCGTCACCCACCACGAGGCGACGACACCGCGAAAGCTGTTCGGCGTGGTCGCCGGCATGGCCGGCATCCTGCTGATTGTCGGCGTCGATGCCTTCCAAGACATGGGCAGCGGTCTCCTCGCGGAGGCGGCCATCGTCGCCGCCACCATCTGCTACGCCTGCGCCGCGATCTTCGGCCGCAGCTTCAAAGGCCTCGATCCGATGGCGCCCGCAGCCGGCTCGCTGCTGGCGGGGGCGGCGGTCCTGATCCCGGCCTCGCTCGTGGTCGAGCAGCCCTGGACGCTGTCACCGTCGCCGAGTTCGCTGCTGGCGCTGCTCGCGCTCGCCGTGTTCTCGACGGCCGCGGCGTTTGCGATCTATTTCCGCCTGATCCAGACCCTGGGCTCGGTCGGCACCACCGCGCAGGCCTATCTGCGGGTGCCCATTGGCGTTGCCATCAGCGTCGCCTTCCTCGGCGAGAGCCCGAGCCAGACCGCCTGGATCGGGCTTGCCTGCGTGGTCCTCGGTGTGGCCGCCATGACGATCCCGGCCCGGCGGCAGGCAAGCGTCAAACCGTCATAGATCGGGGAAGGGGGCTCCGAGGCCCACAAATATTAAGGATAATCGGCGGCCCGAGGCATGTTTCCCCGGGGCCGCAATACGTCGTATATTGGGCCTCCAATATCCCGGTCCCTCAAAGCCCAATGTCCGCCGAATTGACGCCGACCCCTGAGAAAAAGCGAACATTCTCGCTCTCCATCGGCCAGCTCACTTTCGGCAGCTTCCTGTTGGTGCTGGCGGTGATCATCGTCACGTCGACCGCGAGCGTGATCGCGATCCGGCACATCGACACCACCTTCGCCGAGCTGCAGCGGCTCCAGAGCGTCGGCGACCTCGCCGAGGACATCGATCGCCGCATGAACGAGTTGCGGCTTGCCGCGCGCGACTTCGTCACCGATCCCGGCGCCGGCATCCAGTTCAAGCAGGTCGGCGAGGCGGCCTCGACGCTCAGCGACATCCTGAAGAAGACCCGCATCGAGCTCGCGCCCGAGCAGCAGGACATGATCGACGGGGTGACCGAGCGGCTTGCGACTTATCGCAACGGCCTCGAGCGGATATCGACCCTGATCGATCGCCGCGCCCAGCTGCTCGCCGGCCTGCCGCCGCTGCGCGAACAGTTCGATGTGGCTGTCTCCGGTACCGCCGACCGTGAGCTGGCCTCGCGCCTGTCGGAGGCGCAGAGCCGGATCGCGCTCGGGCTGCTCGCGCGCAACCCGTCCGCGGCAGAGCAGGCCGCGCAGAACATGCGGGCCCTGAACATTGGCGATGCCAGGCTGAAGACGGCGGTGAACGATTATGCCGAGGCCATCATGGCGGTGGCGGTCCGTGAGCGGCAGATCGCCGACATCGACCGCGAGGTGCTGGGAACCGAGGGGCGGCTGATCGGTCGCGTCACCGAATTGCTGCGCGAAGTCAGCGACCGGCGCGGCCACGTGCTGTCGCGTGATTTTGCCCGGACGCTGACGGAAGCGCGATGGCAGAGCATCGTGCTCGGCACCATCGGCGTGCTGATCGGTATCGCCGCGGCGTTGTTCGTGGTGCGCAGGACGGTGCGCCCGCTCGCCCAGATCGCCCGCTCTATCCGCGCGCTTGCGGCGGGCCGGAAAGATACCTCGATCCCCTCGGCCGACCTCGACAACGAGATCGGCGACATCGCCCGCGCAGCCGAAGTGTTCCGCCGCGCGCTGGAGGAAGCTGATACGGCGCGCGAGGCCGCGGTGCGCGCGCTCACCGAGCAGCGCCTCGCCGAAGAGAGCTACCGAAAGCTGTTCGAGGGCTCGGTCGACGGCATCTACGTCACGACGCCGGCCGGCGATCTGCTCAACGCCAATCCGGCGCTGGCGCGGATGATGGGCTATGACAGCCCGCAGCACCTCATCGCCAGCATCAACGACATCGCCCACACCATCTACGTCCATCCCGAGGCGCGCGTCGAATACCAGCGGCTGATGGCGCGCGACGGCATGGTGCGCGAGTTCGAATACCAGGTGCGCCAGCGCAGCGGCAACATCCTGTGGCTCTCCGACAGCGCCACCGGCGTGCGCGACGAAGCGGGCAACATCGTCCGCTATGAGGGCACGCTACGCGACATCACCGACCAGAAGCGGGCGGAAGACGCCATCGCCGAAGGCCGGCGCCTGCTCCAGCAGGTCATCGATACCGTGCCCGCGGTGATCAACGTCAAGGACCGCGACCTGCGCTATGTGCTGATGAACCGCTACATGGCCGGCATCTTCGGCATCGAACCCGGCGACGCGCTCGGCCGCACCACGGCGGACCTGATGTCGCGCTACGGCGCGGCCAAGACCGACGAGAACGACAAGCGCGTGCTCAGCATCCGCAAGGGGCTCGGCTTCTATGAGGAGGAGTACAAGGACTCCTCCGGCAACATGCGGCAATGGTTGGTCAACAAGCTGCCGCTGCTCGATGCGGAGGGCGAGATCGAGCGGATCGTCACCGTCGCGCTCGACATCGGCGAGCGCAAGCGCGGTGAGCAGGAGATGCGCAAGGCCAAGGAGTCCGCCGAGACCGCGCTGCGCAATCTGCGCGAGACCCAGGCTTCGCTGATCGAGGCGGAGAAGCTCGCCGCGCTCGGGCGCCTCGTCGCCGGCGTCGCGCACGAGGTCAACAATCCCGTCGGCATCAGCCTCACGGTCGCCTCCGCGCTGGAGCGCAAGACCGCGATGTTCACCGCCGAGGTCGAGCGGGGCGAGCTGCGCCGCTCCACGCTCAACGACTTCCTCAGCACCAGCCGCGACGCATCCTCGCAGCTCGTCTCCAATCTCAACCGCGCCGCCGAGCTGATCCAGTCGTTCAAGCAGGTCGCCGCCGACCGCAACTATTCGGACCAGCGCAGCTTCGATCTCGGCGACCTCACCGAGCAGGTGGTGATGAGTCTGAGGCCGGGCCTGCGCAAGCACAATCTGACGCTCAATGTCGAGTGCCAGCCCGATCTGACCATGAACAGCTATCCGGGCCCGTACGGCCAGGTGCTGACCAATCTGTTTCTCAATTCGGTGGCGCACGCCTTCCCGGACGGCCGGCCGGGGACCATCGACATCCAGGTGCGGGAGTCCGGCAAGGACAATGTCGAGATCATCTTCTCGGACAATGGCTGCGGCATGTCGCTCGACGTCCGACGCCGTGCCTTCGATCCGTTCTTCACGACGCGGCGTGACCAGGGCGGCACGGGTCTCGGATTGCACATCGTCTACAGCATCGTCACCAACCGGCTCGGCGGGCGGCTCGATCTCGATTCCGAACCGGGCAGCGGCACCCGCATCCAGATCATCCTGCCGCGCACGGCGCCGCTGGAGCAGGCCGCCGAGTAGCTTCTATTGTTTGAGCATGATCTTTTCGGAAAACCGCAGCACACTTTTCCGGATCATGCTCTAATCAGCCTCGGCGAGCTTGTGCAGCGTTGCGCCGAAAATCAGGCTGGCCTTGCCGACCAGCGCCGTGCCTGTCATTTCCGCGCGCGTGTCCGTGTAGGTCCCGCTGACGCCGATACCGACGGGAGCAGGACCGCCGAACAGCGGATTGTCGTCGCCTCGCGGCGAGGTGTGTCGTTGCACCAGCACCTCGCCTTTGAAGGTGGTGTCGTCCTTCACCACGTAGCTGCCGGTGTAATAGAGGTAGGCATCGCCGCCAAGGATCTTGCCGTCGCGAAAAAGGATCACGCCGCTGCCCTTGCCGGCTCGACCATCGAGCAGGGTCACGTGAATCGAATAGAGACCGTTTTTCATAACGTCCCGCGGGCCGGCCGCCATCGCCCAATGGCGTAACCGGTCCCGCTTTTATGCCAAAGCGCATTCTCTCGCGCAACGCGGCAGTTTGCCGGCCGGCCACGGGAAGTTGCCGCCGCGAGCCGTAGTTGTCCCGGCTTGTGCGTGACGCCGTCATGACGGTCTGATGACGGGGAGAGGCCGGCCGCCTGCGAATCAGGGTTGGCCCGCGAAATGCATAAAAATGTTGCACTGGCCGAGGGGTGCCGGAGCTTGCGCCGCGTCAGGTATATTTCTTGTCGCGCTCGAGCAGCTCGATGGAGATGCCTTCGGGGCCGCGGATGAAGCAGATGCGCACGCCCGGCCGGATCGTGGTCGGCTCGCGCGTGAAGGTGACGCCCTTGGCCTTGATCTCGGCCGCAACGGCATCGATGTCCTTCACCGTCAGGCCAAAATGGTCGAGACCCTGATGCGGGTGCGGAGGCGGCGGGTTGACGGCGTTGTCGCCCTCGAGCGGCGCGATGAAAATCCTGGCGCCGCCCAGATTCACGTCGATCCGTCCCGGCGCGTGCACGATCTCGCCACCGAGGATGTCCCGCAGCCAGGCCGCCGTGGCCTCCGGATCGGGGCTGCGCAGATGGACGTGATCCCAAGTGACGACTGGCATTTCAATTCTCCCAACGGGCCTTCGCGATGTTGCAGCGCATGTTAGCGGCGGCGGGCGGTGATCGCCACCGTCCTTGCCGATTCGCAAGCGCGCGGGAACCTTAGTTCCTCTTCCGGATTAAGGTAAGCAGTGGCCGGTCCGTCGTTGCATGGGGCTTTGGCCGCGATCGGTGATGCAACCATGAACGCCAGACTCGACCGGATCGGATTGGGGCGCTTCGCCGGGACCGGCGAACGAGTCGCGCGGGCCGTGACAATTGCGAGCGTCTCATTTGGCCGCACTCTTCTGTGGCTGCTGGCGGCCATCGTTGTCGGCTGCGGCGTCTGGATGCTGCTGCCTCTGTCCCAGGGAAATAGTGCTGAGCCGGTGAAGGCGGAGCTCGCGGCCGCCGAGGCGGCTCCTTCGGGCGATGCGGCCGCAACGGTGTCGCCGGTCTCGGAAGCCCAGGCACCGGCGATGGCAGAACTCGGTCGTCTCAGGATTTCATCGCAGACCTGGCGCCGCGGCGGCCTTGGCTCGAGAGCCCTGGTGACGTTCACGCTGCGAAACGACAATGACTATGCCGTAAAGGATGTCGAGATCGTCTGCGCCTTTACGCGGCGCGACGGCAGTCATCTCACCAACCGCAGCCGCGTGCTGGCAGATCCGGTCAGCATGAAGAGCCGCAAGACCTTTGCCCATATCCCCGTCGGCTACATCAACGTGAATGCCGATCAGGCGAAATGCTCGCTGGTTGCAGCACGCCGTGCTTAACGGCGGAATGTTCCGGTAGCGGAAAAGTTACCCTCATTGGTCCTTGTTGGTCCTTGGCGAAAAAACCTCGCGTCGCCATTTGAACCGAACGGCTGGGCCAGGAACCAAATAAGAGATCGCCTGTTGAGGCGGAGAGCCCACGCGGGGATGCGGGGGGCGGAGCGCGGCCAATGCCCATCTTTCGATATTTCACCTTTGTCGGTGGAGCTTTGCTTGCACTGTTGTTCGCGGTGAATTTCGCTTTCCCGGCGGCGCCCGTGGCGCAAGCCGTTGCGACCGTAAGCAACGATCAGCCGCTGATCCGAATCCGGTCCGATCGGCACCTGCCTGAGCGCGTCGTGCTCGACACCAGCCAGCCCACGATCGTCGCGCCGGCGGTGAAGACCGCCGCGGTTGTGGCTCCCCAGCCGCCCGTGCAGGAGGCCCAGTCGGCGGCCTTGGCCGAGCTGTCAGCCAAGGCGCGGGTGCGCGAGACCTTCGCCCAGTTCACGCCGCCGCTGAAGACTGATACCGCCGCCAAGGCTCCGGTTCAGCCCAAGCGCAAGGTCGCCAGGACGCATCCGGCGCCGCAGCAGGGACGGCCGATGATGCTGGTCGCCCAGCAGCCGCATTTCGGGCTCTTCAACACGACCTGGTGAGAGTGGCCTTCAATCCGTCCCGAAACGAGGCGGGGAGGGCTTTTTATTGGTCGGCCTCTCTGCTAATTCGAACCCATCCGAACCGCCGTCCGGTGTGCTGGCTCGTCAGCTGCCGGTCTGGCAAGTCTCGGTTTGTGGCCCAGTGTCCGGGCCAGGGCGCTCGTAGCTCAGCTGGATAGAGCATCGGATTTCGATTCCGAGGGTCGGAGGTTCGAATCCTTCCGAGCGCGCCAATCCCCCTTGGCGTTCCAGATATGTTCCAGAACGGCGCTGATGCCGCGCAGGCTCGCAAGGGCTTGCTGCGTCGGTCAGGCTGACGGGATACGGCTGTGCCGGCCCCGCGCCAGCGTGTCCGAGGGCGTCTCGTGGAAAGTCGCGCGGTAGGCTGCGGCAAATTCACCGAGATGATGGAAGCCCTGCGCGCGTGCGCACATGGCGACAGTGGCGCCGCCGCCCTTGAGCAGGCGGGCGCGGGTCGCCCACAGCCGCTTGAGGCGAATGTACTGGTGCAGGCTCATGCCGCGGACCTTGCTGACTGCGCCGCCGAGGGTGCGGATCGAGACGCCGAACTCACCGGCGAGATCGGCGGTATAGATCGGCACGGTCGGATGGGCTGCGACGTAATCATCGATCCGCTGCACCAGCTTGATCGAACGCTCGCCCTGGACCGAGGCGCTCCGATCCGACGTCGGATCGATCCGAAACAGATCGTCGAGTGCGAGCAGCAGGCCCTCCTGCAGATGGGCCGCCGCCTCGGTGGTCTCGAACAGGAGCGGCTGCATTGACGCGGTTCGCAGGATGTCGAGCAGGAGCTGCCTTGTGTGCAGCAGGGCGGGCCGGTTCGCGACATGCGCCCGCAAATCGTCGGCGTGATCGAACCAGCCCCGGTCTTTTAGCTCGGGGGAGAAGATGATCATTGCATGATGATTGGTCTGAGGCTCGACGAAATGGCATTCATCGTTGCCGCGGAGCGTCACGAAGAAGCGCGCGTCGAGATCCGAGCCCTTGAAATTGACCTGGAGGTCGTCGGTCATGGACAGGATCACCATCCCGCCCGGCATCCGATAGGCGGTGTCGAGGATGCGCGCGAACGATCTCATCATGATGATGCGGCAGGCCGGCAGGGAGACGACGGCGCGGGCCGCGGCGAAGTTCGGAATGTCGAGCGGAATGCTTCTGGCGTCCTCCATCGTCTCGATCGGCCGAAACGCATCGACGTCGGCAAAGCCAATCAGTTGAAGGGCGGAGGACGGAGCGAGGGCGTCGAACAACATGGGTCTGGCCGGCTGCTGAAATGTGACAATCAAATGAACGTCGATACACCGCCATCAATGGCGAAACATCGCGTTTCAGTAAACCGAATTTCAGGCCGTAGTATTGCGGACGTCATGCCATGACGTCCGTCAGATCAATGCCACCGTCAACGTTCCCGGCTCATCGGCTGGCCGGAGGCGAGGTCGATGAAATGCAGCCGCGTGCAGGCGGGACAGGCGAAGGATGCAAAGCTCCGTCTCTCCTGCCTCAGCTGCTTCTCAAGATCCGTCTGCACGTTCATGCCCGTCTGGGGGCATCGAAAAACGATCAAGTCCGCCATCACCGTAGAATGACGGTGCGGGCCGATTTCATCCTTGATCTGGATCAGTTTTGGAATTGCTCCAGGCCGGCGACGACCGCGCGAGGAATGATCTCGCAAAAGCGAAGGGGCCCCGAGGGCCCCTTCAGATGTCACCAGCGGCGATAGCGTGGGCCATAATAGCGTGGACCGTAACCGTAATAGCGCGGCCCATAATACCGGGGGCCGTAATACGGCCGGGGCCCGTAATACCCATAGTAGTTCGGACGCCAAAAGCAGCGCCCCCAGGCGTCGCAGACCATGCGGACCTGCTCGACACCGGAGGCCTGCGGCGTTGCAGGCGCGGGCGCGATGGGCATGGCGGACGCCGCCGGCGATGTCGCCAAAGCGCCAAACATGGCGCCGAACAGGGCTGCGGCGACGAGGCCGATCTTGAGATTCATGATGTCTTCCTCCGCTGACGCGATCCAGGATATCGAACTTGTTCTGATCAAATTGTGGCGGAACCGAAATGTAATGCTGATGAACAAATCGTCAGCCGGTCCGCCGCAGGCCTGACCTCAACCCCGCCAGACTATCCCAGGTTCGCGCGAGTGGCCAATGCTGCGCCTGCGCTGCAATGGCCCCGCAGGACATCGATGCCGTTCTTGATCCTGCGCAATTCGCCGTCGGGGCTTCGTTCGTAGTCTTGTCGCGTGGCCAGTCCTTCGACCAATTCGAAGGGCAGGCTCACAGGTTGCTTGGAGCTGTGCAATGGACAAGATGAGATTAGACAAGGGCGGCTGGCTGGTCGTGTGCGATGGGCGCAAGGCGCTCATTCTGGAAAACCTCGGCGACGAGATGTTTCCGAACCTTCACACCAGGGAGGTGCACGAGCAGCCCAATCCCATGACCAGCGCGCCAGGGAGCGACGCGCCGGGTCGCGCCGCTGCCGGCGGTGTGCGCAGCTCGGCCGAGCAGACCGATTGGCACGATGAGGCCGAGCGCGCCTTCCTGCGCAGCCTTGCCGGCCGGCTCGATGCTGCCGTCAGCTCTGGCGAGACCACGGCCCTGACCATGGTGGCCTCACCGCGTGCGCTCGGGATGATCCGCGCCGATTATTCGGACGTCATGCGCAAGGCGCTGCGGGGCGAGGTCGGTAAGGACCTCGTCAAGCTGCCGGTCTACGAGATCGAGAAGCAATTGCTGCTGTCGGGCGCCGCCAAATAGAGGCGTCCGCAGAGGCCGCGCCAGCACCCCCTCAGTAGCAGGGGTGCCGGCGGCGGTCTTGGCCGACATAGGCGGCCGCGCTCCGGTAGCAATGGTTGGTCGAGGGGCCGTCGTAAAAGGCGAAGGTACCGGGGGTGATGCCGGGGCCGTAATTGTGCAGATAGCTGATCGGGTAGGGCAGCGGATTGGCGTAATGGCGGTAGTGCCGGTGATGACCCCGCGCCTCCGCGAGGCCAGGGGCTAGGATTGCGGCCGACAGGGCAGCAACCGCGGCTACAAGCGTCAACTTGCTCATCTCGATTCTCCGGAACCCGCGCGAAGTGGTCAGCCATCTATAGCCACTTCGTACCTCCAGGGCACCCGTCCGGCGCCCGGAAATCGGGGCTGATCGCTCAGATTCCCGGGTGGGTGTGACAGAATTGCCCGACATGCGGTCGAAGGCTGCCCATTTTTGGCCTTTTCGGGATGCTTAACGAATTCCCCACACAAGTATGACCAAAGACTATTCGGTTAAGAATCCTGTTGCCGGCCTAGGGGCTCATTTCGCGGGTCCTTCGAGGCCGGTCCATTCCTGAAGGCTTTCGCCGTCACGCCGCCATGCGCATCACGCTTCTGAGCCTGCTGTTGCTCTCCATCGCCGCCGCCACGCCGGCGCGGGCAGAGCTGCATATCACCCGCGACCACGGCGGCTACGTCGAGGAATACAAGACCAAGTACAAGCGCGTCCGCGAGAAAGGCGAGCGCGTCATCATCGACGGCATCTGCAACTCGGCCTGCACGCTGGTGCTCGGCATGGTGCCGATGAACAAGATCTGCGTAACGCCCCGCGCCAGCCTCGGCTTCCACCAGGCCTATTACGACAAGGCCTTCACCTTCGGCATCAAGGTCACCAGCTCCGAGGGGACGTCCGACCTGATGTCCTACTACCCCGACAAGGTGAAGGACTGGATCCGCCGCAATGGCGGGCTCACCACCGACATGAAAAAGATCAAGAACGGCGTCGAGCTCTGGAAGATCATCGACCCCTGTCCGGAAGAATGGTGAGCGGCTGCGCTGAGCCGTCATCGTCCGTCGCAGCGCAGCATCGTCCGCACGAAATTCGCATTGCCGCATAGCCGCCGGTGGGGCAATGAGGGCGGCAATGAACCATAATCAAGAAGCCCTGACCGCCCGCGCCGCGCCGATCCTGTTCGTCCTGCTCTGGAGCACCGGATTCATCGGCACCAAATACGTCGTCAACAATGCCGATCCCTTGACCTATCTCGCCATCCGCATGGCGATCGTGGTCGGCCTGATGGCGATGATCGCGGCGATCGCGCGGCCGAAATGGCCTGGTCGCACCGGCATCGCGCACAGCGCCGTCGCCGGCATTCTCGTCCACGGCTTCTATCTCGGCGGCACCGCGATCGCGATCGCGCATTCGATCCCGGCCGGGCTCTCCGCGCTGATTCCGGGCCTGCAGCCGATCCTGACCTCGACCATCGCCAACCGCTGGTTCGGCGAGAAGGTGACGCCGGTGCAATGGGCCGGGCTCGTGCTCGGCCTCGGCGGCGTGGTGATGATCCTGCACAACCGTCCCATGACCGGTGAAGCCGGTCTCGGCTGGCTCGCCTCGGTCGTCTCGCTGATCAGCATCACGCTCGGCACGCTCTACCAGCGCCGCTACTGCAACCAGATCGACTGGCGCGCAGGCAATCTCGTGCAATATGTGTCCGTCACCATCTTCTTCGCGATCGGGGCCTTCCTGTTCGAAGACCGCGTGGTGCACTGGACGCGGGAGTTCGTGCTCGCGCTCGGCTGGCTCGCGGTCGCGCTCTCGATCGGATCGATCGGGCTATTGTACTGGCTGATCCGCCACGCCGCGGCGACCTCGGTCGCGAGCCTGTTCTATCTGGTGCCCGCCGTGACCGCGCTGATGGCTTATCTGCTGTTCGGAGAGAAGCTCGACGCGCTGGCGATTGCCGGCATGGGGATGTGCGCGGCCGCCGTGTTCGTCGTCAACAGGCGCTTCTAGGCGGATGGAGCGGGGCGTCGGGATACATCCCTGACGTGCGCGGCACGTTCGTGTTAGGCTGAACGCATTTCAGTCTCACATTCACACGGTGATTTTCATGAAGAAGGCGAGGCGCGCGCTGCTCGGCAGATCGTTGAAGCCGGTCCGGATTGCCTGCATCAACTACGCGGAGGAGATGATGAGCGACCGGATGATGGCCAAGCTCACAGCCGCGCTCCAGAAATGCTACGATGAGCATTTCCTCCCCGTCTGGGGCTACCCGGTCGATCTCGACGTCACCCGCAAGCCGAAGCCGACGGACTGGCAGCTCGTCTATTTCGACGACGCCACCCACAAGAACTTCCTCGGACGACACGAGCTGACGCATCGGGGACAGCCGATCTCGAAGATATTCCTGAAGGCGCTGGGTGAGGACGATCCCGTCAGCCTCGCGGCATCGCACGAGCTGTTCGAGATGGTGCTGGACCCCATGGCCAATCTGTGGGCCGACAAGACCCGCCACACCCAATATGCCTACGAGGTCTGCGACGCCGTGGAGGAGGACTCTTTCCTCGTCAACGGCTTCCCGATGTCGAACTTCGTCTATCCGTCCTGGTTCGAGCCCTTCAAGCATCCCCGCGGCACCAAATTCGACCATATGGGATCGCTCAAGGCGCCGTTCTCGATGACCGAGGGTGGCTACGTCATCAAGAAGGTCAACGGCAGGCGGCTGATCAAGCAGTTCGGCTCACCGGAAAAGCGGCGGCGCTTCAAGGCCGAGGACCGCCGCGGCCATCGCAGCGAATTCCGCGATCCGAAGGGGGAGCATCACCCGGGCCGGCGCGCATCCAAGCCGCGGGGATAGGGTATCCCGGGAGCTTGTCTCCGGGCGCACACGCACCCGGAGACCGGCTCGAGCGCCCCGATCAGCGCTTGGCCTTTCGAGCCTTCTTTTTCGACTTGGTGGCTTTCTTGGCCGCTTTCTTGGCGGTCTTCTTCGCGGCCTTCTTTGCAGTTTTCTTGGTCGCTTTCTTCGACGACTTCTTTGCAGCCTTCTTCGAACTCTTCTTCGAGGCTTTCTTGGCCTTCTTCTTGGAGGCCTTCTTCGGCGCTACTTTCTTCGCGACCTTCTTGGCGGCTTTGACGGCGGTAACCGCCGCATCCTTGGTCGCTTCCACGGCTGCGGTGATCGTCTCCATCGCCTGTTCGGTGATCGGCTTATCGTCGTCCATATCGTCCCCCGCGGTTTGATTAGAGCGATGACGATAGCGGGTTTCGAAATTGTGTCAAAGCAGCGCTCAACTTCTGCGGATCTTTGCGTAGGCGGCGAGCGCACGCTCGCGCCCTTTGGCATGATCGACGATCGGCTGCGGATAGGTCTTGCCGAGCGTGATGCCCGCGCTCGCAAGCTCGATCGGCGTGGCCTGCCAGGGCCGGTGGATCAGCGTGGTTGGCGTGTCCTTCAACTCCGGCACCCAGCGCCGAACGTAGGTTCCATCCGGATCGAACTTCTCGCCCTGGAGCTGCGGGTTGAACACGCGGAAATAGGGCGCCGCGTCGGCGCCGCAGCCGGCGACCCATTGCCAGTTGGCGGGATTGCTACCGGCATCCGCATCGACCAGCGTGTCCCAGAACCAGGCTTCGCCCTCGCGCCAGTCGATCAAGAGGTGCTTGACCAGAAACGACGCCACCACCATCCGCACCCGGTTGTGCATCACGCCGGTGTGCCAGAGCTCGCGCAGGCCGGCGTCGACGATGGGGTATCCGGTGTGCCCGCGCCGCCAGGCCGCAAGCGCTTTCTTGTCGCCCTTCCAGGGGAAGCCGTCGAAGTTCGTTTGCAGGTTTTCGGTGGCGAGGTCGGGATGGTCGTGCAGCAGGTGACGGCAGAATTCGCGCCAGCCGAGCTCGCTCAGGAACTTTTCGATGCCGGGCCCGAGCGCGGGATCTTCATCCGCGGCAAAGCGCGCCGCGTGCCAGACCTGGCGCGGGCTGAGCTCGCCGAAGCGCAGATGCGGTGACAGGCTTGAGGTGCCCTCCCGATCCGGCCGGTCGCGATCGCCGACATAGCAGCGCGCGGTGTGCTTGAGGAAATCGCGCAGACACGCCCGCGCGGAGGCTTCGCCCGGGGTCCATGTCTCGCGCAGGCCGCCCGCCCAATCCGGCCTGGTCGGTTCGAGCTGCCAGCTTTCCAGCTCATCGCTCGCAAGCCTCGGCGCAGGGCGCAGCTGCTTCGGCGCAGGCAAGGGCTTTGGTGGATCGCCGAGCGACAGCACCCGCCGCCAGAACGGCGTGAATACGCGCAAGCCCCGGCCGTCCTTGTTGCGGATCGCCGAGGGCTGGACCAGGAGATCGCCGGGGAAGCTCTGCGAGTCGATGCCGAGCTTTGCCAGTGCGGCTTCGAGCTGCCGCTCAACCGCCTGATGCGGCGCCTGCGCGATCCCATTCCAGTAGACGGCGCGGGCGCCGCTTTCGCGGGCCAGCTCGGCGACGACCTTGGCCGCCGGTCCCCTGCGCAGGATCAGCGATCCGCCGCGTGTGACAATCTCGGCGCCAAGCGCCCGCAACGACTGCGCCAGCCACCAGCGCGCTGCGCTGCCCGGCGGGCGCCCGGCGGCCTCGTCCAGCACATAGAGGCAGACCACCGGCGCACCGGTTTTCACGGCAGCATGGAGGGCGGGATGGTCGGACAGGCGAAGGTCATCGCGAAACCAGACGATGACAGGCGCGCTCGGCGTGGTCAGGGGCGTCCTCGTTTACACTTTGGAAAGCATGCCGCGTGCGGCGGTGTGAACCGTCGTTAATGGGACCGTAATCGGGCTGCACGAATATGCAGGAATTACGGGGGTAGTTCCATCCATGTCCAATCTTTCGACGGCAAAACTCCTGCCGCAATTCAAGCTCGGCACCAAGGCGGTCCTGTGCGCCGTCTTGCTGATCGCCATGAACACCGCGCTCGTGGTCGGCGCCGGCTATTGGTCGCTGACGTCCGCCTTCAACGATCGCGCCTTGCGCGACATCGAGGTCAATCTGCGCACGCTGGCACTGGCCTTTACCGAGACCGTTCCGGCCGCCAAGATCACGGTGAAGGATGGCACGGTGGCGCGCGCCGAGATCCCCACAATGCCTGACTTTAGGGATCACGCCATCGTCGATCGCGCGGTGTCCTATGTCGGCGGCAATGCGACCCTGTTCGTGTTCGACGACGCGAGCGGGCAGTTCGTGCGACGCTCCACCAACGTGAAGAAAGAAAATGGCGACCGCGCCGTCGGCACCCAGCTTGCCGCCGACCATCCAGGGCAGGCACCGCTGCGCCGTGGCGAGGCCTATAAGGGTCCGGCCACGCTGTTCGGCAAATCGTTCATGACCGCCTATTTCCCGATCGCGGATGCGGCCGGCAAGGTCGTCGGCATTCTCTATGTCGGCATCCCCATGGCCCAGTACGAGAGCATGCTGGCCCAGGCGATCGAGAGCATGGCGGCGGCCGCGGGCCTCGCCGCGCTTCTGGTGCTGGTCCTGACCCTGCTGGTCGTCCGCCGTATCACCCGGCCGCTCACCTCGGTCACGCGCTCGCTCACCGCGCTTGCCAACGGCCAGAGCGATGTTGCGATCGAATGCGAGGATCGCGCCGACGAGATCGGCGAGATCGCCCGCACGGTCGCAGTGTTCAAGAGCAATTCGCTGGAGCGGGCGCGCATGCGCAGCGAGCAGGCGGCAGCCACGGCCGCGGCGGCCGAGCAGCGCAAATCCGACCTGCGCGGCTTCGTCGAGGAGTTCCGCGGCAGCGTCGGCGGCATCCTCGACAAGGTGCTGGCCTCGTCAGGCGAGTTCGAGCGCGCCGCGCGGCAGCTCACCGACGTCGCGCGCTCCACGGCCGATCTGTCGGCGCAGTCGGCGGGCGCGTCCGAAAACGCCTCCGAGCACGTGCGTTCGGCGGCGTCGGCCTCGGACGAGCTGTCCCAATCGATCTCCGAGATCACGCGGCGCGTGCAGGAATCCAACCAGATTTCCGCCGAGGCGGTGCAGCAGGCCCAGGCGACCGATCAGCGCATCGCGCAGCTCTCCGAGGCGGGCGCGCGCATCGGCGACGTCGTCAAGCTGATCACCTCGATCGCCGAGCAGACCAACCTGTTGGCGCTGAACGCCACCATCGAGGCCGCGCGCGCGGGCGATGCCGGTCGCGGCTTCGCGGTGGTCGCCCAGGAGGTCAAGACGCTGGCCGGCCAGACCGCCAAGGCGACCGACGAGATCTCGAACCAGATCGCCAGCATGCAGCTTGCGACCGAGGAATCGGTCGTCGCCATCAAGGCGATCGGCCAGACCATCGAGCGCATCAGCGGCATCGCCGGCTCGATCTCGGCTGCGGTCGAGCAACAGAAAAGCGCGACCCACAACATCGTCGCAAGCGTTCGCGCGGCGGTCTCGGGCACGGCCGACGTCGCCGTCAATGTCCGCCACGCCGCCAAGGGCGCCAGCGAGACCGGCGAGACCTCGAGCCGGATGTTTGCTTCAGCCCAGGCGCTGTCGGGCGAGAGCCTGCATCTGAAGGCCGAGGTCGACGGGTTTCTGGACCGGGTGCGCGCGGCTTAAAGCTGGGCTCGAAATTCACGGCGTCATTCCGGGTTCGGTGCTTCGCACCGCCCCGGAATGACAGTTCGTTGTTATTTCGGCTGCGGCACGATGCGGATGTAGGGCTTCGGCTCTTTCCAGCCCTGCGGGTAGATCGTCTTGGCCTCGTCGTTGGAGACTGAGCCTGCGATGATCACGTCCTCCCCCTGGTTCCAGTCTGCCGGCGTCGCGACGCGATGCTTGGCGGTGAGCTGGAGCGAGTCGATTACGCGCAGGATCTCCTGGAAGTTCCGGCCGGTCGTCATCGGATAGACCAACACCAGCTTGATCTTCTTGTCCGGGCCGATGATGAAGACGTTGCGGACGGTCTGGTTGTCGGCGGCGGTGCGGGTGAGGGGATCGCCCGAGATCGCGGCCGGCAGCATGCCGTAGAGCTTCGAGACGTTGTAATCGGTGTCGCCGATCATCGGATAGTTCGGGGCCGCGCCTTGCGTCTCCTTGATGTCCTCCGACCATTTGGCATGGCGGTCGACCGGATCGACCGAGAGGCCCATCAGCTTGACGCCGCGCTTGTCGAATTCCGGCTTCAGCTTGGCGAGCGCGCCGAGCTCGGTCGTGCAAACCGGCGTGAAGTCCTTGGGGTGCGAGAACAAGAGCGCCCAGCTGTTGCCGATCCAGTCGTGGAACTTGATCTTCCCTTCGGTGGTCTCGGCTTCGAAGTCAGGTGCGGTGGTGCCGATCGGAAGTGTCATGGTTCTACCTCATCACATTGAATATACTGGAGAATTTCTCTCTGGCCGTCCCCCTCATTATAGGGGTCTTACAACGCCAAGTGAACGCCAACTGAACCAGTTCAAGTAAAATGTGAATTCCTTCCTTGAAGGGCTGATTTTCTAGCAACTTATTGTTACGGCGGCACCTGCGGCGAAACAGCTCCATCCGGGGTCGCACGGTCTCGCTCGCCCCGATAATGCCTTTTATGACTTCCATCACGCTCGCCCGGCGCGTCTTAGAACCAAAATGGTCCTGACAGCGACCAATTGGCAACCATCTAGAAAAGTCGCGATCCCTGTATCGAATCGTTAACCACCCCTTTACGCCGGCATGAAAATGCTGGCCGATCAGAAGAAATCTGGAAGTGAACTATGTCTGCCGCTGCGCCTAAATCTGCTGACTCGCCGTCCCTTGAACCGTCCTGCCGCGATACCGCTGCCCATGCACTCTCCATCGTGCGCGACGGCGTGATCACGGGCGAAGGCCCGACCACCAAGGGCCGGGTCCATTTCTCCCGCTCGCTCGATGCCGATGACACCGCCTGGTGCACGCGCATCCTCACCGCCACCGCCGTCAACGACCAGCCGGTCAGCCGCGCTGAGGCCGAGGTCCTGTTCGAGATCAACGAGGCCGCGACTGAACGCACCGATGGCGGCCGCTTCGATGATTTGCTCGCCAAGGCGGTCGCACACTATGCCGCAAGCGCCTCGGGCCTGAAAGTGCCGCCGCGCAGCGTCGCGCTGTCTGCCGATGCCGAGATCGAGAGCTGGGCCCCGTCCTATGCCTCCAAGGTCAACAGCGAGATGCTGGAGTGGATCGCCGGCCAGATGCGCGGCAAGCGCCACAACAACCGCCGCCTGATGGCGATGGTGGCGACCTTCCTCGGCGCCACCGCGCTGCCCCTGGCGGGCCAATTGCCGAACGTGTTCGACATTGGGATGTAAAAATCTGGGCATGTAACAACCGAGATCTTCTCGCGCCCCGTGCGGGGCGCGAGCGAAAGCGGCGGGGTTATTTCCCCGCCGTTTTTTGTTTGCCGCCGTCCGGCTCGAGGCCGAGCGTGCGGCCCGGGAAGCCGGCGGCGTCGAAATAGCGCTGGCTGCCGACGCGCTGGAAGTTCAGCACGGTGGTCAGGCCGCCCTCCGCGGGCTTGGACTTCATTGTGCCTGCATAGGCCTTCGGCACGGTGCCGTTGGGCATGGCTTCCGACATCACGCGGCCGGCCAGGTCTCCTTTCTGTGTCGCGCTTAGGCCCATCAGCCGGGCGGCCGTCATGCCGACGTCGGCATTGCTGACCGGCAGCTCGTCGACGAAGCCGGCTTTGAAGTCCGGGCCGATCGCGGCCATGAAGTTCATGGTGTCGCCGCGGCTGAAGCTGCCATGCATGCCCTGGCCCTGGCGCAGCACGGTATCGGCGACCTGCACCGAGCAGTTGGTCGGCGCCTCTCCGCAATCGCTGGCATAGGAGCGGAAGTTGACGACGATCGACGGCGTCGGCGTCGCCGCCTTGCCGCGCAGATTGATGCTCGACAGCGGCAGGGTGCCGGGGAAGCGGCCGAGCGAGTCCTCGACGAACAGGCCGGAGACGTAGTCCTGCCCGAGCAGCGCCTTGATGGTTTTGGCCGCCAGCTTCTTGTCCCTGTTCGGGAGATAGACGAGGTCCGAGCCGCCATTGGTGGCGACGACGAGGTCGGGCTTTTCCGGATCCTTGCCGAGCACGCCATTGCCGGCCTTGGGATGCTTGTTGCCCTCGATCTTCGCGTTCTTGTCGTTGGGGTCGAACAGCGGCAGGTCGAGCGCCTTGGCGAGGTCGAGCGCCAGGAAGCCCATCGGCAGGAAGTCCTTCGGCGTGTCGTCATAGCTGACCTTGGCCGAGGGGCTGGTCTTGCTTTCCTTGGAGATGGTCGAGAAGCCGTGGTCGGCGGAGACGATGATGTTGGTCGAGGCCGCAAGCCCGAGCTCGTCCAGCGCCTTGCGGAGCTGGGCGAGGTTGGTGTCGGCGTTCTTGATGCCGGCCATCGAGGTCGGACCGTTGATGCCGGGCATGATCTGGTTGAGGCTGTCGCCGGTGTTGTGCTGGCTGCCATCGGGGTCGCGCGACCAGAACACCAGCACGAACGGCTTGTTGCGCGCCTTGAACATTGGCAGCACCACCTTGGCGGCGACGTCGGCGAAATAGGCCTGCTGCGCGACGTTGGCGGCGGTCGTGCCCGGCGTCTTGGCATCGCCCGCCTTGGAATTGTCGCCGCGCGGTGGCGTGGTGGTGGGCAGGCCGGCCTTGGTGAGCGCGTCCTTCACCTCGTCCGACAGCGCCACGCCGTTCTTGCCGCCGGTGGCGTCGTCGAACACGATCGAATGCAGGCCGGCCTTTTCGGGCTTGTCGGTGTGGTCGAACTGATAGGTCGGGCCGTGCTTGCCCAGCGCGGCGGTGCTGAACCCCTTGTCGCGGGCCAGCTTCAGGATGGTGTCCTCGTTGAGGTAGTTGCCCTTAAAATGCTCGTCGATGTCACCGAGCACGGCGTCGTTCTCGATGAAGGGGACCACGGTGTCGCCGGCCGGGACGGAAGTGTAGTTGGTCCAGATCGTGTTGGAGAACACGCCGGTATCGCCGAGGTAGTGACCGGTCGACATCGCCGAGCCGTTGGCCATGGTGAAGGTCGGGAACAGCGAGTGCGAATTCTTGAAGTTGACGCCCTTGTCGCGGATTTCGGCCATGGCAGGTGCCGTGTCGGGGTTGACCTTCAGCGCGCGCAGACCGTCCGGGATGAACAGGATCAGATTGCGCGGCGTGTTGTTCTGGGCGGACGCAAATCCGGTGGATAGCACTGTCAGTCCGGCGGACAGCAACAGCAGTGAACGGCGCATCGAAATCTCCCTGCGAGGCGGCTCGGCCGCAACCCGCGGCCCCCGGTTCGTTTAGTTTCGCTGCATGACGGCTTTGTTACAAGGCCCGTCGCCGATGCAAGAGGGTTGGGGGGGACTTGTCAGTCTCGTGTCCCGGACGCGCTGCAGCGTTCTTACGCTGCTGCGCAGAGCCGGGACCCAGGAAGCCGCAGCACGTGCTGATACATGGGCCCCGGCTCT
>NZ_JAVAYN010000335.1:0-227 GCF_054863025.1 Bradyrhizobium sp. 23AC
GCCACGTTCTGGAAGGTGCGGCCGATGCCGATCTCGGCGATCCGGTGCGGCGGCCGCGTCAGGATGCTCGCGCCCTCCATCAGGATGTCGCCGGATGACGGCTGGTAGAGCCGGGACAGGCAGTTGAAGAGCGTGGTCTTGCCGGCGCCGTTGGGGCCGATCAAGCCGAGGATCTGGCCCTTGTGCATGTCGAAGGACACGCCGTTGAGCGCGATGATGCCGCCGAA
>NZ_JAVAYN010000336.1:0-227 GCF_054863025.1 Bradyrhizobium sp. 23AC
ATGATCGATGCGCGTGCCCGGTCGGGCCGCTACATCACCGCAAGCCTTGACGCACAGACCCCGGGCGTCAGGACCACACGACTTCTCCGTCCGCGGACGATCCCGCCGGAATACCCGGAGGCTTGCGTGTGCTCGCCCTCAGGCATCGACGAAACCGCTGTGACCGCGCCGTGTCGTATCGCGTCGCCTGAGGACTCACGGTTGCCCGCCCTGTCATCATGCTGAGC
>NZ_JAVAYN010000337.1:0-224 GCF_054863025.1 Bradyrhizobium sp. 23AC
GCCTCGAGCAGCGGCAGCAGCTCGTTCAGCGAGGAGAGCTTCTTCTCGTTGATGAGGATGTAGGCGTCGTCCATCTCAACGCGCATCTTGTCGGCGTTGGTGACGAAGTAGGGCGAGATGTAGCCGCGGTCGAACTGCATGCCCTCGACGACGTCGAGCTCGGTCTCGAGCGACTTGGCTTCCTCGACGGTGATGACACCCTCGTTGCCGACCTTCTTCATGGC
>NZ_JAVAYN010000338.1:0-217 GCF_054863025.1 Bradyrhizobium sp. 23AC
AAGAACCGCACAGCAGCATACAGGTGGTGCCGATCACTCGGCCTTCCCTGCGCGATGGTTGGACGGCTTATGCCGTGATCTCCCGGGAGCCGACCATTCCTTCTGGCCTCCCTCGCCCCACGAATTGGATGATGCAGTCTGCCCGGTTGGGCTCGCTCGCACCTTCGCAGGACTTGACCGTAGCAACGACGGCCAGGACCACACGGTTTTGCCGTAC
>NZ_JAVAYN010000339.1:0-216 GCF_054863025.1 Bradyrhizobium sp. 23AC
CAAGGACGCTGCGACCGTCGAAGTCACCAATGTGCGCCAGCACTGGGATCACACGGCAACGATCAAGGGCACGGCCGATCCCAACAGCGAGATCAAGCTGTCGGACGGCACGACCTCGGTCGGTTCGGTGACCACGGGAGCCGACGGCAAGTGGAGCTTCCAGACGTCCGACCTGTCGGGCAAGAGCCACGCCTTTACCGCGGAGCAGGTTGACAC
>NZ_JAVAYN010000340.1:0-214 GCF_054863025.1 Bradyrhizobium sp. 23AC
GGGTAGTCCCTGTGAGCCCGTAACCGCGTGCGGACGACGGCGCTGCCAGGCTTCGTCTCGTCTGTAAGTTTCCGGCTCCGTCGACAGGGCTGGAAAAACTGCGGCGAAATGGCGGGCCGCGCGTACGGCAAAACCGTGTGGTCCTGGCCGTCGTTGCTACGGTCAAGCCTTTCGCGGAGATGCGAGCGAGCCCAACCGGGCAGACTGCATCATC
>NZ_JAVAYN010000036.1:0-38321 GCF_054863025.1 Bradyrhizobium sp. 23AC
CTTCACCAACTGGTTGTCGACGGTGTCCAGGCTCTCGCTGGTCTCCGTCAAAAACTCCCGCAACAGATCATCCATGAAAACAGGCCTTCATACAGGGCGGGCACGCACGAATTGTGATGCGCCTATTCGGAATGGGGCCAGCTTCACCGCAAAGCGTTTAATATTGGTTGAGTATGTGCAAAAGAACGGAACCAACAAAGAGATAAGGCGCTCCGGACAAGCCGAAGCGCCTCGTAAAGATTTGATTAAGATGCCGAGCGCGCTGCGCGCGTTTACGAAGCGGTAATGATGATGGCTTCGCCTTCCGGCTTGAGCGTCACGGTGAGCCCGCAGGCCTGCGCCAGCAGCCGCGTATAATAAGGCTGGATCGCATGCGCGTCCGCGGCAGGGCCGCGCTCGCCGCTCAGCAGCTCGGAGATGTTCTGCGGCAGGCGCGCATTATGTCCGGTCGCGGTGATGCGAAAGCTCATCGTTTCGCCCTCGCCGATCGGGTCGATCGTCAGCATGCCGCCGCGCGGGATCGTGTGCTGGGACACGACCAGCATGTTGAGCAGCAGCTTGACGCGATTCTTCGGCAGCAGGAGCCGCGGCAGATTCCAGGTGATCGAGCACTTGCCGTCCTCGATGTGGCCGCGCGCCATGGTCTGGGCATCGCCGAGATCGATCTGCGCGCCGGAGGAGCCGGCGGCGCCGAAGGCGAGACGGCAGAACTGGAGCCGGGCGGAGGCGGTCTTGGCGCTCTTGCGAATCAGGTCGAGCGCGAATTCGCGGTCTTCCGGCTTGGGATCATCGTCGAGCACTTCGAGCCCGTTGACGATGGCGCCGACGGGGCTGATGAGATCGTGGCAGACCCGCGAGCACAGGAGCGCTGCGAGTTCGAGCATATCGGGAGCAGTAGCGGTCGCGGGCGACGAGGCGTCAGACATTTAAAGGGGTCCTGGAGGGTTCCTGAAATTGCACGGCGCTGGACGCCGCGAATCACGCATGCTTGACGGATGCTGCGGGTTCTAACATTCGCCAGCCCGTGGCAGCTAGCTTGCGATAGGTTCGAAGCGGCCATAAAGCGCTGCGGGCGAATCAACTGAGGGGGACGAGAGTTGCTGACGAATGAGGCACACTGGTGAGGATCATCGACGCCGAGGCCGCATCCAGGTTGATGGAGCCGCTCACCGCGCTGGTGGTGAAGGCGGGCGAGGCGATCCTCGGCGTCAACCGCGCGGCGATGCGGATCGACGGCAAGCAGGACGGCTCGCCGGTAACCGAGGCGGATCTTGCCGCCGACCATATCATCGCGGACGGCCTGGCCCAGCTTGCGGGCGACGTTCCGACCCTCTCGGAAGAGCGGACCGAGCTCGCCTCGCCATCGTTTGATGGCAGCTTCTTCCTGATCGACCCGCTCGACGGCACCAAGGAGTTCGTCGCCGGTCGCGACGAGTTCACCGTCAACCTCGCTTTGGTGACATCAGGCGTGCCGCTGCTGGGCATCGTCAGTGCGCCTGCGCTCGGCTTGCTCTGGCGCGGCATCGTCGGCCGCGGCGCCGAGCGCGTGAGCTTTGACGGCGCTACCATCGGTGCGGCCCAGCCGATCCACACCCGCAAGCTGCCGGCGCAAGGCGAGCCCTGGATCGCAGCGGTGAGCCGCTCGCATGGCGATCCCAGGAGCGAAGCGTTCATCGATAACAGGCCCAACGCCGTCAGGCGGACGGTCGGCTCGGCCGTGAAATTCGGCCGGATCGCGGAAGGCAGCGCCGACATCTACCCCCGCTTCGGACCCACTTGTGAATGGGACGTCGGGGCCGGCTCTGCGGTCGTAACCGCGGCCGGCGGCAGGGTGACCGACGGCAAGGGCGGCGAGCTCCGCTTCGGCGAGCGGCACACCAGCGGCTTCATCATCCCGGAGTTCATCGCCTGGGGCGACCCGCAGGCGGCAAGACTCTGAAGGCTGCTACTGACCGAGCTTGTCCTGAAGGGCGGGCCAGCGCTTGCCCACCTCATAGAGGAACCGCTCGGGATTGGCGGCGAAGGCGTCGCGATTGGCTTCCCGGCTGAACAGATAGAGCCGCTGCGCCACGATCGCGAAGAAACGGGGATTGCCGGCGACGGTCACCCCGCGGGCGATGTCGGCGGGGTCGTAGCCGCCGAATTGCGGCCCATAGATCTCGGGATGGGCCAGGAAGGAGGCGCGGTTGCCCTCGTTGCGGAAGCGCCAGACCGCGCCCCATAGGTTCGCCTCGAACTCCGCCGTGCCCCGCATGGCCGCCCCCGCGACGAAATAGGCGACGGGGTCGAACCCTTCGATGGCGACGCCGGTGAAGCGGTTGACCACGACCCGCTCGGTGGTGGCGGCCCCGGCCGAGCTGATCGGGCCGGTGAGCCATATGCCCGGCAGCACGCAAACGAGGAGGCCGATCAAGGCAATTCCGGGGCGCAAAGGGCTATCTTCCTGCCGTTGTGCCGTCATAGTTGCTGCGGATAACATCCGAGTCGAGGGGACATCGGGCGCAACCTAGAGCCTCGCCTGTTGGCGTCAGGTTAAGGAAGCGACCGGTTTCGGTACCAGGGGTTCTTTTATGACTTTCGCATCACGCCTTGCTGCGCTCGCGCTTGCCGCGATGGTCGGCTGGATCGTGCCGGCCTCCGCCCAGCAGGCGCCGCCGCCCAATCTGCCGCCGCCGCAGCGGACCCCGACGCCCAGCACCTACGGGCCGGACGAGCTCGTCGGCGCCGGCCACCGTTTCTTCGGCAACGTCTCGCGCGGGCTCGCCTCGATCATCGAGAAGGCGATCAGCCAATGGGGCCTGCCCAACGGCTATATCCTGGGTGAGGAAGGTTCCGGCGCGTTCGTCGCCGGCCTGCGCTATGGCGAAGGCACGCTCTACACCAAGAACGCCGGCGACTTGCGCGTCTACTGGCAGGGCCCCTCGCTCGGTTTCGACTGGGGCGGCGACGGCGCGCGCACCATGACGCTGGTCTATAACCTGCCCGCCACCAACGCGATCTACCAACGCTTCGCCGGCCTCGACGGCTCGGCCTACATAATCGGCGGCTTCGGCATGACGGCGCTCACCGCCAACAACATCGTGCTGGTGCCGATCCGCTCCGGGCTCGGCCTCAGGCTAGGCGCCAATATCGGCTATCTCAAATACACGCCGCGTGCGACCTGGAACCCATTCTAGGGTTTTCCTCTCCCATCGGGCTTACGGATCAAGGTTAACGACAGGCCGGGGCTGGCTTTTTGCCGGGCCGCCATGGCATGGTCGTTGGTGAATTTTTCCTTAAGCTTGGGAGTTCTGCCCCATGGTCGAACCGATCATGTACCTGGCGATCGGTTTCCTGCTGTCGATGCTGTGCGGGCTCGCGATCGTGCCGCTGGTGCATAACCGCGCCGTGCGCCTGACCACGCGCCGGTTGGAGGCCGCAACGCCGCTGTCGATGGCCGAGATCCAGGCCGACAAGGACCAGCTCCGCGCCGAATTCGCCATGTCGGCGCGGCGGCTCGAGATGAGCGTCGATCAGCTCAAGAACAAGACCACGAGCCAGCTCGCCGAGCTCGGCAAGAAGAGCGACGCCATCAACCGCATGAAGATCGAGCTTGGCGAGAAGAACGCCACGATCTTCGCGCTGGAGGCGCGCGAAAAGGCGGTGAAGGAACAGCTCCGCGCCACCGAAGAGGAGTTCAACGCCAAGACCGAAGCCTTGCGCGCCGCCGAGAACGCGCTGACCGACAAGCAGAACGAGCTCGCCAAGATCAACTCCGAACTGTCCGACCGCTCGATGATGGCGGAGAGCCGCCAGGTTGAGCTGGTCGCGGTGCGTGCCCAGATCGAGGAATTGAAGAACCGCGTCGGCGATGCCGAGAAGGAATTTGCCGCGACGCAAGCGCGCCTCGCGCAGGAGCGGACCGAATCCGAGACCGCCTCGCGCGAGCTCGGCGATGCCCGCGGCCGGGTCGAGAATCTGAGCCAGCGCGTCACCGAGCTCGATCGCCAGCTGATCGGACAGGTGAAGGAAGCCGAGATGCTGTCGGGCCGCGTCGCCGACCTCGAAGGACGGCTCGCCACGCAGGGCAAGCTGCTCGCCGAGCGCGACTATGAGAACAACCAGCTCCGCCAGGCCAATGAAGGTGCCGAACGCACCGTCAAGGAGCTGCGGGTCGAGATCGCCGCCTTGAGCGGCGGCAAGTCCTCGGCCGCCGTGGAAGCGTTGCGCGCGGAAAAGACGGCGCTGGAAGAGCAGCTGCGCACCGCCCGCGACGAGCGCGCCAAACTCCAGCGCGACATCAACGCGATCCAGCAGCAGGCGGAAAGCTCCTGGGCGACCGAGCGCATGGAGAATGCGCTGCTCCGCGAGCGCATCAACGACATCGCCGCCGAAGTGGCAAAACTCGCGATGCAGCTCGAGGGCCCGAACTCGCCGATCGAGGCGCTGCTGGCGGCCGAGGCCGGCCAGCCGCCGAAGCCGGCGCCGCGCCCGGCCAACGACGCCGCGACCAATGGCGCGCCGAGCCTGCCCGAAGGCGGCGGAACGCTGGCCGAGCGCATCCGGGCGCTGCAGGCCCACGCCTCCCGCGCCCGCCAGCAGGGCGCGTAAGCGGCCCGAAATCCCGCCTTCCTTGCGAATTGCGCGACCAGGCCAAGGTTTTCCGCCCCCGCGGCGCCTGGAAACTTGACACCTCAAGCCCGCACTTCTAAATCGCGGGCTCCGATGCGCCGGCCGGCCGAACAGGTCCGGCCGTCTGCATGATGGTCCCGGGCGCATAGCTCAGCGGGAGAGCGTTCCCTTCACACGGGAGAGGTCCAAGGTTCGATCCCTTGTGCGCCCACCATTTAGCCCCTTTAATCAGTAAGTTAGAGATCTTGTTCCCTCGAAGTGTGCCCCGAAAAAGTAGGGGCACAGCGGGGGCACAACGCGCCTTGGGCAAAAATCGCTCAGTCTGTATTCCGGATATCTTCTATTGAGGGCCAAATCGCCGCGCTTCGAGACGAGATCGAAAAGCTCGCCGACGCGGTAAGTCGTTCCCAGGCTGCACTTGCATCCGCTCGCGAAATTGAGCGGTCAGACGCGTGAGCGCAGAGATCATCGATAAGAGGCTAGTCCAAATCAGCCCTACTCAACGAGCTGCATCAGCGCCTGCGCCCGCATGCCAACTGGAAAACCATCGACTACAGCATCCGCGGGGACGTTCGCCGGTTCCTGAGCCTAAGAGTTGGAGATTGGCTTAATCCGCAATTCGTTTTCAGCAGTGGACAGCGCCGAGCCGCGGGCCTGGCATTCCTACTTATCTGTGCATCTTGCTCGCGCGTGGACGCCTTGGCACTCGCTTCTCCTCGATGATCCCGTTACCCGCGCGGGTTTTGCCGTTCAGCTTCACGCCGTAGCGCGCGGCGACGTCGTCCGCGAACGGGTCGACTGCCAGCCTGTCGGGAAGCCCCTTGCGGCCCCGCGATCTCCGGCACCAATTCGCGGTGACCAGGCTCAGGCTTTGGCACCAACAGCGCGCAGATGTTCAAGCGCCGCCGCCTTTTACACGCCCTACTTCATCATCGCTTCGACCTCGGCACGAAAGGCCTGGCGCGAGGCGTCGCGTGAATAGAACATGTGCCCGCCCGGATAGACCGCGAATTTGACCCGCGGCGCCGACCCAAAGGGCGGCAACTGATCGAGCGCCAGCTTCGAGCCGAAATAGGGCGTAACAATATCGAACAGGCCGTGCCCGACCATCACGTTCATCGTCGCGTCCGTGGCAAGGATCTCGCGCAGCTCTGAACGCGACTCCGGTAGGCTCTGGTGGCCGAAATCCCAGGCTCGTGTGACCGCGCGATTGAGCAGTTCATACGAGCCGTCCGGCCGCCAGTTGAGCTTGCGCGTCAGGACATCGACGGCGGCACTGCTCAACGGCGCCGCGAGCGCATCGCCCGAGGGATCGCCGAAGCGGGAGCTATCCAAGTCCGGATAGGGATCGAGGCCGCGCACCGAGGCGTCATAACCGCCGGTCACCTTGCCGCTCTTGCGGTCGAACTCGCGGCGGAATTCGCCGCGGTCAAAGCGCCCGGCGAGCCGTCGGCTTACGGCCTTGTCAATGCCGGTCAAAGCGGCGACCTTGTCGGCGAGACGGTTGGTGGCCTCCTTGTCTGCTTGGCCCTTGATGAGGTCGGCCAAAAATTCGCCACGCGCGTAAGCTTCGACATCGGCGAGATCGGCGCGTTTGACCGCCCCCCTGTCCTCGCCCTTGGCTTCGCGGGCCACCGCGACATAGCTTGGCAGCGATGCGACAAGTCCCAGAAGGCTCGTGCTTGTGAACTCTCGGTAGTCGAACAGCGGCGAGAGCAGGATCAGGCCCTTCACGCCGACGCCCTGCTCCATCTGCAGATTGCGCACAACCTTCGGTCCGCGAATGCCGCCATAGCTTTCGCCCGCGACGTATTTCGGCGAGGAGAGCCGCTCGTGCTTCTCGAGCCAGCGGCGGATCACAAGCGCGATTGAACTGGCGTCACCATCGACCGAATAGAACCGCCTGCGCACATCTTCGCCCGTCGCCACGAAACGGCTATAGCCGGTACCGACAGGATCGATGAACACGAGGTCGGTGAAATCGAGCCACGTCTCGGCGTTGGGCCTGACCTCGGGCGAGGCGGACGCTGTGACGGTTTCCGCATCGATCGGCAGCCGCCATGGCCCGGCATTGCCGAACTGCAGCCAAGCAGAGGATGACCCGGGGCCGCCGTTGAAGAGGAACGTCACCGGACGCGTGGCGCGATCTGTGCCGTCGAGCTGATAGGAGGTGTAGGCGATGTCGGCCTGCGGCTCGCCCTTGTGGTCGAACAGGTGGATCGAGCCCGCAGTCGCGATGAAACGAAGCGTCCGCCCGGGCAGCTCCAGCGTCTGTTTGGTGGTGGAATCCGGCGGCAGGCGATGCTGCTCGGCCCCCGATGGGGAAGTCGGCGCGCTGGCGCTGCGCGCGCCGGACCCGCCCTTCTGGCCGACCGGCGTCGGGGCGTCGGGACGCGGCGGCGGATCGTCGGCGCGGGCGCTCCCCATCACGGTGCACGCAAGTAGGGCCAGCGCGAGAGGGATGTGGCGCAGCGCGCTTAAATCGAACAGCATAGAGTTTTCTCCCCGGTCCGGCCGCACCTTTCTGTCAGGGGCCGATTGCGATGGTTTAAGGTTGCGGGACAGGCCGGACTGTCGTGGTTCTGGCTTATGGTGCACTAGGCGCATCTGCCTAACGGCTCTCTTCAGTTAGCTAAGAGTCGGGAACAACGAACCTGCTAAGTCTAGTAGTGACCTCTGTTCCTGAGGGCACGGGCCGCCTGCGCAATGGCACAAAGCCTACCCCATTCGGCTTCCGGCATTTCAACGAGTTCGCGCGCCGTCACCGGCCGATCTCCCCGTCAAACATACCGGCTTCGATTATCCGTCGCAGTCTTTCGCTGCAGGTCAAAATGTGGCCCCACTTGATTGCACCTCACCGCAACTTGACTGAAGCCGAGGCGACATCATTCGAGGACGACCTTGAAGGAGGGATACGGCCGTTGGAAAGCGGCAAGCACACGATCGCGCGCCCGGTCCATCTCGCGAGCTGCTGCGTCGGTGGGCATGAAAGTTGGACAAGCAGGATTGCCGCAGCCGCAGGGCCCTGTTTCGCCGGAGGACAGTAGCGTTTTGAATCGGCGGCGAAGCTGGCCCAGCTCACGGACCGTCAATTCCAGCGCGCTGCGGATGCCGGCATCGCGGTTGTGGTAAGCGAGGGAAGTCGGTGTATTTCGGCGCCTTCTCGCGTCCTCCGAGGGCGAAGGCCACACGTCCGAATCGTGTCGGGTGCGCCAACTACGCCGATGCACGATCTCGATTGTCCGCTGACAATCAAATCGAGGTTCATCATAGATCGCCAGGAATCGGACAACGCAGACGCGAGGTTGACGGCTTAGACGCCTCTCATGCGCTCTACGCTTCATGACGAGATCGGCTAGCGAAGGGATCAGTTGCACGTCGCAATCTGATCATTATAGGGGCGAGGCATCGACCGCTCGACGTGCCCCCCTCACAGATCCGGACGGTCAGCTTTCTCCCATCCGGCTCCTCTGACGAGTAATGCTCAGGTCAATTGGTGACGCTGGCCGTGCACATATCATTCGGCATGCAATATTTTCGAGTCGGTTGACAAAATGCCCCGCATCTATGTCGGCGTTCACGGACGTGCGGCATCCTCTCGATACTCTTTCCGAAAGAAACGACGTGCGTTGCCGCGCATGATCTGCTCAATCAGGTCACGGGTGTCCTCAAGCGCGATCCAGCCCTCGGCGACCAATTGCGAGAGCGCCTGCGCGATTCCACGGCGCGCTACGAACGCATGGCCATAAATTGGCTCGACAGCGACATAGTCGCCACCGAAGGTGAAGATCTTGTTGGACGGGACCGCCATCAGAAACTCTTTCAGAAAACGAACGCCCGCCACCGGATTGATAATCCATGCCCAGCACATGTCGATCGCGGCGTTAGGGTAATGTTTGGCCAGCGCGATAAATTCGTGCTCGTATGGATAGCCGATGTGCATTAGAACGAATCGGGTTTCTGGAAAGTCCTGCAACAGACGGCAGACGTCTGCGGCATTGCTGTGGGTACGACCGAGTTGCATCACGCCGAAACCAGCCAAAACGCCGGTATGCAGTTTGACCGGCAAGCCGCACTCGCCAGCCTTGCCGACGCAATAGCGGAATAGATAATCTTGCAGCGCCTTGAGATCCTCAGGACCGAGGGCGTGCAACGCGCCGACTCTGTCGGCATGGTGGGGAAATAACCTTGACGCATGGGCTTTGGTGACCGGCTCGAAATCGAGAGCGCGCGAATAGGCAATTTGCGATTTTACAGCCACGGCTTTGGCGCCGTATGTTGCGAAATAGAAGTCGATGACCTCAAGCCACTCATCGAGCGTCGTCGGGCGTTTGCCTGTCTCGGCTTCCACCCACGCAAAGTCAGCAGCGCTACACCGGCACAACTGAAGAATGCTTATATCGTGGTCGAGTAGCCCTGGCTGCTCGGTCTCCATAAAGATGCGCTGCAGCGAATTGACGTGGCAGCCCTCGATGTTCGCGAGGCCCAGAATGCGTGCGTAAAAGCCGGGCTGAACGGTTTCACGATATTTCTCGGCGATGCGAGGCAGGCTCTCGGCTGTCAGATCATCTTCGCCGTAAACGCCGCGAAATGTATGGCGCAGAGCCTGGGCGTAACCCGTGTGGCGGATGCGGTCCCAATAGGGGGCGATCAGCCGATATTTTTCCTGGCTCGCGAGATCCGGCCCGAGAAACCTTCGCAGGTCGGCTGGTGGCAGACCTGCAACCACCAGGTCCTCGGCAGCATAGGACCTGAATAGATAGGCCCAGTCGTCGCATGGCAATGTTCGCGGATGAATCGCGCCGGAAAGACGCTGACTTTCCTCGATCAGATGCTCATGGGTGTCCACAAATGGCGTCTCCTCGACCCATTGTGCGATTTGTCGATCGGAGTCCGTCATTGCGTCCCAGCCAACCGCAGTTCTACCTCTCATTTTGGGCTCCTTTTGGGTAAAGCCAGCTGCCTGCGTCCGCATTGGCGATCACGAGCAAGCACATGCTGTAAGTCTAGTGTTGACATCCTATCGCGGCGGGGCCTTCAGCCGCCGCTGGCAGGATCAATAATTGACGACATCACTAGGATGGGCAACGCGCTCTTTTAGCGCATCGGTCATTGGGAAGTTGAGATTGATGTTTTTCGGCGGGATCGGAGCCATGAACCATTTGTCGTAGATCTTTGTGAACTCGCCGGAAGCCATGAGTTTGGAAAGAACGTCGTCGACTATCTTTTTGAAGTCGGGATCACCCTTCGAGAACATCAGACCGTAATAATAAATGGTACCGTAGTTAGCTTTCAGAAAGATGAGGTCGGCCGGGTTCGAATAATCGGCCTTCATACCGGCCAAGAGAATGTCAGCTTCCACCCACGCCGCTGCACGGCCGGTCGCGAGTAGCAGTAACGATTCCGCATGGTCTTTGGCTTGAGCGATAGTAAGATTGAGACCGTCATCTTGCGAAATGCCCTTGACAATGCCGAGAGCATCGGAACCCTGCGTTACGACAACAGTCTTTCCCTTCAGATCTTTCGGCGTCTTGAACCCGCTCGCCGCCTTTGCGAGCCAAGCCGTTTGACTGGCGAAAGTTGAAACACTGAAGGAAACCTGTTCCAGACGCTGCTTGCTGCTGGCAGTGCCGCCACATTCGATGTCGATGGTACCGTTCTGAATAAGCGGGATTCGGTTCGATGAGTTGACCGGCGCAAGCTTTGTCTGAAGGTCTGGAGTGCCGAGATCAGATTTCAGACGATCGACGACATGCGCGCACAGGTCCAGGGAGAAACCAACAGGCTTCTGGTCAGCGCCGAGATACGAGAAGGGTATCGAAGCCTCGCGATAGCCAATGGTGATCACTCTTTTCGATTTGATTGTGTCGAGCGTTGGACCCGCATGGGCCGCGGAGACCAAAAACACGGTGATCGCGGTCGCGGAAAACAGTGCAAACATTTTAGACATGGAAATGCCTCTCGTTCGAGTGAGACGCGCCTTTTGCGCCTTATTGGTTTTAGGGCGACTCGGACCTCGCAGCGGCGACCTCAGTGAATGATCTGATTGAGGAAGACCTTCGCACGTTGCGTGTTCGGCGCGCGAAAGAAGGTGGTCGGATCGCCCTCTTCCACGATTGAGCCGCGATCCATGAAGACCACACGATCCGCAACTTCCCGCGCAAAGCCCATTTCGTGCGTAACGCAGACCATCGTCATCCCGTCCTGCGCGAGCTCAACCATGGTTTCGAGCACCTCCTTGACCATTTCCGGGTCGAGGGCAGAAGTCGGCTCGTCGAACAGCATGATCTTGGGCTGCATGCACAGGGCGCGAGCTATAGCGACACGCTGCTGCTGACCGCCCGATAATTGCGCGGGATACTTCTTGGCCTGATCGTGAATCCGGACCTTCCTCAGCAACACCATAGCCCGCTCACGTGCTTCAGACTGAGCAAGACCCCTGACTTTCATCGGAGCCAACATGCAATTTTCGACTACCGAGAGATGCGGAAACAGGTTGAAGCTCTGAAAGACCATGCCGACTTCACAGCGAATGCTGTTGATATCGCGGATCCGATCCGTCAGTTCGATCCCATCGACGACTATTCGGCCGGAATCGTGCTTTTCGATATGAATGATGCAGCGGATCAGGGTCGACTTCCCCGACCCCGACGGCCCGCAGAGCACGATCTTTTCTCCTTTTGCGACGTTGAGGTTGATGTCGCTTAGGGCATTGAAGCTGCCGAACCGCTTGACGAGGCGCTCGACGACAACCATCGGAAATTGGTCGGCTGGGCTAACTGCGCGCTCTTGCTGCATGCTGGTCTCCAGGTTGTAGACCCAAAGGAATGACGGGCCATCGATTGATTATCGGTCGGTGCCCGCGATCGCGTACCTCTTGCGGAGCGAGGCGACCAATTGGGACGCGGCGGAGCTTATGATGAGATAAACAACAGCCACTGCGAGGTACATCTCGACGAGGCGACCATTGAGCTGTGCAAGCTTCGATGCCGCACCAAGGAGATCGGTGAGCGATAGGACGTAAACGAGGGACGTATCCTGAAACAGAATGATGGTCTGGCTCAGTATGATCGGACTGGCGACCCGAAACACCTGCGGAAGGACGACGTGGCGATACGTATCGAATGTCGACAAGGCGAGAGCCTGGCAGGCCTCGAATTGTCCTTTGTTCACCGCGCGCAACCCGACGCGGATGATTTCCGAATAGTAGGCGGCCTCGAACAAGCCGAAGGTGATGAACGCCGTATAGGTGGCACCGACTGGAATCGGACGACCATTGCCTGACAGGTGCCCCAGAACGATGGGCACCAAGAAGAAGAACCAAAACAGCACGAGAATGAGCGGAATCGATCGCATCAGGGCGACGTAGCTACGGACAAGTTGGCTCAGAATGCGGAGCTCAAAGTGCTGCAGGAGAGCGAAGAGCGTTCCAAGAAACATTCCAACCAGGAAGGCGGCTGCTGTCAAGGAAAGCGAGAACAGCAATCCTGGCCATAGATAGGGCCATGCCTGCGCGACAATGGAGAAATCGAGACTGTTCATTTCACGACCTCCATACTGTCAGGCAGAGGGCTTTTCAGCTTCACATCGTCAAAATCTGACCCCACGGCTTCCTTGCCCAGTGCGGTACCGGGAATGCGCACCGATTTGTCGATGAGCATCATCGTCTGGTAGGCGATCAGAGCCAAAGCAAGATAGATGAGCGTGGCGGCACCGAATGCAGTGAAGGTTTGGAACGTAGCGTCGCTAATTTGGCGCGCCTGAGCGGTCAGTTCCATCAAGCCGATTGTCAAAGCAACGGACGTGTTCTTGTAGATGCCCATCACCTCGCTTGTCAGGCTTGGCACGATGAGGCGCAGAGCCTGCGGCAGAATGATATGGCGATAGGTCAGATATCCGCTTAGGCCAAGTGCGGCACCCGCTTCGGCTTGGCCCTTAGGCAAGGCTTCAATGCCTGCCCGAACCTGTTCTGCGATGCGCGCAGCGGTGTACAGGCTCAGACACCACAAGGCCGGAAAGAAAGATCCCCAGGGCGGAGGTATTTGCTTTATCCAGTCACCCATAGCACTCGGAAGAAGCTCGGGCAGGACGAAGTACCAGAGAAACATTTGGACGAGAACGGGAATGTTCCGGAAGATCTCCACGTACAATCGAGCTAAGGCCCCTAAGAAGGGGTTCCGCACGGTTCGACCTATGCCGACGACGATTCCGACTGCGAACGCAATCCACCAACCGAAGAAGGCAAGCGCCAACGTCCAACCAAGACCCGAAAGAAGCCAGTCAATGTACCGCTGGCCGTCCATGGTCTTTTCAAGAAGAACTCCGAACATCGCGAGCCTCACGATTGCGGTGTGCACGACGACCATGCCCCGCATGGTCGGTCGTCGTGCGCGTTGTGCCGGTACTAATCGACCGCGTCACTTGAATGCGCGATCCTCTCCTTCAGCACGCCGGTGAGCAGAATGGCGTGATGCTCGCCCTTGGGCGGGATCGGGCTGCTGTCTGCTTCGCGTGCGTTTTCTCGAACCGCTCCCATGCCAAACCCTAAGCGGCCCTGAATGACTTGTTTGACTCGCGTCCGCGGATGAGATGCACCAGACGATCCACATCGGCGACGGTGTTGAACATGCCGAACGATACACGGATGCCGTCGCGCTCGGGGGAAACACGCACCCCATTCTCTTCGAAGTAGCTGAGCCACTCTGTCGCGGGCAGACCAACGACGTAGATGTGGGGCGAGCGATGTTGCCGCTGACGCGGACCGACGAGACCGAGGTCGAGTTCGTCCAGTTGGGCGATGAGATGATCGCCCAGATCGAAGCAATGGTTCTGAATGTTCTTCACGCCGATCTGCTCGATCATATCGAGCGAGGCTCCGAGCGCGTGAATTGCAGGAAGGTTGAAGTTTCCCAGCTCGAAGCGTCGCGCGCTGGGCGATGGCGTCAGGCGGTCGGGACGAGCGATAAGGTCGTGAGGAATCTCCGCCAAACTCGCAGCGGCAAGATAGGCAGGCTCCAGTTCCTTCAGGGTCTTGTCCCAGTAGAGCAATCCGAGACCTTGAGGGACGAGCAATCCCTTGTGACTCCCGGAGCCAACGAAGCTTGCCCGGATGGCCTTCGCATCGATTGGAACAACCCCAATTGCCTGCATGACGTCTACGACGAAGTAGAGCTTCTTCTCCGCGCAAAGAGCGCCGATGCTCTCGATGTCGAAGCGATGTCCGGCGTGGAAGGTGACGTGCGAGAGCGAGATCGCGCGGGTCTTCTCGTCGATGTGCGGAAGGACAGTGTCGGCGTTTACGACGTCCGTCATCGGAAGGAAGTCGACCTCGACGCCCTTCTTCTTCAAATTGAGGAATGCATATGCGTTGTTTGGATGATCCCCATGGATCATCAAAACGCTGTCGCCGGCTCGCAGAGGCAGCGCGTTCGCCGCGATGTTCATGCTTTCCGACGTGTTCTTCGTGAAGGCAATTTCGTCGGCCGACACCCCAAGGAAACGGGCGACCTTGGCACGTGTTTGCTCGACCCGATCGAGCCATACGCTTTTCGGTCCGGCCGTCTCCAAGCCCTCACGAAGAAAGGTTTCGATCGCCGCCATTACGGGACGCGCGAGGGGCGCCTGAAAACCGGAGTCGAGGTAGACCATCCTTTCGGCTACCGGGAACTCCCTGCGCACAGCCTCCACGTCGTAATGACGAGACATCCCCATCTCCCTTTCGAGCACTTCGCCAGCACCGCTCCAATTCACGGCTCAGCCGCCGCCCAAACTCAGCCTGTGCAATGCACAAATTCCGATCAGAACGCGGCAACGCCAACGTTATGGGCAATTGCGCGACACGTCCAAATTATTTTTCATATTTCAGTAGCATTTACTCCGAAAATTGATAATTTGTACTAAGGGAGATTTTTATGACGGAGCAAGAAAAGACGGTTGGGCCTCTCGACCGGGCATTCGCCATCGTGGGTTACGTTGCCAATCAGACGAAGGCTGTTTCGGTCGCGGAGATCGCTAACGCTCTTTCGTTGCCGATTCCGACGGCCCATCGGCTTGTCGGAAATTTGGAAGAACGCGGCCTCCTTCAGAAGGCTCTCGGATCGAAGCGCTACGTGGTGGGAAATCAGTTGGTCACGCTGTCCGCCAAAGTGATCGGCGCGGCCTTTCGCACGGCGCGGCGGCACGCGGTACTCCGCGCGGTTGCCGGCGAGATCGGCGAACAGTGCGAAATCGGGGTCGTGCGCGACAACGTCGTTGCTTACGTCGACAGCGTACGTGTCTCCCAACCACAAGGGCTTCAATTCAATCCTGGCGAGGCTGCTCCACTTCACTGCACCTCGACTGGAAAAATTTACATGAGCCGGTTACCCGAGAGAGCACGTGAGAAGTTATGTCGCTCACTCGCTCTGACACAGTACACTGATAACACGGTCGTGGATTGCGACACGCTCCTGAGACTTCTCGAGGAAACACGCCGACACGGTTGGGCCAAGAGCAATGAGGAGTACGTGAAGGGTGTCGTCGGCTGCGCGGTACCCATCGTTTCCCCGGACCGAGAGCTGATAGCCTGCCTTGGCGTATCGGTGCCTGTGGCGCGAGTCAGCTTCGCAGAGCTTGATCGCTTCATTCCTCTACTTCAAAAAGCCTCCGTACTCCTGTCGCAAACCATCCTTCAGACGGACAGTGAGGAAGAAACACTCGAGGATACATTCCCCTAAAACGACTTCTCTTGCGAATCGCTTCATCACAGGAGCTTCGATCGTTTATCCGAAATGATAACAGCAACGATAACGCAAGAGAAGTTTGGACTCGCGTTTAGCGAGCAATCGGCCCACGCGGTGCAAGGAGCCGCGACTTCTCCTGCCCAGCGGACCGCTACCCGCCGCCTTCGTAAAACAGCTCCAGCGGTAGGCCGACCAGCGCCTTGCCGATCCAGTCCCGCGCGATCACGTTGGATGGCCCCATTGCGATGGCCGCGCGCGTCCCGGTAGGAGCGCTCGATCGGACCGCGATGGTAGCCATAACCGCCGGTCACGGTCAGCGCCGTGGCCGCGAGCTTGTTGGCAACCTCGGCGGCGTGCACCTTGAACTCGGTCAGCGGAATCGGGATCTCGCTCTGCAGCTTGCCGGCGCGCCACAAGCGCGTCGAGCCGGCCCGCGAGTTCGTTGCGCCAGGCCGCAGCGTCTCGACCAGCACCTTGGCGGCGCCGGAGTTCCTGCCGGATCGCCTGGCAATCGGAAAGGCTCTTGTTCCGGTCCTTATGCACGAAGCTCGTGGTGTGCGCGACCGCCGCGCTCAAGGCGCCGCGGGCCACGCCTTCCCGCCTGCGCCTGACGCCGATGAGCCACTGCGTCCCATTCGTTGTTGCTTAGTGTTTTGATGCACCTGAAGAGATAGCATCGCGATGGCGGTCGCACGGGGACGTCCAATCAGCCCAACGTCCGTCAACCTTGCACGGAACCTCCATCTATATGAACAATACTCAGAGGAATGTCTCGATCATGCTTGACGATCGCACATGAGCGCAATTGTCCTGCCTGTCGCTGGAACGCGTAGATCGGATTCATACCGCAATAGGCGTAGGTGCCGGATGCAGTGGCCATGCACTGGTCATAGGTCGAGAACTGGCAATTGCCCGGATAGCCCCAGGTACGCCCCTGCAGGCAATAAATGTCCTGCCGAGCCGGGGGGACGTACGACCGCCCCCGCTGAGCGGCAATTGAAGGCGATCCCAAGCCGACAAGGATGGGAAGTGCAAGCACGCCGATAAACAGAAGGTTGCACATGAGACCATTAGCCTCCGTTAAGTCTTGCTGAAGGATAGAGGATTCTCATTTGATGTTTTGATCTTAGTCAATGGCAAATGGCCGGTCGCAGCCCGTCCGGCGAATGCCTGCGAAAGAAGCTCGAGCGTGACGGCGCTCCCTGGAGCAGCATTCCTGCTATTTGTAGAAGAGGAACGCATCTTTCCAGCGCGGTGAGGGGTGCATGCGCGGCAGAAAAATCCCTGGGGCAAAGGATCACTCGAGCTTGAGAACTCTCGCGCTCCGGAATGAGCCGGTTCGGATCGGCGGCAAGCCCTACCGTGAGCTTATCAAATGACCGAAGCGGAAATTCACCGTCTCTCAGGCCTGCCGTAGATCGCGTAGCGCTAGAGCTGCACGACCCAAGGGACCTGGCGGGGCTCATGAAAGGTTGAACGAGCTCTTCTAGGTGATCGGCCTGATCCGGCGCAGCAGCGAATCGGCATATTCCTCGCGCTCGCGCATAAAGCGCTTTTGATGCGCTTTGAAACTCTCGATCCGCTTCCTGATCTCATCACGTTCGCTGCTGCCATAGCCGGGGACGCCGGGGGCACCCTGCTCGACGACCTCCTTCGGCTGACGCCGCGGCCGTTCGATCTCCACCTTCAGCGATCTGGCCAACGCCGTGGTTTCCTCGACAAGCGCATCGAGCTCGCTCTTCCAGTCATGCATTGACGCCCCCTTGCGCACTTCAGCCCGCTAGATGAGCCAGTTCATCACAAGCCAACCTGCAACAATGACGCAGACGCCAATCGCCAGATAGGGAACCCCAACCAGCATCCGCCGCTTCTCCTTGAAAAGCCTGTCGACAACAATTATTGCCGGTGGCCCTCGGGTACAAAGCGCTCATCGTGAAACAATGCAGTCCGGCCCCGGTGGCAACAATCCTAGACCAAAAACACGTTGTTTCCTAGGTTTGCCGTTCAAGAAGCTTAACGCAAGCCGATGGTGTTTCCGCCAAGAACGGGGCGCGACGTCCGGGAGAGATTTCCACCTGTCTTACAGTCTTGTGCCCTTGCTTCGAGGCTCGTAATCCGCGATCGCAGCAAACGCCGAAGATTCGCCGTATCGGAAGGAATTGAAGCGGGGCGACCTAACCGGAACGAACATTGAGGTGATCACGAGCATTAGTGAGGTAAAGCCCGGAGAGACGGCAACGCTGCACATCCATCATGGTGATGAATCTTACTACTATCTTGAGGGGGGGCACGATCGAACTGCCCGATGGAAAGCAGGTGTCGATTCCTACAGGTGCAGTCGGCTTGAATGTTCGCAATGTACCGCATGGGGCTTACAAGGTCTTCGGTGATAAGACGCAAAGCCGTCGGACGCGGGAGCCATAAGCTCGCCCGATGCAGGCAGAGTGAATTTCACTTACTCATCGTCGCGCATATCCCCTTACATTTTGTGTTGGTCTTCGCTCGCCCATGGGAGACGGACCAGGATGTTGGAAGTCGGCAATCGGATCGTCATGGCCTCAGGGGCTTCGCGCGGCATCGGACGCGCCGCCGTCGACCAGCTCCTGGCCTCGGGCTTCCGCGTATCGGCGGGGCTTCGCGACCCGCGGGCGCCTCGCCGAGAGCGCGAGGCTCATGACGCACCGCTATGATGCCGAAGGCGCCAAAAGTCCTATCTCCTGGGTCAACGCAACGGTCGCGCGCAGGGGCGGAATCGACGCCATCGTCAACGCAGCTGGTATCAATCCGAAGGTCCGAGTCTCCGACGAGGGCGAGAACGAGCTGGATGAAATGTGGCGCGTAAACGTCAAGGGTCCCCTGCGCCCCGTCTGAGCCGCCCTCCCTCATTTGGCCGTCTGCGGTCATGGCCGGGTGATCAATCTGGGATCCCTCGCCGGAAAGCGCGTGGGAAGCAACGTCGGCTGCGCCATGACCAAGTTCGCCGCGGTTGCACTCACCCACGGCATTCAACGGGAAGGACGCGCGGCCGGCATTCGGGCGACGGTGATCTGCCCGGGCTACGTCGCCACTGACATGACGCTGAACGACGACGAGATCCCTCGCCATGAGATGAGCCAGCCGGCCGACATCGCCCGCCTGGTGGAAACCGCGCTCATGCCGCCGAACAATGCCTCGGTCTCCGAAATGCTCGTGCACTGCCAATTCGAACCGATGCTTTAAGGCTGGGGCGAGACGACGACATTCGTCGTGGGGGAAAGAATCCCCGCCGACCCGACAGTCTGGTTCTGCAACAGGCGGTACCTGCCACGACGGCACAGCAGAATGTCCGTTTTGCTCGCTTTAGGATCCGGAGCTGCGCGCTTCTGCGTCCTGGATCGAGGACGGCGAGAAATACGCCGTGATCGTCTTAAAGCGTGACACTCGACTAATGTAGTATGGATCAGCCGATCGGCGTCGGGACGCCGCGCCGATACACAAGCGAGTCGCGCAAAATCCGGCAAGCCAATTCGACGGAGATTGGCTCTCAGCCTCATGGCGACAGACGGATCCAAGGTTCCGCGACCGCACTCGAGCAATACGTCCGATGACTCGAGTTGTCGGCCGCATCTGTGATCCGCCGCTATTTGGTCGATCACTCACAACGATCGCCACGTATCTGCCTCCCTGCGACAATCGGTCGAGCCGCGACGCTCGTGCTGCTCCGAGTGTCGCTTCAAAGACGAGGACGGCGAGCGCTCTGCGTGCGTGATCCAGGCGAGCTCGCTCGATGTGACGTTATGAGCCCATCGCTAAGCCTTGCCCCGCGGGTCCGGGCGCGGTCACCCTCCGGCCTCTGGATCGACAAATCCGACCTTAGCGTGGCCGCTGAGACAATGGCAGCGGCCGGCGAGGCAACATCTTGCGGAACAGGCAATTCCCTGTGGCCTGCCTCACGTACGCATTTTGTCAGAATACAACCGCGCTTCATGTCTGAAACCCGCCTCCGACTGTCTTCGAAAACCACATTGCGCCAAAAAAGACGCGCGCGAGGCCCTTCAACAGTGCTGGCCCAGATTCTGCACCGGCTCTCCGCGCCAGGAAGTTAGGCGGCAGCAACAAGATGGAGTCGCGCTTGGGCATCGATCTGTCAATCGATAATGCGGTTGCCGCACCGGAGGTCGCCTGTCTGCACCGCGCTGGGAGAACGGAAGACGCTCCTGCTTGCCACGGCCTCGCGCGGCATCGGTCATGCCACCGGAAACCTGTTTTCAGAAGATGGCCGGCGTATCTTCGCTTGCACGCGGCAATCCTCCGGTGGCGGGCGATGTCCATGGGTTTCGGAGGCAGACAACCATGCCCACGTCGATCTAGGCATTCGTCGGACGGTGTCGCACGCCACCCCCAAGGTCGGGGAACGGCTTGCTGGCGTACCGCTAGAAGCATTGATCCACAATACCGGCATTTCGCCCTAGACGCCGGACCGTACCCCGCAGACGTCTTTGACGGCGTCAGTCGAAAGCGGGATCAGGCTGTTCCGGCTCAATCTGCTCGGCCTGATCCTGCTCCCGCAAGATCTCTTTGTCGAGCCGAAGGCGACCTCGGTATCGATCGTCAACGTGACTTGATCGGCGCCTTGCCGCGCACCCGTTTTCCAGCACCGCCAATGCCTCGAGCGTCAAGGCTGACGGTTGCTTGCTCACTCTGAAGCGAGTCGTGAATACATGATCGATGAACTTGATCTGCGAACCTTCAACCCCCATCCGCAACGCGACGCTGTGCTCGACGAAGTGCACGCGCGCCCTTTCACGCGCCTTGTTTCGCCATTCAGCGTGATTCACTTCGCTTTTCTTGCGCAGGGCGAGGCGGCCGTAAGCGATCGCTGTCGTTTTATCGATTTCTGCCTGGACCGCAATCTTCCGCCGCCTGGGCAATCGGCGAAACATCATCAGATTGTCATCGGGCCTGCTACGCTACGCCGGGAGCAGCATTCGGAATTTACAACATTCACCTGGTTCTGGCCTAACGCAAGTGGTCCTGCCGCTCACCAATTCGACAAAGTTGATGATGCCGTCCGATCGCTGATCCGCGCGTTGCGGCAGTCCGGACAATTGCTGGTCGCGATCAGGTTAGAAGTGGAGCAGGACCCCTCGCCGACTAAGCGCGCCGAACAGATTTTTGACAAGAATAGCCTGGCCATGGTTGCCACAAGGAATGGTGCAGGCGTTGCCGCCTCAGACTTCCGCGTGGACGAAAAAGGCTTCACGAAAATCCTCGTCTGCGACCTCGGGTTGACGTCGCACGATCTCGGAGCGCTGGTGCAACGGCTCCTGGAAATCGAAACCTACCGCCCGTTGGCGCTGCTTGGTCTGTCGGCGGCCCTCGAGCTTGCGCCGTCTGTCGATCGTATCGATCGGCGTCTTGTTGAGACGCTCGAAGAAATGCAAGGCGCAGAGGGACTGAAATTCAACAACCACCTGCTTGCCGAACTGACGGCGTTGGCCGCCTCCTTCGAAAGAGGTGCGACCGGTAGCCTGTTTCGCTTCGGCGCCAGCAGGGCCTATAACGAGCTTGTCCAATCGCGGCTGTCCATCATTGAAGGCAACGATGTGGCGGGCTATCCGACCTGGTCGTCGTTTCTGGCGCGCCGGATGGCGCCTGCGATGCGCACCTGCGCGACCGTGGAGGATCGTCAGGCAAGTCTGTCGGTCAAGCTGGCGCGTGTCGCCGATCTGTTGCGAACACGTGTCGACGTCGAAATTGAACGACAGCATCGTGACCTCTTGCACGCTATCAACGAGCGCGCGAGGCAGCAACTTCGGCTGCAGTGCACGGTCGAAGGATTATCGGTCGGGGCGATCGGATATTACGTGGTCAGCCTGTTTAGCTATCTGGCGAAGGGCGCGCACGATGTCGGACTGCGTGTAGAGCCCTCGTTCCTAACCGCAGCCTTCGTGCCGATCGCGGTCGGCGTGATCTGGCTGGTGAGTTACAACATCCGGAAGCGACACCTCAAGCACGACAACGCGCCCTCGGTGGCTTGCGACTAAAGCTCCTTGAGGAAAGCAGTGCGTTAGCTCGCATAGTCGTGGTGCGACGCTGCCGCAAAAGCTCCCACTGGTTAGCCCGCAATTTGTGCTTTGATTGACCGGGATAGGGGACGTCTCGCGATGCCCGCCTTCCCACACCACTTGGCATACACGAGTCCGTACCGCGGCGGTTCGACTGAGTTAAGCTAGCCCAGAAACCACTATTCGGAAGAGACTCGAGCGTCAAAGAAGTGGTTGCGCAGGGCGTGCAGGACCGCCGGTGCCCGGACATTCGCCAGAGCCCCGCCGGCGAACTGGCCGCAATCGATGCGGCGAACTTCGCGAAGCCGAGGCGGACCGGCTCGGGAAGCGCTTCGATCGCCGCAAAGACTGCAGTTTCGAGGTTGGCCAATGTCTTGCCACCGGAACTGACCGATTTTCCGGACCAGGTGAGGACAACAAGGTTTTCGATGAAGCTTCATCAAGAACAGCAACTAGCGGCCATGGCCGCTGACGAACCAGATTCGAGCGGGATCTTCCTCTCGGACTTCCCCGCGCGCGCGGAGCGGAGCGCCGGTGGTCAAGAAGCCGCTCGAATAGGAACCCTGTTACTTTGCGGGGCAGACTCGAGGCTCCGTGGCCGCCCTATCAAGTACCCCTGCATCTCGTCGCACCCCTCCTGGAGTAGCAGCGACATCTGAGCATCGGTCTCGATACCCTCGGCAAGCACCGGCACGCCAAGCCCGTGGGCCAGGCCGATCACGGCTCGAACGATGGCCAGCGACCGCTCGCTCTCGCCAAGCGCCGCGACGAAGGAGCGGTCGATCTTGATGCGGTCGAGGGGAAACGCCTCCAAATAGGACAACGACGAGTATCCAGTTCCGAAATCGTCGAGCGCGATATGGATCCCGAGAGCCTTGAGCGACTGCATCGTCCTTTTGGCGCGCGCAATGTCCTCGATCAGTACGCCTTCAGTAATCTCTAGCTCAAGGCGCGAAGCCGGTAGCCCGCTCTCGCGCAGTGCTTTGCGAACGTGGGCATCCAGATTTTCTCGGCGGAACTGTGCGGCCGAGACGTTGACCGCCACCCTCAAGGGCTGGTGCCACGACGCCGCTTCCATGCAGGCCTCCATGAGAACCCAGTCATCGATCTGCGCGATCGAGCCGCTCTTCTCCGCGACCGGAATGAACTCCCCAGGGGCAATGATTCCGCGCACCGGATGGCGCCAGCGTACGAGGGCCTCATAGGCCTTGAGGATACCGTGGCGGTCCTGTTGCGGCTGGTACTCCAGATAGAGCTCGCCGCGCTCCACAGCCACCCGCAAATCGTGCTCCAGGGCGCGGCGGTCCCGCAACTGCTGGTCCATGGCGCTCGTGAACAGGCGGATCGCTCCCCTGCCTTCGTGCTTCGCGCGATAGAGCGCGGCATCGGCGTTCGCCAGCAGGAAGACGGCATTGTCAGCGTCTCTCGGATACAGGGCCACTCCGACGCAGAGATCTATCTGCAGGGCGTGGCCGTCGACTTCGATTGGATGTTCGAATTGGGCACGCATCCTGGTGGCGAGCAGTTCCGCGCTGGCCGGCAACGGCAATTCATCAGTGATGCCGATGAACTCGTCGCCGCCGACACGGGCAACGTAGGATCCTTGCGCGGCTTCCTGCAGGCGCCTTGAGGCCTCCCGCAGCACGGCGTCGCCGACGGCATGGCCGAACAGATCGTTGATCTCCTTGAAGTGATCGAGGTCGATACAGAGCACCGCAAACCCATCGTCACTGGCGCGCGCCCGCTCGATCGCGTCGATGAGGTGCTGATCCAGCGCCGCCCTGTTCGGCAATTCGGTGAGCGCGTCGTGGCAAGCGAGATAGCTGATCTTCTCTTGCGTCCGATTCCGATCGGTCACGTCGAATGCGACCGAAACGTGCGCGGCGCGGCCTTCGTAGATGAGCGGCCGAGACTCGATCACGACCTGGATCACCTCGCCGTTGGCCGTCCGGTGCAGCTCGAAATCACGACTTTCGCTCTCGGGATCTCCGCACTCAAGCTGCGGCTCGAACATGCTGAGGAGAGCTTTGCGGGAAAAGCCGTAGTGGCGGCACATCGCCCCGTTCACCGCGATCACTTGCCGCGTCTTCGCCTCCGACACCCACATCGGAAGCGGATTTTCTTCGAAAAGAAGCCGGAACGACGCCTCACGCCGCTTGAGGTCGGTGATATCGATCCGAACGCCTATGCTACCCCCATCCGCCGTCCGTCTTTCCTCGACGCGCACCCATCGATCGCCGGCGAGATGCTGCTCATGAGAGTGCCGGGGCAATGCATGTCGGGCCATGCGCTCTGCGAGCCACTCTTCCTCGCGTCCCGCAGCTTCGGGGTACTGTCCGGCGGCCAAACCGGCGCGGAGGATGCCTTCGAACGGAGCTCCCGCCGCGAGGGCGTCCCGGCTGGCAGCGTAGAATTCCGTGTACTGCCTATTCCAAAGAACCAGCCGATCGTCCTTGCCGAAAATGGCGAGGCCTTCAGGCACGACGTCGAGCGCTTCCCTCAGGTGAGTGTGGGCGGCCCGCGCGGTCGCTTCGGCCTGCTCGGCCGCGGCCTTGGCTTCCGCAAGAGCCATTTCGGTCCGGTGACGCTCCGTGATGTCTTCGTGGGTGGCGACCCAGCCGTTGCCCTGCATCGGCCTATGCCGGATGCGCACGATGCGCCCGTTCGTCAGCTCGACGGTCGTATCCGAATTCTTGGCAATCACCGCGGCGCTGTTGCGCCAGACCAGATATTCCTGCTTGGACATCTTCGGTGCGCTGCCGACCGAATATCGGAGATCGACAATATCGTTCAACTTCATGCCTGGCCGGACGATTTCCGGATCGAGGTCGTAGACTTCCAGATACTGCCGATTGCAGACGATCAGGCACTGATCGTCGTCAAAGAAGCAAAGGCCCTGAGACATGTTGTTGAGCGCTCTGTCGAACCGCTCGGCGAGAGCTGTGGCGGTCTGCTCTGCAACCCTTGCACGATCGCCTTCTTCGGTCAGTCGGCTATGGGTCTCCACCAGTTGAACGAAGGACCGGAAGTTCGTGCTGATCATCCGACCGAGCAGGACGAGCAACAGCAGCAGATTGATCCCGAGCGAGATCATCATCCCGTCTCCGGAGAAGAGCAGCACGGTCGCGATCGGCGCACCGGCGATGATCATCGTCAGCCGCGACGCCGGCGGGAAGCTGCCGAGGCAGTAAGCGGTGCCGATACATCCCATGAACACGAGCAACGCGACAGGCGCGCGCAGGCTCGGCTCGACAACTCCAAACAGCGCCAGGATCCAGAACACGAAGCCCGCGTTGAGCACCACCGCCACCAAGCGGGTTCTGACGAGCTCACGGTACGCCTCCTCCGGCGTGAAATCGCTCCGCCTCAGGCGTATCCACTGAACCAGCCGGACGAGACAGATCGCAAGGAGAGCGGCCGGCAACGCGAATCTCAGCCATGGCGACACCGTGGTCGGGAGGACCAGCCCTACGCTGATACTGTCGACGAGCAGCACGGCGTAGAGAACCGGCACCTGCTGTCGGAGCACACGGAACTGCTCCACGAGGAGAGAACGACCCAGCGGGTCGGTCAGATCGCCCACGGAGAAGGCGGTACGGAATCGCGCGAATATGCCCATTTAGATTGCCCCAGCCGTTCCAAAGCTAGGACAGAGAGGCGAAGGACACGTAAAGGTGCTTGGTGTCTCGGGCATTAACGGCGCTGCTGCAATTGCGAAGAATTAACCTTCAGGCGCCGCCGGTCGCCAACCGCTTCCGCCACCGCACTGCTCTCTCAGTGACATGGCTTAAAGCGACGGGCTCGGTCTACTTCGCGCGAGGCATGCTGACGGCGCGACGCGCGACTGGTCGAAACCGGCGTCCTCGAACAGATCCCGGCCTCCGACGGCAGCGCCTATCAGGAACATGTGCTGACCAGACGGGACCACGGCTTGTTCCTGGTCGTGGTCTCCTTAAGGCAATGGGGCGAGGCACATCTCTATGCGCGCGGCGAGACGCATTCGGTGCTGCTGGACCAGACGGGCAGGCGGTCGGACAACTCGTGCTGCCGTCGAAGAGCGGCAAGCCGCTGGGGTGGTCGGACACCAAAGTGAGGAAAGTCGCCGCGCGCAGGCGGCGAGCGGTGCCGAGTTTGTCGCCGCAGCTGCGTAGGGAGGGATTAGTCTTATTGCGTCAGAAAGACCTCATGATGAGGACCGCGAAGCGCGTCTCGAACCAAGAAGCCCGCTGGTGGCCTCGTCCTTCGAGACGCTTGCTGCGCAAGCTCCTGAGGATCAGGAGATAAACGGTATGACGGAGTAAGATTAGTGCAGCCTGCCGTTTCCACGTTACGGCAAACTGCTGCCGCCCACAACTCGCCGCTGCCCCGATCACTGCCAGTCCGCCGCCGGCAAGCACCAGCCAAATCGGCATCGTACTTCGCAGAACCGGACGCCGCGGGACCTCTGGTCTGCACGATGGATTCAGTCGTCATTACTCACGTCCGCAGTTCAGATGATTGCGATCGTGCTTCGCGTCGCGACGATATCTGCACGCTCATGCCGTCACCGGCGCCCTCCACCGCATGAAGCGCCGCTCCAGCGCCTCGAGGACAGCATTGCACGCGAGCCCGATGACCGTGATGCTGAGGATGCCGAAATACATCTGCGGGATCAGGAAGCTGTACTGGCTGTTGATGATGAGATAGCCGAGACCAGCCTTGGCGCCCACCATCTCGGACGCGACCAGCACGAGCATGGCGGATGCGCTGGCGAGGCGAATACCGACGAAGATGGTCGGAAGCGCAGCCGGCAGAATCACCTTGCGAAACAATTGCTGCGGTGTCGCGCCCATGGTCCGCGCCGATTTGATCAGGAGCGGATCGACTTGCTTCACCGCGGCGATGGTGTTCAGCAGGAGTGGCCAGGCGCAGCTGTAGATCACCATCGTGATCTTCGACATCTCGCCGATCCCGAGCAGCAGGATGAACACCGGCAGCAGCGCGAGCGGCGCGGTGTTGCGGCAGATCTCGATGAACTGGTTCAGGAGATTACCGAGCCGGGCTGACCTGCCGACCGCCAGGCCAAGCGGCACAATCAGTGCGACCGATATCAGAAACCCGCTCAGCGCGCGCAGCAAGCTGGCGGAGACATCATCATAGAGCTCGCCGCTTTGCGCGAGCTGCCAGCCGGCGGCAATCACCTCCGAGAACGGCGGCAGGAACACCGCATCGATCAGGCCGAGCCTGGGAGCCGCTTCCCATAGCAACAACAGGGCAATCAGTAGCAGGGAGCGGTGTCCAAGGACAGTCAACTGGCGGATCGCGGCACGGGCCCCACTCACCGCCGGCGACGGTTGAGGTTGCACGCCAGTGAGCGCCTCTCGGCGTCCGTGCGCGAGCTCCAGCAGTATCAGCGTCTCCAGACTAGACATGGGCGATCTCCTTCACCTCGTGGTCCACATGTCGCGCACCGACACCTCCGTTCAACTGGCCCCGCTGGGCCTTCTGAACCTCGTCGCGCAACAGGCTCCAGACCTCATGGCGTACATGGCCGAACTCCGGCAGTGAGCGCACATCGTCTACCTCATCGCGCAGTACCTCGGGGAGGTCGATGACTTGCTTGATCCGCCCCGGACGCGACGTCATGACGGCTACGCGCTCGCCGAGCACGACGGCTTCGTCGATGCCATGGGTGATGAAGACGATGGTCTTGCCGGTGGCGCGCCAGATCCGCAGTAATTCACCCTGGAGCGTCTCGCGAGTCTGAGCGTCCAGCGCCGCGAACGGTTCATCCATCAGCAGCACCTCCGGATCGTAGGCGAGGCTTCGGGCGAGCGCGACGCGCTGCTTCATGCCGCCGGACAGCTCGTGCGGATACCGATTGGCAAAGCCGGACAAGCCGACCAGGTCGAGGAAATGCCGCGCGATCTCAAGCCGCTGCCTGGCCTTGAATCCGGCGATCTCGAGCCCGAATTCGACGTTCTCCGCGGCGGTCCGCCAAGGAAACAGGGCGTACTGCTGAAATACGATTCCGCGGTCGCGTCCGGGTCCGGCGATGGGGCGCCCGTCGAGCAGGATGCGGCCGCTGGTTGGCATCGTCAGTCCGCCCAGCAAATCGAGCAAGGTCGATTTCCCGCAGCCGCTTGGGCCGACCAAGACCAGGAACTCGCCGGTGCGAACGTCGAGCGTGATGCCGTCAAGGGCCGTGAAGCGGCCTGCAGGGCGGCCGCCCTCACCTCGCGTGATGAATTCCTTGCGGACCTGCTCGAAGCTGATCTTGACCGGAGTCATTGCACCTCCGCCGTCTTTCCCGGACGGAAATAGTTGAACGCGTTGGTGTAGGTGTCGGAGGCCTTGATCTGACCGGGCCTGAACAGGCCATCCTTCTCGAGCCAGTCGATCCACACCTGGATTTCGCGGTCCGAGATCACGCCGCCCTTGGATGCGACGCCGGTGCTCTTCCAATACTTGATCGAAGAGGCATCCTCGTTGCGCTTGCGCTCGGCGATGATCCGGTCGAACCGGGCCCGCACCTCTTCGGCGGGCGTCGTCTGCGCCCAGTCAATCGCGCGCGAAGTGCCCTCGACCAGCCTGCGGGCGGCATCAGGATTATCCTTGATGAACTTGTCCCGCAGTACATAGGAGCCACCGGTGAACTGGCCGAACAGATCTGTGTCGTTGAACAGTGAGTGAATACCACCCCTCTCCAGTGCCTTGTCGCGCAGCACGCCGCCGAGCGCGCTCACTTCGACTTGCCCCTGGCGCAGCGCCTGCTCGCCGGTCACCGGCGGGACCGCCACCAGCGTCACCTGCTTGGCTTCACTCGCGCCGAGACCATTCCTGGCCAGATATTCTCGAAGCACGAACTCCAGATGCGCGCCCAGCGTATTGACCGCGACCTTCTTGCCGAGCAAGTCGCGTGCGGCCTTGATCGGACTGTCGTCCTTCACATAATAGCTATTATAGGTGTTCGCGTCGGAGCCATAATACCCGACCACGGCCTTGATCGGCGCCTTTGCGGCGATGAGCTTGAGGATCGCGCCGTAGAATGCGCCGCCGATATCGATATCGCCGGTCACGACGGTCTGGATGTCCTGCGGGCCGCTGATGGTATTGCCGACCCATTTGAGCTTGAGCGGCGCGAGATAGCCGAGATCGTCGGCAAGCTCGATGAAGGTCACCTGCCCGGCCCAGCCTTGATAGCGGATTTCGGTCTTTTCGAGCGGCGGCTCGGCAGCGGCCGGAGCCGCGAGGCCCAGCATGAAGGCGCCAGCGAGCGCCAATCGCGCGGCGCGATGCCGTGCGCCAACAAATCGAAATAGCGAATTCATTCTGATAAATCCTGTCAGTGAAGCGGGATCAAGCGGCCTTGGCCGTCTGCGGTTTCGACGCCTTGATGCGCGTCACACTGCGGCGACCGTCGACACTGAGCGGCACCTCGCCGTCGATGGTGGCGCGCCGCACCACGCGGTGCTGGTCGCCATAGTCGTTGACGGCGTAATGCTGGGTTGCGCGGTTGTCCCAGATCGCAACGTCACCGGCCTGCCAATTCCAGCGCACGGTGTTCTCCGGCGCAGTGATGTGGGACTGGAACAGCTCGAACAGCTTCTGGCCATCATATTTCGGCAGGCCGACGAAGCGCTGCACGAAATTACCCAGCACGAGCGTGCGCTCGCCGGTTTCGGGGTGGACCCGTACCACCGGATGCTCGGTTTCATAGATCGTTCCGGTGAATACCTCGTCGAAGTGCTTTCTATCCGCCTCGCTCGCGCGCGTCTTCACGGCGTAGTCATAGGCGTTGCTGTGGATCGCCCAGAGCTCATCCGCGAGCTTGCGCAGCGGCGCCGGCAGGTCGAGATAGGCCGCCGCCGTGTTCGACCAAACGGTGTCACCGCCGTACGGCGGGATCACCACGCCCCGCAGAACCGAAATCTTCGGATAGGCGTCGACGAAAGTGACATCCGTGTGCCACTGGTCGGCACGGCCGCCGCCCCGCCCCGAGGCAAGCTCCAGAATCGACGACGTCCCCTTGGTCGCACCGACCGTCGGATGGGGCACGAGTTTTCCGAGTCTGACGGCAAAGCGCTCCTGCTCGGCATCGTCGAGATGCCCCTCGTCCCTGAAGAAAATGAGCTTGTGCTCGAGCAGCACCTGGTTGATGGCGCGAACGACGTCGTCAGGTAGGTCGCCCGACAGCTTGACGTTCCTGATCTCGGCGCCGAGCCGTGCCGCGCGTTTCACGATGTCGGCGCGCGGGATGACGTTGTCGATGGTGGTGGCCGTGATGCTCATGATCGTAGTCTTTCCTGTGATGTTCTGGACAAAGCTCCGCCATGCGCCGGTCGTACGAGCAGCGGCGAAGAATGATGATGACGAATGATGATGAAGTCTTGGATGTGGTCCTAGGGGATCACGTCGGCGGCTGGATGGCTCGCGGCACACGGATCCCGGCGGTACAGCTCTCCGCCATCGCGCCAGCGCAGCACCGCACACGCAGAACCGAGATCAGCCGGGCTGCTTCGCGAACGACGGGTGGATCGGATTGCCGCATGGTGAACGACCTCGCTTGGACGGTGCAGATCGTAAATGCGATCGCGATCCAGTCAATGAAACGAAACCAGCTTTGTTTTGCGCGGCGAGCAATGATCGCTTCGCACGCCAAGCGGACACGGAAATATTTACAATAGTGATGGTCGGTTGCGCCGTTTCACCGGCGTGACAGCGAGCCGAATGAGCACGAAACAGCTCGAAGCGCTGCGTTGTTCGTGATGACGAACGCACTCGTCTCCGACTGGCGATGAGCTCACGCGCTTCATGCTCGCTTCGCCCGCAACAACGCAAATTCATTTCATCGACAGCTTTGCGGTCATCGACATAGATTCGAGTGAAACCTAAAGCGCGACGCCGATATCCGACAGCAACCAACGAGCAACGCTATGAGCAAACGGCAACTTTCACTCAACTTCTTCATCTATCCTGACGGTCACCACGAGGCGGCCTGGCGTCACAAGGCCTCAACGACGGACCGCATCCTTGATGTCACCTACTATCAGGAGCTGGCGCAGCGCGCGGAAGCCCACAAATTTGACGCGGTGTTCTTCGCCGACGGTCCGGCGCTGGCCGACAACGTCCGTTACGCGCAGCGGTTCCGGCTCGAGCCGATCACCCTGCTCACGGCGATCGCATCGGCCACGAAGCATATCGGCCTGATCGCGACCGCGTCGACGACTTACACCGAGCCCTACAATCTTGCGCGGCTGTTCGCCTCGTTGGATCACCTCAGCAGCGGTCGCGCCGGCTGGAACATCGTGACCACGAGTTCGCCGCAGGCGGCCCAGAACTTCGGCCTGCCCACGCATCCGCCGCATCACGAGCGCTATGAGCGGGCGCGGGAATATCTCGACGTCATCACACGGCTGTGGGACAGCTGGGAAGACGACGCGCTGGTCAACGACCCTGTCTCCGGCATTTTCGCCGACACCAGCAAGATCCACGCAATCGACCACATTGGAAAGCATTTTCGCGTACGCGGCCCGCTCAACGTCTCACGGCCGCCCCAAGGGCGGCCGGTCTATGTCCAGGCCGGATCGTCCGAGGATGGGCGAGCCTTTGCCGCGCGCTTTGCGGAAGCGATCTTCACCGCGCACCAGACATTGGCGAGCGCCCAGGAGTTTTATGCCGACATCAAGCGTCAAGCGCGCGCCTTCGACCGCAGTCCCGATCAGATCAAGATCCTGCCCGGAATCAGTCCGTTCATCGCTAGCAGTCAGGTTGAGGCTGACCGCCTGCAAGAGGAGTTCAACGCGCTAATCCAGCCGGAATTCTCGCTGACCCAGCTTCGCCAGATGACCGGTCTTGACCTCACCGGATTCGACCTCGATGGTCCCTTTCCACGGCATCTGATCGACACCAGCGGCGCGCAGGGCGTCGCCAGCCGTTTCAAGCTCGTGGTCGACATCGTCGATCGCGAGAAGCCGACGATACGTCAGCTCGTGCAGCGCCTCGCCGGCGCGCGTGGCCACTGGGTGATTGCCGGTCCGCCGGAGAAGATTGCCGATAGTATCCAGGCCTGGTTCGAAAACGGCGCCGCCGACGGTTTCAACGTTATGCCGCCCTTCCTGCCCGGCGGCTTCGATCTGTTCGCCGAGCAGGTCGTACCGATCCTGCGCAAGCGCGGCTTGTTCCGCCACGACTTCACCGGCTCGACGCTGCGCGAGCATTACGGGCTCGAGCGGCCGGCGAGTATGTATGCGGGGAAGATTCAGGCGATCGCCTGACCGTTTGAAACCCAAAATGGAGCAGTCGATTTCGGCGCGATACTCGGACACACTCGAGTGAATACTTGGGACGCGCGTAGTCGTTAAGCGCGTCCCCTAGCCGCAACACAATGCGACCCAGGCGCCCCGGTGTATCGGCGCGGGGGCTAGCGCCGATCGGTGCGCTAAACGCTTGATCCGCTTGACGACCATCGGGTCGGAGTACGACAAGCTTGAGAAAGCCTTCATCGTTGTCGAAGGTGTCGTGGCCGTTAGCGACCCTTCCAAACCGGTTTTCGCTTTTCCGCGAAAGCCTGCGGACCTTCGACTGCATCCGCGGAGGCAAGCATCGCCTTCATTGCCGGATAATCCCATTCTTCCGACAACCCTTCCGAAACGGGTCGGGATAGCCCCCGAAGAACCGCTTCCTTTGTGGCACGCACCGACACGGGGCTGCATGCAAGGATCTCGTCGGCCCAACGCCTAGCGGCGCCCATGAGGTCGCCGCTCACCACCTCGTTGACGAGACCGAGCAAGAGCGCCTCTTCGGCGTTGACCCGCCGCCCCGTCAGCATCATGCCCATCGCTCGCTTGAGCCCGATCTCGCGGGGCAACCGTTGGATTCCTCCCGCGAGCGCCGCCAGGCCGACGAGCGGCTCAGGTAAAGCAAACACGGCGTTTTCAGACGCCACGACAATGTCGCATGCAAGCGCGATCTCGAAACCGCCGCCCATTGCCACTCCGTTGACCGCGGCGATCACCGGCTTTGCGAGATCAAAGCGCTTTGTTATACCCCCGAAACCCTTTGGCGGAGTTGTGAGTCCACCGCCAGCAGCCTGCTGCTTTAGATCGTGGCCTGCGCAGAAGGCTTTCTGCCCGGCTCCCGTGATGATCGCGACCTACTGTTGCTCATCCGCGGCGAACTCGTCGAAAATCTCTTCAAGTTCGCAATGGCAAGCCGAGTTCAAGGCGTTGTGTGCTTCAGGCCTGTCGATGGTAACGATTGTGCAGTGTCCGTCGCGGGAAACTTTGACATACTCGTAAGTCATCAGCGTTCAGCCTTTTGAAGTTGAGCAAGACGGATAGTCGGCGATTGCCCCGGCGGCCCATCCAAACTCAAAAGTTTCGACAGTTCCGCGATGCGCGCACATTCCGAACGCCATCTTCATCAAAATCCGATGAAGGTTGTAAATTCCGACAGGTCTGCGCGATCAGCACGCAAACTGTTGATCGGATGTGCGGGATCCATGTACCCCAGGGCCATGCCGCAAAAAAGCATCAGATGGGAAGGTAATCCGATGAACTCCGCCACTGTCTTGTGCCAGAGCGCCCAGGCTTCCTGCGGGCAGGTACTCAATCCCTTCTCCACCGCAAGCAGCATGACCGACTGTATGTACATACCGAGATCAGCCCATTGCCCAGGCTCCATCTGGCGATCGATGGCAAAGAACAGGCCGACAGGCGCGCCGAAAAAGCTGAAGTTCTTTGCAAGCTGCTTGAGGCGTGCCGCCTTGTGCTCGCGCGGAATTGCGATCGTGCGGTAGAGATCCTCGCCGTTTTTGAAGCGCCGAGTTTTGTACGGCTCCTTCAGGTCGGGCGGATAGATATTGTATTCCGGCTGCTCGCCCATCGGATTATCCTTGATCCGCTCGGCCATCAGCGCCTTGAAGCGCGACAGTTCTTGGCCACCGAGCACCCACACGTGCCACGGCTGTAGATTTCCGCCAGACGGCGAACGGCCGGCAGAAAGCAGGATCTCCTTAACGATCTCTCCGGGGACGGGAAAGTCCAAGAACGCCCGGACCGAGGTCCGCGAATTGAGCGCGTCCGACACGTTCATGTGAATGTCTCCAAATACCTTAAACGAGGAATGTCGTCAGCCGATCCGGACGACCATCTTTCCGAGTGCCGAGCGCGTCGTCATCGCTTTGAACGCTTCGTGGAAGTCCTCGAATGCGAAGACCTTCCCTACGACGGGAACGAGCGTCTTCTCGCTCAACCAGGTGAAGAGCTGCGCGATCACTCGATCCCGCACGTCGGGTTCGCGACGACCGATCTGCGCAAGGTCGACACCCAGCAGTGCCCCTCCCTTCAGAAGAGGCAGGTTGAAACGCAGTGCAGGAATCGTTCCAGACGCAAAGCCGACCACCAAGTGCCGCCCATTCCAGGCGATCGACCGGAATGCTTGGAGGCTCACGTCACCACCGACTGGATCATAGATCACGTCGGCGCCGTGACCACCGGTTAGTTCCTTAAGCGCATCGCGCCAATCTTCACGCGTGTAGTCCAGACCTGCATCCGCGCCAAACTTCATCGCGAACTGCCTCTTCTCCTCGGTCGAAGCCGCCGCAATGACGCGGCCGCCGAGCAACTTTCCGATCTGAACAGCCGCTATTCCTACGCCGCCGGCGGCCCCCAAAACCAAGAGTATCTCGCCGCTCTGTAGCTTTCCCCGAGCGCTGAGTGCGTAGAGCGCCGTCAGGTAGTTAGCGAAGAACGAGGCGCCGACCTCGGGCTCAATGCCTTTTGGCGTCACGAAAAGGTCCGTGGCCGGCACGCAAATATATTCGGCAAGGCCGCCACTTCTGACCATGCCGATGACCGGCGTACCCGAAGCGAAGCCCTCAACATCTGCAGCCGCCTCGTCGACGATGCCCGCAAACTCCGAGCCGGGCGTAAACGGCAACGGGTCCTTGGTCTGGTACAGGCCCTGCACCTTCAAGCCATCGACGAAGCCGACGGCGGCGGCCTGAATCCCGACGCGGACCATTCCCGCCGACAATTCCGGCTTAGCGACCTCTTTGATGGTGATATTGTCGATATGGTCGTAGTTCTCAACCAAGACTGCTTTCATGACATCCTCTTGAGCGAGCCGACCCGTCGGCCACGAGTTCACGCGATGGAATTCAGCCAATTACGACGGCCTAAAGTGCCCTGGCGATCACTTCCTTCATCATTTCACTTGTCCCTCCGTAGATGCGCTGAACCCGTGCATCAGCATACATGCGTGCGATGAGGTACTCATTCATGAAGCCGTACCCGCCATGCAGCTGCAAACACTCGTCGATGACCTTGCCTTGCTGTTCTGAGGCCCAGAGTTTGGCCATCGAAGCCGTCGCTGCGTCGAGCGTGCCGTCAACCAGTGCTTCGACGCACTTATCGACAAAGCTGCGCGCAACCTTCGTGACAGTGGCCAACTCGGCGAGCCTATATTTTGTGTTCTGGAATTCAGCGATCGGTTTTCCGAACGCCTTGCGTTCGCGGACGAAGGCAAGCGTTGCCTCCAGCGCCCCCTCCATTGCCGCCACCGCCATCACACCAATAATGGTGCGCTCATAAGGCAGGTCGGACATCAATTGATAGAAGCCATGACCTTCCACTCCGCCGAGGAGATTTGACGCTGGCACGGCGACTTCGTCAAAGAACAATTCGGACGTATCTTGCGCCTTCAGTCCGAGCTTATCGAGCACGCGGCCGACCCTGAAGCCGGGAGCTTTTGCGGTCTCAACTAGAATGATCGACATTCCGCTCGCTCGCTCAGCCGGGCTGGTCTTCGCGACAACCAGCACCAATCCTGCAAGGAGGCCGTTAGATATGAACGTCTTGGAACCGTTGATCACGTAGGTGTCGCCGCGCCTCTCGGCGCGAGTTCGAATAGATTGAAGATCCGAGCCCGCCCCCGGCTCGGTCATTGCGATGGCGCCGACCAATTCTCCACTCGCCAAGCGCGGCAGATATTCGCGCTTTTGCGCCTCGGTCCCGTGGTTGAGCAGGTAGTGGGCCACAATCGTGTGCACAGACGGATTCATTCCCGTCAAACCGCGCCGTGACATTGCGTCGTAGAGGATCGCCTCATGGCGAAAATCGCCGCCGCCGCCGCCATACTCTGTCGGAATGTCCGAACACAGAAGCCCAAGTGCTCCAGCCTTTAGCCACAGTTCGTGCCCGACATTGCCCCGCTCACGAGCTTCTTCATCCAGCGGCACCATCTCCTTCTCGATGAAGCGTGACACGGTGTCGCGATACATTTCGAGGTCAGAATCGAGCCAAGAGGGTTGAAAGTTGATCATGCGCTTCACTCGTCGTTAAGACGAACGCAAAACTGCGTTCATTTGCCCCTTGCATCCGCAAAACAGAGCTGCCCCGTTCACTTGGATACCGATCCGATCGCCCCTATCGGACGCGACCGCTTACGGGCTTCCGCGCACGCCCTTCAACAAAGCCCCTGACATCAGAACTGTTGTGCAAAGGGCATGCGCGGAATACTCCGAGACCGGATCAATCGTCCGTGTCGCCGTTGATCACGTCACCAAACAGCTCCCACTTCTCGCCGCTAAGGCGCATCAGACGCAATTGACTGATCGGCGCAAAGTCGGTCGGCGAGGTGTTCACGTAGATGCCCGGCAAGAGCGCCTCGGTCCGCCAATCCTTCAGGTTCGCAGCCTGCTTCATGACATTCTCGCGGGTGAGATCGTCCCCGCACTGCTTCAATGTCTGGGCCAGCGTCTCAGCAAGCGCGTAGCCGGTAATCAACAATATGTCCCGCTTGTTGCCTTCGGGATAGTATTTGGTGAGGAAGCTCTGAAACTCCTTCATGCCAGGATCATGGTCCCACTGCGGATCCGACGGGTCCTTCAGGTAAGTAGCGGAAACAACGCCTTGCGCGTTCTCAAAGCCGGCGGGCTTGATGACGCTACCGATCGAAGACGAAACGTTGCTGAGGATATGAAGCGGCTTCCAGTCGATTTCAGCGATCTTCTTGATTGCCTGAGCAGCAAATTTGGGGGAGCTGATGTTGACCAGCGTATCGGCGCCCGACGCCTTGAGCTTGACGATATGAGTGTCGATCGTCGGCTCGGTTGTCTCGTAGCTCTCCTCGGCAATGATCTGTGCCCGGAGCTTGTCCTTGAGACCCTTCAGATAATCCTTCCCGAGATCGTCATTCTGGAAGAATACGGCGACTTTGGCGTTTGGCTTCTCCTTGAGAATGTACTTTGCATAGGCGCGCGCCTCGCTTTGGTAGGACGGCTGCCAACCCGTGGTCCATGGGAAATTCTTGGGGTCGTTGAATTTAGTTGCGCCCGTCGCGACAAACAGCTGCGGGACCTTCTTTGAGTTCAGATATTTCTGGATTGCCGTGTTGTTGGCTGTGCCCAGCGGATCGAACATGAGAAAAACCTCATCGCCTTCCACCAGCTTGCGCGTCTGCTCGACGGCCTTTGGGGGCGAGTACGCATCGTCATAGCTGATGAAGTTGATCTTGCGGCCGTTGATGCCGCCCTTGTCATTGACCATCTTGAAGTAAGCCGCCTCCACTTGGCCGATGACGCCATAGGCGGATCCTGGGCCGCTGTACGGCATGAGATTTCCGACCTTGATCTCGGTGTCGGTGGCGCCGGTATCATACTTCTTCTGCGCCTGCGCGGCACCGGAGGCGAGCGTAATGACTGCTGTCACCAGGGCAGTCGTCTGTATAGTTCTGCCAAACATAAGAGGTCTCCTTGTTGCATTTCAGTTCTGTTTAGTTTTGGCGATCCAGCCTTGGCCCAGGATCGCGACCTGCCTTGCGCCATGCGGCACGAGGTAGATGACGGCGAACAGCAGCACGCCGAACACGGCGCCTGAGAGGCCCTTGGAGATGCCTTCCGCGATGTTCGGGACGAAGATGATGAAGGCGGCGCCGACGATCGAGCCCGGCAGCCAGCCGACGCCGCCGACGACCATGCCGAGGAACAGAGAGATCGCGAGCGTGATGGTGTAGCTGTCGGGCGCGACGAACTGCACCGCGATGGCGCCGAGCGAGCCGGCGATGCCGGTGATCGCGGCGGAGACGCCGAAGGCCAGCGTCTTGTACAGCGCGACGTCGACGCCCATGGCGGAGGCCGCGATCTCGTTGTCGCGGATCGCCATGAAGGCGCGGCCGGAACGGGAGCGCAGCAGGTTCACGGCAAGGATGTAGATCCCGATCACGACCACGAGCGTGAAATAATACAGCCACATGTCCTGCGACATCTTCAGTCCGAACGGCGCGTCCGGCTTGGTGACGACGAGGCCCTGCACGCCGCCGGTCCAGTGCTCGAGGAAGTTCAGCTTGAGCAGCTGCGGCATGGCGGTGGCGAGCGCGAAGGTCGCGAGCGCGAGGTAGACGCCGGAGAGCCGCAGCGCCGGCTGCCCGAACAGAAACCCGAAGCCGAAACAGACGACGCCGGCGATCGGCAGCGTCAGCGCGTAATTGACGTTGAAGTGCTCCATCAACACCGCGGTCGTGTAGGCGCCGACCGCGTAGAACGCGCTCTGGCCAAGCGAGAACTGGCCGCTTCCGCCGGTCAGGATGTTCAGCGCCAGCACGGCGAGCCCGTAGATCAGGAGCATCGTCATCTGGAAGATGATGAAGTTCTTGACGAAGACGGGCGCGATCAGCAGTGCCGCGAGCACCACCACCGAGGTGCCGGTGCCCAGCGTCATGGCCCGCTTCGGAACGGCTTCGACCGCCGCGTGGCCTTCGACGACTTCTTCTGCAGCGCTCATGATCAAACTCGCTTGACGATGTGCCGACCGAACAGGCCGGCGGGTTTGACGACCAGGACGGAGATGATCAGCGCGAGCGCGATCGGGAGTTTCAGCTCGTTACCGACGCCGGGGATGTAGGTGCCGGCGAGGTTCTCGAAGACACCGACCAGGAAGCCGCCGACCACGGCGCCGAACGG
>NZ_JAVAYN010000341.1:0-213 GCF_054863025.1 Bradyrhizobium sp. 23AC
GATCAGCGGTAATGTTATTTGCCACAAAGTGGCACCAGGTGTCGCACCTAGGCTCAAGGCGGCATGCTCAAGCCTGGGATCAACTCCAGCGAGGCTGGCGCTGACGCTAGTTACGACAAACGGCGCGGCCAAGCATGTATGCGCCAATACGATCCCGATCGGCGTGCCGACCAGCCCATAGCGAGAGAAGGCGTAGTATACGCCGATTGCGAC
>NZ_JAVAYN010000342.1:0-212 GCF_054863025.1 Bradyrhizobium sp. 23AC
GGCGGCGCCGTCACGCTGAGGAGCTCGACGGGTGCGGATCTGAGCGTCACCGGCAAGGCCGACCTGCTCAAGGCCCTCGCCCTGACGACGTCCGTGGGCGGCGGCAACGCCACGGTCAACGTCAACCGGACCACGAGCGCAGCCTCGCTGGGTGCGGAGATCGCGGACGGTTCGACGCTGAACGTCGACGGTCACGTCATCACCTTCAAGAA
>NZ_JAVAYN010000343.1:0-212 GCF_054863025.1 Bradyrhizobium sp. 23AC
GTGACGCCGATCATGCCGGCCTGGTGGGTCGAGATCAGCTGGCTGCCGAGGAACGGCGCGGAGCCGAACGGGGTCGGATATTGCTTGATGGTGAAGTCCCAGATCAGGCCCGCCGAGGAGTTGATGATCGCGAACAGCGCGATGAACCCGGCGACGTTGGTCAGCACCGGTGCCTTTGTCAGCGGCTTGAACAGGATCCGCTCGATCGCGAT
>NZ_JAVAYN010000344.1:0-212 GCF_054863025.1 Bradyrhizobium sp. 23AC
GATCAGCGGTAATGTTATTTGCCACAAAGTGGCACCAGGTGTCGCACCTAGGCTCAAGGCGGCATGCTCAAGCCTGGAACAACTCCAGCGAGGCTGGCGCTGACGCTAGTTACGACAAACGGCGCGGCCAAGCACGTATGCGCCAATACGATCCCGATCGGCGTGCCGACCAGCCCATAGCGAGAGAAGGCGTAGTATACGCCGATTGCGAC
>NZ_JAVAYN010000345.1:0-207 GCF_054863025.1 Bradyrhizobium sp. 23AC
AGCGTCAGCGTCGACCTCGAGACCAGCGCCGTCGGGACCACAAATGCGGTTACGGTTGCCGGCAGCGCCACAGGTGCGACCGAGGGCACCGACACCTTCACCGGTGTCAATGCGGTGCAGGGCTCGACCTTCTCCGACACGCTGCTGGGCAGCAGCTTCAACAACAACTTCACCGGTCTTGGCGGCGACGACTACATCGACGGCCGC
>NZ_JAVAYN010000346.1:0-202 GCF_054863025.1 Bradyrhizobium sp. 23AC
GCCCTCATAGAGCTTGATCGAGCTCCCCGCTTCCGCCGTACCGGATACCGTTGCGCGGTTATGCGTGGTGGGATCGCTCAACAGGATCGGAGCATCGGGGGCAGCGCTATCCACCGTGACATCCAGCGCAGCCGATGCCTTGCTGGTGACGCCGGAGACCGTGTCGGTCGCGGTGAAGCTGTGCTTGCCGTCAGGCAGTGCG
>NZ_JAVAYN010000347.1:0-202 GCF_054863025.1 Bradyrhizobium sp. 23AC
CGTCGACGACGGTCAGCGGATGGCATCGCGTCCCGTTGGCGAGCGGCAGGTGACCCTTGAAGTCCATCTGCCACAGCGGGTTGGGAGCTTCCTTCTCGAAGCGATGCCCTGGATTGGGGGGCGCACTCTCGCTCGGTTTGACTTTGCCGTTCCGACACAGGATCTGGTGCACCGTCGACGGCACCGGCACCGCCTGGCCATC
>NZ_JAVAYN010000348.1:0-202 GCF_054863025.1 Bradyrhizobium sp. 23AC
CCTTCCCTGCGCCCTTTGGTCTTCATGGGGTGCGAACGACAGCAAGCCTCGGGCGAAACGCGCCGCGAGAATGGGAAGCCGTGTGTGCGAGTTCCGCTGAGAGCGTGGCGATGCCGACGATGCACCTTGCTCCGTCATTGCGAGGAGCTCTTGCGACGAAGCAATCCAGAATCCCGTCGCGGAAAGACTCTGGATTGCTTCC
>NZ_JAVAYN010000349.1:0-202 GCF_054863025.1 Bradyrhizobium sp. 23AC
GATGGCCAGGCGGTGCCGGTGCCGTCGACGGTGCACCAGATCCTGTGTCGGAACGGCAAAGTCAAACCGAGCGAGAGCGCGCCCCCCAATCCAGGGCATCGCTTCGAGAAGGAAGCTCCCAACCTGCTGTGGCAGATGGACTTCAAGGGTCACCTGCCGCTCGCCAACGGGACGCGATGCCATCCGCTGACCGTCGTCGACG
>NZ_JAVAYN010000350.1:0-201 GCF_054863025.1 Bradyrhizobium sp. 23AC
GTACGGCAAAACCGTGTGGTCCTGGCCGTCGTTGCTACGGTCAAGTCCTGCGAAGGTGCGAGCGAGCCCAACCGGGCGGACTGCATCATCCAATTCGCGGGGTGAGGGAGGCCAGAAGGAAAGTTCGGCTCCCGGGAGAGCACGGCATAAGCCGTCCAACCATCGCGCAGGGAAGGCCGAGTGATCGGCACCACCTGTATG
>NZ_JAVAYN010000037.1:0-37038 GCF_054863025.1 Bradyrhizobium sp. 23AC
GGCACGAGAGCTTGGTTCAACGATAGACATAGTTCGTCATTCTCGCGGCTCATCTCGCCCGAGCTTTGCTTCATCTCGTCACCCTCATAATTGAAAGAGGGCGCAGGGAAGACCGGGAGCCCGCTGGCACCCGAGGTCCACTGTGCGAAGTTGGAGTAAGAAGTTTGCACAGCGGCATACAGGTGTAGCCAGGACATCCCGGCCTTCCCTGCGCAGTGGGCTTACGGCTTATGTCGTGCTCTCCCCGGGGAGCGTTGCACTATTGCCCCCGTCGCCTTGCGGATGGCTGATGCGTGCGTCCGGTTGGACGGCACCCATCACCACAAGACTTGGCGCACAGACCCCGGGCGCCAGGACGACACGATTTTACCGTACGCCGATCACACCGGTCGTGTGCGCGAGGTCTTCGCTCACGGCTCTCCGCCCTGCGAAGCCTTTCGCGCCGATGTCACCTGCGTCCACCGCCGCCCGGCCCGCGTTCGTGACGATCGCGATACGCCCCTCTTCCTTGGGCCGGGTTGCCGCGACACATACGTCATTTCCGAATTTCGGTAAAGTGGAATATTTTCGCCTCCGCGCGTTGACCCATTGCTGGCGTGTTTTGCCTGACGGGCAACGCAAGGGATTGTGGCCGGGACGTTCAATCCGTCGCGGTCTGCACCCGTGGTGCAGGGGCTTGCGCGGGCTTTGTCGCCGTTGGAGGATGGCCGACCCTGGCGAGATCGCGGCGTAGCGAGGATGGCGCTGCGTGCAGGGTAAACACGATCGCGATCTGCGTTCGGTTCGAAAGCCGGTATTTGCGCATGATGTTGCCGATATGCGCCCGCACCGTATTCTCTGAGATCTTGAGCTCGTAGGCGATATTCTTGTTCTGCATTCCCCGTGCGATCAACATCATCAGCTCGCGCTCGCGCGGCGTCGGTGTAATCGAGTCCTGCGGATCTCGGCTCATGGCTGGCTGCTCCCTGGACTGCGGGTTGATGTGGCCACTCCCAGCATGTTGTCACTCCGTCTTGAGCGCCTCGATCGGGCTGAGCTTGGACGCCTTGTGCGCGGGATAGAAACCGAAGATGAGGCCGGTCGCGATCGAGAAGGCGAGGGCAAGGCCGATCGCCTGGCCGTCGATCGAGGTGACCCATCCTGCCATACGGGCGACCGTCATCGAGAGCGTGACGCCGCCGGCGACGCCGATGGCTCCGCCGAGCAGGCAGAGCACGAGCGCCTCGCAGAGGAATTGCAGGCGGATATCCCGCATCCGGCCGCCCAGCGCGCGGCGGATGCCGATCTCCCGCGTGCGCTCGGTGACCGACACGATCATGACATTCATGATGCTGATGCCGCCGACGAGCAGCGAGACCGAGGCGATGGCGACCAGCAGGAGCGCGACGGTGCGGATCGCTCCCTGCTGCGCTTCCATGGCGGCCGCCGGATCCTGGACCTTGAAATCGTCCTCCTGGCCGGCGGGGACACGGTGGCGCTGCCGCAGCAGGTTCTCGATCTCCGATCGCGCCCCCGCCATCTGTCCGTCGCCGGCCACCTTGGCGATGATGTAGGCAACCGAATCCCGATTGATGTTGCTGGCACTGCCGAGAAAGCGCAGCTTGGCGGTGGCGAGCGGGACGAAGGCGACGTCGTCCTGTGCGGGTCCCTTGCGATCGAGAACGCCGACCACCTCTAACGGGACCTTCATGATCCGGATCTGCGCACCGATGGGGTCGTCGCCGGGAGCGAACAGCTCGCGTGCAACCGTGCTGCCGAGGATCACGACCTTGCCGGCTCCGGCCTCCTCGGTGCCTGAAAAATACCGGCCGGTCGCGAGCTGCCAGTCGCGCACCATGAAATGCCCGGTCGTCGTGCCGTTGATCGTCGTATTCCAGTTCTTGCCCTCGTGGATGACCTGCGCCGTTCCGGCGATCGAGCCGGCCGCGGCCTGGACTTCCGGAATCTGCTCGAGGATGGCCTGCACGTCACTCTCCGTCATCGTCAGCTTGCTTCCGTCCTTGAGACGCACGCCGCCCTGGTAGACCGCGCCGGGGGTGATCATCAGCACGTTGGCGCCGATCGAGCGGATCTGTTCCTGCAGGCGCAGCTGCGCGCCGGAACCGATCGCAAACACCGTCACGATGGAGGCGACACCGATCACGATGCCGAGCATGGTGAGGAAGCTGCGCAGCGGATTGAGCCTGAGGGCGTGCAGGGCGATCTGGAATCCCTGGAACATCGTCATGGCGCAGCGCTCCGTTTCGGCAGGGCCGGAGCCGGCGTCTCGTCAGCGACGAGCTCGCCGTCATGCAGGTGGATCGTGCGGCGGCACTGAGCCGCGATGCCGGGATCATGCGTGATCATCACGATGGTCTGGCCGGTGCGGTTGAGCGCGGCGAACAGCGCCAGGATCTCGGCGCCGGTACGGCTGTCGAGTGCGCCGGTCGGCTCGTCGGCGAGCACGATCAGCGGGGAGGCGATCAGGGCGCGCGCGATCGCGACGCGCTGCTGCTCGCCGCCGGAGAGCTGCCGCGGAAAATGATGGGCCCGGTGCAGCATGCCGACGGCCTGAAGGCTCGCTTCCGCGCGCGCCAAGCGTTCCCTGCGACCGATGCCGCAATAGACCAGCGGCAGCGCGACGTTCTCGATCGCATTGTGGCGCGCGAGCAGATTGTAGGATTGGAACACGAAGCCGATGCTCCGGGCGCGCAGGGACGACCGGCGATCCTCCGAGAGATCGGCGACATCGGCCCCTTCGAGATAGACCGCGCCCTCGCTCGGCAGGTCGAGCAACCCGATCATGTTCATCAGCGTCGACTTTCCGGAGCCGGACGGACCCATCACGGCGACGATCTCGCCTTGCGCGATGTCGAAGCTGACATTGCGGACGGCGGTGACGGCCACTCCGTCGGTGCGATAGGTCCTGCCGACCGACTGGAGGCTGATGAGCGGCGGGGAGGCGGTCATGATCCGAACCTGATTCCGAGAAATTCCATGCCCGCCGGACGGATGGCCTGGCCGACGGCAACCTGGCTGCCCTCGTCGAGGTCTCCGCTCTTGAGGGCGACCTGTTCGGTGCCGGCCGCGCCGACCGTCACCGCGATGCGCTGGAGCGAGCCGCTTGCGGTGCGCACCCACACCCCGCTGCGTGCGGCAGGATCCTGCCGCGTGCCGGAGGGCTGGAAGCGCAGTGCGGCGAGCGGCACTTTCAGAACATCGTCCTGCCGCTCGATCACGATCTTCACCAGGGCGGTCATTCCCGGGAGCAGCGCGCCGTCGAGATTGGAGGTCGCAAGGACCACGGTGTAGGTGACGACGTGCTGCTGGGTCTGCGGCGCCTTGCGCACCTGCCGCACCACCGCCTCGAAGCGGCGGTCGGGGTAGGCATCCACGGTGAAATGGGCACGCTGGCCGGGGGCGATGCGGCCGATATCGGCTTCGTCGACCTGCGCGTGAATCTCCATGTCCTCCAGGCGGTGGGCGACCACGAAGGTGGTGCGCGATTCCAGTCCGACCGCGAGCGTCTGGCCCTCGTTGACGAACCTGCCGACGACGACGCCGTTGATCGGCGAGCGGATCACGGTGCGGTCGAGATCGGCCTGGGCCGCGGCGAGAACGGCTGCCTTCTCCGGCACAGCCATTCGTGCCTGTTGCAGCTCCGCCTCGATCCGGCGGACGTCGGCCTGGGCCCCCTCCACCGAATAGGAGTTGAGGGACATCAGGATCTCGGCCTCGCGCTCCTGGGCGAGGCGTGCGGTGAACTCGGTCTGCGCGTCGTCGACCGTCGTCGTCGCCACCACGTTTTGCGACTGCAGCGCCAGCTTCCGTTGCAAGGTCTTCTGCGCCGAGGTCTTGACCGCCTGAGCGCTCTCGAGCTTGGCGGCGAGCACGTCGCGGCTGCCTCTGGCGTTTTGCAGGTCGATCCTGGCGCGATCGAGCTTGGCCCGGGCGATGTCGACGAGCGAATTGGAGACGGCAAGGGCGGCCCTGGCTTCGTCGACCTTGGCTGCGAAGCTGCGCGGATCGATCAAGGCGAGCGGCTGATCCTTGGTGACGGTGTCGTTGAAATCGACATAGACCCGGGCGAGCTGTCCGGACAGCTGGGAACCGACCTCGATCGTCTTGACCGGCTGCAGGGCACCGGTGACCGTGACGGTCTGCTCGATGCTGCCGCGCTGGATCGAGGCGTAGCGGAACACGGGCGAATCGGATCCGAATGTCGGAGCTTCACGCCCGGCGGGCACGAGCAGGCGCCTGGTCGATTCCAAGGCGTGCGCCGCCTTGTCCGCAGCCCTCCCGGTCGCGCCGGTGATGACGGCCGGCCCCACGGTGGTGACTGCGGCGAGGCTGCATGCAGTTCCGAGCAAGGCAATTGCTGGCACAAATCGCATATCAAAACCCGCCTGGCTGAAATGGCTTCGTTACGTCAGGAAAAAATGGCAAGCTCGCTATGGTTGTAAATCATCTAAGGTAGTATCGATCGTCAGTATGTCGTTCTCGTCGGGGCGTCGGTCGGGTGCGCCTGATGATCCAGAAGTAAAGCGCGGGGGTGCGACTTTTCGTGATTTGCTGGAGATGCATACGAAGCGTATCGATATGACGCGCGCGGTATCGAACTCGATTAGCTGACTGAACGTCCCGTCTGCTCCGGCCGAAAGCGGCCGGCGCCCGGCGTTCGACTCGGCACATGAGTGGCGATGCCATGATGCAGTTGGCAATACCGCGATCACGCGACCGGACTCCACGACACCGGCTTGCCGCATTCTCGATATCGCACTCCGCCGCGATGCGGACGGAGGCGCGCTCAATTCCCTCCGATCACGAAGCCCGATATGTGAACGCCTTCACTCGTCACGAGCGGGTGTTGGCTCTAAGACGTCGAACCGGTGGACCGATGCGCTTCGCCCGGCCCCCGCGAATTCACCCAAGCACCTTGTCTGCGCTTGCAAGAAGAATGGATGGCTCGATGCCTGCTCATCGAGATCCAAGCCGGGGAGTCCGTTGCAATGGTTTCAGGTCAAGCCATAGTTTATGTCGTTGACGACGAGATTCAGATTCGAACTGCGATCGGAAATCTCTGCGAGGAGACCGGACACCAGGTGAAGTTGTTCGCCTCGACGGAAGAGTTCCTCGCGGAAAGTATTTCGCCCGGGCCGTCGTGCCTCGTGCTCGACGTCCGCTTTCCCGGGACGTCGCCGACCGGCCTCGAGCTTCAGCGCCGGCTCGCCGAGACGGGCGTGCCCATCCCGATCGTCTTCATCAGCGGCCATTCCGACGTCCGCGTCTCGGTCGAGGCCATGAAGCGCGGCGCGGTCGAGTTTCTGCCAAAACCCTTTCGCGAGCAGGAGATCCTCGATGCGATCAGGCACGGCATCGAGCGCGACCGCAGGCGGCTGGAACGCGAGGATATCGTGCGTGAAGCCCGCCAGCGCGTCGAGACGCTGACGGCGAGAGAGCGCGAGATCATGCTGCTGATGGCCGAAGGGCTGGTGGCCAAGCAGATCGCGGCGAGGCTCGGCGTGAGCGAAGTGACGGCGAAGGTCCATCGCGCCAGGATGATGCGAAAGCTGGAGCTGCGTACGCCGATCGAAGTGGTGCGGTTGATCGACAGCATGGGGCGCGAAGCCGAGACGATTCGCGCCGGCGCGGGATAGCAGCTTTTCTGCGCTTCGATTCGCCGACATCTCGCGCAACGTCTAGTCCGTACCGATTAGCATGAACTGCAGTCTGTCGCGCAGGCCACGATCGGTTCACAGTATCCCTACGATGTCGGCCTCTTCCAAGACGGCATCCATACTCAGTCAGACAACTTGGTCAGAAAGGGATACTCCATGCGTAAATTGTTTTTTGCTTCCGTTGCATTGTTCGCCCTGTCCTCCGCGGCGCAGGCCGCCAACACCTCGACCACGGTGCAAGTCGGCGTCGTGAACGGCTCGTCCGTCACGCAGAACGGCCTCACCAACGACAGCTCGTCGACCAGCCAGCTCGGCATCGTGAACACTGCGTCCACGATGCAGGGGACCGGCGCTGCCTCGCTCAACAACGGCAGCACGGTGAACCAGGTCGGCGTGCAGAACTCGGCGACCACCGGCCAGGTGGCGTTCGGCAACAACACCAGCGCGATCACCCAGAACTCGTTCGGGCCCCCCGCGCTGCAGAACAACTCCGCCGGCGTCGGCCAGCTCAGCGTGTTCGGCGTCAACGGCAGCACCGTCTCGCAGACGGCGCACTGACTCACAGCCCCGTTTGGCCGGACGCATCCAGTTGCGGTTGCGTCCGCGCCATTCTCGAATGCACCGCAATCCGGCCGGCCGATCAATTGCGATGGCCCGCCCATTGTCGCGGAAGGAAATGACATGCGGATCACCTATTTCATTGCAACGGTCGTGGCGCTCGGTGCGCTGACGGCCGCCGATGCAAACGCCGGCAACACCGCCAGCGTGCTGCAATTCGGAACGACCAACACTTCGTTCATTTCGCAGAGCGGCGGCACCAGCAACAACGCCACGACGATGCAGTTCGGCGCCACCAATACGGCGACCACCTTGCAGACAGGCTCGCTCCTGACCGTCAACAATTCGGTGATCGGGCAGGGCGGCACGACCGCGACGGCGTCCAACACCGCGCTGGCCGGCCAGGTCGGCGGCTTCAACTCGAGCCTGATCGGCCAGATCGGTGCGAACAATGCCGCCGGAGTTGGTCAGCTCGGAATCCTGAACGGCTCGACGATCATCCAGCAGGCTCCGTGAGCAGACCCGAAGCGATGAGGCATGTCATGAAACATCATTTGGGACGCGCGGGCGCCGTCTTGCTCGCTCTGTGCTCGGCGGGCACCGGATCAGCCGGTGCCCAGACCGCCGACATCAAGACCATCGTCTCTGTCGGCGGGCCGCCCGTGGTACTGAACCAGAACAGTCAGCTCAATATGGCGGGCGTGTTCATGATCGGCGGCAGCACCAGCGCGACAGTGACGCAGAACGGCACCAACAATGCCACGGGCGTCCTGCAATTCGGCGGAACGAATTCCGCATCGATCGGTCAGGCCGGAACGAACAATCTCGCGTTCGTCGGTCAGACCGGCCAGTCGGCGACGAGCCTGATATCGCAGCTCGGCACGATGAATGCGGGCACGGTGGCGCAATTCGGCGCGATCAACGCCTCGACGATCGTCCAGACCGGCCCGTAAGGCGCGAGCGAACGCGCCGGTGTCGAGAACGGGGGAAACGCGATGCGATGCGGACAGATGTTGAGGCACGTGTTGGCCGTGGCGGCGATGCTCGCCGCCATCGGCACGGCGACGCAGGCGAGCGCCGGGTCGGTCCAGCGCAGCGTGACGAACCGGAATGTGACCATTGAAACCGTCGTGCAGTTCGGCGACAATGTTCAGCCCGTGACGATCGAAGAGAATAGCCGCATCAATATCGCGCGGGTGATCCAGATCGGCGGCACCGGGACGGTGGATGCGACCATCATCCAGAACGGCACGCGCAACTATGCCAATGTGATCCAGGTGGGCGGCACCACCAATGCGATCATCGGCCAATCCGGTGCGAGCAACACCGCCGAGATCACCCAGATCGGCAATTCCACCAACGCGCTCCTGCTCCAGATCGGAGACATGAATACGGGAGCGGTTAGGCAGTTCGGGCGTTTCAACTGGCTGGCGATCTTTCAGTTCAGCCGATGATGGAGGTGTGACATGAGATTGCTCCTGCTCGCATCCGGAATAGGACTCATGAGCGTGGTCGCGACGGCGCCGGCCGGCGCCGGCGACGGTCACACCACGGTGGTCCAGGACGAGAACGGCACGTCGGTGATCACGCAGAGCGGCGATCCCGCGCAGGCCGAGGTCAAAATCGAGAAGGAGCCCGGGCGCACGACGGTGTACCGGCGCAGCGGCGGCAACACCGCCATCGTGACACAGGGCATCGGCAACGCGCAGGAAAACATACAGGACATGCTCGATTGGCTGCGCAAGCAGCAGGGCCGTTGACGCACGAAGGCCCACCGTCCCGCGAAAGGACGGCGGGCCTCGCCGTGAGTGGCCTTACCAGCGATAGCCGCCGGTCAGCGTGCCGTTGTTGTTGCCGTCAGGGCCGACGTCGCCCTGCGTCGAGCTCGGGGTTGGATGGTTGGTGCCGTTGAGCGCGCCATAGGGCCCCGCGACATCAGGATAATACGCGCGCGGCTGAACCGGCTCGTAGGAGGGCGCGGTGCGGTCCCACCCCACGCGCGGCCCGTTCCAATCATAGCCCTGTGCCGAGGCAGCCGCAGTGCCGGCGACGAGTGATGCCGTGATCAGGCACAGGAGTTTTGACTTGTTCTGCATTGGAGATGCTCCTTGCTCGTGTCGGGGGCCAACGGTTGCACTGCGGGAGCGTTCCGAGACGTGTTCGGCGGGAGCGATCAACTCCGATCAACTGCTTATGAAGCGAAGGCCGTGGAACGAAGTGGCTGGAAGGGCCGAGAATACCGGGCGTCTTGCCGCACCTGTTCCCCGGTTAAGCCCGTGCCTTAACCAATAATTAATTATACGTTTGCGGGTGGGCGACGGCCCGGCCTAGCGTAGCGGCGGGGAGCCGCTATCGCTTAAGCCAAACGAGTTGGTGCGTATCATGATGTCCAGATCCCATGCGGCGCTATTCGCCTCGCTCAGCGCAGCCGCGCTGCTCCTTAGCCCCAGCGACAGTTTTGCCAGACCCGGCGGCGCCGCGCCGCATGGGGTGACCGCTGCGCCTTCCGGCGCGATGGCGCGTGCGCCGATGGGGCCGGGAGCCCGGTTCCACCGGCGGAATAACCCCTTCGTGTACTGGCCGGGCGGCGGCGGGTTCTTCTACGACGGCGCCGGCTACAGCCAGCCCTTCGGCGATGCCGGGCAGCCGGTCTCCACCGACGTGCGCTACACCTACACCTATGATGTCCCGTGGGACTGGTCGCATCGCTTCCCGCCGAACGTGGTGCCGTCCGACCGGCCCTATGTGCCGAGCTGCCCGACGGAGCAGGTGACGGTGCCCGGCCGCGGCGGCAGCGAGCACACCGTCAACATCACGCGCTGCTACTGAGTTTTAGCCTAGCTCGAAGCTGGTCACGCCGAAGACGCGGTCGATGCGCAGCGGCGGGATCGCTCCCGTGTACATCCGCGCCGTCTCGAACACCGGCTTGAGCCCGAGTGCTTCCGCGAGCGCGATCGCCTCGCGATTGACGGCGGGAACGTCGAGGAAGATCTCGCCGACATCGGCGCTCGCAAGCAAAGCCTGCACGATCGCCTCCGCCGCCGCGCGGTCGTCGGCGACGAGCGGGCCGATCTTGCAGCCGGTCCGGCAGGGCCGGATCACGCCCCATGCGGCGAGCTTGCCGTCCCGCACGAGGGCGCGGCCGACATGGCCTGATGTATCGATCCAGGCGCGCAGGAAGGCGCTGCGCCGGGCCGGGAAGACGGTGGCATCGTCGGCCTCCACAAGCGCAAACGGAATCGTGTTCAGCGCAACCACGTCAGTGGGCGGCCTCGAGCGCGCGGTGACGAGGCCGCCATAGCGGATATTGGCATAGGCCAGCTGGAAGCCGGATTTCCTGTAATTGTCCTGTTGCGCCACGACGCCGTCGAGCCCGATCACGCGCGCGCCGGCATGCGCGATCGCCGCGTTCCAGATGCGCAGGCCATGGCCCGCGCCGCGAAAACTATCGCGCACGATGTAGAAGCCGAGGAAGGCGAAGCGGTCGTCGTAATTGACGCAGGAGACGGTCGCCACCGGCTCGCCATCGATCTCGCCGACGAAGAAGCCTTGCGTGTCGGGAACCGCGAAGCAGGCGGCATCGGCTCGGCCCGGATTCCAGCCCTCGGCCGCGGCCCAGTCGATGGCGAGGGAGATCTCATCGGGGCGGAGATTGCGGATCAGCAAATCACTCATCTCGGGTTGCTCATGATGGATGCCTTCGACCATGGACCTGCCGACAGGTCTGGCTGTAGAAGGCCTCATGATAGGCCGAGCCTGCGGCTCGCCTCAACTGAAGGGATGATCGGTCATGGCAGCAGAGAAGGTTGCGCTCGTTACCGCCGGCGGCAGCGGCATGGGGGCAGGGGCTGCGCGGCGGCTGGCGGCGGACGGGTTTCGCGTCGCGATCCTGTCGTCCTCCGGCAAGGGCGAGGCGCTGGCGGCCGAGCTCGGCGGGCTCGGCGTCACCGGCTCCAACAAGGAGAATGACGATTTGAAGCGCCTCGTCGACGGCGCCATGGCGAAGTGGGGACGCATCGACGTGCTCGTCAACAGCGCCGGCCACGGGCCGCGCGCGCCGATCACGGAGATTACCGACGAGCAGTGGCACACCGGCCTCGACACCTATCTGCTCAACGTGATCCGCCCGACCCGGCTGGTGACGCCGATCATGCAGGCGCAAAAGGGTTGCGCCGTCATCAACATCTCGACGGCCTGGGCGTTCGAGCCCAGCGCGATGTTCCCGACCTCGGCGGTGTTCCGCGCGGGCCTTGCCGCCTTCACCAAGATCTTCACCGACACCCATGCGGCCGACAACATCCGCATGAACAACGTCCTGCCGGGCTGGATCGACAGCCTGCCGCAGCTGGACGCGCGCCGCGACAGCGTGCCGATGAAGCGCTACGGCAAGGTCGAGGAGATCGCGGCGACGGTCTCGTTCCTGGCCTCCGACGGCGCGGCTTACATCACCGGCCAGAACATCCGCGTCGATGGCGGGCTGACGCGCTCGGTCTGAAGCGCGCAGTCTCGAATCGCGTTTCTGGCGGCCTTGTCGTGATGCGACACGGGCGGTGCGTCGCGCGCCGCTGATGATGGATCAGGCGTGGCTCCTCGGTCACACCCGCCATCCGTTCGCACGATCTGAGGCGCACACTACGTCACAGTCCTTGCGAACTGCGCCGCAGCCCAAGACGAGCAGCGGCGCCGGCCCTATGCCCTAACTGCGCCGGTTGCCTTTTACCTGCGCGCATTCGAAACGCGAGGTCAATCGCGTGGGGCAAGGAGACTGGAATGAAGAAGTTTTTGCTGGCGGCTGCCTCGGTTGTCCTGGGCACCGCATCCGTTCAGGCGGCCGATCTCGCGGCGCATTACACCAAGGCGCCGGTGATGGCGCCAGTCTATAGCTGGACCGGCTTCTACGTCGGCGGCAATGTCGGCGGGCAGTGGGGCAGCGCGAACCCCGCCACCACCACGCTGTTTCCGGTGGCCGCCTATTTCGCGGATTCGAGCGTGACCGCCATCGGGACGGTCGGCGCCCAACACATCAACAGCTCCGGTGTGACCGGCGGCTTCACCGCCGGCTACAACTGGCAGGTCAACAACGCCGTGCTCGGCCTCGAGGGTGACATCAACTATTTCGGCTTCAAGGGCAGCGCGAGCAGCACGGCCGTGTATCCCTGCTGCGCGCCGACCACCTTCACCGTCAATTCGTCGGTCTCGGCCGATTGGCTCGCCACCATTCGCGGCCGCATCGGCTTCCTCGCGACGCCGAGCTGGCTGATTTACGCCACCGGCGGCGCCGCCATCGCCGAGGTGAGGGGCAACTTCAGCTTCACCGACACCTTTGCTGGCGCGACCGAGTCCGGAGCGATCCGCGACACCCGCGTCGGCTGGACAGCAGGCGTCGGCGGTGAGTACGCCGTGGGCAACGGCTGGTCGCTGAAGGCCGAATATCTTTACGTCGATCTTGGCCGCAGCAGCATGACCAGCAACAATCTCAACGTCGGTGTGCCGTTGCCGGCCCAGACCTTCACCCATTCGGTCGATCTCAAGTCGAACATCGTGCGCGTCGGCGTGAACTACAAGTTCGGCGGACCGGTCGTCGCCAGATACTGAGCATCCCGTTCCGATCCTGACGTGGAAAGCCCCGGCCTGGCCGGGGCTTTCTGTTGTGAAAAGGCTTTCTGTTGTGAAGCTCAGCCTGCGTGCAATGGCAGCAGATGCGCCAGCGCGGGCAGGATCTTGTAGCGCGCGATCTCGTGCGGGTACTCGCCGCGGTTGGCGAGCAGGACGATGGCGATCCGCCGCGACGGAACGAGGCCGATATAGCCGGACGCATTGTTGAGGCCGCCGGGCTTGTCGATGACAGTGACGCCCGGCAGACGCACGCTCTCCCAGGCCATGCCCTGTCCGAACTTGTCGTCGACGCGGAAGACTTCACGCTGCGTCATCCGCAGCGCTTCGCGCAAATGCGGATCGATCGTCCGGCCGTCAACGCAGGCCGCTGCGAAGGTGGCAAGATCCCGGGCGGAGGAGAACATCTGGCCGGTGCCGGGAAAGTCAAAATAGCTCTGCTGATCGCCGATTGGGCCGATCGCCGTGCCCTGGTCGGAATAGCCCTGGACCACGCGCCGCGTCCAGGCCCCGTCCATGACGGCGCGATTGTCCGCGCCGCGCTCGGGGATGAAGCTGGCGTCCATGGCGAGCGGGCGCAGAATGCGGTACTGGATCAGCGCACCGATCGGCATGCCGTAGCAGCGCTCGAGCACGAGCTGAAGCAGCACGTAGCCGGCGTGGGTGTAGATGCGCTGCCGGCCGGGTGCGACGCCGGGCGCCGGCGCGAAGGCGTTCAGCATGGCGACGAACTGCTCGCGCGTGAACTGATCGTTCGGCCAGGGCGGATGGTCGGTCGGCAGCAACAGCCCCGAGGTGTGCGTGACGAGCTCGCCGACGCTGACGCGGCGGATGTATTCGCCGTCGAGCTCGGGAAGATATTTAGGGACGCGTTCGTCGAGCCGCAGCTCGCCGCGGAGCGTACCGAGAGCGACCAGCGTCGCTTCGAACGGTTTTCTTACAGACGCGAGGTTGAACAGCGTGTCCGGCGTCACCTTCCGTTTGGCGGCATCATCGGCAAGACCGTAGTTGAAGAACTCGACATGGCGTCCGGCATAGAGGGCGGCGGCAAGGCCGCCCGCATGGTCGGGCGTTACGGTCGGCGCCAGCTCGCTCGCGACGATGTCGCGCATCTGCGCGATCATGTCGGAATCCGCCAAGGCGCGGGGCGGCCGGCCCAGCCCGATCGCGAGGGGAACAAGCGCGGCCCGGGCGAGCGCCCGCCGGGTGAACGATGATGATGAGGCAAAAGACGGCACGTGCCCTGACGAACGATGCAATGGTGCCCCCGGTCTCATTTAGCGGCAAGCGCCCTGGGGCCCAATTCACAATTGCGCGTTGTGGGTTCCGTATCGCGAGGCTCGCAGTACCGTAACCCGGATGGAGCGCAGCGAAATCCGGGGCGGGCGTCGTTCGTGGCACGATCCCGGATTGCGCTGCGCTCCATCCGGGCTACAAAACTGAGCCGATCGGCTAACAATTGTTGACGTCCGCCGTTGGCCCGTGTATAGTTAGCTTCATGGCTAACCAATCGCCCCGCCTCGATCAGGTCTTCGCAGCGCTCGCCGATCCCACCAGACGGGCGATCGTGATGCGGTTGTGCGCCGGCGAGGCCTCCGTCGGCGAGCTCGCCGATCCCTTCGCCATGGCGCTGCCGAGCTTCATGAAACACATCCATGTGCTGGAGACGAGCGGGCTCGTGCTGTCGGAGAAATCCGGCCGCGTGCGCACCTGCCGCCTTAGCCCGGATGCGCTGCTCGGTGCGGAGGACTGGTTCCAGCAGCAGCGCGCAATCTGGGAGGCGCGGCTCGACCGGTTCGAAGCCTACGTGATGAAGCTCAAGAAAGAGAAGGAGCGGGCGGCCGCCAGGCGGCCGTCCCGAACAACCAAACGGAAAGGTACTGAGTGATGACGAGTTCTGCCAATCCCGCTCTGTCGCAATGGTCGCTCGACCGTGAGATCGTGATGTCGCGCGTGATCGACGCGCCGCGCGATCTGGTGTTCGAGGCGTGGTCCGACCCGAAGCACCTGCCGCAATGGTTCGGACCGAAGGGATTCAAGGTCGAGACCTTCGAGATCGACGTACGCGTCGGCGGCGTCTGGCGCTTCAACATGATCGGCCCCGACGGCACGGTCTATCCGAACCGCATGCGCTTTCGCCGCATCGAGCGGCCGCAGCTGATGGAGATGGATCACGGCGTTGACCAGGACGAGGATCCCGGCATGTTCCGCTTCACAGTCACCTTTGCCGAGCAGAGCAATGGCAAGACCGTGCTGATGATGCGCCAGCTGGCCTCGAGCACCGCGCAGCGCGATGGCATGATCGGCTTCGGCGCCGTCGAATATGGCTACCAGACGCTGGACAAGCTGGCGGCCTATGTGGCGGGCATGAAGCGGTGAAGACAAAGCGGTCCCGGCGAAGGATTCGCCGGGACCGCTTTCGTACACCTCGATGGATCGGTTTCCGAAGAGGGCGATCGACGAGGCAACTGAAGCGCGATGAGATCAGGATGAATCGTCATCGCGCTCTATTTATCATTTGAGCATGATCTCTTCGGAAACCGCCGCACACTTTTCCGGATCATGCGCTAGCGCCGCGGTGCGGTGCCGCTCGTCGGCGGAGTGGTCTCGTTGCGCATGCCTGGAGCGCTGGACGCGCCCTGTCCGCCACGTTGCGTATGGGTGATTCCGCCACTGCCGCCGCCTGAGCCGTCTCCAGCGCTTCCGCTTCCTCCGGCAGCGCCGCTGCCGCCTGCACCAGCACCTGCTCCCGCTCCGGCACCCGCCCCTCCGGCACCCGCCCCTCCGGCACCCGCCCCACCGGCGCCTGCACCTCCCGCACCACCCGCACCCCCGGCACCACCGCCGGCACCTTGTGCGACCGCTGCGCCGACTGAAGCACCAGCCAGAACGGCTGCTGTGAAGATCGTCAGAATTGTCTTACGCATGTTGCGTCTCCTGTTGCACATGACGGACCAATCACGCGCGACAGCAACCGTTCCTGCGCAAGACGTTCCGGGTGCATCGAACTGGAGGCCTACGACCCAGCGTCGGAATGTGTCTGCCAGCGCAAGTGCATTTCGTTCCAGAGACCGGACATCCATCGGGGACTCATGCAGCCCGTGATAGGGGGAGGTAGGAAGGGACCACAGGAACGATCGCCCGCCTGCGGCTTTGCCGGTGATGACGCACATTATCTTCAGCGACTACCGCAACCCCGCCGCCGAGCAGGCCTATGAGATCGCCTGGAACTTTCTCACGCGGACGGGCGCCATCAGCGACGAGTTCGCGGCCTGCGTGTTCCTGGCGCAGCGCATCACCATGATGGTCGAGGAGGGGCAGACGAACCGGATCCGGATGGCCAATCGCGCGATCTCCGAATATCAGCGCCATGTCGACCAACGCGACGATGTCATCCGCAGCGGCAGCCGCCTCGCTGGAGGGCAATGAGCGCCGCGTCGACGCTCTGCTCACACTGCCTCACTCCTTCGCTTCGTCCGTCACGATGTCGCCGAGCTTCTGCCAGCGCTGGCCGTCGAACTGCACCATCTGGAACTGCTTGTTGACGCGATAGTCGGTCGGCGTGGTCGTGACCGAGATCCCCGGCAGCGTCAGGTCGAGCTCGACGTTCTTGAGACTGGCGGCCTGCCGCATCACGTTGTCGCGAGTGAGGTCGTCGCCGCATTGCTTCAGCACCTGAACCAGCAGCTGGGCCGTGATGTACCCATAGACGTTCAGGTTCGAATCCTTGTCGCCGTCGGGATAGTATTTCGCCATGAAGGCGAGGTAGCGCTTCATGCCGGTATCGTCCTTCCATTCGGGATCGGCGGCATCCTTGACGTAACCGACGCTGACGACGCCCTTGGAATTATCCAGACCCGCCGGCTTCAGCACGGCGCTGAGCGAGGAGGCGTTGATGTCGATGATGTGCAGCGGCTTCCAGCCGATCTCGGCGACCTTCTTGATCGCCTGCGCCGCCTGTTTCGGCGTGGTGGCGCTGAACAGCACGTCGGCGCCGGCATCCTTCAGCCGCAGGATCTGCGAGTCGATCGTCGGCTCGGTGATCTCATAGGACGTCTCGGCCACTATCATCTTCGCCTTGTCGCCGAGGCCGGCCTTGAGGCCGGCGAGATAATCCTTGCCGAGATCGTCGTTCTGGTAGAGCACGCCGATCTTCGCGTTCGGATGGTTCTTCAGGAGATACTGCGCGTAAATGCGGCCCTCGACGAGATAGGAGGGGTTGAAGCCCATGGTCCAGGGAAAGTTCTTGGGATCGGTGAAACGCGCAGCGCCGGTCGCGGCAAACAGCTGAGGGATTTTCTTGGCGTTGAGATATTTCTGCACGGCGACGTTCGGCGCGGTGCCGATGATCTGGAACGTCAGCAACACTTCGTCGCTTTCGACCAGCCTGCGGGTCTGCTCCACGGTTTTCGGCGGCGAGTAGGCATCGTCATACTGGATCAACTCGACCTTGCGGCCGTTCACCCCGCTCTGGTCGTTGATCATCCTCATATAGGCGGCCTGGGTCTTGCCGATCACGGCGTAGGCCGAGGCCGGGCCGCTGAGCGGCACGGTCTGACCGACCTTGATCGCCGTGTCGGACGCGCCGGCATCGTATTTCTTCTGCGCCTGCGCTGCCGCGCTCGACAGCGCGAGAAGCAGCGCGGAGGCCGCGATGTGTTTGAGAACAAAGCTTGTCATGTCCGGTCCTTCTCGATTGTCATTCGCCCTTGAGACCGGCATCGCGGATCAGCTTGGTCCATTTCTGGGTCTCGGCGTCGATGAACTGGCCGAACTCGGCCGCGGTGCCGGCGCGCACTTCGAGGCCCTGGGCGGTCAGCTTGTCCTTGATCCCGGGTTCGGCGAGCGCGCGCAGGACTTCGGCCTGGAGCTTGTCGACGATCGCGCGCGGCGTCGTGGCTGGCGCCATGAAGCCGTACCAGCCGGCGGCAGCCACGTTGGGAAAACCCTGCTCGCGCAGTGTCGGCGCCTGCGGGTAGAGCGCGCTGCGCTCGGGCGAGGCGACGCCGAGCACGATGAACTTGCCGCTCTGGATGTAGGGCAGGGCGGTCGGCAGCGCTGTCAGCGTAGCATCGACGCGGCCGGCGAGCAGCTCGGTGTAGGAGGCGGCATCGCCCCGGAACGGAATGTTGAGACCCTTGACGCCGGCGTCGCGAAACAGGAGCTCTCCGGCGAGGTGCGGCTGCGAGCCGGCGCCCGGAGAGGCGAAGGTCAGCCCATCCGGTTTCGACTTGCCGTAGGCGATCAGCTCGGGGAGCGTCTTGAACGGCGCGTCGGCGCTGATGATGAGGAAGAGCGGCGCGACCAGGACCATCGCCACCGGCTGCAGATCCTTGCGGTCATAGGTCAGCTTGCCGAACAGCGCCTCGGCGGTCGCGTAGGGGGCCGCGACATAGAGAAGGGTGTAGCCGTCGCCCGGGGCATGGGCGACCATGTCATTGGCGATGCGGGTGCCGGCACCGGGCTTGTTCTCGACGATGAACTGCTGACGGAGATTGCGGCCGAACTCTTCGGCCAGCAGGCGCAACGAGATGTCGTTGGAGCCACCGGGCCCGTAGGGCGAGATCAGCCGCACCATGCGCGAGGGCCATGCATCCTCGGCCTGCACCGTCAGGCCTGAGCCGGCGGCGAGCCCGCCTGCGAGCGTGCCCAGCAGGGTTCGGCGTGTGACCTTGAATGATGTCACTGTTTTCTTCCTCCCTTTTTATTGTTGGTCTTCTTGTTAATTTCAGTTCACCTTTCGCGCGGTGAGCCTTTCGATCTCCTGGTCCGAAAGGCCGAGCCAATTGCGAAACACCTCGTCATTGTCCTCGCCGACGTCGCCGGCGGCGTGACGCAATCGCGCGGGATCATTGGTGAAGCGCGGAACGACATTGCTCATGGCGACCGTGCCGAAATCCTTGTCGGCAACGCGGGTGATCACCTCGCGCGCCCTCACTTGCGGGTCGTCGGCGATCTGGTCGATCGAATAGATCGGAGCAAGCGTTCCCTGCGCGGCATTGAATAGCGCGAGGACCTCGTCGAGGGGATGGGCGGCGCACCAGCCGGCGAAGATGTCGTTGAGTTCGGCGGCGTGCCTGACGCGCCGGTCGTTGCTGGAAAAGCGCGGATCGGTGATCAGGTCGGGCCGTTCGATCGCCCGGCAGTTCGCCGCAAACAGCGCGTTGGTCGAACCTGCCAGCGTCACCCAGTGATCGTCGCTGGTGCGAAACACGGCCGCCGGCGCCGAATAGCCGTTGGCATTGCCGATCCGGCTGCGAACGGTGCCGAGCTGGTCGTGCTCGATGGCGAGAACGTCGAGCAGGCGGAAGGTCGCCTCAGTCAGCGAAAGATCGATCTCCTCGCCGGGCGCATTCGGGTCGCGCGCCCGTTTCCACAGCGCCGCGAGCACGCCGACGGCGCCGAATAGGCCGCCGATCGAATCCCCGATCGGGTATCCCGGATGGGTCGGTTCGCCGTCGCTCTCGCCCGTGATGTAGGTGAGCCCGCCCATGGCCTCGAAGATGCGGGCGAAGCCGGGTCGCTCGCGATAAGGTCCATCCTGCCCGAAGGCGGTGGCGCGCAGGATCACGAGGCGCGGCTGGATCGACCACAGCACCTCCTTAGGCAAGCCCCATCGATCGAGCGTTCCCGGACGGAAATTCTCGATCAGCACGTCGAAGCGCGAAAGCAGCTGCTTGAACAGCGCAAGTCCTTCCCCAGTGCGCAGATCGAGCGTGGCAAACTTCTTGTTGCGGTTGGCGGCCTTCCACCACAGCGGCTTGCCGTCCTTGAACGGCGGAAACGACCTTACGCCGTCGCCGTTCCCGGGCATCTCGATCTTGAGCACCTCGGCGCCGTAGTCGGCCAGCAGCGTGGCGGCGAACGGCGCTGCAATGATCGTCGCGATGTCGAGAACCTTCAGTCCCTCGAGCGGTCCAGCCATGTCATTTTCCGGCGCTTGTGATCTTCTTGGTCTTGCGCGGCGGCGCGGACTCTGGCTGCCCGACGATGGTGCGGATGCTGTCGGCAAGCGCCGCGATGCGCGGACCGATCTCACCTTCCAGCTGTCCCGGCTGGAGCCGGAAGGCGGGGATGCCGCAATTGATCGAGAACGACTGCCTCGATTCGCTGGCGTGAAACAGCGGCGCGGCGACGGCATGGATGGAGGCCATGTACTCGCCCCAGCAGGTGCAGAAGCCCCGGCTTTTGCATTGCGCGATCCCGGCCCGGTATTTGTCGCGGAAGGCCGACCACAGCTCGGGGTCTTCAGCACCGATGTTCCGCTCGAGCCGGTCTGCATCGGCCGGCGGCAAAGTCGCCGCCGCGGCGCGTCCCATGGCGGTCATCACCACGGGAATCGGCATGCCGATGTCCGGCGCGTGCGGTCCGACATCGCCGGAGCGCGCGGTCTCCACATAGATCATCGACGTCGCGTCGAGCAGGCCGATCGAGACCGTGCCGCGGACGCTAAGCGCCAGCTCCTGCATCATGGGCCGCGCCATCTGGCGGAATTGCATTCCGGCAAGCAGAGGATGCGCGATCCGCAGTGCCCGCGCAGCGACGCGGTACTTGGCGCGCTCGGCGTCGTAGCGGAGGTAGCCGAGCTCGGCCAGCGTGTGCGTCAGCCGTGCCACCGTCGGCCGCGGGATGCCCGTCAGCGCCGACAGCTCCATGTTACCCAGCAGCGTGCTCCCGGCCTTGAACGCCTCGAGCACGACGAGTCCCTTTGCCAGTGTCGTCGCGAAGGCGGCGTCATCGACACTCTCCGCCAGCACTGCGGCGGCGGAGGAGAGCGGATGTCGCGGTTTGGATGAGTCTCTCAGGGCCATCCCCGAATATCAGACGGCGAAATCGCTTCTGTCCAATAGATTCGGCAAGAATGGGGAAATTGTCCGATATGTGGACACAGATATCGCCTCGACGTTTTCGTTGAAGGACGCGCCGGACCGGGCCGCACACACAGATTTTTGTCGTGATTGCATGTCGTGTTGTGACAGGATTATTACGACGACATGTCAGATCGATAATTTGCGGAGCGGTTCATGTTGCAGTGGCAGGCGCGGTCAAATCCCCTCGCGTGGTGGTGGGGATCCCTCACGCTCGTGAGCGGCGCCAATATCCTGGTGTGGTTCATGCTGTACCGCGAATTCTACCCGACGCCTGCGGGCAGCCTCAGTGGCGGCTCGGACATCGGGCTGATGTTGCTGCTGTGCGCGGGCTATGTGTTCGGCTGCGCGTTCCGCTCGTTCCTGCCGCGCGCCGACGTGCAGCGCATCTGCCTGTTCGACACCTGGCTCTCGAGCGTCGTCGTCGGCCGAACGGTCGCGACCGTGGCCGAGCTCTGCTTCGTCGCGCAATGGGCCATCATCCTGCATCAGCTCGGCAAGATGACGGGCGCCGAGACCGCGGTGAACATCGCGCTCGTGATCGTGCCGATCATCATCATCGCGGAGTGCTTCTCCTGGTACGCGGTGGTGACGACCAATTTCCTCTACAACGCGATCGAGAACTCGCTGTGGGCGGTGACCTTCTTCCTCGCCGGCCTCGCGCTGTGCCGCCTGATGCCGGAATTCCAGGGCGTGGTGCGCTGGGCGCTGATGTCAGGCATCGTCGGCATCGCCTGCTTCCTCGCCTTCCTCGTCACCGTCGACGTGCCGATGTATCTCAGCCGCTGGCGGGCCGGGCACGCCGAGGGCGGCAGGTTCTTAGGCTTCCTCGAAGGCCTGCATGACGTCTCGACGCGCTGGGTGGTGACCCACGACATCGCGCATTGGAAGGGCGAGCTGACCTGGATGTTCCTGTATTTCAGCGCCGCGGTGTGGTCGAGCCTGGCACTCTGCGCGCTCTATGCGATGGAAGGCTATCTGGCGCGTTATCTGGCCTGAGCGATCAGGCCTCGCCGAGATCGGGCTCGGTCAACAGTCCCTGCCGCAGCGCGAGGCGGACCAGCTCGATGTCGGAGCCGACGCCGAGCTTGTCCTTGATCAGGGAATGCAGGTTCGCCACCGTCTTCGGGCTGACGTGCAGCGTTTCTGCGATCTCCTCCGTCGTCCGCTCCGCGAGCAGCAGCCGCATCACCTCGAACTCGCGCGCGGTGAGGACGTCGGCGGCCGAGCTTTCGCCGCCGAGCCGGCTCAGCGCCAGCTCGTGGTCGATGTCGGGGCTGATGGCGATCTTGCCGGCGAGCACGTCCATCACGGCCCGCACCAGCGTTTCCGGCGGGCTGGTCTTGGTGACGTAACCCCTGGCGCCGGCGCGGATCGCCTGCACTGCGAAGCCCGCATTCTGATGCATGGTGAAGATGAGGATCCTGGCGCCCTTGTCCCATTGCCTGATCCGCCTGACCGCTTCGATGCCGCCGATGCCGGGCATGCTCAGATCCATGATGACGAGGTCGGGCGCCTCGGATTTGTACAGCCGGTAGGCCTCAGCGCCGTCGGCCGCTTCGGCGATGACGCGCAGGCCCGGCTGCTTCTGGAGCACGGAGCGATAGCCCTCGCGGACGACGGAATGGTCGTCGACCAGCAGGATGGAGGCATCGGCCGCGCTCATGCCGCATGCTCCAGCGCCTGCCGCTCGGCGGCGGTGAGCGGAATGACGACGCGCAGGGCCGAGCCGCCGTTGGCACCGACTTCGAAGCTCATCCGGCCGCGCAAGGCCGCAACGCGCTCGCGCATGCCGAGCAGGCCCATGCCGGATTTGACCGACGCATCGTTCGGCCGTCCATCGTCGTCGATGGCAAGCGCGATCTCGTCTGCCGCCATCGTCAAATGCAGCTCCACCTTGGTGGCGCCGGCGTGCTTGGCGGCGTTGGTGAGTGCCTCCTGCACGATGCGGTAGAGGTTGGCGCTGACCGCGGCGGGCAGGGTCTCGAACGCGCCGTCGAAATGGATCGAAAAGCGCGTCTCGCCGCGGCTGCGTCCGTTCCAGCCCGCGACGAGACCTTCCAGGCTGGCCACCAGCCCGAGCTCCTCGACATCGGGCGGGCGCAGCCGGAACAGCGCGCCGCGCAACGTCTCCATCATGCTGGTCGCGGTCCGTGAGATACCGTCGCATTCGCCGAGCAAAGCGGGGCAGTCCTGCGCGGCGGTCTGGCGGGCGGAGGAGGCGAGGGCGCGGATGGCGGCCAGCGACTGGCCGAATTCGTCATGCAGCTCGCGCGCGAGATGGCGGCGCTCGTCGTCCTGGAGCGCGATCAGCTTGCGCGTCAGCTCGCTGCGCTCGGCGAGCGCATTGTCGAGGCTTTCGGCGAGATGGTTGAAGCCGTCGCGGATCGCGGAGAGTTCGGCCAGATCGAACGGCGGCAGCCGCGCCGAGAGGTCGTTGGCGGCGATCCGCTCGAGGCCGGTGCGGATCAGGCGGGTCGGACGCAGCGCGCGCGCCAGCGCGGCGTAGACCAGCAAGCACAACAGCGGCAGCGCGATCGCAAACGCAATCATCAGGCGGCCAGCCTCGTGCCAGGCCTCCGCCGTCTGCACGGCCGGATCGACCGAGACCACGGTCTCGCCGAGCTTGGCGCCGCGCACGATCACAGGCCGTGCCGCTTCGCGGCCGGGGTCGAACAGGCTGCGATAGAAGGCCGCGAAGACCTGCGGCGACGGGCTCGCCGGGGCGGGCGCGCCGCTGCAGAATCGCTGGAGCATCTCGCCGCTGGGGCCACGGAAAGCCAGACACAGGCCGGGCGTCATCACATAGGCCGCGACGGGATCAAGGTTGGGAAAGTCGCGCGGGCCGGCCACCCACTGGATCTTGCCCTGTTGCAGCTCCAGCGACTTCGCCACGATCGCGGCGATGCCGTCGATGCGCGCGTGCACCGCGCGGTCGGCCGCGATCAGGAAATAGGCGGAGATTGCGGCGAAGCAGGCGGCCGTTATGGCGGCCACGCGCAACGTCAGACGGACCTTGAGATCGAATCTCGGGCGGTTCCACATCGGGCAGCACCTTGCGCGAACAGGCTTGTCGCCGCCGCATTAAACGGCAGAACGCCAGCCGCGCAAAGCGCCACGCGTTACTGCAGTGCAATGACGTGAAATTTTCCCGGCGCTCGCCGGGACGGGCCCCGTTGCCGGGTGTCAGGTTGCCGCCGAGATTTGCCAACCGCTCCATCTGCGAGGGCTCCGCTCATGTACCTCTCCCGGTTGATCCTCCCGGCTTTTCTCCTTGCTGTCATCGTGGGTGTCCGGCCTGCCGGCGCGGGCACCGAGGTGGCCGCCGCAGCACCGGCCGGCGTGTCGATCGAGGATTTCCAGTACCTGGATACGTCCGGCGAGCCGGTCGATCAGACCGCCGCCCACGAGAAGCGGCTGAGCGCGTTCATGGCCGCGCTGCGCCGGGATGTCGGGGCGGACAAGCGCTATCAGCTCATCCCCGCCGGGCAAGCCGATGCAAAATTCAAGGTCGTCGGCGGCGTCCAGAAGACGAGCACGCTGGTGCAATGGGCGCGGGTCGCCGTGATCGATACCGCGGCCAAGAAGGTGCTGTTCGAGAAGCTCTACACATTCCGCGGCGACAATGACGAGGCCTGGGAGCGCGCCGAGGCGTTCCTCGCCCGCGAGGTCATCGCGGCGCTCGGCACGCCTGCGCCGGTCGCGCTCGCCGTGTTCGATTTCGAGCTCGAGGACATGACGGCCGCATCAGGGAGCCCCCTGGCCGCTTCGGACGCATCGTACCTCGCCGAGACCACCGGCGGCGTGCGTGACGTGCTCGGTCAGTCCGGCCGCTACCGCATCGTCGAAATCGGCAGCGCGAGCGGCGAGGCGGCGAAGGCGCGCGCGTTACGCGACTGCGGTGGCTGCGAGGCGGCGATTGCGAAGGAGCTGGGCGCGGATCAATCGCTGATCGGCGTGGTGCGGCGGGTCAGCCGCACCGAATACACGCTCGGCTTCCAGCTGCGCGACGCCCGCACCGGCGCCGTGCTGGCGCGCGGCGACAGCGGCCTGCGCCTCGGCGCGGATTATTCGTGGAAACGGGGCGCCGTGCGCCTGGTCAGCGATCGGCTGATCGAGAGCCAGCAGGCCGAGGGCGCCGCTAAAAGGTAAGCTGCACCTTCATCGACTGCGAGCGGTCGCTGGCGAGCTCGAAGGCGGCGACCGCGTTCTCGAACGGCATGGTGGCCGTGATCAGCGGCTTCACGTCGATCAGGCCTTCGCCCATCAGGCGCACCGCGAGCTCGAACTCCGGATCGAAGCGGAAGGTGCCGCGGAGCTGCAGTTCCTTGGCGACGATGGAATTGATCGGCAGCGTCATCTCGCCGCCGAGGCCGAGCTGTACCAGCGTCGCGCCTGGGCGGAGCACGTCGAGCGCGCTGCGCAGCGCCGCCTGATTGCCGGAGGCTTCGAACAGCGTGTCGAACACGCCCTTGCCGGCGCGCCAAGGATCCAGTGCCGTGGCATCGGCCGCGACATTGATGGCGTGCGTGGCGCCGAGTTTCCTGGCGACCGCGAGCGGCGCCTCGGCAACGTCGGTCACCACGATCTCGGCCGCGCCGCCGAAGCGCGACACCAGGATCATCAACGCGCCGATCGGGCCGCAGCCCGTGATCAGCACGCGCTTGCCGAGCAGGGGGCCGGCCTGCTTGCCGGCATGCAGGCACACCGCGAGCGGCTCGGCGACCGCGGCTTCCGCCAGCGACAGCTTGTCTGCGATCGGCACCGCTTGCGTGGCATCGACCGTGATGAACTCGCGAAAACCGCCTTGCACGTGGGGGAAGCGCATCGCGCTGCCGAGGAAGCGCATATCGAGGCACTGGTTGCGCATGCCTTCCTGGCAATGCAGGCACTGGCCGCACGGCCTGCTCGGATTGACCGCAACGCGCGTGCCCGGCTTCACGCTGGTGACGCCGTCACCGACGGCCGCGACCACGCCGGCGATCTCATGGCCCAGCGCCATCGGCTGCTGGATGCGCACGACGCCGAAACCGCCGTGATGGTAGTAGTGCAGATCAGAGCCGCAGATGCCGCCATTGGCGATCTTGACGCGAACCTCGCCCGGGCCGGGCGCCGGATCCGGGTAGGTGTCGATCCGCAAATCTTTCGGGGCGTGGATGACGACGGCGCGCATGGCTTGCTCCTGGTTCGCGGATCACATCGCGGCGATCATGCCGCCATCGACATAGATGATCTGGCCGTTGACATAGGTGGAGGCGTCCGACGCCAGGAAGATCGCCGCGCCCACCAACTCGTCCGGCTTGCCCCAGCGCTTGGAGGGGATGCGGCCCATCAGCCAATTGTTGAAATCGGTGTTGTTGACCAGCGCCTCGTTCATGTCGGTCAGCATGTAGCCGGGGCCGATCGCGTTGGCCTGGATGCCGTGCTGGGCCCATTCCACCGCCATCGAGCGGGTCAGGTTCTTGATGCCGCCCTTGGCCGCGGTGTAGGGCGCGATGGTCGGGCGCGCGAGCTCGCTGCCGAGCGAGCCGATATTGATGATCTTGCCGTGCTTGCGCGGGATCATGCGCTTGGCCGCCTCGCGGCCGATCACGAAGGCGCTGGTCAGGTTGGTCTCGATCACCTTGCGCCATTCGTCGGTGGTGAACTCCACCAGCGGCTTGCGGTGCTGGATGCCGGCATTGTTGACGACGATGTCGACCGCGATGTTCTTCCTGTCGAAGTCGTTGAACGCCGCGACGATGGCGGGCTCGTCGGTGACGTTGAAGGCTGCGCCTTCGGCCTGATGCCCGGCGGCGCGAAACTCGGCGACGGCCTGCTCGACTCGCTTGGGATCGACGCCGTTGACGATGATTTTGGCGCCGGCCTTGGCCATGCCTTCGGCGATGGCGCGGCCGAGGCCGCGGGAGGAGCCGGTCACGAGCGCGGTGCGGCCGGAGAGATCGAAGAGGGAGGTGCTCATGTCGGAAAGTCCTTAGACGTTGGAGCGGCGCACAGTGAGATCGGTGCGCTCGAAGACAGCGGGCAGGAGGTCGACGCCGAGGCCGGGTCCCTCCATCGGATAGACAAAACCGTCCTTGATCACGGGCATCGTGGTGACGAGCTCATTGTACCAGCCTTTGTAGAAGGCGCGCACCGATTCCTGGATCAGGGTGTTGGGCTGGCTGAACGACATGTGGATGGCGGCGATGAAGCCGATCGGGCCGATGCAATCGTGCGGCGCGAAGGGACGGTGATAGGTCTCGGCCATCGCCGCGATCTTGCGGCCCTCGGTGAGGCCGCCGGTCCAGCACAGATCCGCCATGACCACATGCATGGCGTCGCGGTCGAGCATGTCCTTGTAGGGGAAGCGCGAGCCCAGCGTCTCGCTGGCGCAGACCCAGACATCGGTCGAGCGGGCGTATTCGGCCAGCGCCTGCGGCGAGTTCATGCGGATCGGATCCTCGTACCAGGTCGGCTTGTACGGCTCGAGAGCGCGCGCGATCTGCTTGGCGGTCGGCAGGTTCCACAGCGAGTGGAGCTCGACCATGATCTCCATCTTGTCGCCGACCGCTTTGCGGATCTTCTCGAACGGCTCGATCGCCTGCTTCATCTGCGCGGCCGTGATGTAGAGGCCCTTGTTTTCCTGCGCCGCCGGATCGAACGGCCAGATCTTCATCGCGGAGATGCCGCTCTCCAAAAGGCTTTCGGCCAGCGCATCGGCGCGGTTCATGAAGCCGTCGAGATCTTCATAGGGGCCCTTGGAGGCGCCGAGATTCCAGTTGGAGACCGGGCTGATATTGGTCGAGCGGACATATTGCGTGCCGGCGCAGGTGTTGTAGATGCGCTGCTTGTCGCGGCAGAGGCCGCCGAGCATCTGGTGCACCGGCTGATTGCAGACCTTGCCGAACAGGTCCCACAACCCGATGTCGATCGCGGATGCCGCGCGATATTCCACGCCGGTGGAGGACTGCGCCATCGGCAGGTTCAGCATGTCGCGGTGGATCGCTTCGATGTGCAGGGGATTGCGGCCGAGCAGGCGGCCGGCGAAGGTGTCGTGGATCTGCGCCTCGACCGCGCCCGCGCCATAGAAGGTCTCGCCGAGCCCGATCACGCCGGTGTCGGTGTGGATTCGCACCCAGATGACGTTGGAGAATTCCTCGGTGCGCAGGGTCTCGATCGACGTGATCTTCACTGCAACAGTCCTCCCATGATAAGGCGCCTCGCGCCCGTCTTGTTGTTCGTGTCTATGCCGGTCAAAAGCGACGATCCCGGCAGGCAGTCATACGCTCGCTTGTAATATATCACAACATGTTTTAAGGATATCACAAATAAGCCGCCGCTCGGCAGCGCGAGCAGGGTGGCAGGGAGGACAACATGGCACGGCGCAAGCGCGCGCTCGAAGTGGTGAGAAGCGACGATGACGGCGAGGGAAGGCCCTCCCGGCGCAACCGCCTCAACTTCTTCGAGCTGGCCTATCAGAGGATCGAGGAGCTCCTCGTTCATTGCGAGCTCAAGCCCGGTCAGTTCATGACCATGCTGGAATTGCAGCAGATCACCGGTTTCGGGCGCACGCCGGTGCACCATGCCGTCAATCGTCTCTCCGCCGATACGCTCATCATCATCCGTCCGCGCCACGGCCTGCACATTGCGCCGATCGATCTTGCGCGCGAACGTATGCTGCTGGCCTTGCGCCGCGACATGGAGCGTTTCGTGATCCGCCTTGCCGCCGATCGCGCCAGCCTTTCGCATCGCAATCAGGCGCTGCACATCGAACGTCTCCTGCGCGAGCGCCGCGCCAGCCTCACTCTCGACGAATTCAACAGCATCGACCGCCGCATCGACGCGCTGGTGCTGGAAGCCGCCGGCGAGCCGTTCCTGGTGCACACGCTGCGGCCGCTGCACACGCTGTACCGGCGCATCGGCTACATCCACCACCGCTTCATGCCGGGGCAGGCCGATCTGTCGGGCACGATCGATTGTCATCTCGCCATTCTCGCCGCGGTGGCCAGCCGCCGCGTCGATGACGCTGTGAAGGCGAGCGATGCACTGATCGACTACATGGGCGAGATATTCACGGGCATGGAAGCGGGGATCGATCCGCGCCTGCTCGATTGCAGCATCGAGCCGCTGCTCGGCACGTAGCGAGTTTTGAAAAGAGGACCAAGCATGACAACGATGGCGATGCCAAAACCGACCGCGAGCGAAGCCGCGGTCCGCTACCTCATCACGAACTACAGTCCCAAGGGCAACAAGGTCGGCTGGCTGATGATGGCCTCGATCCTGGTCGAAGCCTGGGACCTCTATTCGATCGCCTTCGTGCTGATCTTCATCAAGGAGCAGTACAATCCCACGGCGCTGATGCTGGGCCTTGCCGCGGCGGGCACGCAGGGCGGTGCCCTGATCGGCGCGCTGCTGGGCGGCTGGCTGTCCGACAAGATCGGCCGCCGCGTCATGTTCCTGGTGACGATGGTGATGTTCATCGTGCTGGCGCTGGCGCAGGCCTTTGTGCCTGACGTCACCTGGCTCATCGTGATCCGATTCCTGCTCGGCATTCCCCTCGGCTCCGACATCTCGACCGGCTACACCTACATCATGGAATCCATGGCCAAGGGCGAGCGCGAAGTCATGGGTAACCGCTGGCAGTTCATGTTCGCGGTCGGCGAGGTCCTGACCATCGGCGTCATCGTGATCTTCCTCTTGATCGACATGCAGCACGAGATGCTCTGGCGCGTGACGCTCGGCCTTGGCGCGGTGCCGGCGCTGATCATCCTTCTCATGCGCCACGACGTGCCGGAGACGGCGGTGTGGCTGGTGCAGAAGGGGCGCTATCGCGAGGCCAAGCGGGTCGCGCGCGAGATGTTCAACGACAATCTCGACATGCTGCCGGATCAGGATGTGGTTGTTCCGAAGACCAGCACGCGTGCGTTCCTCGCCGACCTCAAGAAGGATCCGATCCGCTGGCGCGCCACGGTCTACGGCTGGATCGCTTGTTTCACCCAGGCGAGCGAGTTCTCGACCTTCGCGTTCTATTTGCCGGTGCTGTTCGTGATGGTCGGCGTGTCGAGCGTGCTCGGCATCAACCTAGTGACGATGGCGCTGTTCTCCTTCGCCGCTCTGTCCGGCTGGGTCGGGCCGCTGCTGACGCCGAAGATCGGCCACCGCGGCATCGCGATCGCCGGCTTCTCGATCGTGTTCGCCTCGCTGCTGGTCGCGGCCTTCGCGCTCTACACCGACAACAAGATCCTGCTGCCGTTCGCGGCCGCCGCGATGCTGTGGGGCCATTATTGGGACGCGTCGAACTGCATGACGATCCCGACCATGGTCGCCAAGCCGAAATATCGCGGCACCGCCAGCGGCTTCGCCTACATGTTCGTGAAGCTGCCGTCGTTCCTGGCGATCTTCCTGTTCCCGACGGTGTTCGCCGCGATCGGGCAGGCGAATGCCACGCTGATGGTCGCGATCTTCCCGCTGATCGGATTGCTCGCCGCGATCTTCATCCTGCCGGAAGTCTACGGCTACGAGAACGACTGACGATGCGCTTCCCGGTCGCGGCGTCGTCGCCGCGATCGGGACTGATTTCGGAACGCTGCGGCCGGCGACTACGGGCTCAAGAAGACCGGATCGATTCCGATCCCATGGCCGAGCAGGCCGAGCGCCTGAAGCTGGGCGGAGTGGAGGTCGACCTCCACGATGACGAACAGTGTGAACAACGCCACCGCGGAGACGACCAGCAGGGGATGAGCCGTCTCGGCGCTGCTCTCGCCCGCTGCGAAGAGGCTCCGAATCGCACGACGCAGAAAAGAGCTCTGCGGCAACGCTTTCGATTGGATTTGCATGATGGTCCTTCCTTGCCGCGTCATATCCGTCTGATTGGCGCAACAATGGAATTCTAGCCGCAGCGTCGCTGCCGGCATTGACGCACCGCAAATAGCTTGCGCTTAATTTCGAAGGCCGGGGCCTGCCTTACCTGATTGCCGCTGCCAGTGCCGCGATCAAGGCGGGCGGGGTCACCAGCAGGCCGAGCTTGAGGAAGGGCCAGGCGCCGACCTCGATCTTCTCCCGCCTGAGCGCGACCAGCCAGAGGATGGTGGCGAGCGAGCCCGTCACCGACAGATTGGGGCCGAGGTCGACGCCGATCAGGATGGCGCTGACGACCGGGGCGGGCAGATGATCGCTGGCCGCGACCGAGCCAGCGACGAGGCCCACGGGCAAATTGTTGGCGATGTTGGTCGCGATTGCGGTCGCGATGCCGACGCTCCAGGCGGCTTGCGGGACGGATTGCGCGACTGCCTCATGCAGCAGCGCGCTGAGCCGTCCGATCACACCGGTCTTCACCAGCGCCTCGACCATGACGAAGAGCCCGCCGACCAGCGGCAGCACGCTCCACGACACGCCCCGCAGCACAGGCAGCGGTGATTGCCGGCTCAGCAGCAGCACGAGTGCGGCCGTCACGCCGCCGCAGATGAAGGTCGGCAGGCCCAGTTGCTTGTCCAGCGCAGAGGCCGTGACCAGCACGGCGCCGATCGCGATGATGCCCACGGCCGTCAGCTTGCCGCCGCGGCCGAGCTTTGGATGCGGCACGCTGCGCGCAATCGTCTCCTCCTTCAGGGCCCGGTGCTGGGTTAGGCGCAGCACGATGTAGGTCAGCAGGATGGAGGCCGCCGAGGGCAGGGCGAACAGGCGCAGCCATTCCGTCAGGTGCGGCATGCGCGCGCCGAACACCACGAGATTGGCGGGATTGGAGATCGGTAGCACGAAGCTCGCGGCGTTCGCGATGAAGGCACAGACGAAGAGATAGGGCAGTGGCTTGGCGCCGGCTGCGCGCGTCGCGGCATAGACGGCCGGCGTCAGCACGATCGCGGTGGCATCGTTGGAGAGCAGTACCGTGACGAGCGTGCCGACGAGATAGATCAGCAGGAACAGCCGCTGCGGCGAGCCGTCCGCGTATTCGACCGCGAGCGCGGCGAGATAGTCGAACAGGCCTTCAAGGCGCGCGAGCTCGGCGATCAGCATCATGCCGATCAGGAAGAGATAGACGTCGAGGCCTTTTTCGATGCCTGTCAGCGCATCCTGCCACGGCAGCAGGCCTGATAGCACCAGGGCGCTCGCGCCGATCACCGCCCAGACTGCCTCGGGCAGGCGAAAGGGGCGGATGATGACGCCTGCTGTCGCGACGACGATGATGCTCCAGGCCCAAATGGCGTCAGACGGCACGGTTAATCCTTGAAACGGGACGGGTTCATTCGGCAGCGATAGCCGATGCCGACGCCGCTGTCTCCCCCTGTGGGCGTGGGCCGCCATGTCGTGTCTCAGGCAGCGCGAGAATGCAGATGATGGCGCCGATTGCAGCGACGACGCCAAGTGTGATGAACGCCGCACTGTAGCCTGCGCCGACCACGACGAAGCCGGCCAGCGTCGTCGACAGCGCAGCGCCGATGCTCTGGGCCGTGATGACGACGCCTTGCGCGACGTTGAAGCGGCCGGTGTTGCGCATGAGGTCGGCGACGATCACCGGGAAGATCGCGCCGAAGATGCCTGCACCGACACCGTCGAGAAGCTGCACGCCGACCAGCCAGAACGGATTGTCCGAGAGCGTATAGAGGGCGCCGCGGATCGGCAGGATCAGCAGCGCGGCGAGTAAGAAGCGCTTGTGGCCCCAGCGATCCGCCCGGGCGCCGACCAGCATTGCAAACGGCACCATCACCATCTGCGCCGCGACGATGCAGGCCGACATCAGGCTGGTGCCCATGTTCTTGTCCTGCAACGCCAGTTTTTGTCCGACCAGCGGCAGCATGGCGGCATTGGACAGATGAAACAGCGCCACACAAATCGCGAAGACGAGCAGGGGGCGACAGGTCAGCAGTACGGAAAGGCCCGAGGGTCGTTCGGCCGCGCTGTTGGTACCAGCGTCGTGCAGCCCGCGCGCGAGGTCGTGGTCGATGGCCCGTTCGGGGATCGCCAGGATGCTGACGAGACTCGCGATCGCCGTGGCGCCGAGAAGGTAGAACACGACGGTCGGTCCGAACCAATAGGCGGAGAGGCCCGCGAGAGCGGCCGCGACGGCGTTGCCGGCGTGATTGAAAGTCTCGTTACGGCCGATCCGTCGGGTGAAGGCGGCATGGCCGAAGATGCCGAGCGAGATGGCGGCGATCGCTGGCGGGAAGATCACCGCGGCGGCCTGCGCGGTTCCTTGCGAGATCGCGACAGGAAGAAAGCCCGGAAACAGCGGCAGCGAGAGCGAGGCGAGCGTCACCAGAATAGCGGCGATCATCATCGTGAGCCGCTTGGCGCGGGTTGCGTCCACCAGCGCACCGGCCGGTGTCTGCGCCGCGATGCCGGCGATGGTCGCGATCGACATCACGAGGCCAATGCACGCCTCGTTCCAGTGTTGCTCGGTAAGGAGATAGACGGCGAGATAAGGCCCGAGCCCGTCGCGAACGTCAGCGAGGAAGAAATTGGCCGCGTCCAGTGCGCGGCCGGCGCGCCTGATCTGATCGGGATTTTCGCTCGACATCGGTCTCTCGATCGTCGTTGTGCAGATCTGCCTGCCAAAAAGTCAGCTGTCGTCCCGGACAAGCGTAAGCGCAGATCCGGGACCCATAACCACAGGGCAGAGTTTGGTGAAGACTTGCCGTGGCCAGCTTCCTCCATAACCTCTCCCTGTGGTTATGGGTCCCGGATCGGCGCGCGCTCGGGGCGCGCTTGTCCGGGACGACGGCGTTTTACTTGGTTTACATTCACCGCGCCACCGACAGCTTCTCCGTGATCGCCTTGCGCAGAATGCGTGAGAGCGCTTCGACCGAATACGGCTTCTGGATCAATTCGAAACCGCGATGGGCGTTTTCGGCGAGGACGTTGCTGTAGCCGGAGGTGAGCACCACGGGCAGGCCCGGATAGCGCTCGCGGATGATGCCGGCGAGCTCGACGCCGTTCATGCCGGGCATGATGACGTCGGAGAACACGAGGTCGACGGCAAATTCGTTCTCGCCGAGGATCGCCAGTGCGGCGTTGGCGTTGGCGACGCGGCGAACGACGTAGCCGAGATCTTCCAGAAGCTCGGTCGAGAAGCGGCCGACTTCGTCGTCGTCCTCGACCACGAGCACGCGATAGCCGCGCCCGGTGGCCGCGGCCTCATGGGTCAGTGCCGCGGCCTCCTTGTCGGTCGCGGGGCTTTGCGCCTGCGGCAGATAGATGATGAAGGTCGCGCCTTTGCCCTGGGTGCTCGTCACCGCGACGTCGCCCTCGGACTGCTTGGCGAAACCAAAAGCCTGGCTGAGGCCGAGGCCGGTGCCCTTGCCGACCTCCTTGGTGGTGAAGAACGGCTCGAAGATCGAGTCGAGATGTTCCGGCGCGATGCCGCTGCCGGTGTCGGTGACGGAGATGGCGACGTAGTCGCCGCCGCGCGCCGATTGCGCGCGCAGGCTGGGAATCCCGGAGACCTTGCGCACGGCGATGATGAGGCGGCCTTCGCCGTTCATGGCATCTCGGGCGTTGATGGCGAGGTTGATCAGCGCGGCCTCGAACTGGGCGATGTCGGCGACGGTAAAGCAGTCGGCATCATGAATCTCCACCGCGATGTCGATGCGGCCGCCGACCAGCGGCCGGACCAGCTGCGCGACGCCCTCGACCTGACTGCCGACGTTGAAGATCTGCGGCTTCAGCGGCTGCCGGCGCGCGAACGCCAGAAGCTGGGCGGTCAATTTGGAGGCACGCTCGACGGTCTCGGAGATGGCATCGACATAGCGGCGGCGGCGCTCCTCCGGCAGCTCGCGGCGGCGCAGGAAGTCGGTGGCCGAGCGGATGATGGTGAGGAGATTGTTGAAGTCGTGGGCGACGCCGCCGGTGAGCTGGCCGATCGCCTCCATCTTCTGCGACTGCCGCAGGGCTTCCTCGCCGCGCCGGCGTTCGGTGATGTCGACGGCTTCAGGGACGGCGCCGGTGATGTTGCCGTGACGGTCGAGCACGGGGCGCATGCCGAAGTCGAAATCGCGCTCGCCGATGGGAAGGCGCAGCCGCATCTCCAGCCGCACGGCTTCGCCCTTGAGCACGGTGTGGAAGGCCTCGCGCACCAGCGCGCTCATGCCCTCCGTCGCGCTGAACCAGGGCGTCTCCCACAACGGCTTTCCGATCACATCCGACGAGCTCGCCCCGATGCCATCGAGTGCGGTGTTGTTGGCGTAAAGCAGCTCACCCCTGAGATTGACCAGGCCTTGATACTGGTTGCTGGTCTCCAGGATCGCGCGCAGCCGCGCCTCGTTGGATTCGAGCTGGGCGGTGCGCTCGGCGATGCGCTCTTCCAGCGTCTCATTGAGCTGCCGCAGCTCGATCTCGGCCTGCTTGGCGACGGTGATATCGTGGGCGACGCCGATGAAGCCGATGTGCTTGCCGGTCGGGTCCCAGCGCGGCTGCGATTCCGAGCGCAGCCAGCGCCATTCGCCGCTGGCGTTCTTGTAACGCGCTTCCAGCACGAAGGGCTTGAGCGACGCTTCACCCTGGACCGATTGCTGCAGCACGTGCGGCAGGTCGTCGGGGTGCAGCACCTTGCGCCAGTCGAAGTCGATAGCCTGATCGTAGGGCAGGCCGACGAAGTCGACATAGGCCTGGTTGGCGAAGGAGCGCTTGCGATCGAGCTTGGTCACCCAGATCGGCACGGGCGCGCTGTCGGCGATCAGCCGGAAGCGCTCCTCGCTCTCGCGCAGCGTCTCGCGCGCGAGCGCCTGGTCGGTCATGTCGATATGGGCGCCGACGAGGCGGATGGCGCGGCCGTCCTTGTCGCGCTCGATCTTGGCGACGACCCGGATCCAGCGGGTTTCGCCGTCATTGGGGCGGACGATGCGGTACTCGGCGCTGTAGTCTTCGCTCGTTCCGGCAAGAGCCTCGATGAAGTGCTTGACGGTGGCGTCGCGGTCGTCGGGATGGATGCGATTGACCCAATCCTCGTGCGATTCCTCGGCAGCCTCTGGCGGCAGGCCGTGGATCATGAGGTATTCGGGCGAGCGGCGGTTCTTGAAGCCTTCGCGAAAATCGACCTCGACGCCGCCGACCTTGCCGATGCGCTGGATGCGCGCCAGCTCGGCCTCGCGCTCCTGGAGCGCGCGATAGGCGTTGTCGCGCTCGCGCGCGACGTCTTCGAGGTGTTGGCGCAGCCTTTCGGCGGCGATGGTCTCGGGCAAGGGATCGTTCAAGGCATCGGCCGTTGTCATGCGGGAGCGCACGTGCCGGACCGATATTCACACAGACGGAGCGTGATGGCCATTGTTTAGAGGAATTAGGCTGGGAAAGGCGCCATGAAACGGATGGCGGTGCGTATGAACGAAACGCCGGGTCTGGCAATTTGTTCCGGAGACTGGAACGATCGGCCGGTGGACGCGTCTTCGCGAGGCGTGACGAATGTCTTTGATAAGGCTCCCTTTCCGAAGAGGATAAATCTTGAAGCTCTTTGTCTGCCAGGCCTGCGGCAACGTTCTCTATTTCGAGAACCGTGCCTGCGAACGCTGCGGCCATCGGGTCGCCTTCCTGCCGGAGAAGGAGACGATGTCGGCGATCGAGCCCGACGGAGAGGCCTGGCGAATCCTGGCCGACAAGGGCGAAAGCCGGATGCTGTGCCGGAATGCCGAGTACGATGCCTGCAACTGGCTGACGGATACGGGCGAGGGCAACGGCTATTGCCGCGCGTGCCGCCACAACGGCATCGTGCCGGATTTGTCCGACCCCGCCCAGCTTGCCGGCTGGCGCGAGCTGGAGGTGGCGAAACACCGTCTGTTCTATTCCCTGATCCGCTGGAAGCTGCCGCTCCAGGCCCGGCAAGACGATCCCGAGCATGGTCTGATCTTCAATTTCCTCGCCGACGATCCGAACAGCGCAGAGAAGGTCATGACCGGCCACGACAACGGCCTGATCACGATTGCGCTCACCGAGACCGACGACATCGAGCGCGAGCGGCGCAGGCTCGAGATGGGCGAGCCCTATCGGACGCTGCTCGGGCATTTCCGGCACGAGGTCGGGCACTATTTCTGGGATGTGCTGGTGCAGGGCGGCGGCAAGCTCGAGGAATGCCGCGCGGTATTCGGTGACGATTCCACCGATTACGGCCAGGCCCTGCAGCGTCACTATGCCGAAGGCGCGCCGCCGGACTGGCAGCAGAACTATGTCTCGGCCTATGCCACGATGCACCCCTGGGAAGATTTCGCCGAGACCTGGGCGCATTATCTTCACATCGTCGACACCCTGGAGATGGCCGCCGAGTTCGGCATGGAGGTGCGTCCCAAGGTCGACCGTGACGGGGAGTTGACGGCGCGCATCCGTTTCAACCCCTATGAGGCCAGGGACGTCGAGGCGCTGGTCAACGCATGGCTGCCCTTCACCTTCGCCATGAACAGCGTCAACCGCGCCATGGGCCTGCGCGACCTCTATCCCTTCATCCTGTCGCCCGCGGTGGTCGGCAAGCTGGGCTTCATTCACAACCTGGTCCGGGACGTGGCCAAGGCCAGGAAGGCGCAGGACGCCGCAGGGCGTCCCTAGGGCTCGCCGAGCCCGTTTCGGTCTTGCGCTGGTACGCCAGAGGCCCGGATTTAGACCGTTGCCTCCGGCCGATTTTGATGTACCACGGGAGCCACACGGCCCGTCCCATAGGCCCCAACGGTCAGGGAAGGGTCCCGCCCAAGGTCGAGACTCAAGAAAAGCATGTTCAAACGCATTCTGATCGCCAATCGCGGCGAAATCGCCTGCCGGGTCATCAAGACTGCCCGCAAGATGGGAATCGAGACGGTTGCCGTCTATTCCGAAGCCGACCGCGACGCCCTCCATGTCGAGATGGCCGACGAGGCCGTGCTGATCGGCCCGCCGGCGGCGGCCGAGAGTTATCTGCTGATCGAGAAGATCGTCGAGGCTTGCCGCAAGACGGGCGCCGAGGCCGTGCATCCCGGTTACGGCTTCCTGTCCGAGCGCGAGGCGTTTCCGCGCGCGCTGGAGGCCGCAGGCATCGTCTTCATCGGCCCGAACCCGGGCGCGATCGCGGCGATGGGCGACAAGATCGAGTCGAAGAAGGCGGCCGCCAAGGCCAAGGTCTCGACCGTGCCCGGCTATCTCGGCGTCATCGAGGACGACAAGCACGCGGTCAGGATCGCCGACGAGATCGGCTATCCCGTGATGATCAAGGCGTCCGCCGGCGGCGGCGGCAAGGGCATGCGCATCGCGCATTCGACCTCCGAGGTTGCGGAAGGTTTCAACCTCGCCAAGGCCGAGGCCAAGGCCTCGTTCGGCGATGACCGTGTCTTCGTCGAAAAGTTCATCGTCGATCCCCGCCACATCGAGATCCAGGTGCTGGGCGACAAGCACGGCAACGTCATCTATCTCGGCGA
>NZ_JAVAYN010000038.1:0-31205 GCF_054863025.1 Bradyrhizobium sp. 23AC
TTGGGGCCGATCAAGCCGAGGATCTGGCCCTTGTGCATGTCGAAGGACACGCCGTTGAGCGCGATGATGCCGCCGAAGGCCACCGTCACATCTCGAACCGAGAGTAACGCCTCTTGATCCTTCATTTGACTCGCTTGAATCATGCACTTCCCCACACGCCGATCCACCGGCTCTTTCTTCAAACCGGGAGACCTTCAGGCTTCAGCAATCCAGCGAGCCGCCCACCAATCGTAACTTTGGCATCGGCAACGATTCGCTCGATCAGGTGCTTGCAAGTGGGTACGTCGTGAATCAGCCCCTGCACCTGCCCGGCCCAGATCAGCCCGGCATCGAGATCCCCCGTCTCAAGCGCAACGCGCCCCTTCGCCCCTGCGACCAATGGCCGGACATCGTCGAACGCGGCGTCGGGCACGCTTGAGATCGCAACGACATTGTCGGACACGCTATTCTTGGCCACGCGCCCCGTATTCCGAAACTTTCGGAAAATGAGGTTCGTTGCCCGCTCGTCGTTCTCAACCAGAAACTGCTTCACCGCTTCGTGTATCGGAGCCTCAACCGTCGCGCAGAAGCGCGTGCCCATATTGATTCCGTCAGCTCCAAGGGCCAGCGCAGCAGCGAGGCCGCGACCATCGCCGAAGCCACCACTGGCCAGCATCGGAATGGAAATTTTGTCTGCCGCAGCGGGGATCAATACGAGGCCAGGTACGTCGTCCTCACCGGGATGCCCGGCACACTCAAAGCCGTCGATCGATACGACGTCGACTCCCATTTTCTCGGCAGATATGGCGTGCCGAACCGACGTGCATTTGTGAATGACGATGACGCCATGGGACTTGAACTCCTCCACATGCTCTTGTGGCCGGGCACCAGCCGTCTCGACCACCTTGATCCCGCTTTCGATGATGGCCTTGCGATACTCGGCGTAAGGCGGAGGTGTCACCGAGGGCAGTATCGTAAGGTTGACCCCGAAAGGCTTATCGGTCAGCGACCGGCAGCGTTCGATCTCCCGCCGCAGATCATCCGGCGTCGGCTGAGTCAAGGCCGTGATGACACCCAACCCGCCGGCGTTGGAAACTGCGCTGGCGAGCTCTGCGCGCCCGACCCACATCATGCCGCCCTGCATGACCGGGTGACGGACGCCGACAAGCTCCGTGAAGCGGGTTTGGAAGGTCATCCCAAAGCCTCGACAATCGTGACGTTGGCGATGCCTCCGCCCTCACACATCGTCTGAAGCCCGTATCGCTTGCCTCGAGCCCTCAGAGCATGGACCAGAGTCGAAAGGAGCTTGGTACCCGAGGCTCCGAGCGGATGACCGAGTGCAATCGCGCCGCCATTGACATTGAGCTTTGCGGGATCGGCCTCGATCGCCTGAAGCCAGGCCAGCGGCACCGGTGCGAAAGCCTCGTTGACCTCGTAGAGGTCAATATCGCCGATCTTCATTCCGGCCTTTGCAAGGGCCCGACGGGTTGCGTTGATCGGCTCTTCAAGCATGATGACGGGGTCGCCGGCGGTCACCGTGAGGCCAACGATGCGCGCGATCGGCTTCAGATTATAGTCCTTGAGGGCCTTTTCGCTGACGACCAGTGCAGCCGAGGCGCCGTCGCAGATTTGGCTCGCGTTGGCGGCACTGACGACGCCATTCTCCTTCAGAAGCTTGACCGAGCCGATCGACTCCAGCGAAGCGTCGAATCGAATTCCTTCATCGACGATGTGCTCTCCCCCTTCGATCTTGAGCGGAACGATCTCGCTCTTGAAGGCTCCGGATTTCGTTGCCTCTGCCGCGCGCCGGTGGCTTTCGAGAGCGAACCGGTCCAAGGTCAGCCGATCAAACCCGTATTTCCTTGCGATCATCTCGGCACCCTCGAACTGGCTGAAGGATTCCACGCCGAACCGCTTCTGAATGCGGTCGCTGATCGGGCCGGTCCCAATGCCCTCCTTCTGATGCAACGAAATGTTCGAGAACATCGGCACGCGCGTCATGCTTTCCGCGCCGGCGGCTATCACCACATCCTGAGTGCCCGACATCACCGCTTGCGCAGCGAACTGCACCGCCTGCTGCGAGCTGCCGCATTGCCGATCGATCGTCACGGCCGGAACGGATTCCGGGAGCTTGGAGGCAAGCACCGCATTCCGCCCGAAGGCGAACGCCTGCTCGCCGGCCTGTGTCACGCAACCCAGGATCACGTCCTCGACGGCGGCCGGGTCGATCCCCGACCGATCGACGACCGCGTTGAGTGTTTCGGCAGCCATGTTGGCCGGATGCCAGCCGGAAAGTTTGCCGTTACGCCTGCCGCCAGCTGTCCGTACCACCTCAACGAGATAAGCTTCTGCCATAGCCTGATCCTTTCATCCGTTTGAATTGCGACGAGCGGCGAATGCCGCAACACGACGGCGCGACTCGTCCGAGCCGCCCAGCTCGGCGATGCTCCACATCTCCAACTCGAGTTGCTCCTCCAACGTGCTTTCATAGCTTTCGACCAAGAGACGGCGTGCTGCGCCGAGCGCCGCCACCGGTTCTGCCACAAGTTTCGCGGCAATTTCGGTGCCGGCAGCAAGCAGCTGCTCGCCATCGACAATACGCGTAACGAGTCCTATTCGCTCCGCTTCGTCGCTCGGTACGCGTCGATTAGACAAGATGATCTCCTGTGCTCGCCTAAGGCCGACCACGCGCGGTAGCAGCCAGCTCATTCCTCCGTCAGGACTGAGGCCTAAGGCGGTATAGGCGGCGCAAAAGTGCGCTGACCGCGCCGCTAACGCAAAGTCGCCGATCATTGCGAGGCTCATGCCTGCTCCGGCTGCAGGTCCGTTCACAAGCGTAATCAGCGGTTTCCGCATATACATAAGGCGCACAATCGCCGCGTGAAGCGTTCCCGCCAAATCCTCCAGGAATGCCGACACGTTGTCGCCAGCCGCGGCGAACGCACTGACATCACCGCCTGCGCAAAACAGCTTTCCGCGCCCCGTCAGGATGACGCATCGGATATCATCATCTTCGTCGCAACGTTCGGCGGCCTGCAGGAGAGCGCGGGCCATCGCCGGATCAATCGCGTTTCCGTGTTCCGGACGTGCCAACGTCAAGGTTGCGACTTTTTCGTCGCAAGAGAATTCGACCGGAGCACTCATGTTAGATTCTCCAACGCGCGAATAGCCAGCTTCGCCAGTTCCGGAAAGCTCTTTCCGCGCTCGATGGCCTGCGTCGACGACGCTGTCCCGCGCAGCGCGCGACCGGCTATGCCGTGCATGATCGCCGCAAGCCGAAAGAAGTTGAAAGCAACGTAGAACTGCCAGTCTGCAATCGCCTCTCGGCCGGTCGCGCGGCAGTACCTGTCGATGTATTCGGCTTCTCTCGGAATATTGAGAGCGGCCAGATCTGCTCCCGCTAGGCCAGCAACTATGTGCGGAGGCATTCGATACATGATTGCGTGGTAAGCGAAGTCGGCGAGCGGATGTCCGAGGGTCGAAAGCTCCCAGTCGAGCACGGCGATCACCCGCGGCTCGCTCGGATGAAAGATCAGATTGTCGCAACGGAAGTCGCCATGCACGATGGAGGCCTCGTCACCCGCCGGAATCCTTCCCGGAAGCTCGCTGACAAGGCGATCCATGTTGGCATCGCGCCCGGCCTGTGGATCTTCCTGATACTGGCGCGACCACCGGCTGATCTGCCGCTCAAAGTAGCTGCCCGGCTTGCCGTAGTCGCCCAGGCTGATCGAGGTCGGGTCAACCGAGTGGAGTTGCGCGATGACGTCGCACATGGCGTTGAAGTAGGAAGGTCGTTCTTCTCTGCTAACTCCGGGGAAAGTCGCGTCCCAGAAGATGCGGCCCTCCACCAGCTGCATCACATAGAATTCGCTTCCGATGACGGACGTGTCGGCGCAATAGCCGTAAATGCGTGCCACAGGAAACCCGACCTGCGACAGCGCGCGCTGGACGCGCGCCTCGCGATCGACGGCGTGCGCTCCGGCTACCAATGGGCCCGGTGGTTTGCGCCGGAGCACGTAGACGCCGTCTGCGGATTGAAGACGGTAAGTCGGGTTCGACTGACCTCCCTTGAATTTGGAGACGTTGAGCGGCCCTCGAAACCCCTCGACATTGGCCGCCATCCAGCGCGCCAAGGCACCCTCGTCAAGACGATGGGCGTCAGAGGGTTCCGCCAATCCGGAGTTGGCGGTATCGTCGAGCGCGCTCACGGGTTTGCCTTCTGCCAGTCGCGCTTGATCTTTTTCGCAAGTGACCATTTGTGCACCTCGGTGGGACCGTCGTAGATGCGGAATGCACGAACCTCACGAAACACCTGCTCGACGATGGTTTCGTTGGTCACGCCCGATCCGCCCATGACCTGCACGCAACGATCGGCGACACGCATGAGCGCCTCGCTGACCGCAACCTTCGCCATGGAGCTCTCGTTTGTTCCGAGCGATCCCGTGTCCAGGACACTCGCGCACCAGGAGATCATCAACTCGGCCTGCTTGAGGTCGATCAGGTTGTCGGCCAACATGAAGCCAACTCCTTCATGATCGATGAGCGTCTTGCCGAACGCCTGCCGACGGTTGGCGTACCTAGTCGCGATCTCGTTCGCGCGAATGCAGGCGCCCAGCCAGCGCATGCAATGCGACAACCTGGCCGGCGAAAGGCGGATCTGCGCGTACCTGAAGCCCTCACCCGGGTGTCCGAGCATTTGATCGGCCGGGATGCGCAGATTCCGGATGGTCAGGACGGCGTGCCCGCCTGGCATCGAACTGTCGATCGTGTTGGGCACATGATCGATGGTGATTGCCGGATCAGGCAAATCGACGAGGAACATGCAGGCGCCCTCCTCGGCCTTTGCCATAACGATGCCGACCTTGGCTCCGCGGGCACCTGTGATGAACGCCTTGCGTCCGTTCACGACCCACTGATTGCCGTCCCGGCGACAGATCGTGGTCATCATCGATGGGTCGGAGCCTGCTCCCCCTTCTTCGGCCGGTTCGGTCATGAAGAAGGCGGACCGAGCGCGTCCCTCGACCAGCGGCTTGAGAAAGCGTTCCTTGATCTCCGGCGAGCCAATTTTACCCAGAAGGTACATGTTGCCTTCGTCGGGAGCCGCCGTGTTGCACGCGAGCGGCCCAAGCGGCGATAGACCCGTCTTGGCCAGAACGATAGCGGTTTCGCCCTGCGAGAGGTGTGAACCATCTGCCAGGATGTGCGGCGTCAAGACGCCTGCAGCCCGCGCCAGCTCGCGCAGGTCGGTGACCAACTCGTCCTTTGGGCAATCGTGATGATCACGGCGAGGATCGCGCTCGAACGGGACAACGACGTCCCGAACGAAGCGCTCGACGCGATCCGCGATCTCTTGAGTACGCTCCGCGCCGACCCCGCTCATTTCGGTGCCATCCGGATTGCGCCGTCGAGGCGGATTGTTTCGCCGTTGAGCATCGGATTGACGACAATGGACTCGACCATTTGAGCAAATTCGGACGGCTGACCGAGCCTGCTTGGAAATGGAACCTGCTTGCCGAGCGACTTCTGCGCCTCTTCCGGAAGCGACATCAGCAGCGGCGTAAGGAAGATGCCCGGCGCGATCGTCATCACCCGAATGCCGTAACGCGCAAATTCACGAGCAAGGGGCAGCGTCATGCCGACGATTCCACCCTTTGATGCTGAATAGGCCGCTTGGCCGATCTGGCCATCGTATGCAGCCACACTGGCCGTGTTGACGATGACGCCTCGCTCCTCACCAACAGTCTCGGCCATATGAAGACGGGCGGCAAACTTCGATAGCACGTTGAAGCTACCGATCAGATTGATGTTGATGGTCCTGGCGAAGTCGCGCAGCGGCAGCGCCTTGCCGTCTCGACCGATGGCTTTGCCGGGCGGTCCGAGGCCGGCGCAGTTGACCAGGATCCGCGCCTTACCGTGCATGAGCTCTGCTGACTCGAGCGCCTGCTCGACACCGTCTTCGTCAGTCACGTCAACCTTGATGAAGTGCCCGCCGATGGACTTGGCGTGCGCCTCGCCCAGCTCTGCATTGAGGTCCAGGATGGTGACCTTCGCACCGGCGGCCGCCAGGCGCTCCGCTGCGGCGCCTCCGAGGCCAGACGCCCCGCCAGTCACAACCGCCGCCGTTCCCTTGATTTGCATGATTGTCCTTTGTCCTTTCCGATTCAGATTTCGATGGCCATTGCCGTCGCTTCGCCGCCACCAATGCAGAGGCTGGCCACACCGCGCTTGAGGCCCCGCGCCTTAAGCGCGGCCAGTAACGTGACGATGATTCGGGCGCCACTTGCGCCGATGGGATGGCCGAGGGCGGTCGCACCGCCGTTGACGTTGAGTTTCTCGGCCGGAATGTCGAGCTCGCGCGCAGCGATCATCGCCACAACGGCGAATGCTTCGTTGATCTCGTAGAGATCGACGTCCGAAGCGGACCACCCCGCTTTGGCCAGCGCCTTCTGAATTGCCGGCGCGGGAGCAGTCGTAAAGAGAGCCGGCGCCTGAGCGTGCGCCGCGTGTGCGCGGATCGTGGCGGCGATCGGAAGGCCCAGCCTATCGGCAATGCTTCGGCGGGTCATCACGAGAGCTGCGGCTCCATCAGAGATGGACGATGCGTTGGCAGGGGTGATCGTGCCGTCAGCTGCGAACGCCGGCTTCAGCAGAGATATCTTTTCGGGCTTCGCCTTTCCTGGCTGCTCGTCCGTGCCCACGACCGATCCATCTTTGGCGGCCGCCGGCATAGCGGCGATCTCGTCGGCAAATGCGCCGCTGGCGATCGCAGCCCGAGCGCGATCCAAGGACCGGAGCGCATATGCGTCTTGCGCATCGCGACCAAACTGAAATTCGCGCGCAGCATCTTCCGCGAAGGCGCCCATGGCCTTACCTGGAGTATACGCATCCTCCAGTCCATCCATCATCATCGTGTCTACGACGCGGTCGTGCCCGATGCGCGCGCCACTACGATGCTTGGGCAGGGCATATGGTGCATTCGTCATGCTTTCCATGCCACCTGCAACGATAACGTCGGCAGAGCCGACGGCGAGCGCGTCATGGGCCAAGATCGCGGCTTGCATGCCCGAACCGCACATCTTGTTGACCGTGGTCGCCTGCGCGCTCAGTGGCAATCCCGCCCCCAACGCAACTTGTCGGGCGGGAGCTTGACCAAGCGCGGCCGGCAGCACGCACCCCATCACGACCTGATTGATGCGCTCCGCCTCGATGCCAGCACGCTCAACTGCCGCTTTCGTTGCCGCCGCACCGAGCTCGGTGGCCTTGAAGCGCGCGAGCGCGCCCTGAAAGGACCCGATAGGCGTGCGCGCGTAGCTCGCGATAACAACTGGGTCGGACATGGACGTGGAGACCTTCCGTTAGTTTCGAAACTAATCGTGAGCTGTCGCCTCTCGGGCGAGTTCGCGCGCGATGACCATTCGCTGGATGTCCGAGGTGCCTTCGTAGATCTGGCAGACGCGCACATCTCGGTAGATCTTGGCGACGGAGAAATCTTCCAGATAGCCGTAGCCACCGAACGTCTGGAGCGCACCGGAGACCACCGCCTCGGCGGTTTCGGATGCGACGAGCTTGGCCATCGAAGCTTCTTTCAGACACGGCAGGGCCGCGTCCTTCATTGCGGCCGCATGCAAAACCAGTTGATGCGCCGCCTCCAGGCGGGCGGCAAGATCCGCAAGCCGAAACCCGACGGCCTGATGCGAAAAGATTGGTGCGCCGAAGCTCTTGCGCTCGCCCGCATATCTTGCGGCCGCATCGAGCGCCGCGCGAGCCATTCCAATACATTGGGCAGCGATGCCGATGCGGCCAGCCTCCAGATTGGAGAGCGCGATCGAATAACCAGCGCCCTCCTGGCCAAGCCGCATCTCTCCTTCGACGTAAACGTCGTCGAACCGTAGAGCACACGTGTCTGACGCGGCCTGCCCTAGCTTGCTCTCGATCCTCTCGACGCTGTAACCTGGACTATCGGTGCGAACCAGAAAAGCTGTGATGCCGCGCTTGCCGGCGGAAGGATCGGTGACGGCGAACACGATCGCGAGTCCAGCCGTTCGACCGGACGAGATGAACTGCTTCGCGCCGTTGAGCTTGTAACCAGATCCTGCACGGGTCGCGCGCGTCCTCAACGCGGAAGCGTCAGAACCTGCCTCTGCCTCCGTAAGAGCGAATGCGCCGATCATTCGACCGGAAATGAGTGAAGGCAGAAAGCTTGCTCGCTGTGTCGGCGTGCCATCCTTAAGGAGGCCGGATACGATCAGACTGTTCTGGATGCTGAGGATAGTAGATAGCGCGCCGTCCGCCGCCGCGATTTCGATGAGCGATGCTGCGTAGGAGACGTAGTCCGCACCTGCTCCGCCCTCTTCTTCGGGTGCGATCATTCCCATGAGACCAAGACCCGCAAGCTCCTCAAAGAGTTCTGCTGGATATCCCTTGGCCTGTTCGAACTCGCGCGCGCGAGGAGCAATTCGCTCTTGGGCGAATTTACGCACCTCGTCGCGTATTGCCGCCTGCGTTTCATTGAGGATCACGACGCGCACTCCGCCGGATTTTCGCCGCAGATCACGCCGAAGCAACCCAATGGCAGCACCAAAGCAAGCCGCAGATGGAGTGACGAAATCATTGGTTTCATTGCTTTTTGCCGATTTTATCGGCTCCTCCCGTGCGAAACGATCTGCGCTTCTGGCTGGCGCTTAAAAGTGATATTGACGTCATATTACCGATTAGCTCGTCTCGTCAAGCCGAGTTCGCCTATCGTTTGCAAACAAGACCCTAGCTGGCGTTTAGACGGACGACAGGCCGTGGCCGTCTTGGGCCGAAATTCGAGGAATAGGCTCTAATGGCCGTGAGACGCCACATGGACATCGACGGGCGTCGCACCCGATCGATACAGGATTCGATGACTCAGAAAGGCGACGATCTTGCCGATCATCCCCACCGACAGCAGCGAGACAAGCTGCTCATGATTGTGTTTCGCTCATACCTCGTCGCGACGCAGAGCGGATAATGAGCCCCGCCTAAGGCGATACGTCAATTCGAAGCCTCAGGGCTTTCTTTGACCATCCCAAACACGCCTCGATACCAGACCTTTGCGCAGTGTGTGCCTATGTGCTGGGTCTCGGCATCACTCGGATCTTTCGGCGCGAGATCAAATTTCATGTAGGCAATCTGCTCCATCGTAGAACCGAGCACCTCAGCAGCCATTTCAGGATCAAGTTCACGACTTAGTTCGCCTAATCCTTGAAGCCGCATTAGCCAGGTGGTGGTTCGTCTCACGAAGCGACTTCGTTCCGAGACGTAAAGCGACAGGAAGGTGGCTTTCTCGCCGCGAGCAGCCGCCTCGCGCATAACGCGCAACAATTTACGATGCTGTGCATAGATCTTGAGATAAGCGATGGTGTTTTCAATGAATTCCGCTTCGGTCGCTTTCAATGAGCGGCCGATCCTACGCTTGCTTGCAACGTAGATCTCGTCGATCAGTGGCCGAAGCACGGCCAGCAGAATCTCATCCTTATTCCGAAAGTGCCGATAGAAGTTGCCGTAGGATGTGCGAGCAATCTTGACGATATCCTCGACCCTGGTTGCCTCGTACCCCTTACGCGCGAAGACGCGCGCCGAGGCATCAAGGAGCCGCTGGCGCATCGCAGCGCCCTTCGCCGTGGCGGGGGCCAAGGGCTCCAACGCAGAATCACCGATGTCCAGCATTTGCGACCTTTAGCATCGGGTCCGCTTGACCGCCAGCCTACAATCAGTAATGTGACATCAATATCAGTTCTTGTTCAAGCCTGAACTGTAAGCAATTCAATGGGCGGAGAAGCAGTCGGGGGCGCGGCGGTTGCCTGGCCCTTGGGCCAAAGCCGGCGAAGCCAGCCTAGCTGGCATCTCGACCTTGGCGGGCGCAAGAACCCCGATCCGGGCCAATTCGCTCCAAATCGTAACTCCGCCTCTTGAGGGGTGGTATCCAGGGAGTGCTCATGTATCCGGGGACCCACGCGCTTACAAATCCGGACCGCCCGGCCCTCATCATGACCGCCACTGGCGAGGTCGTGACCTACGGGGACTTGGAGGATCGTTCACGGCGCATCGCGAACTGGCTGTCCGACGCAGGCCTGCGCGTCGGCGACGTGGTTGGCCTACTTTCAGACAACAGCTCTTGGGTATTCGAGATCTATTGGGCCACTCAACGATCTGGCTTGTACCTGATGCCGATAAACTACCGGCTGAGCGCCAGCGAAGTCGACTACATGCTCGAAAACTCTGGTGCTGCCGCGTTGTTCGTTGGTCGAGGCGCTGTTGAGACGGTCTCCAGGCTTGGCGCGCATCCAAAGCTGAAGCGACGGGTTTGTCTCCACGAAGAGTTGGCGGGTTACGATTCGTACAATCAAATACTGAAATCAGCTCGGACTGACGCGCCGTCGTCTCAGCCTCGTGGCGCCGATATGTTGTACTCTTCCGGTACGACCGGTCGGCCAAAGGGCGTGAAACACGCGTTGCCGCAGCGAGACGTTTCAGAAGCGGGCGACACAATGGTCCAGATGTTCTCATCGAGTTTCGGCTTCGATGAAAACACCATCTATCTGTCTCCTGCGCCTCTCTATCACGCGGCACCGCTTCGCACATGCGCCACCGTCCAGGCATTAGGCGGTACCGCACTCGTCATGGACAAGTTCGACGCCGAAGCAGCTTTGGCCGCCGTGCAGGACTACAAGGTGACCCACAGCCAGTGGGTGCCTACCATGTTTGTTCGGATGCTCAAGCTGCCTGAATCCGTCAGACATCAATACGACGTCAGCAGCCTGAAGGTCGCTATCCACTCGGCCGCACCCTGCCCCGCTGAGATCAAGCAAGAAATGATCCAATGGTGGGGTCCGATCCTGTGGGAGTACTATTCCTCTACCGAAATGAACGGCATGACCGTGATTGGATCGGAGGAGTGGTTGAAGAAACCCGGTTCTGTCGGTCGCGCCGTGCTTGGAAAGATTCACATCTGTGATGAGGAAGGAAATGAGCTTCCGGCCGGTGAGACCGGAGTCATCTATTTCGAACGCGAAAAGATGCCTTTCATCTACCATGACGAGCCGGAGAAGACACAAGCCGCCCAACATCCCGCGCATCCATATTGGACCGCTGTTGGCGACATCGGACGCGTCGATGCGGATGGCAACCTCTTTTTGACCGACCGCAAGGCCTTCATGATCATCTCGGGCGGGGTTAACATCTATCCTCAAGAGATCGAGAACGTTCTGGTGGTTCATCCTTCTATCGCAGACGTGGCCGTTATCGGCATTCCCGATCCGGATATGGGTGAACAGGTAAAGGCCGTCGTTCAACTAACTCCCGGCATCGAAGATAGCGACAGCTTGGCGCAAGAAATCATCGCCTTCGTGAAGGCCCGGGTTGCGAGCTACAAGGCGCCGCGCAGCGTCGATTTCGTACCTGAAGTGCCGCGCTCACAGACGGGCAAGCTCATGAAGCAGGAGTTGCGTAAGCGATACTGGCCAGAGAAAACCGCCTGACGGCCAACGCCGCCGCGATGCATCGCTCCGCAGACTGCTCTGTATGAGGTACAGGTTGAGAAAGACCGATGTAACGTGCTCAGAGTGTGGCGCTGGGTTTCAGCGCGTCGAATTGTGGTCGCAGCCAGGGGAGAAAGGGGAATATCGCTGCCCGGGCTGTAACAGTACTTTAGAGGTTTTCGACGGCACGAAGTGTATCGGTTACCGCCTCACTATTGAACCGTGTATTAGACCAGTGCGCGATTGAGACCGCATCATTTTTCGGCCTCTTTGCCACAAAGTGTCATCTATTGAGCCTTTTGCAGACATGAGCATTTGGCCAAATGTCCGGTCCCGTCGATGTCGTGGCGAGACGCCTAGTGGGACGCTCTCGTCCATCTCAGCATTTTCGGCGACCGACTTTGCCCTTTGCAGGATGAGGTCTCGCTTTTGCCAATTCGTCGCGTCGAAGGCACAATTCTTCGATCTTCGCCAGCATTGTCTTTACAGCAGCCTCTGCCGAGTCGACGTGTATCCCAGCGCGCTGAAGACGGGCGATTTCCCTGCGATGTCGCCCAACCTGAAGACGCATGCGGTCTATCTCGTGACGGATCAATTCAAGAGTTGGCACGATGCTTATTCTACTGCTGAGAACCGGAATCGAAACGGAACCCCAATGTGCGGCTGTTTCACAGGCCGTCTCGGGAGCTAGGCCGCTACGCCGCGGCATCATGCCCAAGCCGGGCGTTCAGCTTGCGGATCAGCTCCTCGGCCGCGTCTGCAATCACGGTGCCCGGCGGGAAGATCGCCTCGGCACCGGCCGCGTAGAGCGCGTCGTAATCCTGCGGCGGCACCACGCCACCGACGATGATCATGATGTCGTCGCGGGCCTGCTTCTTCAGCGTGGCCTTCAATTCCGGCACGGCGGTGAGATGCGCCGCGGCGAGCGAGGAGACGCCGAGGATGTGGACGTCGTTCTCGACCGCCTGGCGCGCCGCCTCGTCCGCGGTCGCAAACAGCGGCCCGATGTCGACGTCGAAGCCGATATCGGCAAAGGCCGATGCGATCACCTTCTGGCCGCGATCGTGGCCGTCCTGGCCGATCTTTGCGACCAGGATGCGCGGACGGCGGCCTTCGGCCTCCTCGAAGGCGTCGATCAGCGCCTGAACCTTCTCGACCTGGTTGCCCATGCTGGACGCCTCCCGCTTGTAGACGCCGGTGATGGATCTGATCTCGGCGCGGTGGCGGCCGAACACCTTTTCCATCGCGTCCGAGATTTCGCCGACGGTCGCTTTCGCCCGCGCCGCGTCGATGGCGAGCGCGAGCAAATTGCCATTGCCTTCGCCGGCCGAACGCGTCAGCGCCGCGAGCGCAGCATCGACGTCCTTCTGGTTGCGCTCGGATTTCAGCCGCGTCAGCTTGTCGATCTGGAGGCGCCGGACATTGGTGTTGTCGACCTTCAGGATCTCGATGCTGTCCTCGTCGGTCGGCTTATACTTGTTGACGCCGATCACCGCCTGCTTGCCGGCATCGATGCGTGCCTGGGTCTTGGCAGAGGCCTCCTCGATGCGCAGTTTTGGTACGCCGGCTTCGATGGCTTTCGCCATGCCGCCAAGCTCCTCGACCTCCTGGATGTGGCCCCACGCCTTCGCCGCGAGGTCGCGCGTGAGCCGCTCGACATAATACGAGCCGCCCCAGGGATCGATGATGCGGGTGGTGCCGCTTTCCTGCTGCAGGAACAGCTGGGTGTTGCGGGCGATGCGCGCGGAGAAATCGGTCGGGAGCGCCAAGGCTTCGTCGAGCGCGTTGGTGTGCAGCGACTGGGTGTGGCCTTGGGTCGCCGCCATCGCCTCCACCGTCGTGCGCATCACATTGTTGAAGACGTCCTGCGCGGTCAGCGACCAACCCGAAGTCTGCGAATGCGTGCGCAGCGACAGCGAGCGCGGGTCTTTCGGATTGAACGGCTTCAGCAGCTTCGCCCACAGCAGGCGCGCGGCGCGCAGCTTGGCGACCTCCATGAAGAAGTTCATGCCGATCGCCCAGAAGAACGACAGCCGCGGCGCGAAGCGGTCGACGTCCAGGCCCGCGGCAAGACCGGCGCGCAGATATTCGACGCCGTCGGCAAGCGTATAGGCGAGCTCGAGGTCCTGCGTCGCGCCGGCTTCCTGCATGTGATAGCCGGAGATCGAGATCGAATTGTACTTCGGCATCTTTTGCGAGGTGTAGGCGAAGATGTCCGAGATGATCCGCATCGAGGGCGCAGGCGGATAGATATAGGTGTTGCGCACCATGAACTCTTTCAGAATGTCGTTCTGAATGGTGCCCGACAGCTTCTCCGGCGCGACGCCCTGTTCGCCGGCGGCTGCGACATAGAGCGCGAGGATCGGAAGCACCGCGCCGTTCATGGTCATGGACACGCTCATCTGGTCGAGCGGGATGCCCGCAAATAGCGTGCGCATGTCGTAGATGGAATCGATGGCGACACCGGCCATGCCGACGTCGCCACTGACGCGCGGATGATCTGAGTCATAGCCGCGATGGGTGGCAAGATCGAAGGCGACCGAGAGGCCCTTCTGTCCGGCCGCGAGATTGCGGCGGTAGAACGCGTTGGAATCCTCAGCCGTGGAGAAGCCGGCATATTGCCTGACGGTCCAGGGCTGGTTGACATACATCGTCGGGTAGGGGCCGCGCAGGAACGGCGCGATGCCCGGATAGGTCTCGAGGAAATCGAGCCCGGCGAGATCGGCCTCGCCATAGGCGGGTTTCACCAGGATCCCCTCAGGCGTCAGCCACGGCGCGGCGCTTCCGCCTGGCGCGGCGGTGGCGGCGCACTCAAAGGCGACGTCAGCGAAATCGGGAATGCAGCTCATGATTCCAACCAGACAAAGTGAGCACGGGATTGTTAAACATGGTCAATTTGACGCGAGCCATCGGTAGATGTCTTGCAATGTCGCAAGCGCATCGCAACCGGCGAAGACGAAGCCCGTGACGCCAGCCGCACGAAGCGCCGGCTCGGCATCGGTCGGACGACCTGCCAGATAGACCCGCGCATCGGCCAATTGCAGGACCTTGGCGGATGTTTCCGCGAGGTCCGCATAGGCCTTATCGCTGGAACAAAGGCAGGCAAGCGCGGCGCCGGAGGCCTTGAAGGCGGTAGCGAGCTGGGTGGGATCGGCAAAACCCTCGGTGTCGATGGCCTGGATGCCGCCGGCCTCGAACAAGCTTTTTGCGAATGTCGCACGTGCGGTGAAGTCGGCGGGCGTGCCGAGATTGGCCAGGAACACGCTGGGCCGCGTGCCGCGCGCTTTCAACGCCGCATCGGATTTGTCCCGCAGCGCTTCGAACGGCGCGGCGAGGCGCATCGGCGGCAGCGCATCGAACTTGTATTTTGCCTCGCCATAAGGCGCGACCGCAATCGGGGTCGCGTTGAGCACCGCCGTTTCCCTCTCATGCAGGTTCGGAAACTCGCTCGCGCCGGTCAGCACGTCGCGGCGCTTTGCGATGTTGGCGTCACGTGCCGTTCGCGCCGCAGCGACCTTGCTCTGGAATAGGCCTTGCTGAAGCGCCGCGAAGGCTCCGCCGGCCTTTTCGCTCTCCTGGAACAGCGACCAAGCCGCTCCACAGAGCTGCGCCGTCAGTGTCTCGATGCCACCGGAGCCCGCCGCGGGATCGCTGACCTTGGCGAGGTTGCTCTCTTCCAGCAGCAGGAGCTGCGTGTTGCGCGCCACGCGCCGCGCGAACGGATCGGGCAGCCCAAGCGCCAGCGTATGCGGCAGCACGGTGATCGAATTGGCGCCGGCGAGCCCGGCCGCGAATGTCGCGATGGTCGCGCGCAGCATGTTCACGTAAGGGTCGCGCTGCGTCAGCATGCGCCAGGCCGTATCGGCGGCAATGAACAGCGGCTTCGGCGTCAGACCGCACGCCGTCTCGACGCGCGCCCAGAGCAGCCGTAGCGCGCGGAATTTTGCCATGGTCAGGAACTGGTCGGCATCCGCGGCTAGCCGCGCATAGACCATGCCCTGTGCCTGCTCCAGCGGAACGCCGGCGCCTTCGATCGCGCGAAGATAGGCGAGGCCGCAGGCGAGCACGAAGGCGAGCTCCTGCACCTCGGAGCCGCCGGCATCGTGGATCACGCGTCCATCGGCGGAAGCAAACGGCCCCTTGAAACCCATCCCGGCGAGGCCTTTGATGCCACCGGTGACGGCGGGAACGATCTCTTCCCAGCTGTAGGGGCTGTTTCCCAACACGGCGCAGGCGGCCAGCGGATCGAGCCCGAAGCGGATGTTGCAGGCCGCCGGATCGATGCCGTTGCTCTTCACATATTCCGCGATGTGGATCGCGGCCATCCGCGATTGCGGGCCGACCTGAAGCTCGATTCCGATGCCGGCATCGAGGTAAATGTCCTTCAACACTTTCGCGACCGCATCGGCCGTCGGTTCCAGGCCGAAGCCATGGCTGCCATTGCCGCCGGCGAACACCAGCGCGAGGCCCGTCGCACCGTTCTCAAGGTCCTGCAACGCCTGCGCGTTCGCGACCGCAGCGTCGGGATGATCGATCCGCTGCATGATCTGCCATGGCGCGGCCGCCGGTCGTCCCAGCACAGGCGCAGCGCCCTTGGCGCGCGGATAGAGCGGCTCGATCCTCAGACCGTCATAGGTCTTGCCGACCAGCTTCTCGAACGGCGCGCCCTTCAGCACACCGTCGACCAGCTTGCGCCAGTCCGCGTCCGTCGCCTTGGGAAAATCGGCCGCCAGCGGCACATCATCCCCCGTCACGGTTTGAACCTCCTTGCACATCGGCGAAAAATTGCGGATCGCGTCCGCACGGCAACGACTACCGCGACAACGACTTATCGATCGTCCTTCCAGGAGCCCACGATTGCCGCAAGCGACAGTTCTTCTGGCTCACGAGCCAATGAGGGAGTCCTTGAGAACCGCGGGGCAGGAGCAGGCTGGAGGACACCGTGGCGGGTAAGGAACACTTGTCGGGAAACCATGTGCTCGTGTCGCGATGCCTCTGTCATCGTCAAGACCGGGGCGAAACACACGTCAGTGCCTTCCATGATCTTGCACCATTCTTCGCGAGTTTTGGTCTTGAAAACTGCTGCAAGTTTTTGCTTCAGCCCTGGCCAAGCTGCAGGGTCCATTTGAGCATCGAACTCTGGATCATGCAGGCCCGCATGCCGCCGCAGGATCACGTAGAATTGCGGCTCTATGGATCCAATCGAGACGAAGTTGCCGCACGCGCATTCGAAAACGCCGTAGAAGTGCGCGCCTCCGTCCAGCAAGTTTTGCTCGCGGCCTTCAATCCAATTCCCCGTAGCTCTCATATCGAAGAACATGGTCATCAATGAGGCTGCTCCGTCACACATTGCAGCATCAACGACTTGTCCCTTGCCTGACTTCTTCGCTTCAATCACGGCGGCAAGGACGCCAACGACGAGGTAGAGCGCACCTCCGCCGAAGTCACCGACCAGATTGAGTGGGGGGATCGGCCTTTCCCGCGGACCGATCGCGGCGAGCGCCCCTGTGATCGAGATGTAGTTGATATCGTGACCAGCGGCGTTGGCCAGAGGTCCATGCTGGCCCCAACCGGTCATCCGTCCGTACACAAGTCGAGGATTTCGGCTAAGAATTACATCAGGACCGAGCCCTACGCGTTCCATCACGCCCGGACGGAAACCTTCGATGAGAACGTCGGCTGTGCTGAGAAGCTCGATTACCTCGCCCCTGCTCTTGTCGTCCTTCAGATCGACATGGGCCCACTTGCGACCACGTGATGCAACTCCCTTCAGGTTCCGGGCGGCACCGACACGGTCAAGAGTCACAACCTCCGCACCCATGTCCGCCAGCATCATGCAAGCGAAAGGGCCGGGACCGATGCCGGCGAATTCTACGACGCGAACGCCGGCAAGTGGGCCGTTCATCTGCGAGCCCGAAACAGCTACCATGTTGCATCTCCCATCAAGCTCTTCTTGTTCGGCGGCTACTCGCGCAGTGAATAGACTATTCGAACTCCAAAATCAGCGCGTCCACCGCGAGCGTCGCGCCGGCGCTGGCGTGGATCTTCTTCACGGTGCCGTCCTGCTCGGCGCGGAGCACGTTCTGCATCTTCATAGCCTCGACGACCGCGAGCGTCTCGCCGGCCTTGACCTCCTGGCCTTCGGTCACAGCGATCGAGACGATGAGCCCGGGCATCGGGCACAGCAGCTTCTTGCCGGTGTCGGAGCCCGTCGTCACCGGCATCAGCTTCGCCGACGCCGCTTCCGCTTCGGTCCAGACATAGACCGGCACCTCGACGCCCTGATGCGCGAGGCGGATGCCATTCGGGATCGGCCGCGCCTGCACCGCGATGAACTGGCCGTCGATGGTGCCTTGCCAGACCGGATCGCCCGGCTTCCATGGCGACTGTAGCAGATGCGCGTTGCCGGCCTTGCCGTCGGCGTCGACGAAGCGGATCGCGATCGCCTCGCCCTCGCGGGCGACCTCGAGCAAAATCTCCTGGCGGTCGAGCCAGACCGCGCGGCGGCGCTCGCGCTGCACGACACGGCCGCCCATCTGGCCGGAGATCTGCCGCTTGCGCTCCCCGAGCACGTGATCGACGGCGGCGCCGACCGCGGCGATGCGACGCGCCACCTCGCCTTCCGGCACGCGCACGGCAAAGCCCTTGGGGAATTCCTCGGCGATGAAGCCGGTCGAAAGCCGCCCCTCGCGCCAGCGCGGATGATGCATCAGCGCGGACAGGAACGGGATGTTGTGCCTGATACCGTCGACATAGAACGAGTCGAGTGCAGTCGCCTGCGCCTCGATCGCAGCCGCGCGCGACGGTGCGTGCGTGACGAGCTTGGCGATCATCGGATCGTAATGGATCGAGATCTCGCCGCCTTCCTGCACGCCAGTGTCGTTGCGGACGGTGATGCCGTCCTGGCTGGCTTCGGCCGGCGGGCGGTATTTCACCAGGCGCCCGATCGAGGGCAGGAAGTTGCGGAAGGGGTCTTCGGCGTAGAGGCGCGATTCCACCGCCCAGCCCGTCAGCGTGACGTCCTTCTGCGCCAGACCGAGCCTCTCGCCGGCGGCGACGCGGATCATCTGCTCCACGAGATCAATTCCGGTGACGAGCTCGGTGACGGGATGCTCGACCTGGAGGCGCGTGTTCATTTCCAGGAAGTAGAAGCTCTTGTCCTGCCCTGCGACGAACTCGACGGTGCCGGCGGAATCGTAGTTCACGGCCTTGGCCAGCGCCACCGCCTGCTCGCCCATCTTGCGGCGGGTGGCTTCATCGAGCAGCGGCGACGGCGCCTCCTCGATGACCTTCTGGTTGCGGCGCTGGATCGAGCATTCGCGCTCGCCGAGATAGATGACGTTGCCATGCTTGTCGCCCAGCACCTGGATCTCGATGTGGCGGGGATCGACGATGAACTTCTCGACGAAGACGCGGTCGTCGCCGAACGAGGCTTTCGCCTCGGCCTTGGCGAGGTTGAAGCCCTCGGCGACCTCGGCCGTCGAGTGCGCGATGCGCATGCCCTTGCCGCCGCCTCCGGCCGAGGCCTTGATCATCACGGGATAGCCGATCTCGTCGGCGATCTTGACCGCGTGCCTGTCGTCCTCGATGACGCCGAGATAGCCGGGCACGGTTGAGACCTTGGCTTTCGCGGCGGCCTTCTTGGATTCGATCTTGTCGCCCATCGCGGCGATCGCGCCCGGATTCGGACCGATGAAGACGATGCCGGCGGCCTCCAGCGCGCGCGGAAATGCCTCGCGCTCGGACAGGAAGCCGTAGCCCGGATGCACGGCCTCGGCCCCCGTCTTGCGGCAGGCCTCGACGATCTTCTCGATCACCAGATAGCTCTCGGCCGCAGCGGGCGGGCCGATCAGCACGGCTTCGTCGGCCATCTCGACATGGAGGGCGTCGCGGTCGGCCTCGGAATAGACCGCAACCGTCTGAATTCCCATCTTGCGGGCAGTCTTGATGACCCGGCAGGCGATTTCGCCGCGATTGGCGATCAGGATCTTCTTAAACACTTCTCTTCTCACAACGGCAGATTGTCGTGCTTCTTGGCCGGCGCCTCGACCTTCTTGTCCTTCAGCATCGCCAGCGCCCTTGCGATCCGCCGCCGCGTCGAATGCGGCATGATGACGTCGTCGATGTAGCCGCGCTCAGCGGCGATGAAGGGGGACAGGAAGCGATCTTCGTATTCCTTGGTGCGGGCGGCGATCTTGTCGGGGTCACCGATGTCGCTGCGGAAGATGATCTCGACCGCGCCCTTGGCGCCCATCACCGCGATCTGGGCGGTCGGCCAGGCGTAGTTCATGTCGGCGCCGATTTCCTTGGAGGCCATGACGTCGAAGGCGCCGCCATAGGCCTTGCGGGTGATGATGGTCACCAGCGGCACGGTGCACTGCGAGTACGCGAACAGCAGTTTTGCGCCGTGCTTGATCAGGCCGCCATATTCCTGCGCCGTGCCCGGCAGGAAGCCCGGCACGTCGACGAAGGTGACGATCGGGATGTTGAAGGCATCACAAAAACGCACGAAGCGCGCCGCCTTGCGCGAGGCGTCCGAGTCGAGCACGCCGGCCAGCACCATCGGCTGGTTGGCGACGAAGCCGACGGTGCGGCCGGCGATGCGACCGAAACCGGTGACGATGTTCTTCGCGAACAAATCCGCGATCTCGAAGAAATCGCCTTCGTCCACGACCTTCAGGATCAGCTCCTTCATGTCGTAGGGCTTGTTCGGATTGTCGGGGATCAGCGTGTCCAGCGACATGTCGACCCGGCCGATGTCGTCAAAGCTCGGCCACTCCGGCACGCCGTCGGTGTTGTTGGACGGCAGGAAGTCGATCAGGCGCCGCATCTGCAGCAGCGTCTCGACGTCGTTCTCGAAGGCGCCTTCGGCGATCGAGGAGCGCGTGGCGTGCACCGAGGCGCCGCCGAGCTCTTCGGCCGTGACGACCTCGTTGGTCACGGTCTTCACCACGTCGGGGCCGGTGACGAACATGTAGCTGGTGTTCTTCACCATGAAGATGAAGTCGGTCATCGCCGGCGAATAGACGTCGCCGCCGGCGCAGGGACCCATGATGACGGAGATCTGCGGGATCACGCCGGAGGCGAGGACGTTGCGGCGGAACACGTAGGAATAGCCGGCGAGCGCGGCGACGCCTTCCTGGATGCGAGCGCCGCCCGCGTCATAAAGGCCGATGATGGGCGCCCGCGCCTTCATCGCCATGTCCTGCAGCTTGGTGATCTTCAGCGCGTGGGTCTCGGACAGCGAGCCGCCGAACACCGTAAAGTCCTTGGCGAAGACAAACGTCTTGCGGCCGTTGACGGTGCCCCAGCCGGTGACGACGCCGTCGCCGGGCACCTTGGTCTTCTCCATGCCGAACTCGGTGGAGCGATGCTCGACGAACATGTCGAACTCCTCGAACGATCCCTTGTCGAGCAGGAGCTCGATGCGGTCGCGCGCGGTCAGCTTGCCGCGGGCGTGCTGCGCCTCGATGCGCTTCTCGCCACCGCCGAGCTTTGCGCCGGCACGACGCGCCTCAAGCTTTTCGATTACGGCAGTCATCCGTGCGCCTCCAGCGTAGGAGCGAGCGAGTTCGGTCCGCCCCTCCTGGAGGACTTGACCCAAATCTCAGTTCCAGTAACGTGACGTCAGTGTCATAAATTTATCTTGTTGTCAAATCATCACAACTAGCTGATATAACTTGGTATTATTCTATGAGGTCGACTTGTGATCAGTTTATAAAATGGCGGTCTAAGCCATTCCGAAGCTACTGGTCCGTCCAGGCGATCAATCACAAACGAAACAGGAGGAAAAATGAATACGCGTAGTTTGCTTGTTTTTGCCGTAGCCGCCGGCGTCACGATTGGCTCGCACCAAGCGTTTGCACAAAAGCAATACGGTCCCGGGGCGAGCGACACTGAAATCAAGATCGGAAACATTCTTCCCTATAGCGGGCCAGCCTCCGCCTACGCCATCGTGGGCAAGATCGCTGCTGGGTATGTGAAGATGATCAATGAAAAGGGCGGCATCAACGGACGGAAGATTAATTGGATTTCGTACGACGACGCCTATAGCCCGCCGAAAACGGTCGAGCAGGCCCGCAAGCTGGTCGAGAGCGACGAAGTTCTATTCCTCTACCAGACGCTGGGCGTTCCGCCGAATCTGGCCATCATGAAGTACATGAACCAGAAGAAGGTCCCACAGCTGATGCTCGCGACCGGAGGAACGAAATTCGGCGAGGATCCCAAGTCGTTTCCATGGACGATGCCTTTCAATGCGTCCTACCAATCCGAAGGTCGCGTCTATGCCAAATGGATCTTGAAGGAGCACCCTAACGCCAAGATCGCCGTCCTGGTTGTAAACGACGAGTACGGCAAGGATATCTACAAGGGCGTTAAAGACGGGCTCGGCGACAAGACCTCGATGATTGTTGCTGAGGCGACATACGACTTCAACGACCCCACGATCGACTCGCAGATCGTCAAGCTGAAGGCATCGGGAGCAGACCTGGTACTCAATCTCAGCCAGCCCAAATTCGCCGCGATGGCGATCCGAAAGATGGGCGAGTTAGATTGGAAGCCTGTCCATATCCTGAACAACGTTTCGAGCTCAGTGGGAGCGGTGATTAAGCCAGCCGGCTTCAACTACGCGCAAGGCATCATCAGCGCTGGCTACTACAAGGACCCGACGGACCCCGCTTGGAAGGACGACTCCGGGGTTAAGGAATGCGAGCAGTTCCTGCAAAAATACGCGCCTGACGCAGATCGCAATAGCAATCTGGTAACCTACTCGTATGCAGCTCTTCAAACGCTGCAGTACATCCTCGAGCAGGCGGGCGACAACCTGACTCGGGAAAACATCATGAAGGTCTCAGAAAACCTGAATGGCTTCGCGCCGTCGACCTTGCTGCCCGGTATCACACTCAAGACGTCGCCTACCGATCATTTCCCGATCGAGCAGATGCAGTTGATGACGTTTGAAGGAAACAACTGGGTCACCTTTGGTCCGATCATCGAGGGCAAGTTATCGAACTGAACGTATCCGAGCCGCACGGACTAGGAACTCCGTGCGGCTCACGACTGCGCCGTTCTTCGATAGGTATTTCGCTCAATTCGGTCGTTAGGAGAGAAGGTGGACTCGTCCAACCAAAATCTGCCGTTTCGGGATCGCCTTGCCTTACCGCTAATTGCAGCACCGATGTTCCTCGTCTCAGGCATCGAGCTTGTGGTGGCGGCAAGCCGAAGCGGCGTGATCGGTTCGTTTCCGACGGCGAATTGTCGGAGCGCCGATGAGCTGGATCAATGGCTAGCCGCGATCAGCGATCGTCTACACCCCACAGCTTCAAGACCGGCAGACAACATGCGCCGATCTGTCCAAATTTGATCGTGCTAATACTCGCCTCGCAGACGATCTGCGCGTCGTCCTCAAGCATAATCCTGAGATTGCCATCACATCGGTCGGGTCCCCTATCCCGGTGCTTCGTCTGCTCTAGGATGCAGGCGCGTTAGTTGTTGCCGACGTAGCGTCTATTCGGCACGCTGAGTGGGCCGCAGAGGCCGGTGTCAACGGCCTAATACTATTGACCGCGGGAGCTGGCGGCCAGACCGGCTGGCTAACTCCATTCGCATTCGTTCGCGCGGTGCGCGCGTTCTTCGACGGGATGATCGTCCTCGCTGGAGACATTAGCGATGGCGTCGCTCTCAGAGCGGCGCAGACATTGGGCTGCGATCTTGCCTACATGGGGACCAAGTTCATCGCGCCGCACGAGAGCATGGCTGACCGACGATTCAAACAAATGCTCGTCGAGAGTACCGCCGACGATATTCTCCTGACGACAGCATTCACCGGATTGCAGACGATCATGTTGCGGCCATCGATCACGTCGGCGGGTCTCGATCCCAACAACCTGCCGCTCCACGGTTCGATCGAAATTGGCAAGGATATCGACATCACCGCTCGCGAAGCTCGACCAAAGCGATGGCGCGATATCTGGAGCGCTGGGCATTCGACTTCAGGAATCACCAATGTCGTGTCCGTCAACGAATTGGTCACGCAGACGAGCTCGGAGTTTCATGGCATCAGCCGTTGAAAATGGCCGACATTATCAATGTCATTGCGGCCAGCCCCATTGATTGGCCGAAAGATCAAATGATCGATAGGAGATGGAAACTTGTCGCTCCACTCATTCCCGAGTGTCTGCGAGCAGACCCTGCGTGCCCTTTCGCGGTTCCCGTCAAATACCGCCTCGTCGGCCCGCACCTTCCCCTTCGCGGGCTTGTTTGTAATCACGAAAGGACGAACAATAGTTCACTCGAGATGAGAACGGGCGATAAGCTCATATTCCCCCTGCTTGCACGCGATCATGTCATAGGCCATTGATCTGGCGATCCAAGTCGCGATATGGCCCAGCGGACCACGCCGGTCTCCAGGGAGTCTCACGCCTGCGCCGGAGATACTCACGAGGCGGCGTACGTCCGCATTCTCCATAACCGTAATGATGTTCGATACGGCGACGGTGATAACCGGAATGTCGTCCTTTGATCGCACGCCGACAGTGTTTACGACCGCATCAGAGCCTCGAACTGCAGCCGTCATGGCGACTTTGTCCGAGAGTTCGCCGCGGATGAAATCAGCTCCATTCGCGTTCGGTGACGTGCGGCCATATATGCGCAATTCGTGGCCGGCTGCGATAGCCTCTTCGAGAAACACGCGGCCGATCGACCCGGTACCGCCCAACAACGTGATTTTCATGGATGCGCCAGAGCCTCATTTTGGTCGATATGGACGGACTTGACATATATTAAGGTGAAGGCCGCCGCCGGCGGAGCATCTGTCACCTCTCCATAGTTGGTAGTATCAACTGCTGCTGAATAGTTAAGATATCAGACGACCGTACAAGGATCAGACGATCGTTGATCGATTTAGCGATCGAGACGTCGCGCTTTCCTGCCGTCGGAGCACGCAACCCGTTGGCGAAAGACGTCTCCTGTCTTCGTAATCGACCAGCGCCAAACTGACGGAGCGGCGATGATGCAAGCCACAGGCTTGTCTACTTTCGACGCGTGCGCGACGAAGCGGGGCGATGCCCCGCATGCCTCACTGGGCTCGACGGCGACCTCACCTACCTCGGAGCTTGCGGCGAGCCGCACAGCGAACTAAGCTTGGAACTCGTCAGCCACCGCATCGCAGGCGCTGCTTTCATTCAGGCGCATGGACTCTGTGAACGCGTGATCATATGCTGTACAATTGCGCCGGCGCCAAAATTGCCCGGGATCCCTGTGGTGATCCCAGGAGGGTCAATCAGGAGGCCGTTGTCTGGAGCTTGACTGTGGATCGGCCTTTTCAGTTCAACTTATAAGAGGCCTGAAAGAATGTACCCCAGCGCTCCGTGCTGAACTTCGCAAGCTCAGTCCCAGTGGTTCCCGGGCCATCACAGCCTGTGCATGTCATTTCACTGTCTTTTTTGGTCCACATGGCCCAATAGCGCGCGCCGATGCCGACGCTGAAGTTCTTGGTAATGAAGTAGGACAACACGCCTTCGAGTTGGACACCCCCGCCTCCGTTCCCGCGTTGATCGATGAAGGTGGTCGTCGGGCGCACAAGATGATTGTCACGTCCTTTGAAATCGGTCCAAGGCAGGTAAGCGACGTCGCTACTCAAACGCCAACGCTCGGTGAGCATGGTTTCGGCGCTTAGGCCGGCACGAGGTGCATTCCACTGGGAATTCTGGCTTCCAGCGACTGTGTCGTCACCATCTGGATCTGGCCGCAAGCATCCAACCATCGGGTTGGCAATCTGTACACATCCGATGTAGTCGGAGCTCTGTTCGTAGTAGGTCCAGCCGAGAAAGCCCCCGACCTTGTAGTTGGCGCCGCGCAGGAAATCGTAACCTACGTCGGCGGTGTAATAGGTGAACCTCCCGTTTGCCTGGCCTGATCTCGTGTTGATATAGGAGAGGCTGCGATCAATTCCCCAATCTTCATCGTTGGTGATTCCTTTGTCGAAGCGACCGATGCCAACGTTGCTCTTCAGAAACGCTCCCCACGGGCTGTCAACCCGGCCAAATAATTCCCCGGAAAGTCCGTTGAGACCGTGGTGGGTGATCCTCGATACAAGAATGTTAGGATCTCCAGCAGGGACTTCATTGGGCACAGCGCTGTCATTCCATTGGAATCGTCCGCGGCTGACCCAAAGCCGCGAGCCGCCTTCAAACGACCAACCGGCTGTGTCAGCCGTCGGCGGCACGCTGCCCGTTGCTTCCGTGAACAACGGCGCATCGGACCGTTGCGCATCCCAAGGGTCGGCGTCAAAATGGTAATTCAGACCGATCGTTCCGATGTGATAGGTGCTAGACAGGCTCGTTGTATTCGCCGGAAGGATTGCGAACGGCGGAAACTGCACCGTCGGAGGCGTTGCGATACTCGGCCCACCGAAATGCAGATAGTCGTATTCGACCTTGAGAGACCATGCAGACGTAAGTGCTTGCTCGACGCCCAGCCCGATGATGCCGCCGACCCGACCATAGTCGAAACTGGTGTTCTCCTGAGTCCCGCGGCCATTGAACTCGTTGTTGTTGACGACATCGCCGCGATTGTTTTGCCAAGCCAAGCCTCCCTTGAGATAGGCCAGCGTGTGGCCATGTGGGCCAAAGGTGTAACCGACCCGGCCGGTCCCGGTCGCAAAGACGTTGGGACCTGCCGCGCAATTTGCGCTCACAACAAAGCCGGAGGAGGCGAGGCAGGTATTGGTGCCGTCGGAGACAGCACCGCTGACATCGAGTTCGACGCCAAAGACCCAGCTGTTCTTCTGCCAGTTATAGCCTATCTGGCCACCTACGAGGAACACTGGGGTGTCAACCACGCCGCCATAGATTGGGGGACCGTAGGGATTGCTGAATGAGGTTCGGCCATACCCACCGCCGACGTTCCCGCCGATATAGCCTCCGGACCAACTCCACACCGCCGCTGGCAATTTCACGTCTGGCCAAAGGTCTACCGCATTGGCTGCACCGCTTGCGACGAGCGCAATTGTTGCGACTCCCGAAAGAAGAACTCCAGATCGCATTCCAAACACTTCCTGCATTTTGCGCCGTCCACAACCGAGCGCCTTAACTTGTCGCCACAGCAAACCGTCGGGGCCAGACCACACGCTTGCGACGCGCGCCCTAGTCCGCCTGGAAAATCAACGCTTGCGATTGGCAATGATGGCGTCAGCAAAGCAAACCGCGAGCCAATTGAATTCGGCGGTTCTGCAGGCACTTCGTAGTGGTGTGTAGCGTCAAGTTGCTGACATTTGTCTCAAGACTCACAATCTACGTTGCTATCGCCGACGGCATCATCGTGAGGCGCATCTGAAGCAGGCCAATAGAGCATCCGCCGCAACTCTGCCGATGTCTCGCCTGATAAGGAACGGGGCCGGCTGGCGAGACCACCGTCTTCACTGCAGGGGGTCACGTGTGAATCGGCGCCGAAGCATGCCTCTTCTATATCGCATGGGTCAGTGACTCATGGCGCCGATCGGGATCGGGATCCCGCACCGATACACAGACATGGCTTAAGTCAGGGTTGCTCAAGCCTTCGCGTGAGGGGTCGCGAAGAGTCGTCCGGCCTCGCGAGCAACCGGATGGGATCCGGTGCGCACGTCGCATCACGACGAAAAACCCGCATTGCCGCCAGCATGCCTCCCGAACGACGCTGCCGGGCGCCAGATTTCCGACATCGCCGTTTTCAATTCGACGTGGCTCTGATCTCAACAGCGTTTCGCGGCTGATTTCGCTCGAGGCGCGCACAGATGACGTGCTTCAAGGCGACGTAATGACGACACTTCTATTAGGATCTTCGCACAGGAAGGATGCGGAGCGCCGCGAGCAGCAGCGAACCGTCGTCGGCGAACAGGTCCCAGATCATGATCCCGGCGAGTCCATGGGCGCGCGCGTACATCGTCTTGCTTGCGATGGATAGCGGATCGTCGTAGCTGATCCATATCCGCCGTTCGGCGTCATAGAGCCACGGCACTTGGGCCTCATCACACCAATACCGGCGAAAGCCCTGCTCTTCCGGTCGCCGGACAACGAGATCGCGATAATCGATGCCGTCACTCCCTCCCCACTCCTCGCTCGCCATCGTCCCCTTTTGCAAGAGCCCCCCGTTCTCCTGCGGAACGCCTGCAACAGCTCGGCCATAGAAGGCTACCCCGAGCGTGACCTTGGCCCGCGGCACCCCGGCCCGGATCAAGGCATTCACACTGGCATCGACATTGAGATCGGGACTTGGATCGCCGGCGCAGGCAAACAGCGGAGCATTGAAGCCGGCAAAGGTCGAGCCCGCATGATAGTCGTAGGCCATTAGATGAATCCGGTCGACCAGCGGGGCGAGAGCGGCCGCCTCCAGATTGATAATCTTGTTGGGGACGGCCGATACGGCGATGGTGAGCTCCAGCTCCCTGCGCTCCAATGCGGAAAACTCGGTGAGTCTTCGGCGAAGCTCCGCAATCAGGAGCGTGAAATTCGTGCGGTCCTCGAGGCGCGCGAGATTCCCTGGGCGTCCTCCTGAGACGGGAAACTCCCAATCGACATCCACACCATCGAACAGACCCGGATACGGCCGAAAGAACGCCTCGATAACGGATTGTGCGAACCGCGCGCGCGACCTCGGCGTGGCAGCGGCGGCCGAGAAATATTTCGACCCGCTCCAGCCGCCCAACGCAATCAGGATCCGGAGCTCCGGACTGCTCCGCTTCAATTCGGTGAGTTGGGCGAAATTGCCGCCGAACGCGGTCGACGGCGCGGTTCCGTCGCAGGCTCCTGCGTCCAGGCAACGATCCGAAAGTCCAGCCAGTCCTTCTGCCGAAACGGTGCCGAACGCGTACATCAAGTGCGTCAGTTCGCGAGCCGGGATCGTCTTGATGTTTGGACCGCCCGTCCGGGCTTTCCAAGGGGCGACATAGCCTGCGACCACTGGCCTCCGGGACGGCGTGCCCCGTCCCGGCTGCATCAGTGCGTATCCGCACACGAGCGTAGAAAACCCGGCTGCAGCGAAGTTTCGACGATTAATTGCCACGGATTACGGCCTTATGCTCTCTGTCTGATTTTACGCTGCGCCAACCGATAACGCGATCGCCTCAGCGAGCCTTCGATCTGCGCGGCACTGGCTCCCTTTGTTTCACCTGATCGCTACGACTTCATGGCGGCATCTTCATCGAGAGCTGTATTTGCTGCGCGACGGGTTCAGCTCTCGAATGGCGAGAATACGACGAATTGAATGCGGTGGAGGAAGGCTCGTCTAAGACGAAGTATGGAAGTTCAAAGAGCTGTTCTGTGGCGGGCTTCCGACATTTTGTGGCTAGCATCCGCCGCGTTGTCCCATCCGAATTTGTCGAAAGGCGCACAAGTGGATTGGTGTATTGGAACGTATGGGCAGCAGCTACGGCCGCTCTCGTCCGCTGAATTGCGCTTCGCTTCATCGTCTCTGCGCCAGGATGGGAGGCTGTGAAGGGCAAACTGTGGCACGCATCCTACCCCGCGCGGGCTCCGTGTGAACCTGCGTTCAGGCGCGAGCAGAACCCCTCCTTTTTGGTAGGATTTATGTTGCAACCGGCGCGTGATACGGATCATTCTTGCACTTGCGACTTGACCCACCTACAGAAAGCCAGGGAGCTCGAAAATGAACGACACCGCGTCTTCAACGCGAAGCGATCTGCAGGGACTTAGGTTGATCCGCGCTTTTGTCCGGATACGCGATCAACGCACCCGGTCCGAGTTCGTCGAACAAGTCGAAAAGCTCGCCGCGGAGCAGCCTGCGGGATCGGGTTCGAGCTTGCCCGGTTCATCTGGTTTCGCCGAGCATCCGGCGGATCCCCTCTGTTGATCTCTCGCCTTCTTCGTGTCGCCCAACGCCACGTTCCAGCATCATTCGCGTCTGCCCTTGTTGCAGGAAGTCCATGACTTGGCCGCAAATCGTGATAGCAGGGAGCCACGATCTGGCGATGCCTCAAATGCGAGTCCGCAGGCTAATTCCGCCCTGATGCCACCGCTGGGGTGTGGCGACGTCGGGACGATCGGCGTGCTCAGATATTCGGGTACGTCGCCGCATTTCCGGATCACCTTGGCGTCGCCGAAGACGCCGCGCGATGGGTCCTTCGGTCCCCGAGAGGGCGACCGCGCCCATGATGCCGGGCTTGCGGGACAACGCCTTGGCGCGCCTCACAGCGGCGTTGGCGGAAATGCATTCCGTCTTGCCGGCTGCAACTCCATCGTCGAGAACAGGCCGGCTCTCGTCGGGAGCGAACCGGACCGACACCTTCTTGCCATCGATGGTGTCGTCCTCGGGAGAACGAGGTGAACGGCACCAGGCAGCGGCTCTGCGGATCGAGCCAGCGCTTCCAGTACGCGCTCTCACTACCGGACGTTGGTCGTGCCGCCATCGAGCTCATCCTCAGCAGCTGCTGGAAGTCGACTGGCCTGCCCTTTGCTTACAGCTTGGTGGCGTCCACAGAACCCGCCACGAGGTCGGCACGCCCCAGCGTGCCATCACGAGTTCGCGTCCGCGCGGGATAGTGAGGAAAATCCTAGACACCAAGGGCAGATCGCCGGTTCGGTCATTCGCCGGTATGACCACGAACAGCCGGCGAATACCCTGAGCGCCTTTTTTCTGCGAGGAGCCCTTGCTTCCCGAAAAGACCAGCCCTACCTGTGCTCCGCCCGCATTGGCACTCGCGGGCATCGACTGCTAACTACCTAAAATCACCAACCCAAGCAATTGCTTAGGAGGACTGCATGAAATTCCGTCCGCTTCACGACCGCGTCGTGGTCAAGCGTATCGACGCAGAAGAGAAGACCGCAGGCGGCATCATTATTCCCGACACGGCCAAGGAAAAGCCGTCCCAGGGCGAAGTGATCGCCGTTGGCCCGGGCGGCCGCGACGAGAGCGGCAAGCTGATCCCGATCGACGTCGAGGTCGGCGATCTCGTGCTGTTCGGCAAGTGGTCGGGCACCGAGGTCAAGATCGACGGCCAGGAGCTGTTGATCATGAAGGAGAGCGACATCATGGGCGTTCTCACCGATGCGTCGGCCAAGAAGAAGGCCGCCTAATCCAACCGCTCGCACCGCTCACCCTGAGGAGCGCCTGCCGGGCGCCTCAAGAGTGAGATGAGACCAATCAACTCAGGGAAACCAATATGTCAGCCAAAGAAGTCAAATTCGGCGTCGACGCCCGCGACCGCATGCTGCGCGGCGTCGACATCCTCAACAACGCGGTGAAGGTGACGCTCGGTCCGAAGGGCCGCAACGTCGTGCTCGACAAGTCGTTCGGCGCGCCCCGCATCACCAAGGACGGCGTCACCGTCGCCAAGGACATCGAGCTCGACGATAAGTTCGAGAACATGGGCGCCCAGATGGTGCGCGAAGTCGCCTCCAAGTCCGCAGACGCGGCCGGCGACGGCACCACCACCGCGACCGTGCTCGCGGCTGCGATCGTGCGCGAAGGCGCCAAGGCGGTCGCCGCCGGCATGAACCCGATGGACCTGAAGCGCGGTATCGATCTCGCCGTAGACGCGGTCGTGGCGGACTTGCAGAAAAACTCCAAGAAAGTCACGTCGAACGACGAGATCGCCCAGGTCGGCACCATCTCGGCCAACGGCGATGCCGAAATCGGCAAGTTCCTCTCCGATGCCATGAAGAAGGTCGGCAACGAGGGTGTCATCACCGTCGAGGAAGCCAAGTCGCTCGAGACCGAGCTCGACGTCGT
>NZ_JAVAYN010000039.1:0-26580 GCF_054863025.1 Bradyrhizobium sp. 23AC
CTATCATCGACTTGGCGAGCGGAGAAAGTGTCGGCCATGTCCCCGAACACCCGTCGGTCATGTCCCCGGGCTGAACATCAAGCCGGGCGATGACATTTGCGGGTTTTGCGGATAGCGCTGCTCATACACAAACCCGGCCTCACCTCTCCGCCAGGTAAACCTCACCCAGCAGCGACGAGTTCGACCACGGCACCTGTTTGTTCTTCGTGCTCGACACCACCTCGGCCCGCACCCGCGTCAGCATCTGCTGCACTTCGAGCCCGGGCGTGCCGAGATGGCGGGAGAGGGCGGCGGAGAACGGTGAGTTGGCGCCTTCGCCGTCGAGCGCGACCTGGCCCGGCGCGGTCGCGAATGCGATCAGCGTGCCGGCCCCCAATGTAGCTCCGGTGCCGAGACTCGTTGGCGCTGCGAGGCCCGAGGCGCCCTCGATGCCGCGATTGACGCCGGCGGATGCGACCTGCTGCGCCATGGGATTGTTGCGGCAGGCATCGAAGATCAAAATGTTGGTGCGAACTTGGTCGTCGAGGCCGGCCATGATCGTGTCCATGTCGATCATCGCCTCGGTCATGCCCGTGCCGGGCTTGAGTTCGACGTCGACGGGAATAAGGTAATTGCGGCCGTCGACTTGCACGCCATGGCCGGCATAATAGACCACTGCGACCTGCGCCCGCGCGGCCTCGCGCAGAAAGTCGCGCGTCATCTTCTGCATCGCGGCGCGGTCGAGATCGATGCCTTCCGATACGGTGAATCCGATGTCGCGCAGGCTCTTTGCGACTGCGCGGGCATCGCTGGACGGGTTGGGTAGCGCCTTGACGTGTTGATAGGCGCCGTTGCCGATAATCAGCGCCATGCGCTTGCCGCGGCCGCCCGCGAGCGGAGACGGCGCTGGCGTTGCGGTCGCCTGCTGCTGTGACGGCGTGCTGGGCTGCTGCGCGATCGATATCGGCGCGTCGCGCGGGACCGGTGCGGGCGCTTCGGTGACGAGCGAGAGCCGCACCTTTGCGGTGGCCTGATTGGCTTTGCTGCCGGCGTCCGACGCCACGACCGCGAGCGCCGCCTTGTAGTCCTCGCGCGCGCGGGCGTAGTCACCCTTCGCTTCATAGGCCAGCGCGCGATGGATGTAGCCCGAGATCAGGACGCTGTTCGGCGGCGTCATGATATTGACCGGCGGCTTGTCCTTGGCGAGCCGGATCGCCTCGCTGCCGTCGGCGATGGCGCGATCGAGATCGCCCTTGGCGCGCCAGATCGCGGTGCGGTTGATCAGCGGCTGCGGCAGCGAGGGGTCGAGCCGGATCGCCTGGTTGATATCGGCGAGCGCGCCGTCGTAATCGCCGAGCGCCTGTTTCGAGATGCCGCGGTTCTGGAATGAGAACGCGGATTTCGGATCGGACTTGATCGACATGTCGTAATCGGCAATTGCCTTGGCGTAGTCATTCTTGCCGCGCCAGGCATTGCCGCGATTGTGGAAGATGATGCCGCTGGGCGGTCCGAGCTTCAGCGCGTCGTCGAAGTCCGCGATCGCGATGTCGTAGTCGCCCTTGTCGTAATAGGCCGATCCCCGCAGGTTGTAGACCGCCTGGCTCGGCTGGAGCCGGATCGCTTCGGTGGCATCAGTGATGACCTTCGAATAGTCGCCCTTCTTGTTCCAGCCCACCGCGCGCCAGAAATGGATCGTCGCAAGCTGCTCGCCCCGAAACACCTTCAACGCGATGATCTTGGTGCAGGCGTCGATCATCTTGTCCGCCGGCGTCGTGTCGGTGGTGCAGAGCGGCCCGAGCTGATTGCGCGCCTGTGCGACAGCGGGCGCGAACCACAGGGTTGCAGTGAGCAGGCTGAGCGCGACGAGCAGGCGGCGCATGGCGATGGCCCCATCGGAGGAGAAGCGCCCTGTTTGTTGCCCGGCAGGGCGCAGGGGTTCACGGCTTGCGGCGCCGCGAACGGTGGGGAGACGCCTCCATCCGCTATTCCCTTAGTGGGCAGATTTTGCTACGAGGCGAAGCCCAACTTTTCTGCCCACTGCGTCCCACCCATGAAAAACGACGAAATCCTGAGCCAGATCACGGAGTTCTGCCGCAAGGCGGACATGGCGGAATCGACGTTTGGCCGGCGCGCGGTGAACGATGGGAAGCTGGTGCATCGCCTGCGCGAGGGCAAGCGCATCACCATCGATACGCTGGACCGGATCCAGGCCTATATGGCCGCATCGATGGCCGGCGGCGTGCCGCCGCCGCGGGGGCTTCAGGTGCCGCCCGAAAAGCGCGATCCACGCGGCAATTTCCGCTTCTTCGAGAACCGCCAGAAATACCTGCTGTTCGTCCACACCTGCAGCGAAAAGCGGGTGATCGCCGACAGGGTCGCGCTGGAGCTTTCCTCCATCCATCCGCGCCCTCCGGCCCTGCGTGTGTTCGACGCCGGCGTCGGCGACGGCACGGTGCTGGCGCGGGTGCTGCGCGCGACGCACCAGCGCTACCCGCACATGCCGTTCTATGTCGCCGGCAAGGAGCTCAGTCTGGAAGACCTGCGTCTGACGCTGGAGAAGGTGCCGGACCGCATTTTCGAGCATCCGGCGTCGGTGTTTGTCTTCACCAACATGTTCTATTCGGAGGCGCCCTGGCTGACGCCGGCATCGCCGGCGGCCGCGGCTGCGACCGTCTGGCACGAGGTGCCGCTGCGGGGCGCCTCGTCAGGCGAGTTCGAGCAGCAGATCGCGGAGCTGAGGCCGTTCCTGGAGCAGAACTGGCGCGCCGCGATCAGCCCACGCACCGCCATGCCGCTGTACGAGCGGCCGGTCGTCCTGGTGCTGTATCGCGAGGACCACAGGTTCTTGCTGGATTCGACCATTCCGCGACCGGGCCAGACCGAGGCCAATTTCGACCTCGTCATCGCGTCCCAGCCCTACCGCGCCCTGTCCTCGGTCAATTTCCGGGCCAAGCGGATCATCGCGCCCCTGGCGCGGGCGCTTCGGCCGGGAGGGCGGCTGATCGGAATCCACTCCCATGGCCAGGATCCGGGCATGGAAATGATCCAGGCGATCTGGCCCGGAGAAAATCCTTTCGCTGTGAGCCGTCATGAGCTATTGCGCGCCGTTAAGTATGAACTTGGTTCGTTGGGCCGCGACTTAAACTTTAATGCATATGCGGATAACCGCTCGATCTTCAGGTATGATATGGAAGCGCTGCCCAACGAGGTAACCGGGACCATCGGAACCTCGACAGCCTTTGCAGCGTGGAATGCGGCGGTGTATGTCGCTCAGATCGAGGACGACCGGTTGACAGAAATGACTCAAAACGGCCGCACTCTGGATGCCGCCAGGGACGTGCTGCGGAAGTACAATGGGCTCTGGTTTCTCGACGAATCCTACGTCATCTCGCGCCGGCGTGATTGACATCATCCACAGGTAAACATCGCAAACGCCCGCCGGTTTAGCGGCGGAACAAGGGGTTACTGATGCGCGCGTCCTATCTCTTCACCAGCGAGTCCGTGTCCGAGGGCCATCCGGACAAGGTGTGCGACCGGATCTCCGACGAGATCGTCGATCTGTTCTACCGCGAAGGGCCGAAGGCCGGCATCGACCCCTGGCAGATCCGCGCCGCCTGCGAAACGCTGGCGACCACCAACAAGGTGGTGATCGCCGGTGAGACCCGCGGTCCGAAGTCGGTGACCAACGAGCAGATCGAGGGCGTCGTCCGCGGTGCGATCAAGGACATCGGCTACGAGCAGGAAGGCTTCCACTGGAAGACCTGCGACATCGAGATCCTCTTGCATCCGCAGTCGGCCGACATCGCCCAGGGCGTCGATGCGCTGCAGCCGGGCGAGGTCAAGGAAGAGGGCGCGGGCGACCAGGGCATCATGTTCGGTTACGCCACCAATGAGACGCCCGATCTGATGCCGGCGCCGATCTTCTACGCCCACAAGATCCTGCGCCTGATCTCCGAAGCCCGTCACTCCGGCAAGGAGAAGGTGCTCGGTCCGGACTCCAAGAGCCAGGTCACCGTGCAGTACGAGAACGGCAAGCCCGTCGGCGTGCGCGAGATCGTGGTCTCGCATCAGCACCTGGTCGAGGACATCTCGTCCAAGCAGATCCGCGACATCGTCGAGCCCTATGTGCGCGAGGCGCTGCCGAAGGACTGGATCACGCCGAAGACGATCTGGCACATCAACCCGACCGGCAAGTTCTACATCGGCGGTCCCGACGGCGACTCCGGCCTGACCGGCCGCAAGATCATCGTCGACACCTATGGTGGCGCGGCCCCGCATGGCGGCGGCGCGTTCTCCGGCAAGGATCCGACCAAGGTCGACCGCTCGGCGGCTTACGCTGCGCGCTACGTCGCCAAGAACATCGTTGCCGCCGGCCTTGCCGACCGCTGCACGCTCCAGCTCGCCTACGCCATCGGCGTGGCGCGGCCGCTGTCGATCTACATCGACACCCACGGCACCGGTAAGGTGCCGGAGGAGCAGCTCGAGAAGGCGGCGGCGCAGGCGATGGATCTGACGCCCCGCGGCATCCGCAGCCATCTCGACCTCAACCGCCCGATCTACGCGCGCACCTCGGCCTACGGCCATTTCGGCCGCACGCCCGACAACGAGGGCGGCTTCTCCTGGGAGAAGACCGACCTCGTCGAGCAGCTCAAGCGCGCGCTCTGATTCACTTGCGTCATTCCGGGGCGCCGCAATAGCGGCGAACCCGGAATCTCGAACTGCTTGATTCCGGGTTCGCTCGTCTCGCGAGCGGGTCCGGAATGACGAGCCAAACAAACAGGAACCTCCAATGAACGCGAAGCCCGGCTTCACCGATTACATCGTCAAGGACATTTCGCTCGCCGATTTCGGCCGCAAGGAGCTCTCGCTGGCCGAGACCGAGATGCCCGGCCTGATGGCCACCCGCGAAGAGTACGGCCCGAAGCAGCCGCTGAAGGGCGCGCGCATCGCCGGCTCCTTGCACATGACGATCCAGACCGGCGTGCTGATCGAGACGCTGGCCGCCCTCGGCGCCGACATTCGCTGGGTCTCCTGCAACATCTATTCGACGCAGGATCACGCCGCCGCCGCGATCGCAGCCGCCGGCATCCCGGTGTTCGCGGTCAAGGGTGAGAGCCTGACCGAATATTGGGACTACACCGCAAAGCTGTTCGACTGGCACGGCGGCGGTCACCCGAATATGATCCTCGACGACGGTGGTGATGCCACCATGTATGTCCATCTCGGCCTGCGCGCCGAGAACGGCGACGCTGCGTTCCTGGACAAGCCGGGTTCGGAAGAAGAGGAAGTCTTCTTCGCGCTGCTGAAGAAGCAGCTCAAGGAAAAGCCGAAGGGCTACTTCGCCGAGATCGCCAAGAGCATCAAGGGCGTGTCCGAAGAGACCACCACGGGCGTGCATCGTCTCTATGACATGCAGAAGGCCGGCACGCTGCTGTGGCCCGCCATCAACGTCAACGACAGCGTCACCAAGTCGAAGTTCGACAATCTCTATGGCTGCCGTGAATCGCTGGTCGACGGCATCCGCCGCGGCACCGACGTGATGATGTCGGGCAAGGTCGCGATGGTCGCCGGCTTCGGCGACGTCGGCAAGGGTTCGGCCGCCTCGCTGCGCCAGGCCGGCTGCCGCGTGATGGTGTCGGAAGTCGATCCGATCTGCGCGCTGCAGGCCGCGATGGAAGGCTACGAAGTCGTGACCATGGAAGACGCAGCTCCCCGCGCCGACATCTTTGTCACCGCGACCGGCAACAAGGACATCATCACCATCGAGCACATGCGCGCGATGAAGGATCGCGCCATCGTCTGCAACATCGGTCACTTCGACAACGAGATCCAGATCGCGGGTCTGCGTAACCTGAAGTGGACCAACATCAAGCCGCAGGTCGACGAGATCGAATTCCCCGACAAGCACCGCATCATCATGCTGTCGGAAGGCCGCCTCGTGAACCTCGGCAACGCGATGGGCCATCCGTCCTTCGTGATGTCGGCGTCCTTCACCAACCAGACGCTGGCGCAGATCGAGCTGTTCGCCAACAACAAGGACGGCAAGTACAAGAAGGAAGTCTACGTGCTGCCGAAGTCGCTCGACGAGAAGGTCGCGCGCCTGCATCTCGCCAAGATCGGCGTCAAGCTCACCGAGCTGCGCAAGGACCAGGCCGACTACATCGGCGTCAAGCAGGAAGGCCCGTACAAGTCGGACCACTACCGCTACTGAGACGCAGCGCCCGTCAAGAACGCACGAAGCCCCGGAGCAATCCGGGGCTTTTTTTCGGCCTCACGCTGTTGTCGGTCACGCGACCGGCGGACCTCCAGGCTTGCGCGCAAGGACCAGCATGGCTGAAGTCTTTGCACCAAGCGTGCGACGAAACAGATCAAAACCTGTTACCGCCATCAAGGGGAGGCGTGATTTCATCGGGTTGAACCATTCCGCAAGCTTTGGCATCGGCAGAACCGTGTTGTAGCGCAAGCCATGGCGGAACGAATGAAGCCAGAAAGAATGTCCGGTCTGGTAGAAAATGCCCGCTGGCTCCAGTCCGGCCTTCTCGACCGCCCGCCCGATGCTCTTGCTGTTAAAGAGAGTCCAATGCCGGGGAATATGAAGTCCGCCCCACCAGCCATTGGAGAAGAGCCGCCGGTCGATCGAGTCGGTATTCGGAGTCTCCAGCGCAAGGATTCCACCGGGAGCAAGCCACTCAGTCAATTTGCGCATCACGGCGATCGGATCTTCTACATGTTCGATCACATGAAACATCGTGATGAGATCAATCGTGCCCGGTTCGATCTCGGTGCAATCCTCGACGCGTCCCGCCCAAACCCTGAACCCGTCACTCTGAAGCTTGGGCAGCGCCGGCGAGGGCAAGTCCATGCCATAGATGCGGTCCCGCGACATCCCCTGTTCCGCGAACTGGTAGAGATAGCGGCCATCGCCGCAACCGACGTCCAGATAGCTGGTCGGTTTCTTCCCCATCCGCTTGGTGATCCCGGCAAGCTTGATGCGATCGAGCATCGCCTTGCCTTTGAGAATGACGGCCGGCAGCTTTTCCGACATATCGTAGGCATAGTAGGTCGGCGGATAGATGGTGGACAGCTCACCGTTTGCCGGTCGCGGATCGATCCAGACCGCTTCACACTCGGTGCACTGGAAGAAGGTCCAAAGATTGCGGCACGTCTCGATTTCATAATCGAACCCGTGCGCATATTCGCGCCGATGATCGGACCCGCAAACGGGACAATGACTGACGCGCACCGTCTCGATCAGTGGTGCGTTCGCATTGTAGTTTGGCGGAAGACCAATGCCTCGCTCAAGCATGGGATTGCTCGGACAGGACAATTGCGGCGTTGCTCCGCCGCCAATTGGCATACGAGATCAAATAGCCGACATACGATTTTCGCCACACAAGCCGCGAGTCGCCCTTCCTTGCGATCTCCGAGGCACGTATCAGACGATCAGCCTCGGGCAGGTTGTAGTACGGGATGCTCGGCCAAAGATGGTGAGCCATATGATAGTTCATATTGTGAGGGGCGAAGAACAGCTTCTCGAACCAATTGCTCTCATACGTGACCAGTCGCATCGAGCTGTCTGCGTTCTCATCGGCGATCATCATCGAATGCTCGCAGAATACGCGCACGAGATCGGCGCGATAGGCAAGGGCGTAGGTTGGTGCAAGCCAGAGGCACGGATAAGCCCACGCTCCGATCGAATAGCTCAGGCCACCAATCAGAGCGAGTTGCCAGGCGGCCAGAAGAAGGATGTCTCGGAGCCGATAGCGCTCGGAGGGTTCGACAGGACTAGCGGCGGACTGGGGCGATCGCTTGAAAAACACATTCCTGACGGCCGTCACAAGCGGACTGACGCCGCTTAGGAATGCCATGAAGGGGATGACCACATCCTTGCCCTCGTGCACATATTTGAAACGATCGGGGTCGTCCGCGAGGCACGTTGAATGATGGTGCGTCATGTGGTTGCGACGATTGATCCGCGTGATCGCGCCGATCGAGGCGGTCATCGTCAGATCATTCCAGAGATCATTGAGGGTAACTGATCGAAAGAGTCTGCGATGGAGCCCATCATGCATAATGATGTAGAGGCCATAGAAATTCACACCGACGACGAAGAAGGCGAGGACGGCAGTGGCAAAGTTCGGCCACAGCGCGACCATCGTCCAGGCCGCTACGATCAATGTCCAGTGGACCACCGTCGCCAAGACGGGAACCCACGGTCTTATCTCATTGAGCCGCCTGAGGTCTGACGGCGTGATCAGATTAGCGCGAAACGGCGAATAGGCCTGGACCGACATTTCACGGTGCTCCCAGCGCAGGTCGTTCAAGCGGTCGAAGTACTACCCGCAATGGAAGCGAATATAAAGTAGTTCTACTAGCAAAAGGTCGACTCGATCGCCGGATTAGTCTGTCGTTTGCCGTGGATACACGTTCGATCGAGCCGCTCCGCGGTCGGAGCCGGTTCCGAGCGAGCCAATGCCTTGGAGCCGTGCGCGGGGCGACGTCGTTGGCGCGCGCTGGGAATGCGCGTGGACCAACAAGAAGACCAAAAAGGTCGCGAAGACGCCGAAGTTCGATTTCTGGCGCTTCCAGGACGGGAAGACGGTGAATTCCACGAGTATTTCGACACCACCTGGGTCTATAGTGTGACCATCTCCTGACGGTTGCAATTCGGCGCGGCGCTGCCCATGCTGTGCCCAGGGAGAGCGCCATGGCCGAAGCCGCAGAACATGTCGACGTCATCATCGTCGGTGCCGGCCTGTCAGGCATCGGCGCGGGCTATCACTTGCAGACCAAGTGCCCGACCAAGAGCTACGTCATCCTGGAGGGGCGCGACTGCATCGGCGGCACTTGGGACCTGTTCCGCTATCCCGGCATCCGCTCCGATAGCGACATGTTCACGCTCGGCTATTCGTTCAAGCCGTGGACCGATCCGAAAGCGATCGCGGATGGGCCGCAGATCCTGAACTATGTGCGCGAGACCGCGGCCGAGAACGGCATCGAGAAGCACATCCGCTTCCGCCATCGCGTCAAGCGGGCTTCGTGGTCGACGCCGGACGCGCGCTGGACCATTGAGGCCGAGCGCATCACGGGCGAGGGCGCGACCGAGCTGGTGCGCTTCACCTGCAATTTCTTGTTCCTGTGCTCGGGCTATTACAAATACGAGGCGGGCTATACGCCGGAGTTCAGGGGCGCCGCTGATTTCGCCGGCCGCATCGTCCATCCGCAGAAATGGACCGAGGACATCGACTACGCGGGCAAGCGCGTCGTGGTGATCGGCTCGGGCGCGACCGCGGTGACGCTGGTTCCGGAGCTCGCCAAGAAGGCGGCGCAGGTCACCATGCTGCAGCGCTCGCCGACCTATGTGGTGTCGCGCCCGGCGCAGGATCCCGTCGCCAACAAGATCCGCCGTAATCTGCCGACGCGGCTTGCCTATCATGTCATCCGCTGGCGCAACGTGATGTGGGGGATGTTCTTCTTCCAGCTCAGCCGGCGTCGGCCCGCGAAGGTCAAGGAGCTCGTCCTCAAGGGTGTGCAGATGGCGCTTGGTCCGGACTACGACGTCGCCACCCATTTCACGCCGCGCTACAATCCCTGGGACCAGCGGCTCTGCCTCGTGCCTGATGGCGATCTGTTCAAGGCAATCCGCGAGCAGCGCGCCAACGTCGTTACCAGCGAGATCGATACGTTCACGCATGACGGCATCCGTTTGAAGGACGGCCGCGAGCTTGCCGCCGACATCATCGTGACGGCGACCGGGCTGGTGCTCCAGGTCGTCGGCGGTCTCGACGTCAGTGTCGACGGCCGTGCCGTGGATTTCGCGAATACGCTGACCTACAAGGGCATGATGTATGCCGACGTGCCGAACATGGCCTCGGCCTTCGGCTACACCAATGCGTCCTGGACGCTGAAATGCGACCTCACGTGCGAATATGTCTGCCGGCTCATCAACTACATGGACCGGCACAATTTCCGCCAGTGCGTGCCGCATAATGACGACCCCGAGATCACCGCGCAGCCGTCGCTGGACTTCACCTCGGGCTATGTGCAGCGCTCGGTGGCCAAGATGCCGAAGCAGGGCTCGAAGCAGCCGTGGCGGCTGTACCAGAACTACGCGCTCGACATCGTCTCCCTGCGCTTCGGCCGGATCGACGACGGCGTGATGAGATATTCCTGATCGCGCCGCCGCCTGTGGTTATGCCTTGCGTGTGGCAAGCGCCATGACAAGGTCGATCGCGAGCGCTAGCCCCACCGCGCCGCCGCCGAGTGCGAACAGCACCAGATAATCGCCGCCGGTCTGCGCGTAGATCCAGGAGAAGCCGTAAGCGGCCGCGGCCTGGAACAGTGCAAAGCTGGTGGTAGCATGGCTCCAGGTCGCGCGCTGCTGCTCGGCAGAGTGCGGAACGAGTTCATGGATACGTCCGAGCACCAGTGGTACGATGCCGGGCGTGAAGCCGCCGACCACGAGGCTCGATACGATCAGCGAAAGAGGTGCGGTACTGACGGTCGGCAGCAGCACGGCGGTCGCCTCGATCAGAAAGGCCGCGCGCAACGCCGGACCGAACCCGGCGCGGTCACCGAGATGGCCGGTGACGATCGGACCGACGATGGCGCCGAGACCGTACAGCACCCAATAGCGCGATCCCGCGGCAATGCCCTGGCCGAGGCCGCGCGCCACAAAATCGACGATGAAGACCATGTGCGGCACCAATGCCACCGCGTTGAGGCCGTACTGGATCAGCAGCCTGCGGGCGCTGGCCGAGGTTTGACGGGGCTTGGTTTGAGAAAGCGGAGTGTCGCTCTTCGCTTCGGCGGGCCAGTTCCACCAGCTCGCGAGCGTGAGCAGGGCGGAGAGCACGCCGAGCCCATACCAGCTCTGCTGCAATCCCTGTTGCAGCAGCAGTGGCACCAGCGTGCCCGATGCGGCGACGCCGAGGCCGACGCCGGCGAAGATCACGCCGCCGACGATGCCGCGCCTTGCGGCTGAGGTGTGCGGCAGAATGACGGAGGCCGCCAGCACCATGATGATTCCGCCGCTGAGGCCGGAGAGGAAGCGCCAGGCGAAGAACCAGGTGAACGAGACCGGCGATGAGCTGGCGAAGAAGGAGAGGGTCGCAAGCAGCATCATCGCCCGCAACGTGCGAACCGCGCCGATGCGGCTGGCGACCCTCCTTGCGGCGATCGCGCCGGCGAGATAACCGGCGAGGTTCGCAGCACCGAGATAGACGACATCCGATGCGCCGAACCATTTTGCCGCGATCAGGGCCGGGATCAGCGGCGTGTAGGAAAAGCGGGCGAGGCCAAGTCCGACCAGCGAAGCGGACAATCCCGCCACCGCATATTGCCAGGTCCGCTGCGAGGCATGTTGCTTTGACGAAGTCTCTCGTGAAGCCGATGCCGCCTTCGGATGCGGCCGAGCCCTGGCGTGTGGTTTCAGATCTGCGTTGGTCATGTCATCCTCCTGCGCGCGCGATCGCGCGCGGATCATTTTGTCTGGGCGGCGCGGCGGCGCCGGAACTCCGGCACGGGCAGGCCGCCCCAGCCCCAATTGTCGGTGTCGACTTCCTCGATCACGACGAAGGTCGAATCGAGCGGCTTGCCGAGCACATCGAGCAGCAGCTGGCTCGATCCCTTGATCAGCGCGGCTTTCTCCTCGGCGGTGAGCGACGCCGCTCCCGGCGTCGTTCCTTCGCGGGTCACTTGAATGGTGACGATGGGCATTGTGGCTCTCCTCTCACGCTCAGTGGCCGGCGCTCTGGCCGCCGTCGACATGCAGGATCTCGCCGGTGACGAAGGAGGCGCCCTCGAGATAAAGGACGGCACCGACGATGTCGGACATCTCGCCCATGTGACCGACCGGGTGCAGCGCGCCGAGCTGGGCATGGGTCGCGGCCGGGTGCATCGGCGACTTGATGATCCCTGGCGAGACCGCGTTCACGCGAATGCCGCGCCTGGCATATTCGATCGCAAGCGACTTGGTCGCGGCGTTGAGGCCGCCTTTGCTCAGCGAGGCCAGCACCGAGGGGACGTTGGAATTGGCCTGATCGGTCAGCGTGGTCGTGATCTGGACGACGTGGCCCGAACCCTGCTTCTCCATCTCGGCGATGGCGAGTTGCGTGATGTGGAAGAAGCCCGCGACGTTGGTGCCCATCACTGCCGCGTAATCCTCGGTCGTGTACTGCGTGAACGGCTTTGCGACGAAGATGCCGGCATTGTTGACCAGCGTGTCGACGCGCCCGAAGCGGGCGACGGCCTGCGAAACCACACGCTCGGCGGTGCTCCGCTCAGTGATGTCGCCCGCCACGGCGAGGACGTCGTCGTCACCCGACGGCTTGATGGAGCGTGCGGTTGCGACGACGCGGTAGTTGCGATCGCGAAAACCCTGGACCAGGGCGGCGCCGATGCCCTGCGAAGCACCGGTGATGATGGCGACTTTCTGCTCGATACCCATAACGGGCTCCTGTTGTTGGCCTTGAGAACCTGTGCCAGCACTCGGCTGGCTTGGGTGCTGAGGTACGCCGCGGCAGCCCGGCTGCGAATACGCGCCGTCCGGCAGACACTCTTTCGCCGCGCGTACGAATGCCGGGTCGGCGCCTGGCGACGGTTGTCGCCGCGGAGGGGAACGCCTAGCCTGCTGCCGGAATCGGGGGGCGACGGGAAGGCATGGATCGTCTGGATGCGATGAAAGTGTTCGTCCTTGCGGTGGACGAGGGCAGCCTGGCTGCCGCCGGCCGCAAGCTCGGCCGCTCGCCGGCGGCGGTGAGCCGCGCCATCGCTTTTCTCGAGGAGCGGGTCGGCGCCGAGCTGCTGCATCGGACGACGCGCTCGATCAAGCTCAGCGAGGAGGGCGAGCGCTATGTCGCGATCTGCCGCCGCGTGCTCACCGAGCTGGAGGAGGCCGACGACATCGCGGCCGGACCGCGCTCGGCGCCGCGCGGCCTGCTCACGATCACCGCTCCCGTGGTGTCGGGCGAGATGGTGCTGCGGCCGATCCTGGATACGTTTCTCGATGCCTGTCCGACGGTGTCGGCCAGGCTGTTGCTGTTCGATCGCGCGGTCAATCTGATCGAGGAGGGTATCGACATCGCGCTTCGCATTGGCCCCCTCGCGGATTCGGCGATGGTGGCAATGCGGGTCGGCGAGATCAGCCGCGTGGTCGTGGCAGCCCCGCGCTATCTGAAGCAGCATCCCCGCATCACCGAGCCCGGCGATCTCGCCAAGCATCAGATCGTGGCGATGGCCCATCTGCCCAATTCCTGGACCTTCGCGCCGCAGGCCGGTGGGTCGGTGCCGCGTACGGTCCAGTTCACGCCGCGTCTCATCGTCAACAGCACCTACGCGGCCGTAGCCTCCGCCGTTGCCGGCCGCGGCGTCGCGCGGATGTATTCGTACCAGGTGGCCGAGCAGGTTGCGCGCGGCGAGCTCGAGATCGTGTTGGCCGCCGAGAAGGATCCGGAGATGCCGGCGCACCTGATCTGCCCGCAGGGCCGGCTCTCGGTGCCGAAGGTGCGGGCCTTCACCGACTTTGCCGTGCCGCGGCTGAAAAAGCACTTTGCGCAGCTCAAGAAGAGCGTCGCTGCACGCTGAGCATCGCTGCCGCCAATGCGTTGTTTTGCGTATTCGGTCGTCGGGGTGAATCGGCCACTCTGTCCAAACGGTTAACGCCGGATTAACCGCGGACTCCTAGCCTGTCTCGGCCGGGGTTACTCGCAAGGCCGAGGTGAGCCTAATGGAAGCCCAGAAGATCGCGGTCGACGCCGTCGTCGCGCTGACCGATTGCGACCGCAGCGCTGTCGTTGCCTTTATCCGCCAGCTCTATCTCGCCGGGGTGACCGACCCCAAACGCCTGACCTTCAAGGGTCTGCAGGCGTTGTCGCGGGCGTAACCGGCTGGTTTCGGCGTAGCGGCGCTGATCCTCGGCCTCATCGTGTCTTCGGTACTACGTTAAGTGCGAATGCGTAGGGTGGATTGGCGAAGCGTAATCCACCATTCGGCGTATCGGCAATTGACGCTTCCCGTGTGGCACGATGCGTTGGCGGATTACGCTACGCTAATTCGCCCTACGACCCCGGCGGTGATCCCGCGCGTTTCTAGTGATGGTGTTTGTGCCCTGCGGAGCTATCAGGGTGCTGATAGCCTCGCAGCTCTGCTTATCTTTGCATTTGGCTCTGATTGAGCAAGGCCGCAGTCGACAGGTGATATTTGAGGTGGCTCTCGCGGAGCCGGCCCTGGGTTTCCGAAATGGCAACGATGGTTGCCTTGAGCGACTCCGGCGTCACGGCGCGGGCAGAGAACAGGTTGGCCAACTCCCTCTCTTGCTCGACGAGCTTGTTGCCCAGCGGGACCGTCTCTTGCTTCATCGAATCGAAGAGGTGCTGAATCTCGGCGCGTTGATCTGCGGTCAGCTCGAGGCGATCACCGAGCTCGAGAACGTGACTGGGACCGGGATATCCATTCAGTTCAGCGGCAAGCGCCAGGCCAATACCGCGTCCGCTCTGGAGATCGTCGACCTGCTGGTGCGACAGCGCCTTGATGGGACGCTGTTCGAGGCCGGCATAGGGCTTGCTGGACTGAGCGCTGGCTGCGTTGCCGGTGACGACAAGCGTGGCCGCAAGCAGGAGAACGCGTCTCATGAGTCTGGCTCCATGAAATCAGGCCGGCTAGTCGATTGATCTCGACCGGGGTGCTCTCGAAGTCCATATCTTGCTGGAAGGTCTGTCCCATGGCAACAAAGCTTGCCGTGATCGAGTAGCCGAAGATGGAGCAGGTGATGGCCCTCTTGCCGACCGCCGACAGCGAGACGAAGCAATTCTTCCTGGGGTGGCTGGAAACCTTCGCGGGCTACGTCCGCGAGGTCGACTACGCCTCGGCGCGGCCGCTCTTCCATCCGGACGTGCTTGCCTTCGGCACGCATAACGACGTCATCCCCGGCCTCGATCAGTGGGTCACGACGCAATGGGACAACGTCTGGCCGAAGACGACGGACTTCCGTTTCGTGCTCGAGCAGACCTCGGTCCTGGCATCCCGCGACGGCACGATGGCGACGGTGATCGTGCCGTGGACGAGCACGGGCTATCATTCCGACGGCGGCGCCTTTCCGCGCCCGGGCCGTGCGACCATGATCTTTGCGAAGAATGCCGATGGCTGGCTGTGCGTGCACTCGCACATGTCGCTCAATCGCGGTGTGCCGCAGGTGAGCCACGCCAATCGGCCGGTGAAGGCCTGGTAGAAAAGTGAAAGGCCCCGGATGCGACCGGGGCCTTGATTTTGATACGTAGGGCGGATTAGCGAAGCGTAATCCGCCGTTCGGCAATAACAGCAATCGACAGTGGTGTTGGCCGCGCGAAGGTGGCGGATTACGCTTTCGCTAATCCGCCCTACGCTTCGAACTTATTCCGGCTGGCCGATGCTCACCTTCAGCGTGCCGACGCCGTCGACGCCGCATTCGAGCTTGTCGCCGGGTTGGAGCTGGGAGACGCCGGCGGGGGTGCCCGTCATGATGATGTCGCCGGCGGCGAGCTTCACCTGCTGGGAGAGCTGCCAGATGATCTCGGGCACGTTCCAGATCAGCTCGGTGAGGTCACCCTTCTGGGCTTCCTTGCCGTTGACGGTGAGCCAGATCTTGCCCTTGGCGGGATGGCCGATCTTGGAGGCCGGCTGCACAGCGGAGCACGGCGCGGAGCTGTCGAACGACTTGCCGATCTCCCAGGGGCGCTCCTTCTTGCGTGAGGCGATCTGGAGGTCGCGGCGGGTGAGATCGATGCCGACGGCGTAGCCATAGACGTGATCCAGCGCCTTGTCGGCGGGAATGTTCAGGCCGCCGCTCTTCATCGCGACGATCAGCTCGACCTCGTGATGCAAATCCTTGGTCAGCGGCGGATAAGGAATGGTGGCGCCGTCGGGCACCAGCATGTCGGCGTGCTTGGCGAAGAAGAACGGCGGGGCGCGCTCATCATTGCCCATCTCGCGGATGTGCTCGAGATAGTTGCGGCCGACGCACCAGATGCGGCGCACCGGATAACGGCCGCTTTCGCCGACGACGGGAAGCGAAGCCTGGGGCGGAAGCGGGATGACGTAGGAGGCGGCGTTCATGCGGGTCTCGCTGCTCTTGAGGTGAAGTGGAACTCTATGCGGTTGCGCTGATCGGCGCCAGAGCGCCGGCATCGTAGTGTTGCAGGCGGAAGAACGAGGCATAGCGGCCGCCGCGGCGGAGCAGCTCGTCATGCCGGCCCTGCTCGACGATCTCGCCGCCTTCGATCACCAGGATCGCGTCGGCATGCATGATGGTGTGCAGGCGATGCGCGATCACGATGGTGGTGCGGTTCCGGCAGAGATGCTCGATCGCCTCCTGCACCTGCCGCTCGGATTCGGAATCGAGCGCGGCGGTGGCTTCGTCCAGCAGGATGATCGGTGCGTTCTTGATCAGCGCGCGCGCCACGGCGATGCGCTGACGCTGGCCGCCTGAAAGCTGCGTGCCATGCTCGCCGACCGGTGTGTCGTAGCCGAGCGGGAAGCCCATGATGAAATCATGCGCGCAAGCCGCTTTCGCCGCCTCGGTGATCTCGTCCTCGCTCGCGCCGGGCCGGCCGAAAGCGATGTTGTTGCGGATGGTGTCGCGGAACAGATAGACGTCCTGCCCGACATAGGCAGTCTGCGCCCGCAGCGATTTGCGAGAGATTGCGCCGATCGACTGGCCGTCGATCACGATGTCGCCTTGCGTCACCTCATAGAAGCGCAGCAGCAGCGCCAGCACGGTCGACTTGCCGCCGCCGGAGGGCCCGACCAGCGCGGTGACCTTGCCGGGCTCGGCGGTAAAGCTCATCCGGTTGAGCACGGTCTCATTGGCGCGATAGGAGAAGCTGACATCGCGCAGCTCGATCCGGGCGTCGGAGAGCTTTAGCGCCGGCTTGTCGTCGTCGGAGTGCTCGCTCGCCGGGCTGTCGACCACTTCGAGCAGCATGCGCGCGCCGACGAGCTGGCTGTTCAAATCGATGTTGAGCCGCGCCAGCCGCTTGGCCGGCTCGGTCGCCATCAGGAACGCAGTCATGAAGGAGAAGAACGCGCCCGGCGTGGCGTTGAGCGCGACCACGCTGTAGCCGCCATAGAGCAGGCAGCCGGCGACCGCGAAGCCGCCGAGCATCTCCATCAGCGGGTTGGAGCGGTTGGCGACGCGCGCCATCTTGTTGGCGTTGCGCTCGACGATGGCGATGTTCTCGTCGATGCGGCTCTGCATCGTGTCTTCGAGCGTGAACGCCTTCACCGTGCGGATGCCTTGCAGCGATTCCTGCATGGTCTCCATGATGTCGGCGGTGCCGGTGAACTGGTTGTAGGCGAGGCCCTTGATACGCTTGACCAGCTTACGCAGCACCAGCATCGCGGGCGGCACCACGACGAGGCCGATGAACGACATCACCGGATCCTGCCACACCATCACGCCGATCATGGCGAGCAGCATCATGAGGTCGCGCCCGACGGCGTTGACCAGCATGTTGAGCACGTCGGTGATCGACTTGGCGCCGGCCGTCAGCCGCGCCAGGAATTCAGACGAATGCCGCTCGGAGAAGAAGCCGACGCTCTCGCGCATCAGTTTTGCGAACAGCTGGCGCTGGTTGGTGGCGAGGATGGCGTTACTGATCTTGGTCAGGATCACCATATGGCCGTAGGTCGCGACGCCCTTGATGAACAGCAGGATCACCGTGATCCCGGAAAACATCGCGATGCCCGGGATGTTCTTGTCGACATAGGCCTGGTTGATGACCTGGCCGAGCACATAGGTCGCGCCTGCCGTTGCGCCCGCGGCGACCGCCATCAGCGCGAAGGCGACGAGGTAGCGTCGCCAATAGACGACCCCCTGTTCCGTGACCAGGCGGCGAATCAGGACCGCTGCCGCATAGGGATCGTCGGTGATTTTCTTTGGAAACTGGGCCATCCGGTGTCCATTGACGGCGCAGGACAAAGCCTGCCCGCACGTCAGGGATCGAAGGGCCTCTGTGCCCGCTCAAGCGGGGTTTTTCAAGCCCAATTAAGGGCTTGCGCTCAGATGGAATCTAGGCCGAGGCGGCGTGGCGGAGCTCGCCATGGCGCTCGTGGAACAGCTTGTCCTCCCACGCCAAAGCGTGGGCCGCGATGGTCTCGAGGTCGTCGTATTGCGGCTTCCAGTCGAGCAGGCCGCGGATGCGGCTGGTGTCGGCGACCATGGTCATGATGTCGCCGGGCCGGCGCGGGGCGTATTGCACGGCGAAGCTGCGGCCCGACACCCGGCGCACCGCGTCGATGGTCTCCAGCACCGAATAGCCGCGGCCGTAGCCGCAATTGAGCGTCGTCGAGGCGCCGCCGTTACGCAAATAGGCCAGCGCCGAGCGATGCGCCTGCGAGAGGTCCGTGACGTGGATGAAGTCGCGGATGCAGCTGCCGTCGGGGGTCGGATAGTCGGTGCCGAACACGTCGATCTTGGCGCGCTGGCCGGTCGCGGCCTCGACAGCGATCTTGAGCAGATGCGTGGCGCCGACGGTGGCAAGGCCAATGCGCGCCTGCGGATCGGCGCCGGCGACGTTGAAATAGCGCAGGGTGACGTATTGCATGCCGTAGGCGGCGGCGACGTCGTGCAGCATGATCTCGGTCATCAGCTTCGACGAGCCGTAAGGCGACAGCGGCCGCGTCGGCGCGTGCTCGGGCACCGGCACCTGGTCCGGATTGCCGTAGACGGCGGCGGTCGAGGAAAAGATGAAACGGCCGATGCCGCGCTTGACGGCGACATTGAGCAGGTTGCGGGCGGTCGTGAAATTATTGCGGTAGTAGCCGAGCGGATCGCGCATCGAATCCGGCACGACGACGGAGCCAGCGAAATGGATGATGCTCTCGATGTTATGCTGCGCGATCACGCCTTCGAGCAGATTCTCGTCGCCGGCATCGCCGATGAACAGCGGCACGCCCTCAGGCAGATAGGCGGAGAAACCGGTCGAGAGATCGTCGATCACGACGACGTCCTCGCCGGCTTCCGCCAGCGCGAGGACCGTGTGACTTCCGATATAGCCGGCGCCGCCGGTGACTAGCACAGTCATGATCTCACCCGTCTTCGATCAACGCGCAAAACTAGCGCTTGCGTGGTGAAGAGGGGGTATCGGTGCGGCTGAACTGGTCACTATGCTTAATGTTGCGTATAGGGACTTTGCGAAACGGAGCATGACGTGGCCAATTCCCCCGGCGATCTCGAAGTGATCGTGCCAAATCTGCACAGGCGCTATTCCGGGGTCACCGCGACCAACCGGATGGTGGCGCCGCGGCTGGCGAAACTGTACCGCGCCGCCTGGTTCGGCTCGCACGCGCCGGCTGGGATAGCGCGGCTGAGTGTTGCCGATTTTCTCAAGCTATGGCGCCGCAAGGCGCCGCTGATCTGGCACGCGCGGCGCAACAACGAGATGATCGCGGGCGTCGCGCTACGCGCGCTCGGCTGGCCGTTGAAACTCGTGTTCACCTCGGCGGCGCAGCGGCACCACAGCTGGATCACGCGCTGGCTGATCCGGCGCATGGACGCGATCATCGCGACGTCAGATCTCTCGGCCTCGTTCCTGAAGGTGAACGCGACCGTGATCCCGCATGGCGTCGATACCGAGATCTATGCGCCGCCGACCGACCGCGCTGCTGCGTTCACGGAGGCCGCGCTGCCCGGCCGTTACGCCATCGGCTGCTTCGGACGCGTGCGCGCGCAGAAGGGCACCGACGTGTTCGTCGACGCGATGTGCCACCTGTTGCCGCGCTATCCCGATTTCACCGCCGTGATCGTTGGTCAGGTCACGGCCGAGCAGACGCCCTTTGCGAACGAGCTGAAAAAGCAGATCGAAGCGGCCGGCCTGCAATCGCGCATCGTCATCACCGGCGAACTGCCGATCGAAGCGGTGCAGCGCTGGTATCAGCGGCTGACCATCTACGCCTTCACCTCACGCAACGAGGGTTTTGGGCTGACGCTGATCGAGGCGATGGCGGCCGGCAGCGCGCTCGTCGCGGCACGCGCCGGCGCGGCCGAGCTGGTGGTCGAGGATGGCGTGAGCGGCGTGCTGGTCCCGACCGACGATGCGGATGCGTTGGCTGCGGCGCTGGAGCCGCTGATGCGCAATGTGGACGCCGCGACGGCGATGGGCGAGAGAGGCCGAGCGCGGGTGCTCGCAAAGTTCAGCCTCGATGCGGAAGCGGCACGGATCGGCGAGGTCTATCGGCCACTGCTTTGAGCGGCCAGTGTCGCGCCGGCAAACAAAAACCGCGAAAACAACCCCATGCACAGTAGCCGCGGCCAGCAAAATCAACGGCTTGGCGGCTGGAGCAATGCGCTGCGGATTTCACGAAGCGCGTTTGACGCATCGGGCAAACATCGGCATGATCGTCAGCGGCGCAGGCGTTGCCGACGCTCACGTCTCCGTCCGCGCCCCAGCCTCACCCAGCACCCGCTGCGCGATCGCCACCACCTCGCGCGCTGCGATATCGCGCATGCAGCGGTGGTCGTTCATCTTGCAGACCGTGCTCTGGCAGGGCTGGCAGGACAGCTCTTCCTTGTCCTGCACCACGGTCGCCGCAAGGCCGTTGAGCGGGGCCCAGAGATAGGGACTGGTCGGGCCGAAGATGCCCATGGTCGGCGTGCCCAGCGCGGCTGCGATGTGCATCAGGCCGGAATCGTTGGAGATGGCGACGCCGGCCGCGGCCATGGCCAGCACGCCGTTGCGCAGATCGTTGCCGGTGAGGTCACGCACGCCCGGGCCGCCCGCGGCGACGATCTCCTGGGCCAGCCCCTTTTCCGCGGGGCCGCCGACCACCCAGACCTCCAGTCCGCGCTCGACAAGCAGCCGGGCGGCCTCCGGATAGTAGGTCCAGCGCTTTGAGGCGCCGACCGAGCCAGGGGCCAGCGCCACCGCGGCGCCGGCGCCGATCCCGTTGGCCTGCCGCCAGCGGACGATATCGTCGGCCGGGACCCGCAATTGCGGCACCGGCCATTCCGCCGGCAGCGGGGCGCCGTCGGGCTGGGCCAGGGCGGCGTTCTTGTCGATGAAGCGCGGCAGCTTCTTCTCGCCCCAGCGCCAGCGGTTGAGCAGGCCGAACCGGAATTCGCCGACAAAGCCGACCCGTTCAGGGATACCGGCCAGGGCGGGCGCGATGGCCGCCTTCCAGGTCCGGGGCAGCACCAGGGCCGTGCCGTAGTTCCGCTCGCGCAGCAGCTTCCCCAGGGCGAACTGGCGGGCGACGGCGAGGCGGCCGCGCGGCAGGTCCCAAACGATCCCCTCGCGCACGCCGGGCATGTAATCGACCAGCGGGGCGCACAGGGAGGTGGTCAGGAGATCGACCGGCCGGTTGGGCCAGCGCTCCTTCAGGACCCGGACCACGGTGTGATTCCGCACGAAATCACCGATCCACATGTAGGGAATGATCAGAATCGGGCGGGTGTCGCTCCGGTCTGCATCTTCGCTAAGTGTCGAATCTTGGTTCATTCGTTAATGGGGCCGAGGCGATCTGATTGTGGCGGTTCGGTAGCCGCTCCGGGCCGGCAGGTAAAGCCGGCAGACCCCTCAATCCCAAAACCGCTTACACTTTGGCGGCTCATGCGCTACGGCAGGACCGGGCCGCAAAGATCGGGCAGGGATTTCGGAATGTTGCTGGTGACCGGCGGGGCCGGTTTTATCGGGTCGAATGTCGTGGCCGCGCTCAATGACGCGGGCCGCAGCGACGTCGTGGTCTGCGATTTCCTGGGCAACGAGGGCAAGTGGCGGAACCTCGCCAAGCGCCAGCTTGTGGATATTGTCCCGCCGGCCGAGCTGATGGACTGGCTGAAGGGCCGCAAGCTCGACGCCGTGATCCACCTCGGGGCGATTTCCGCGACCACCGCGACCGACGGCGACCTCGTGTTCGAAACCAATTTCCGCCTGTCGATGCGCCTGCTCGACTGGTGCACGGCGGGCGCGGTGCCGTTCATCTACGCCTCCTCGGCGGCGACCTATGGCGACGGTGAGACGGGATTTGACGACGACGCCTCGCTGCCGGCACTGAAAAAACTGCGGCCGATGAATCTCTACGGCTGGAGCAAGCACATGTTCGATCTCGCGGTCGCCGGGCGCGTAGCGAGCGGCGATCCGCTTCCGCAGCAATGGGCGGGCCTGAAATTCTTCAACGTGTTCGGCCCTAACGAGTATCACAAGGGCTCGATGATGAGCGTGCTGGCGCGCCGCTTCGACGACGTCAAGGCCGGCCGCGTGGTGCAGCTGTTCAAGTCGCATCGCGAGGGCATCGCCGACGGCGATCAGCGCCGCGATTTCATCTATGTCGACGACGTCGTGCGCGTCGTGATGTGGCTGCTGGCGACGCCGTCAGTGTCCGGACTCTTCAACGTCGGAACCGGCAAGGCGCGCAGCTTCAGGGACCTGATGTTGGCGGCCTATGCGGCGCTCGGCACCAGGCCCAACATCGAATATATCGACATGCCCGAGCAGATCCGCGGGGCTTACCAGTATTTCACCCAGAGCGAGGTCGATCGCCTGCACCGCGCCGGCTATAACGGCGGCTTCACGACGCTCGAGGATGCGGTGAAGGCCTATGTCGGGGATTACCTTGACCGGCCCGACCGCTTCCGCTGAGGCCATTTGAACATGCCGACGCCCATTCTCGATTTCGACGCCCTCGCGAAGTCCATCTCAGGCCGCACGGTGCTGTGCATCGGCGACATCATGCTGGACGAGTTCGTCTATGGCGAGGTGTCGCGGATCTCGCCGGAAGCGCCGGCGCCCGTCATCGCGGCGCAGCGCAGCGAGATCCATATCGGCGGCGCCGGCAATGTCGCGCGCAATGTCGCTTCTCTCGGCGCGCGTTGCATCTTCGTCGGCCTCGTCGGCGAGGACGATGCCGGTGCACGACTCAAGGCGGCGCTGGACGAGCACGCCGGCATCGAAAGCGTGCTGGTGTGCGATCCCTCGCGCCCGACCACGCGAAAAGTCCGCTTCGTCTCCGAGCATTTTTCCACGCACATGCTGCGCGCGGACTGGGAGCAGGCGGCGCCTGCTTCCGATGACATCGAGACGAAGCTGATCGAGGCGATCCTGCCGCAGATCGCGCGCGCCGACATCGTGCTGCTCTCGGACTACGCCAAGGGCGTGCTGACGGCGCGCGTCATCCGCCACACCATCGATGCCACGCGAAAGCTCGGCAAGCCCGTGATCGTCGATCCCAAGAGCCTGAACTGGGCGATCTATCGCGGCGCCACGCTGCTGACGCCCAATCGCAAGGAGTTCTCTGAAGCGACCCGAAGCCGCGCCGAGACGGTGCAGAGCATCGTCGAGGCCAGCGAGGACGTGATGCGGCTCGCCGATTGCGAGGCGATCCTGGTCACCCAGGGCGAGCACGGCATGACGCTGGTGCCGCGCAATGGCGCGGCGGTTCACGTTCCGGCTTTTCCGGTGAAGGTGCGCGACGTCTCCGGCGCCGGTGACACCGTCGCCGCCGCGCTCGCGGTGTCGCTTGCTACAGGCGCGGACTGGGACACGGCGCTGCGCATGGCCAATGCCGCTGCCGCCGTCGCCGTCGGCAAGCAAGGCACCGCCAGTGTGAGCGCGGCCGAGCTGCGCCGAAAGATCCTGCCGCATGCCACTCTGGCGGCCGAGGAGAAGATCGTGCTCGAGCCGGCCGCACTCGATGCGCAGCTCGCCGAATGGAAAACGCAAGGCCAGCGCGTCGGCTTCACCAATGGCTGCTTCGACATCCTGCATCCCGGCCACGTCAAGGTGCTGACCGCGGCGCGCGCCGCCTGCGACCGCCTGATCGTGGGGCTCAACAGCGACGCCTCGGTGCGGCGGCTCAAGGGCGCCGAGCGGCCGGTCCAGGACGAGCGCGCGCGTGCCGAGGTGCTCGCCGCGCTCGAGGCCGTCGATCTCGTCGTCATCTTCGAGGAGGACACGCCGATCGACCTGATCACCCGGATCAAGCCCGGTGTGCTGGTGAAGGGCGGCGATTACACCCGCGAGCAGGTGGTCGGTCATGAGGTCGTCGAGGCCGCGGGCGGCACCGTCGTGCTGGTCGACATCCTGCAGGGCTTCAGCACGACGGCGCTGGTCCATCGCGCCCGGGGAGGGGGCAAGTGACGGCACTGGCACGCGAGACGACCGGCGGGATGTTGCTTCGCCGCCTGCGCAGCCCGGCGGCCTGGCGCGAGACCGTCGATATATTTGCGGTCCTGACCGCGGCCTCGCTGCCGTGGTCGACCTCGCTGGCGGGGATATTCAACGCGCTGATGCTGCTCTGCATGGTGCCGTTTCTCGACGTCCGCGCCTTCCTGCAATCCTTGAAGCGTCCGATCTGCGCGGCCCCGATCGCGCTGGTCCTGCTCGCGCTGGTGGGGACGCTGTGGTCGGACGCGAGCTGGGGCGCCCGCTTCTATGCGGTCAATCCGACCATCAAGCTGCTGGTGCTGCCGGTTCTGCTCTATCATTTCGAGCGCTCGCCGCGCGGGCGCTGGATCTTCATCGCCTTCCTGGTCTCCTGCGCCCTGCTATCGGTGATGTCTTGGCTGGTTGCCTTCTACCCGAACCTCGCGCTCAAGACCGATCCGGCCGAGCGCGGCATCTTCGTCAAGAATTACATCGACCAGAGCCAGGAATTCGCGCTTTGCGCGGTCGCGCTCGCCTATCCGATCGTGATGCTGCTGCGTGAGAAGCGATACTGGTTCGCCGGGCTGCTGACGGCGCTGGCACTGAGCTTCTTCGTCAACATGACTTTCGTCGTGGTGTCGCGCACCGCGCTCGTCACCGTTCCGATCATGTTCGGCGTGTTCGCGCTGCTTCATCTCAAATGGCGCAGCATCGGGCTCATCTCCGCCACATTGCTCGTCGCCGCTATTCTCGCCTGGCAGGCCTCGCCATATTTGCGCCATACCGCCGAGAGGTTTTCCGACGACTACACGCGCTATGTGGAAAAGGGCGAGCCGACCTCGCTCGGCCTGCGCCTCGAATTCTGGCGGAAGTCGCTCGGCTTCTTCGCCGAGGCGCCGATCAAGGGGCACGGCACCGGCTCGACGCGCGGATTGTTCGAACGCGTCGCGACGCCCGCCGGTCAGTACCAGGCGTCCGCCGAGGTGATCGGCAACCCGCATAACCAGACGCTGAACGTTGCCGTGCAATGGGGCGTGATCGGCATCGCCGTTCTCTACGCGATCTGGATATTGCATCTGCGCTTGTTTCGCGGCGACGGCCTTGCCAACTGGATCGGGCTCCTGGTGGTGGTGCAGAACGTCTTCACTTCGCTGTTCAACTCCCATCTGTTCGACTTCCACGAGGGCTGGATGTACGTCATCGGCGTCGGCGTTGCCGGGGGCATGGTGATCCGGGGGCAACAGGCCGAGGCGAAGACGGGGGAAGCCGGTTCCTGAAAGGCCGCGCGGCTGGCAAGTCTGGTCCAGATGGGCTATCAGCGCGGTCAGGTTGCATCTAACTGGGTTTTCATCGGTCGGCGGATGACGCGTCTTTCGCATCTCACCTTGCGCAATTTCCTGATCGCGCTCCACGACCTGCTGGCGACCGCGGCGGCGCTTTTTGCCGCCTTCTATCTGCGATTCGAGGGTGGCGACGGCTTCTTCGATCGCCTGCCGCTGCTGTTCCAGATCCTGCCCTACTTCCTCGCCTTCAGCGTGGTCGTGTTCTTCATCTTCAACCTGACTACGACGAAATGGCGCTTCATCTCGCTGCCTGACGCGCTGAACATCATCCGCGTCGCGACCGTGCTGACGGTCGCCCTGCTCGTGCTCGACTACATCTTCGTCGCCCCCAACGTCCGCGGCGCCTTCTTTCTCGGCAAGGTGACGATCGTCCTCTACTGGTTCCTCGAGATCTCGTTCCTCAGCGCGCTGCGCATGACCTACCGCTACTTCCGCTATACGCGGGTGCGGCGTCACGCCAGGGGCGAGGAGGCCGCGCCGACGCTGCTGATCGGCCGCGCCGCGGATGCCGAGGTGCTCCTGCGCGGCATCGAGAGTGGGGCGATCAAGCGCATCTGGCCGGTCGGCGTGCTGTCGCCGTCGAGCTCGGATCGGGGCCAGTTTATCCGCAACGTGCCGGTGCTGGGCGGCATCGACGACGTCGAGGACGTCGTCGCCGATTTCGCCAAGCGCAACAAGCCGATCGCGCGCCTCGTCATGACGCCCTCGGCATTCGAGCCGGAAGCGCGTCCGGAATCGATCCTGATGCGGGCGCGCAAGCTGGGTGTGATCGTCAACCGGATGCCCTCGCTCGAGAGCGGCGATACACCGCGGCTTACGGCCGTCGCGGTCGAGGACCTCCTGCTGCGGCCGAGCGAGACGATCGACTATGCGCGCCTTGAAGCGCTGATCAACGGCAAGGCGGTGATCGTCACCGGCGGCGGCGGCTCGATCGGGTCAGAGATCTGCGAGCGGGTCGTGGCCTTCGGCGCCGCGCGGCTCCTGATCGTGGAAAACTCCGAACCCGCGCTTTATGCCATCACGGAAGCGCTCGCCGCGCGCGGCGCGGCCGCCGAGATCGAAGGGCGCATCGCCGACATCCGCGACCGCGAGCGCATCATGCGCCTGATGGCGGGGTTCAAGCCGGACATCGTGTTCCACGCCGC
>NZ_JAVAYN010000003.1:0-587693 GCF_054863025.1 Bradyrhizobium sp. 23AC
ATCACGAACTCGAATTTAGTCGGCTGCTCTACCGGCAGATCGGACGGCTTGGCGCCTTTAAGTATCTTATCGACGTAGCCGCCTGCACGGCGGAACAGATCGGCGAAATCGGGGCCGTAGACGATCAATCCCCCATTGGCGAATTGTCGGGAGAAATGAACGGCAGGCAGATGATGTTTCGCCGCGAGCGCGACGACTCGGGGGGCCTCGACAACGGTCAGAGTATCGCCAAAAACAATGATAGCATCAGCGCCCTGAGCGGCGGCCGAGGCAAAGGCCACATCAAGCTCCTCGGCCGTGATCGCCTGAACTATCGGCAGAGCCACACCTAGGTTGCGGGCCGTACTGGGTACCTCGTCGGCTAACAACAGCCTATGCATCGGGTTGCCTGGATTGGCCAGGATTGCAAACCGCGAGGCACCAGGCACCAGTTCCCGCAGGATTTCTATTCGTTTTGCGACAAAATCTCCCGGCACGTAAGTCGCAAGTCCCGTTATGTTGCCGCCGGGACGCGCTAGGCTTTGCACGAGGCCAAGTCCCACAGGGTCAGCCACGGCTACGAATACGATGGGAATGGTAGCAGTTGCCGATTTCAGGGCCTTGGTTGCCTGCGGTGCCGCGACGATGAGCACATCGGGACTGAGGGCAATCAGATCGGCAACTGAAGCGGGCAGTCGATCCGGAGGTTGGGAAAAACGATAATCGATAATCAGATTTCTTCCGTCTATCCAACCGTGGTTTCGCAGCCCATCAAACAACGCCAGTTCGGTTTGATTGAGCGTCCGCCCGCTTCCATCACCTACAGCGAGAAAGCCAAGTCGATAGCGTCTGCTCTGCGCCCGCAAACCCCGTGACGAAACGAGTAACGCCGCAGCGGCCGCTATGAACTCCCGCCGCTTCATTCGACCCTCATCACAACTTGAGGACGACGCGGTGCAGTATATCAGTTCTCGACAGAGGTGGCACTTGGTGAGTGCAATATTGCGTCGCAAAGCGGCGTGAAGATATGCCCGCAATGGGTCAAAGGCTGCCTTCGGCAGCCAGAAGACCTTGGTCGGGTCACCTCTATGAAGCGGACATCGACGCAGCTCTGGGCTGAGATCAGCAACGGCCACAAGCTGACTCGTGCACCGCAGCAACAACTCCCCTAATCGATCACCTCGTCGGCACGTGCGAGCAGCATCGGCGGGACAGTGATGCCCAGCGCCTTCGCGGCCTTGAGATTGATGACCAACTCGAATTTGGTCGGCTGCATAACCGGCAAGTCAGCGGCCTTGGCGCCCTGAAGAATTTTGCCGGTATAAAGTCCAATCTGCCGGTACGCGTCGGCCAGGCTGATCCCGTAGCTCATCAGGCCGCCGGCCACCACAAACTCCCGGAACTCGTAGATTGCGGGAACGGCGTAGCGCGCTGCCATTGTGACGATCTGCTGGCGGTGAGCGTTGAAGAACGGATCGGCCGCGACGAGGAGAGCGTCGGTATGGTGCTCGGCCAGGATCGCGAAGGCCCTGTCGAGTTCCGGCTCGTTGTGTGCCCTTAGAACGTGAATCTCCCGCGCGAGGGTTTGCGCAGCCGTCTTCGCTTCCGTCAACTGGCTATCGGCGCCGGGAGTGCCCGGATTGACCAGCATGGCGATGGTCGCGGCGTTTGGAAGCAGTTCGTGCAGCAGGCCCAGCCGCTTGGCTTCCAAAGAGTTGGTCATCACATAAACGCCGGTGGCGTTTCCGCCGGGTCGGTTTAGGCTGACAACGAGGCCCAGCTCGACAGGATCAGTGGCTGAGGAAAACACGGTCGGAATTGTGGTGGTCGCAGCCTTCGCGGCTAGCGCCGAGGCGCCACCGCCGGTCGCAACAACCACCGCAACCTGGCGCCGGACCAGATCGGCAGCCAGCGCGGGCAAACGATCATTGTGATTCTCGGCCCAGCGATATTCGATCACGAGGTTGTGGCCTTCGATAAAGCCGGCTTCCTTCAGGCCCTCGCGGAACGCGGCTACGGGGCGGGCGATCGCACCAGGCGACAAGTTGTTGAGGAATCCAATGACCGGTGTGGCCGGCTGTTGCGCGCGTGTCGAGAGCGGCGCGACGACGATGGCCGCTCCCATTAAAGCTATAAAACACCGGCGCCCACTCATGATCGCTCTGATGATGCATTTCCAATTTCGGCAGCGCGCGAGCTTGCCATCATAGCCGTTGAAATGGTGGATTGAAACGTTGGCGATGTCTGGTGCGGATCACCAGCGGCCCTCGAAGTGGGCACGGCCCCGCGTCCGGTCTGCCGGCGAGACTCGACATCACATCGGGATCAGCGTGGTTCGGCTAAGGCTTCCGGACGCCCACATTGCAACAGGAAACCCTATGCGGTCCTCAGCGGCGCGGTGAGCGCCAGCGCCGCCACGGCATCCGCTATTCCCGGCGAATCTGCATAGGTAACCATGTGACCGGCATCCTCGACCAAGTGTAGCACGGAGCGGGGCAACGCCTCGTGCAGGCAGCGCGACTGGTCGGCCTCGATGAGCCGGTCACTCTTCCCATGCACGATCCTGACGGGACACCGGATACCCTGATACTCAAGCTGCAATTGCGCAGCAGCTGGAATAAGGAACGCGCTCTCCTCGGCTGCCGCCCTCAACTGCTTGGGCCGGAGAGCCAACGAGATCGGAAATTCATTCTTGAATTCCGGCGGAACGGCACGCGGCGCGAACAGCGTGCGCATCAGCTTCGGCGCAATAGCCCACGATATGATCGGCGAGATCGTGTAGCGCATCAGATCGCCCAGCAACGGCAGTGCCGGACCTGACATGAGCCAAAAGTCCATCCGAGAGGTTGGAAAATAGTAGCCGGACACAAGCACCAGCCCGCTCACGGCATAACCGCTCCGTAGCGCCAGCGCGATTGCCACCAGCGTTCCCCAGGAGTGGCCGAGCACCACGGGATTGCGCACTCCGAGCTGATCAAGAGCCTTCGCGAACAAGGAAGCTTGCGTTGTGGGCGTCCAGATGCGCGTGCGCGGACGGTCGCTGTAGCCAAACCCTGGCCGGTCGAAGCAAACAACGCGATAGTTGCGGGCCAGACGGTCGACCAATCCGCTGAGGACGAGATCCTGAACCATGGTGCCATTTCCGTGGAGGAGGACCACGCAAGGCGCGGCGGCGTCGCCCCGTTCGATATAGTGAAGGCGCACTCCGTCGCACACGGTGAAGACGCCGATAGGCGGATTCGTTCGTTCCGCCGTCACCTGAAACGTGATGTTGCAGAGGATCAGAACGACAAGCCCTGCCAAAACGATCAGCAGAACGGCTTCAGTTGTCGACATGGTGTCAACCTCCATTCCCGATCGCGGGTCCCTCGGATTGGCGGCATCGAGCCCTCTAAGGGCTGCTGATTCCGCTCGCTCCGCGCTCCCCAGCCAAAAGAACCGTGATCGCCCCGTGCGTGGTCCGCGTTGCGTCCATCCTTTGCCGCAGCAGGAACGGCTTGCAGTTATCGTCCCGGCAGAACCGTGAGCTCTCGGGGCGGCTCGATGCGCCAGAACGGATATGCCGACAACTCTTTCGAATGCTGCCCGAACATATCGACCCGTCTGCTTGTAAACTCCATAATGACGGCGAAAAATTCAGTTGGTGACCTGATCGTCGCAAGTCTCAGGCTGAAATCGAAAGCAAATTGCACGTTGGCCTGAGCTATCTCAAGAAGCTTTGCTTGGTACGCCTGCGTGTTTGCCGTGGCTAAGGCAAAGCCTTTCATTGGATCGCTATTAATCATTCTCCGACTGAGGTCATCTGGCAGGGCATCCACCCGAGACTCAATGATAGGAACCCCGGGTCTAGGATCGTCACGAAGCCTAAGAGGTGGTTCAATCGAGGCTGCCGCAACAGAGCGAGGTCCATTCTCTTTCGAGCTTTTAACAATGGCCTGCTTGTTCCGTTGGGCCCGCGCGGCCGTTTTCGGATTGCGGGCGCGCTTTGACGCTGGTGGCGGTTTGCGTTTGCTCATCTGACGCTCCAAGAATATGGGGGGCGACCACGGTCATTTCTGAACGGACAACAGGCTTTGTGATGTGGCGTTCCAAAACCCGCGCATTGTTGGAGCGCCCCGCATGAACTGAGACACGCAGGTTCTGCGATGTGGACGTTGATTTCAGGTAGCAACTCCAACCAACAAACGTCTAGCTGGCGATCTTCCAGACCTATGCTCAATGGGCCTCGGCCTGAGAACAATTAGCTCTCCGCTCGTTGTGCTTTGCGGCGACTACGCAAACATTCATGCCTTGATCGCGAGACCGCCTCGTATTGAACCTTCGGAGGGCAGCATCGGCTGCGGCCATTGATAGGCCGCATCGCTGCAGCAATTTGAATGCTCTCGTCACCAGCAGTTCAGAAGCTCTGCGACGTGCTCGAGGACAACCTGAGCGCCCTTGCAACCAGATTACCCACCGAGCGAATGCTCGAGGAAGAAGCGCAGCATTTCCCTCGTCGCATCCGGCCCATGTGGATCAGTGTAGGACCCGGCGGGACTGCCGCCTGACCACGCGTGTCCGGCGCCATCGATAGTCCAGTGTTCGGAGATCGCCCGACCGGCCTCGTCGGTCAGGACCGTGCGAGTATAGGCATGGCCGTGGGGTACGCGTCCACGAAGTACCTTCGTCGTCGGCCTAGTTGCCCTGGCGGATTGCTCGATAATCTGATTGCCATTCTTTGGATGCACCGTCGTGTCGCGATCACCATGGAAAACGATGGTCGGCGGCACACAAGTTTTGCCATCCGCAATTGCCTTGGAGCCGCCCCCCTGCCGCATCGCGACGAACGCGGAGGGAAGATCGCTCGCGGCCCCACACGCCAGGCCTGAATGAATGCCGACGGCCGCGTACAGGTCACTATATGTTGCGCCCATGATGGCGGCGGCGGCCCCACCGGCAGAGAGACCCGCGACGTATACGCGCTTCGGATCGATCGCATGGTCGCGCATGATCTGACGGGTAATGCCGGCGATCATCGAAGGCTCGCCCCCGCCGCGGCGCTGGTCACCGGTGCGAAACCAGTTCCAGCACTTCGACTGGTTGGCTCCGCTCGGCTGCTCAGGATAGACCACGAAGCAATTCTGCTCTTCCGCCCGGAAGTTCATCCGGGTGCCGGCCGCGAAATCGTCCGGCGACTGGGTGCAGCCATGAAGCATGACGATCAGGGGAAGCCGTTGTCCCTGACAGCGGCTTGGGATGAACAGCTTGTAGGTCCGGCTTCCCGCGGCGTTACTGAAAGTACCGGCGATAAACCGTGTGCCGTCGGGCATGATGTCCGATGGGGACAGAGGAGCGCGCGTGATCGGACTTCGCAGGCCGAGCCCGGAAAAATCCCGCATGCCGTCGAGCGGTGAGGAGCGTCTGCGTCCTCGATCAAAGCGGGCCGGCGAGATCTGCGGAGCCTTCCGCTCCTCGACGAAGTTGGCCGTGGCGTCGATGGTAAGCGGATCGAGCCGCGGGAGCCGAGCTTGAGCGGCGCTGCGAGACTCCGGTCTTGAAGCGCCGCCGCCCTGGAGCATGCGTTGCAGGAGCGCGGTGGCCTCGACCAGTTGGCCGGCACGCGTGAGGCGGGTGGCTTCGCGGACTATGTCTTGATCCAGCATCATTCACCTCGTTCTGTCGGCGAGAGCGGCCTTGACCGCGGGAGTGGCGTGAAGGGCCCCCAGCACCGAGATCGACGCGATTGTGGCGCGAGCCAACTCGGGAGTGACGTCCTGGGCGATGGTGGCTAAGCCCAAAACATTGATCTGCAGCATTTCGCCGGCGCGCCGCGCCGCTTCGAGATCCTCGCGAGTGTAGTTGCGCAGCCCGAGGTCCAGGTTCTTCCGGGCCGTGGATTGTCTGACGACCTCTACGTGGCGCTCGAGCTGGTTCCGGATTGCTGTCCGGATGAAATCGGTCCGATTCGAATAGAACCCTTCCTGCACCATGAGATCGACATGACCGAGGTCGACATAGCCAAGGTTGATCGTGATCTTCTCGGTGTCCGGGGCCTTGGGTCGCAGCTCGCGCACATTATCGGCCATAGCTAACATCCATTCTTACCATCCCATTGGATGGTATATGGATGTTATTCCGATACTTCAAGGCCCCTTCCGTAAGGACGGCTTTTTGGTCAAAGGCTGCCCTGGCCGGCCAGCATGAGCTTGGTCGGGTCACCTGTCGGAAGCGGACGTCTTCGTTGCTCTGGGTGTAACGAGGCCCCGCGCGGCCGGCGCTGAGCGGGGCTGTTTAGGCGTTCGCAAAACAAAAGCGCGAAAACAACCCCATGCACAGTAGCGGATGCATCTCCTCAGATTCCGGAACTCGCCGTTTCGGCTCTCATCGCCGCCTGATGCATATCGATGACCGCCACCGCGATGAACGTAATCGCGACGCAGAATGCGATGACGGCGAAGAACACGGTCGCACCGTAGTTGAGTGCGAATGTGCCGATATACGCGCTGACAATGGCCCCCGCTCGGCCGAAGCCGGCTGCCGCACCGACACCGGTCGACCGGACGTTGGTCGGATAGATGTGGGCCGCCAGCGCATAGAGAGAGCCCTGCGCGCCGAGCAGACAGAAGCCTTCGATGCACAAGAGAGCCATGAGCAACGGCTGGGTTTCGGTCGATAGCGGTATCGATGCCAGGATCATCGCGCCGATGGTTGCTGCGCCGGCAACAGTCAGGATCGCAACGCGCGTTCCATACCTGCCGATCGCCCAACCGGTGACGATGCAGCCACCGACGCCCCCGAAGTTGAACAGTGCCAGACCGAAGCTCGCCGTCTGCACGTCAAAACCCTTGCTGGTCAAGAGAGTGGGAGCCCACGCGTAGAGGACGTAGACCGGCAACAAACAGAAGAAGAACGCGATCCAGAGCGCCGTCGTCGTACGACGAAATCCGGCAATGAACAGTGCGGTGAGCGAAGCACGTTCAACATCGACGTCGCGCCGGTCGATGAAGGCTTTGGAAGCGGCAGCGGTCTCGTCCAGGATCCGAACGGATTTCGCCACCCTTTCCATGTCAGCGCCACGCGCCAACAGATATTGCGGCGATTCCGGCAGTGCGAACATCAGGATCGCGGCGACGATCACCGGCAACACGCCGCTGACCACGAAGAGCATGCGCCAACCATATTCGGGCTGCAGCTGAGCGGCGATCAGGCCACCAATCATGCCTCCGATGGGGATGCAGACAATGCCCAGCATCACGGAAAGACTGCGATTTCGCCTAGGCGTGAATTCTGCGATCAACGCGGTCGCCGCCGGAAGGGCACCGCCAAGCCCAAGGCCCGCCAGGAAACGATACAAGCCGACCTCGCCGACACCATGAGCGACCGCAATCGCAAAGGTCGCCGCACCAAACAGGAAGACGGATGCGATGAGGGCAACCTTGCGTCCGAGCCAGTCGCCGACGACGCCTCCGATCGGCGTGCCGATCGTCATGCCCACGAAGCCCAACGCGAGGGCTGGAGCGAAATCGCTGCGCGTGACGCTCCACTCCTTGATCATCGATGGTATGGCGAAGCCGAGAATTTGATTGTCCAGACCGTCGAGGACGATAGCGAGAGCGCAGAGGAGCAGCACCTGCTTTCGCGAGGCGTTCCACGTCCCCTCCTCTGCGAGCGAACCGATGTCGATAACCCGCTGCTGCGGTGTGTCCAGGACCTGTGTCGTCACGTTCGTTCTCCCCCTTTTTGTAAACGCTTTCGAATATCTCTGCTCGGGCGGCCACAACTCGGCCGCCCAATTCTCGCCAGGCACGTTCGTCCGGCGCTCCAGTCAGACAGCCGTCGTCACGTCCGCCTCTTTCGCGTTCGACCGGGCAGCTTCCATTCGGGCCGCGCCCAACGTGTTGGCGAGCAGACACGCGATCGTCATCGGCCCGACGCCACCCGGGACAGGCGTGATCGCGCCGGCGACCTCAATCGCCTCGTCGAAAGCGACATCGCCGACAAGCCTCTCGGCTCCTGAACCGGACTTGATGCGAGTGATGCCGACGTCGATGACCGTTGCGCCCGGCTTGATGAAATGACCGCGGATCAGGCCTGGGACGCCGGTTGCGACAACGAGGATGTCGGCTTCCCTGCAGCGCCGTTCCAGATCGGTGGTCCGAACGTGCGCGATGGAGACCGTGCACATTTCTTGCAACAGCAGCCGCGCCATCGGCCGGCCCACGACGTTCGATGCTCCGACGACCAGCGCTCCGAAGCCGGCGATGTCGTCGTGCACCGATTTGATCAAACGCAGGACGCCGAGAGGCGTGCACGGAACCAAGGCGCCTTCCATTCCGGCGGCCGTCCGCCCCACGTTCAACGGATTGAATCCATCGACATCCTTGTCGGGCCGGATAGCCGTCACGACGCGCGCGGCATCGATCTGAGGGGGCAACGGAAACTGAACCAATATCCCGCTCACCGCGGGATCGCGGTTCAACTGCTCGATCAAGTCGAGCAACAACCGCTCCGGCGTGTCCGCAGCGAGCACGAACCGGCGTGATCGCATGCCAACAGCTTCGCTCTGCCGCACCTTGTTCGAGACATAGACGTGACTGGCGGGGTCGTCGCCGATCAGCACGACGGCCAACTCCGGGACCGCCGCGCCGCCAGCAACCAGGGCGGCGACGCCTTCGGCCACTTCATTCCGAACCTCGGCAGCGAGCGCCCTTCCATCGATGATGCGCGCGGACATGGGTAGATCAGACCTTGGAGAGATCAGCGCGACGGTTGTCCTTCTTGTAGGGCGCCGGCGCCACCTTCGCGCGGATCTGCTTTTGCCGACGTCCGGGCTCGCCCCAGACCACGACGACCTCATTGCCAATCTCGGAATGATCGATGTCGATGGTGCAGAGCGACAACATTTCGCGGAAGAAGTAGCTATATCCCCGCGACGTCGTCACGCCGACGTCCTGTCCGCCACTCAGCACCCGGTCTGCGTACATGAAGCCGCGCTGGTCGCGAGGCATCTCCATGTACTGGTACGGCTCCTGCTCCTTCTGAAAGAGGGAGGCGTGAACGTCGGCCACGTCGTCTCCGTTCCAGACGAGCGTGCGGATCACGCGCTTTGGATGGGCAACTTCGTCCTCGAGCGCCGCGCGTCCGATGAAGTCATGATCGAACTTGATGTTCTTGGCCCAGCCCAGCTCGACCGGGCTCCGGTACCAGTCACGGACGTCGTCCGACTGGAAGCTGCCTGCGATGTTGAAGGTCGAGGCGAACCCCGGCATCGCTGCGCGGAACTCATCCTGATACTCCTTCATGTCCTCGTCGAAGATCGCGGGCATGTAGTCGGTGACGATCGTCGGGAAGCAGGCCTCGAGATGGTTGATGAAAATCGCGCGGCCGCCGATCCGGCGCAGGCCGAACTCCTGGCCGGCAGCGACGATGGCGTCGTAGACGGCCGCCGCCTGCCCCATCGGCCCCTGAAGCTCGAAGCCGATCTCGCCAGACATGCCCTGTCGCAGCGCGAGCATCTTGCAGCCGGCAATCTCGATCTCGCCCGAATGCATGAACTTGACGTCTCGCAGCGACTGCTTCGCGACCTTTTCAAGAAGCGCGAGCGACGTCGGCCCCTGGACCTGGAAATTGAACCAGTCATCGGCTGCGGACGTCACCTTGTAGTCGCCGTGCCGGCGGATGTAGTCGACCCAGAATGTGCCGCGCCCGAACAACATGAACTCGTCTTCGGACAACCGCGTGAGGATGCCCTCGGCGATGACTTTTCCCTGCTTTGTCGTATGGACGACGTGCTTGGACTGACGGATGTCGAACTTCTGGAAGCTGTTGACGGAAGTATCCGAGAAAAGCTTCAGGGCATCGGGTCCCTTGAAGCGCCGCTCCCAGAGGAACGACCAGTCGCCGATGGCGCAGGTCTCCTTCCACGACATGCTCTCGTCGATCCAGTCGGTGTATTCGGGAAGGCCCCAACGCGAGGTGAAATAGCCTTCGGGTGTCTTGCGCATGCCCTTGGGGGTCAACATTGTCGTGCTCCGTTTCTCAATTAGAGAAGACGATCGTTCGATCGCCGTTGATGATGACGCGGTCCTCGAGAAAGAGATGGACCGCGCGCGAGAGGACGCGCCGTTCGATGTCGCGCCCCTTCCGGACCAGATCGTCCGGCGTATCGCGGTGGCTGACGCGTTCGACGTCCTGTTCGATGATCGGACCTTCGTCCAGATCGCTCGTCGCGAAGTGCGCGGTCGCTCCGATGAGCTTCACGCCGCGCGCGTGCGCCTGGTGATAGGGTTTTGCGCCCTTGAACCCCGGCAGGAAGCTATGGTGGATGTTGATGCAACGGCCATGGAGATGGCGCGAGAGATCATCCGAGAGGATCTGCATGTAACGCGCGAGAACGACGAGATCGGCATTCGTCGTCGCGACAAGCGCCTTGATCTGCGCTTCCTGCTCCATCTTGGTTTCCTTCGTAACCGGAAGGTGATGGAAAGGGATGTCGCCGACGAGGCTGACGGCAAGGGCCGAACGCGGATGGTTGGAAACGATCCCGACGACGTCCATCTGGAGCTCGCCGAGCCTGTGGCGATAGAGGAGATCGCCCAGGCAGTGATCGAATTTGGAGACGAACAGGAGCACGCGCTTGCGTTCGGCCTGGGATCGGAGCTTCCACTCCATGCCGAACCGTCGGGCGATGATCTCAAGGCCTGCTCGCGCCTTCTGCGCGCCCTCGTCCGACAGGGTGACACCGACCCTCATGAAGAAGCGTTCGCTCATGATCTCGTCGACCTGCGCCGCCTCGATGATGTTGCCGCCGTTCTCGAACAAACAGCGCGAAACGTCGGCCACGATCCCGGGCACATCGCGGCATGACAGGGTCAGGATGTATTGAGAGCTTCCAGCAAGTTCAGGCTGCATCTACGGACGATTCCTCGCGCCACGCGCGGTCGTGGTCCGACGCACCGACGGGGTGAGCGGATGTGGGGAAAGGTGAGAGGCGGACTGAGGAAGAGGACCGGCCCGGCCTGCGCGGCCGGCGACCTACGGCTTTGATTTCACTCCCAAAGTCGCCCCTGCGGGCGTTGCGCAGGGACCATCGCGCATAAAGCCGTCATTGAAAATCCGGTATTATTCAATACAAGCTATCAATGTGATGGATATCAGACGGCTCGACCTGAACCTTCTTCTGCTGCTCGACGGGCTCTTCCGCACCCAGAACCTGTCGGCGCTCTCCCGTGAGCTCGGAATGAGCCAGCCGATGGCCAGCACCGGCCTGCGAAAGCTGCGGGATTTCTTTGGCGATCCCCTGTTTCTCTCGACCGGGCGCGGCATGCGGCCAACGCCCTTCGCGGAATCAATCGCCGAAGCCGTGCGGACAGTGCTGTCCACCGTCGATCAGCAGATACTCCGCAAGCCGCGTTTCGTGCCAGAAGAGAGCGACCGCGTGTTCACGGTCACAACCTCGGATATTGGCGTCCTGATTTTCATCCCGCCGATCCTCCAACGCATTCGCAGCATGGCTCCCGGAGCGAGCTTGCGGTGCCTGCCGACGTCGCACGAGGATCTGGAAGACGCGCTCGAAAGCGGCGAGATCGATCTGGCGATAGGCTATTTTCCGGACCTCGTCGGTCCGAACATCGTGACAGAGGACCTGTTCGATCATCCCTTCACCAGCATCGTCCGAAAGGACCATCCAACGATCGGTGACACCCTCTCGCTCGAACAGTTTCTCGCCGCGGACCATATCGTCGTAAACCAGCAGGGGCGCAGTCAGGAGATCTTCGAAAGGCGTGTTCGCGAGCTCAAGCTGCAACGCCGCGTCGTGCTGCACCTGCCGCATTTCATGAGCGTGCCGCAATTGATTGCGACGAGCGACATGATCTCCACCGTGCCGTTCTCGCTCGGGGCCTGGTACGCGAACGCCGGGCTGAAGCTGCTGCCCCCGCCGGTCTCGATACCTCTCATCGAGTTGAAACAGCACTGGCACCGGCGGATGGACAACGAGCCCGCCGTGCGCTGGCTTCAAACAATCGTGGCCGAGGAGCTCCGGGACCGCGACCCCGCGCTGGCGATGTCGGCCGATTATGCCAAGTCGCGCGCCAAAGCCGCGGCACCCATCGCCGGGCGGTCTGCGACAACGACCGCGTCACGGCGGCGGTAAACGCGTCACGAAGAGTTCACCATTTGGAGGAAACCGCGCCAGTCGGCGCGTACCGGCGGCTTCGGTCGCGTTTTCCTCGACGCGGTCTTTGGCAATTTAACGCTGCTGGAAAGATCAAGACCCTGAGCTGTGGTCCGCCAGCACCAACTCATGTGTCATGTCGTCTTTGACGCGGTGCCTTTCAATGAGGGGCGCCGGCGACCATTTCATCCATATTCCGGTGCCAGACGCCAGCTCGCGGCACGGGTGGCCGGCTCGTCGACCCAGGCTTCCCGCGCGAACCACGCGTGATCGGTGCGGCAGATCGGACACCGGGTGCGGGAGAAAAACACCGCGCGGCGTCCAAAGCTCTCGCGATCAGTCTTGATGCCGGTGGGAATCGCGTGTCCGGTTTGTGGACATTTGACCATGACCATTCCCATATTGCCTCCCTTGCGATTTGTTTTTGTTGTGGTTTGCAGAAAAGCACCGGCCGGTTGGAATGCGCCTCTCGTCGGTGCGAGGCCTGAGAGTCGAGCATGGGGCAGTGGGGCGCGCTCGCTCAGTTGGGCGTGTTCCAACCAGCCGGATCTCCTCTTCAAACGAATCCGAATGTGAAATTGAACGCGCTTTTAGCCGCCTGGGTGGAGGACCCTGGTGAAGTGCTTCCTGATCGGCTCACCCGTTTCCGTCGCGACCTTCTGGGCAAGCGCCCACAATTCCCTGTTCTGGTCAGAGGCGGTGTCGAAAGCCTTGCGCGCGTGCGCCGCCGACAATGTATAGGCATCGGTCGCGGACTTGCTGCCGAACAGATGGACGAAGAAATCGAGCGCAGAAGCGGCATTGGCGTTTGAGATTTCGAACACCTTGAGCCCGTAGTCGGTCGTGCATCTCGCATTGCTCGAATAGGTCTCACGCAGCGCCTGCGTCATCTCTTCCGATGCGGTCTTGATCTTCTCGCAGCCTTCCCGTGCGCGGGCGAGGCCCTGCTCGGCAAGCTCGCGCCCCAGGCCAGGCAACATGACCTTCGAGAAATCCAACCATGGCATCGCGAAAACGTTCGTTCCGTTCATTTGGCTTTCAGTCACGCAACATTTCCTTTCTCAAGCGAAAGCATTCCTCGCAACGCTGGCTTGCGTCACGAGAGCTCACGCTCCGTGTTCGATCAGATTTTGGATGAGCCTTGATCTAGCCCCGACCCGGCATGACTTTGTGCTGCGAGAAGCGGGAAGTCGGTTCGGTTTGTGACTCTCGCTCAAACTTTTTTTGGGATTGTCAACACAGACGAAGGTATGTCGGGGAGTGACTGTGCATAACAGGGATATCGCAGGGGGTGGGAAGTTCCTTCCTTTAGCGCAAGCATTGCAAAAGGAGCCCCGCGCTAGCTGCGTTGGGATGCGCTACGTTTGCGCAAGAACGGACATCACGCGACGTACCGGCAACGGTAGCTCGCAAGCCTCGAGCCGCCTACCCTTCTGCTTCACTCTGCCTAATTGAAACTTTCTCGTTTTCCACCCGCTTCGCAGGATAGCTCCTGACAGCACATGCGATCAATTCGGCCTCGCATGACACCATAGCACTCGCAAGCAATACCCTCCAGTTGAGTTCGCTCGAGGTTCAGCAGTCCGCGACGATCGGGTTTGATGCAGCCAGCTCCGCGAAGCTTGTTCATTGTTAATGTCACCGTGGTTCGTCGCACCCCCAAAAGCTGTGCAAGCGCCTCCTGCGTCAGCTGAATTACGTCGCCCGCAACCCGATCGTGCAGTTCGAGCAACCACCGTGCCATCCGGCATTCGACCGGATGCACCGCGTTGCAGGCCGCCACGTTCTGGAGCTGCAAGAGCTGTGTGCCGAGGTGAAGTCGCAGGACGTGTTTAACCGCGGCGCTTTGCTCAAAAGCATACTTCAATTTTGAGGAGGGTATCCGCAACGCACTGCCGGGCACATAGGCTGTAGCCGTCACAGGCGATCGTGACGAACTGAGCACCGAGAGAGCGCCAACCGCTCCTTCCGAGCCCATCAGCGTGGAGGCCACCGTGTGTCCATCCGACATCTCGACCAGAAACGCTACAACTCCACTAACCGGAAAATAGACATGTTCGAACTGTTCTTCCATTCGCACCAAGACGGTGTCGAGCCCAAATGACATCCGTTGAAGGTGAGGCGCGAGCAAGTCGAAATCTCCAGGTGGCAATGCTGCCAAGAGTCTATTCCCAGGGCTCGGCAGGAGGGCCATCTTGGATGTCCCTTTATCGAACGCACGAAACAACAATCCAGTGGGAACCCATATTAGCGCGATCTGTTCCTATTGACCGAGCCCGGAGCAGCCATTGTCACTGAGGCGCCCTCCGCGACACGATGTCCACCTTGGGCCAATTCGCGTCGATCTAGTCACGCCTAAGACAGGTCCGGCATACCGCAACTGCCGACGGTCGATGATGCCCTACCGCGATTTCGCTCACGGGCCACTTTCGGACCAAACGAAACCGGCGGAGTGTGCTGGCGGAGTTGCTGAACGGCCCCTTCAGCAGCTTGTGCTCATCATCGCGTAGATCGCGGTGAAAGGCATGGTTCGCGCAACTCTCTCACCGCAGCGTTTGCCGCACTCCGGAAATTGGAACCCCTATGGTGTTACCCATACGCATTTTGCAATTGTGCCACATAGCGCTTGAATCTAAGTCCTGAATGATGGCGTAAGACAAAACGTCGCCTCAGGATCGCGTGTGTTCGGAGTTTTATTTTTGAAATTGAGAGCTTCCGCGGCCGAATTCGATTTCGGAGCGCGAAGCGTACGCGGGTTCAAACAAAGTTCGAGTTTGCCGTCCTATGCCGCTCGAAATGCGGTTCGCGGTGGGCTACGGTGACGCATCCCAGCGGAATTGGTAACCGACTTCTCGCAGCCCTGCCGGTGGCAGACTTCGGTCTGCTAGCACCCGAGCTGGAGATGGTCGCGCTCGATCGGGACGCGGTCATCTCGCGGGCGGGTGACCAGACCGAGCACGTCCTCTTCCCTCATAGTGGGGCCATTTCGGTGATGATCGACATGGCGAACGGGGAGACGGTCGCCAGTGCTGCGATAGGGCGCGAAGGAGCAGTAGGCACCCTTTCCGTACTGGGGCCGTCCCCTGCGGCCCTTACCGCCATCGTTCGTGCCGCCGGCACCGCCTCGCGGATCCCCGTATCGCGATTCCACGCGGCTTTTAGCCGTAGCCCCGCGATCCGCCACGCTGTCCAGCTTCACTTCAAGGCGATGCTGATACAGCTACAAATCGGCGGAGCCTGCAATGCGCTGCATCCGGTCCAAGCCCGCATGGCACGCTGGCTGCTCCATCTTCACGACCGCGTCGACCACGACGTCCTCCCGCTCACCCAGGAGACGCTTTCGCAAATACTGGGTGTACGACGGACGACCGTGACGCTCCTGATGCGCAATCTGCGTGCTTCCGGAGCGATCAGATCCGAACGGCGAGGCGAAATCGAGATCGACCCATCGCGGCTCGCAGCGGTGGCGTGCGAATGCCGCGACACCATGCGGCTCGAAGTCGACGATATCTTTTCTATCGATCCAGCCTGAACTCGCGTTTGGTTCTGCCGAGGCACATTTGACCGTGACGATGACCGGTTTCGCCCGAAGAGCCGACGCCAAGGCGAGGATGGACATCGGCGCTAGGGGCCAGAGGTCGACAAGGCGCGCGGGCTGTTGTCGTCGCAGCGCCGCCAGATTACCGCTCCTCGGTCGGATGCACCCATTTGTAGGGCGTGATGCTTTGCGTGGCGGTCAGCTTGATCATGTGGACCGGCGGCGCGGAACGTCCCTTTCGGCATGACCGGCACTTGAGCGAAGCTTCCAGCTTCCAGATCGGCGTATCGCGGGGACGGCGGATTGCGTCGAGCGGCAGGCTCGCACGCGCCTTGCACCTGTTGCACTCGACTTCGAGCCAGCCCATGCCGCCGTTGAGGCATTGGCCGATCGTCGGCGAGGGCTGCGAAGGGCCGCCGTAACCTTCCATGCGTACCGACCAGGCTTCGGCTTCAGCGCGGTCGGCCTCGCGAACGGCCTTTTTGGCCTCTTCGCGTGCGTGCTTGGCCGAAATTTCCGCACCCAGAATCCGGCCGCTCCAGATGACCTCGCGTGATTTGGTGCTCATGCCGTCATCAAAGCTGCGCCCGACGGCGCTGGCAAATTATCGATCGCTAGTAGGTCGAGCGCGCAATTCGATACTGCGGGTCGTGGGTGTGGACAACCGAGGCTGAAGATCCCGCGGTGAAGTCGCGGCGCCGAAAACGAAGCCGCGGCACCGAAGGCTTGGCTTGGCAGCAGCTGTCAGGCGACAGTAGGACGCAACTTCAAATCGTTTGCGCCGTTGAACCCGCGCGTCTCGCGAGTTATCGATCCACGAAACCCGCCTTTCATCGGAGGAACGCATGAGCACCATCACCGGCGGCTGTCACTGCGGCGCGATCCACTACGAGGTCGAGGGTGACGCGATCGTGCATGCGCTGTGCCATTGCCGCGACTGCCGGCTCCACGCCGGCGCGCCGGTCGTCGGCTGGACGATGTATCCGGAGAGCGCTCTCAAGGTCACCAAGGGTGAGCCGAAGGTCTACCGCTCCTCTGAACATGTCCGGCGGCACTTTTGCGCCAATTGCGGCACCGGCCTGTTCTACGACAATGCCAGCCTGATGCCCGGTATCATCGATATCCAAAGCGCGACCTATGACGATCCAGAGGCCGTGCCGGCGACGATGCAGATCCAGGTCGCCGAGCGCCTGCGCTGGATGGAGCACGCACACGAACTGCCGACGTTCGAACGCTTTCCGCCACAGCCGTAAGCGGCAAGAGGCGACCACCGGCGCCGTCAGATGACGACGGCCATCTTCCCTCCTCGACTACCCGCGACCGTGACCGACGCGGTCAGGATCGCGGGCGCACTGCGGCCTGAAGAGATTAGGCGAGCCTCGCGACAGGCAACCCGGTGACCCCCGGCACAACCGCCTTGATACGAATGTTGCGGAATTGCACCTTCGAACCATCGTGATGGTTTTGCCGCGCGATGTGTCCACGCAGAGACCTGGGCCTGGGATCGATGAAGTCGTTCACGACCACATCGTTCAGCGTCACCGTGATGCGGCTGCCGATCGCCTCGATGACGAACGTGTTCCACTGCCACGGGCCTTTCGCGACATCGGTGCGGGTCGTGTGCGGGACCAGGCGACAGGGATTGCTTGTGCGCCAAGGAGGAGCATGATAGCGATGGGTTTCGGGCCACATACAACCGCCCGACCAGCTTTCGAGCCAAGCGTTGTTTCGCTCCATTTCGGAGGTGAAACATGTCTTGCGACAGCACCACTGCCTCAACCGACACATCCCGCGCAGCCTTCGCCCCTTCTCCAAACCTTGCATGGCTCTGGAGAGTGCCGCTCGCGCTCTTGAACGCAATAGCGCGGCGCCGCGAATACGACGAGCTTCTCGAACTGGATGACCGGCTGCTCGCGGACGTTGGTTTATCGAGATCAATCGTTGCGGACGCTCGAAGGTCTTCCTTTGCCGACTGGGCAACACTGGTTGATTGTTCAATTTCCCTCGACCAAGCGCGCCGCACCTCGCTCTGCGAGAGCGGCGCGTCTGCTCGTCTGCGCGAATAGCGGTGGCCTGCCAAGCTCGCGCCAACGTTCGGCGACGGTCGAGCCGCGAGCTTGGCGTCCGCTCTCAGAACTCCAGTTTGTCGCGGACGGCCTCGATCCCGGCTTTCGCGCAGGCTTCGTCCGCGTCACCGCCGGGTGCGCCGGATACGCCGACCGCTCCGACCAGAGAGCCGCCTGCTTCGACGATCAGTCCTCCTCCTATGATGACGGCTCCGGGAAGATTGCGAATCCCCGCCTGCATCATGCCAGGCTGGCTGATCGCATTCAGATCGGTCGTACTGGTCTTGAACGACACGGAGCTCCACGCTTTTCCGGAGGCCGTCGTTGGCGTGTGGGGCCCGGCAAAGCGATCGCGCAGCATCACTTGCGTGACGCCCAAACGATCGACGACAGCGACGGCGACTTGATACCCACGACTTCGACAGCCGTCCAACGCGGCGCGCGCAAGATCGAGCGCCAGTTCCGGGCTAAGCGATTTGTAAGCGACGAGGGCTTCTTCCGCCCGCATTGGACTGATGGACGCGATCAGTACGGCGGTCGCGACCGACAGACATCGAACATTCATAACGATCTCCAGTAAGAGTGGACAAACACCTATTTGGTCTCACCATAGGTCAGATCATCGAACAGCGTGACGCTATCCGCTTTGGTCCACAGGCCGATCATGCCGGCGTCCGTCATGGTCGTGTCCTCCACCTCGAATAAAAGCTGTCCGTCATAGGTCACCTTGAAGCGACTTCCCGCGAAATCACAGCGTAGCGCGTGCCATCGCCCGGATGGCACCGGCGTGCCGACGCCATAGCCGCCCTTGCGACCGACGATCTCCAGTGAGGTTCGGACACCCTTCACCGTCTTGTAGAGCACGACATTATCTTCCAGCGCGTTGGCCCGGACGACGTAATAATTGTCGGCGTCCCTCGCGCGCCAGATGATTCCCGCGGCGCGATCCTCGGAGCCGGTCACCGCCTTGAATTTGACCTCCACGAAGCCGTCACGGATGGAAGTATCGCTCTTGATGGCCAGCGGAAACGTCGCTCGTCCGGACTGCTTGAGAACATTCGGCTTGCTCGGTGCCGTGACGTCGACCTCGACGGTCCATTTCGGTTCTCCCTTGCCGGTCATCGTTAAAGTCCACCCTGCGGGCGGCATTCCGGCAGGAGCGTCGTCAAAATTCACGGTCTCGGCCACGGCGTTTCCTCCTACAAACAGAGCCAGCATGGACACCAAGGCAAGCCTCGCCCACGCTGAAGATCGGGACGGAAGGCTTGCGGCGGTGCAGGTCATCAGTTGGTGTTTTGCGGCCATGTACAGTTCACTTCAGCTCTTCGTGCTTGCGGTCTTGTCGAGCGCGGCACGCAGGCCATTCGCGAGCTTGACCGCGTCGTCGTTGGCCCAGAAGTGCATGAAGAACAGCCGCGGCTGCTCGTCCAGCATGTGGCTGTGCAGCGCCGTCACCTCGATGCCGTGCGTACGCAGCGCCACGATGACCGGGTTCACCTCGTCGCTGGTCAGGACGAAATCGCCGGTGATGGCGGCCTTGCCTGCTCCGGTCGGCTGGAAGTTGATGGCGATCGCAACGCCCATCGCACCGACGGGGGTGAGCAGCATGCCATCCTCAGTGATCGGGTCGCGCCGCTTGACGTTGAACTGGTAGACGCCGCCGTTGGCCTGCCCTTTGACGCCGATGACCTGATCGAGCTTTGCGGTGTCGAGGTCGATGGCAGGCGGCGGGCCCGCCGGCGCCGCGACCGTCAAGGGAGTCTTGCTTTCGGCCAACGCATCGTGGATCGCCGAGGCCAGCTTGACGGGATCGCCGTGTCCGGCGACGTGCATGTAAAACGTCGCCGGGCTCGCGCGCAGCAGATGATTGTGCACGGCGGTGATCTCCAGACCGCTCGCGATCATCTTCGCCATCACGGGATTGATCTCGGTCTCGAGGAGCACGAGATCGCCCATGACCATGGCACCGCCATGCGCGGGCTTGAACGCGAGCCAGCCGCCGAGCGCCAGCGCCGGCTTGATCGCCACCCCGTCCAAGGTCACGGTGAGATCGGTGCGGGGAAAGCCGTAGCGGTGGACATCATCCGCAACGGCGGGCTTGCGGCCCAGCGTCTCGTCGACCTTCTTCCAGTCGGGATCCTGCGCATGAGCGCTCACGATGAAGCAGGCACTGGCGCCGATCAGTGCCAAAATTGTCTTTCGCATTGAACTGCTCCCTTAGCTTGGATTTCAGCCGTTCAGTGTCTCACTTCTGCTCCTTGATCTGGCCGGCGCTGTCGACGACGAGCCGCACGTCCTTGCCGTTCTTCACGGCTTTTGCGGTCGTGCCCTCGGCGGTCGATTTGATGTCGCTGACCTGCGTGTAGCCGGCCGCCTGGATTTTGGCGACGACCTCCTCTTGTGTCAGAGCGCGTGCGCTCGACAGCCCGCTGGCGATCGCCAGAAAGAGGATTGTGTGAAAGATGACCTTTGTCCGCATGACATTCTCCTGGCGTCTCCTGCCCCAGGTGAAATCGTTCGGCGCGGCGCGACGAGATGATGCCAACGCGCTTCGGCGCGGCCGCCGCACACGAATGAAAAATCCCGATTTGTCCGATGAGATTGGGAAACGATGACATGCTGCGCCCTTGGTGATCAGGACGCGATTCTTGGGCATGTCGCCTCGCGGGGAGATCGCAAATCCCCGTCACGTCGAATAGAAACCCGGGTGGCCCAGCTGTCAACACGCGCATCGCCGAGGCGCGTCACGAAGAGTTCACTCGGAACGGAACCGCGCCAACCGGCATCTTGAAACGACCGGACGATCTCATTAGGTTCGTCACGTGGGGACGAAGCAGACTCCCCGTGAGACCCCGGTCCAAGCTCTGCGCAGCACGCCATTCGTGGAGCTTGCGCATGGACACCGAACGACACCCATCCCCCCGCCAAACACTCGCCATCCTCTCACGCGGAGACGCCGCCGCCCGCCAGGATGCAACGCCGCAAAACAGCCGCTTCGTCCGCGTCTTCGAGGCGCTCGCCGCCGTCGGCATCGACGCGCGTCCCGTGATCTACGACGAGAGCTTTGCCGACGCAGTCCGCGATCAACTGCTCGCGGCCGAGGGCGTGCTGGTCTGGGTCGATCCGATCCACCAGGGCAAGACGCGCGCCGAGCTCGATCCCCTGTTGCGCGACGTCGCGGCGCGAGGTCCCTGGGTGAGCGCTCATCCCGACGTGATCCTGAAGATGGGCGTCAAGGAGGTGCTTTACCGAACGCGCCACCTGGGCTGGGGGACCGATATCCATCGCTATGACACCGCCGCGGCGTTCCGCGCCGAATTTCCCTCGCGCCTTCAGGCGGACGGTCCCCGCGTGCTCAAGCAAAATCGCGGCAATGGCGGCCAGGGCGTCTGGAAGGTCGAAGCGCTTCCGAACACGACCGAGACGGTTCGTGTGCTCCATGCCCAGCGCGGGAGCCGGCCCGAGGACATCAGGTTCGACGACCTGGTGGCGCGCTGCGTGCCGTATTTCGGATGGGGCGGCTGCATCATCGACCAGGCGTTTCAACCTCGCCTGCCCGACGGGATGATCCGCTGCTACATGAGCGGCGCCAGGGTCGCGGGCTTTGGGCACCAATTGATCAAGGCCTTGATCCCACCGCCGCCGGAAGGCCCTGATGCGCCGGCGGCGCAGCCGGGACCGCGGATCATGCACGGCCCCGATGCTCCGCCGTTCCAGGCGCTGCGAAGGTCGATGGAGGACGAATGGACGCCGCAGATGATGGAAACGCTCGGTATCGATGAATGGTCACTGCCGGTGATCTGGGATGCGGATTTCCTGTACGGGCCGCGCGATGCGGCGGGCGCCGACACCTACGTGCTGTGCGAGATCAACGCGAGCTCCTGCTTTGCGATCCCCGAGGAAGCGCCGGCGGCGATCGCACGAACGGTGACGCACCGTCTGCTGCGGAGCCAGGAGGCACGGTCCGGCTGAGACAAAGCCCGGGAAGCCGGACGACGTCTCGCGATCCTATTCGGCCGCTTGCGGAGCGCGCATGCCGTTCTCCGTTTCAACGGCAGGCTGGTCGGCGAGCGCCGGTTGCTCGCCGCCCGGCAGCCCCCGCCCCTTCACCAGCCCGAAGATCGCGGGGATCACGATCAGCGTCAGCAGTGTCGACGAGATCATTCCGCCGATCATCGGCAACGCGATGCGCTGCATGATCTCCGATCCGGCACCGGTGCTCCACATGATCGGCAGCAGGCCCGCCATGATGGCGACCACCGTCATCATCTTGGGCCGGACACGCTCGACCGCGCCCACCATGATGGCGTCATGGAGATCGCGCCGGGTGAAGACCCCGCCCTCGGCCTCGCGCCTCGCCTTCATCTCGGTCAGCGCGTGATCGAGGTAGATCAGCATCACGACGCCGGTCTCGGCGGCGACGCCTGCAAGCGCGATGAAGCCGACGGCGACGGCGACAGACAGGTTGAAGCCAAACCACCACATCATCCAGATGCCGCCGACCAGCGCGAACGGCAGCGACAGCATCACGATCAGCGTCTCGGTCAGCGCCCTGAAGTTCAGATACAGCAGCAGAAAGATGATGGTGAGCGTCACGGGCACGACGATCTTCAGGCGCGCGGCCGCGCGCTGGAGATATTCGTACTGGCCGCTCCAGACAACATAGGTGCCGGCGGGAAACTGGATGCTCTCCGTCACCGCGCGTTGCGCATCCGCGACGTAGCTGCCGATGTCGCGATCGCGGATGTCGACATAGATGTAGGTCGCCAGCTGGCCGTTCTCGGTCCGGATCGAGGTCGGCCCGCGCGCCGGCTCGACCTTCGCCACCTCGCCGAGCGGCACGGCGCCGCCCGCGGGCATCGGCACCAGGATGTCGCTGGCGATCGCCTTGGGATTGTCGCGCAGATCACGCGGATAGCGCATGTTCACCGTGAAGCGCTGCCGTCCTTCCACCGTCGTCGTGACCGTCTGGCCGCCGAGCGCGGCCGCGATGGTGTCCTGAACGTCCTGGATCAGGATGCCGTAGCGGGCGAGCGCCTCGCGGTCCGGGACGATCTCGAGATAGTAGCCGCCGATGCCGCGCTCGGCGTAGGCCGACGACGTACCCGGGACGGACTTGATCACCCGCTCGACCTGCCGCGCCAGCCGGTCGATCTCGACGAGGTCGGTGCCCATGACCTTGACGCCGACAGGCGTGCGGATGCCGGTGGAGAGCATGTCGATGCGCGCCTTGATCGGCATGGTCCAGGCGTTGGAGACGCCGGGAAACTGCAGCGCCTTGTCCATCTCCGCAATCAAACTGTCGACAGTGACGCCGGAACGCCACTGCTCCTTCGGCTTCAGATTGACCACCGTCTCGAACATTTCGGTCGGCGCCGGATCGGTCGCGGTCGCCGCCCGTCCCGCCTTGCCGTAGACCGAGGAGACTTCGGGGAACGCCTTGATGATGCGATCCTGAATCTGCATCAGCTCGGCCGCCTTGGTCACGGAGATGCCGGGCAGCGTCGTCGGCATGTAGAGCAGCGTGCCCTCGTTCAGCGCCGGCATGAACTCGGTGCCGAGCTGCCGCGCCGGCCATGTCGTGACGGCAAGGACTGCGACCGAGGCCAGGATCACCAGCGTCCTGGCGCGAAGCACGCCCTTGATCACGGGCCGGTAGATCCAGATCAGGAAACGATTGATGACATTTTTGCTCTCCGGCACGATCCGGCCGCGGACGAAGATCACCATCAGCGCGGGTACAAGCGTGACGGACAAGAGGGCGGCGGCCGCCATCGAGAAGGTCTTGGTGAACGCCAGCGGGCTGAACAGCCGCCCCTCCTGCGATTCCAGTGTGAAGATCGGCATGAACGACACGGTGATGATCAGCAAGCTGAAGAACAGCGCGGGGCCGACCTCCGCGGCGGCATCGATCAGGATCTGCACGCGCGATTGGCCGGGCTCGGCGCGTTCGAGGTGCTTGTGGGCATTCTCGATCATGACGATCGCGGCATCGACCATGGCGCCGATCGCAATCGCAATACCACCTAGGCTCATGATGTTGGAGCCGAGACCGAGCAGCTTCATGGCGCCGAACGCCATCAGCACGCCCACCGGCAGCATCAGGATCGCGACCAGCGCGCTGCGGACGTGCAGCAGGAACACGATGCAGACCAGCGCGACGACGATGCTCTCCTCGAACAGCGTGTGCTTGAGCGTGTCGATCGCCGCGTAGATCAGGTTGGAGCGATCGTAGACCGGCACGACCTCGACCGATTTCGGCAGGCTGCTCGCGATTTCCTTGAAGCGCTTCTTGACGTTCTCGATGACGTCGAGCGCGTTGACGCCGAAACGCTGCAGCACGATGCCGCTGGCGACCTCGCCCTCACCATTCAGCTCGGTGATGCCCCTGCGCTCGTCCGGTCCGAGCTCGACATTGGCGACGTCGCGGAGCAGCACCGGCGTGCCATTGCTCGTCTTCAGCACGATGTTGCCGAGATCGTTGATGCTCTTGATGTAGCCCTTGCCGCGAATGACGTATTCGAACTCGGCGAGCTCGACGGTGCGTCCGCCGACGTCGGCGTTGCTGGCACGGATCGCCTCACGGATCTTCTGCATGCTGATGCCGCGGTCGCGCATCCGCTGCGGATCGAGCACGACATTGTACTGCTTGACGAAGCCGCCGATGCTGGCGACCTCGGCGACGCCTTCGGCCTTGGCCAGCGCGAATTTCAGATTCCAGTCTTGGATCGTGCGGGTGTCCGCCAAGTTCAATTCCTTCGACAGGACCGCGTACTGGTAGACCCAGCCGACGCCGGTGGCGTCGGGCCCGATGGTCGGGCTGACGCCGGCGGGAAGCCGCGACGCAGCACCGTTGAGGAATTCCAGGACGCGCGAGCGCGCCCAATAGATGTCGGTGCCATCCTCGAAGATCACGTAGACGAACGAGGCGCCGAAGAAGGAGAAGCCGCGCACGACTTTCGATTTCGGCACGGTCAGCATCGCCGTGGTCAGGGGATAGGTGACCTGGTCCTCGATCACCTGCGGCGCCTGACCGGGATATTCGGTGTAGACGATGACCTGGGTGTCGGAGAGATCCGGGATCGCATCCAGCGGCAGGTGAATCAGCGCATAGAGACCGGCAGCGGCCGCAAAGCCGGTGCCGAACAGCACCAGCAGCAAATTGCGCGCCGACCAGGCGATAATGCGGGCGATCATTTGTGCTCTCCCGTCGCACGGCCCGCATCGGACGCCTGAGGCGCTCCTTCCGCAAAACCCTTGAGCGCGGCCTTCAGATTGCTTTCCGCATCGATCAGGAAGGTGGCGGAAGTGACCACTGCCTCCCCATCCGCAAGTCCGTCGCGCACCTCGATATAGCCGCCGCCGCGCCGGCCGAGCTTCACCTCACGCGGCTCGAAGCGCCCTTCCCCCTTGTCGACGAGGACGGCCTGGCGCGTGCCGGTGTCGAGCACCGAGCTATCCTGGATCGCCAGGACGGGCGCGCTATCGGCCGTGTCGATCTCGGCATCGACATACATGTCCGGCAGCAACACTGCATCGGGATTGGCGAGCTCGATCCGGACGCGAACCGTCCTGGTGTCGCGGTTCACTTGCGGATAGACCACGGCGATCTTGCCGCTGAAGATGCGGCCGGGAAAGCTCCGCGCACGCACCGCCACGGGCTGGCCCACCGAGACATTGCCGAGATCGCGCTCGGCGACGTCGACCAGCGCCCAGACCAGCGAAATGTCCGCGATCCGGAACAGCACGTCGCCGGGATTGGCGCGCATGCCTTCGATCGCGTTGCGCTCGAGCACGATGCCGTCGCGCGGCGCCGACCAATGGATGGTGACGGGCGCAACGCGCGTCCGCTCCATCTCGGCGATCACAGGCTCGGGCACGTCGAGATTGACCAGCCGTTGCCGCGAGCCGCGGCCGTACATCTCGACGCCGCCGACTGTCTTCGAGGTGATCGTTGCCAGATATTCCGCCGCCGCGGACGCGACCGCCGAACTGTAGATCTCCATCAGCGGTTGGCCCGCCTTCACGCGCGTGCCGGTGGTGACGTCGGCGACTTTCTGCACGAAGCTTTCGGCGCGCATCGCGATGACAGAGACGCGGCGCTCGTCGAGCTGGATCGTGCCGGGCGCCTTCACCGCGACGCGGATCGCGCGCCGCCGGGCGGGCTCGGACTTGACGCCGGTGCGCTGGATCTTGCCCGGCGACAGCTTCACCGTGCCGTCGTCGACCTCGTCGCCTTCGTAGACGGGGACGTAGTTCATCCCCATCGGGTCCTTCTTCGGCACCGGCGAGGTGTCGGGCAGGCCCATGGGGTTGCGGTAGTAGAGGATTTTTCGCGAGAAAGTCGCCTGCGGTGGCTTTGGTGCCGTCGCAGCCGCCTGACCGTCCTCATAGACCGGCAGATAATCCCGGCCGCGGTCGTCCTGCTTCGGACCAGGGGACCAGAGCGGCGCGCCGCTGGGATCGCGATAGTAGAGCGGAGTCCGATCCGCCTGGGCCGGAGCCGGGGTCGCCTCGGCATGAACGGACCAGCGCCCGTCGTGCGAGGACCAGTACGCGCCCATGGCCAAGCCACCGGCCAGCGCGAGAGTTGTCAGGAGACGTAGCGTCTTCATGGTGTGCCTTCGCGCGCCCGGCGCGCATCCATGTGAATGGGACAGAGAAGTTCGGACGCCGCGGGCGGCGTCCGCACGCTCACTTGGTCGCCGTGACGATCACCTTGCCGGTGACGGTCTCCACCTCGCCCTGCACCTTGGCCGACAGCGTGACCTGGTAGCGGCCGGCCATCGGCAGATCCGTGCGGAAGGCATAGACGCCCGGCTCCTTCGACGGCAGCGGCGCCACCGCCGATTCCATCTCGGCCATTCCGTCCGGGGCCATGTCGACACGGGTCTTGAAGATGACGGCGTCCGCCACCGGCTTGCCGGTCTGCTTGTTGGTCAGGCGAACCGAGAGCGTAACGTCGTCGCCCTTCTTCATTTGCGCAGTGACCGGCTCGAAGGCGTAATCGCCGGCGCCCGCCATCGCCGCGGAAGCGGCAAGCGAAAGGGTGGCGGCGAGCGCCGCGGTGGTGAATTTGGAAAGCATTGTCCTGTCCTCATGATCTGATCTTTCGCCGTGGCGATGGCGCGCACACGTCAGTCGTCGTCGCGCACAAACGTGCTGCGCGCGTTCGGCTGTTGCGAGATCAGATTCGAGGAGGTCGGAAGGGAGGACTGCCGCGGGAGAAGGAGACGACTTGGTCCGCGGGAATGGCGATCGTGCTCACCGCTAAGGCGAAATACCCGAAGACGACGGGCCTGATGGCATCGAGCGCGATGGTGCCGCCGACGCAGCAGAAGCCCATCCCGCATTTGTAACCGCCGGTCTGGGACGGCGTCCCCTTCATGTCGGGGCAGCAATCGTCCATCGACATCCCGGCGTCGCTGCCCATTTGCATAGTCGCCGGCGTATCGTCCGACGACATGGCAAGGCCGGATGCAGACGCGCCAACGGGCAGCATCGCCAAGGATATGGCGATTGCGAATGCCAGGATGGTACGAACGAGGCGCATCTTTATCGAGTTACCTTATCAAGGTCGCAGCGTATCCCTCGTAGCATATCCCAGTGCCGGTGGCGCTTGTTGATCCGGATCAAGCATTCGTGAGCAGGGGCCGGCCGGCACCGACCCTACCGCCGGCCCGGCTCAGATCTTCGGGATCTTCGCGCGCTCGACCACGCCGGTCCATTTGGCGATCTCGGTCCCGATCAGCGTCTTCATCTCCTCCGGCGAGCTGCCGCGGACCTCGCCGCCGACGGCGGTCTCCAGACGCTGCCTGAGCTCGGGATCCCTAAGCGCCTCCAGCGTCGCGGCATTGAGCGCCGCGATGATGGCAGGCGGCGTTCCCTTGGGGGCGAGCAAGCCGGCCCAGGTGCGCACGTCGTAGCCCTTGATGCCGGCCTCCTGCGCCGTGGGCACATCGGGCAGCAGCGCCGTGCGCGTCGGCGAGGTTACCGCCAGGCCACGGATCGCGCCGCTCTGGATCTGTGGGGCCAGCAAGACGGGCGTGCCGACGATGACGGGAACGTCGCCACCGAGCAGCGCGGTGACGGATTGAGAATCGCCGCGATACGGCACGTGCACGATCTCGACGCCGGCGGTGGCGTTCAGCAGCTCGCCGGCAAGATGATGCGTGCTGCCGAAGCCGACTGATCCGAAGCTGAGCGAACCCGGCTTTGCCTTGGCCATGGCAATGAGCTCACCCAGCGATTTTGCGGGGTAGTCGCTGCGCACGGCGATGACGAGCGCGTAGTAGACCAGCGTCGAAATCATCTCGAAGCTTTCGGCCGGCTGATAGGCGAGACTCTTGTAGGTCGCCGCGGAAATCGCGTGCGCGCCGGTGACGAGGCCGAGCGTGTAACCGTCGGGCGCCGCCTTGGCGACCGCGTCCGCCGCGATGTTGCCGCCGGCACCCGGCTTGGCCTCGACGATGATCGGCTGCCCGAGCTTCTTCGACAGCCCGTCGGCGATGATGCGCGACAGCGTGTCGGCCGCGCCGCCGGCGGCAAAGCCATGCAGCAGGCGGATCGGACGCGACGGATAATTGTCCGCCCATGCAGGGCCGGTCACCAGACAACCGCCAAGCAGAAAAATGGCCGCAGCAAGCCGCTTCATCCGACGCATGGATGCATCCTCCCTTTGATTGTTATGTCGTTGGCCGCGCGTGCGGCGATCTTCCGTTAGAACTCACATCCGCTAGCGCGCGAACTCCGTGCATTCAGGCGATGGCGGCATGCCCCAGACGTCGCGCGGCAGCCCGACCCATACCTTCGGCCGCTGCGGACGATCGCGATGCCAGGGACGCGGCTCGAAATAGCCGAGCTCTTCGTCCACCATCCGGTCGAGGTCATGAAACAACTCGACCAGATGCCCATCGGGATTGCGGTGATAGATCGCGGTGTTGTGGCCGGGGCCGTGACGCACCGGTCCCCAGAGCACGGGCAGCTTGTGCCGCGCGAGATGGTCGCAGGCCCGATGCATGTGCTCGGGGCCGCGCAGCTCGAAAGCAAAGTGATGCAGACCGCGGTCGGGCGCGAGCGCGAAGTTGAGCGTGTGATGCTCGAAGCCGCTGCGCATGAACACGAAGCGATCCTCGATCCAGTCGGAGATCCGCAGCCCCATTACGTTCGCGTAGAACTCCGAAGCGGCTTTGGGATCGGGCGTACGGAGCGCGACGTGGCCGAGCTTGGCCACAGCAAGCCCACCGATCCGCTCCTGCGCGGGCGTGGGCGTCCAGCCCTGGATCAGCTCGAAGCGTGTGCCTTCGGGATCGGCAAACGACAGCAACCGGGACACACCCGGCAGGGGATCGCTCCGAAGCTCGGGCCGTAAGTCCGCCTGCTTGAGCGCGGCGCCCAGCGCCTCGATCTGGACCTCCGGGGAGATCTCAAAGGCGATGCTGCTAAGTAGCGCATCGCCGGGCTCGATCACGAGCGAGAGCTGCTCGGAATCGCTAGCGAGGAAAATGCGGTTTCCATCGCGGGCAACGAGGCCAAGTCCGATCACGCCGCGATAATAGTCGAGCAGCCGCTCCGGATCGGGCGAGGTGAAGGTCGCGTGCCGCAGCCGGGTGAAGCGTGCAATGGGTGCTTGTGTGCTCATCGTGCGGTTCACCCCCTCATGGAATCATGATGATCTTGCCGAGCGCGGAGCCCTGCTCCAGCAGCGTATGGGCCTTCCTGACCTCGTCGAGCTTCAGCACTGCCGAGATCGCCGGCTTGATCGCATTGCGGCTCAAGGCCTCGATCACGCTGCGCATCAGGGCACGGCGTCCGTCGCGATCGTGGTCGTAGATGTGGAAGGAGAAGCAGCGTATCGCCGGACAGATGTCGAGATGATCGCGCATCGCCGCCATCAGATTCTCTTCCGGCAATCCGGCGAAGGCGTTGTACGAGAGCAGCGTGCCCCATTTGCCGAGCGCGCCGAGATAAGAGGTGAACTCGGCCCCGCAGACGTGATCGAGCACGACGCCGACGCCCTCGCCGCCACTCAGCTCGCGCGTACGCGCCACGACATCCTCGCTTCGGTAGAAGATGACGTGATCGGCGCCGTTGGCCTTGGCGAAGGCGGCTTTCTCTTCGGTGGAGACCGTGCCGATCACGGTCATCCCGGCAAGCTTGGCCAGTTGCACCAGCGCGGTGCCGACGCCGCCGGCCGCGCCGATCACCAGCGCGGTTGCGGGCGCGCGCGGATGGCGGCACTCGTGCAGCAGCGCGTAGGCGACCTGGTAGTTCGACAGGCACACGGCGGCCTGCAGATCGACATTGTCGGGCAGCGCGTGAACGGCATCCGCGGGCGCGACCACGTAATCGGCGTAGCAGCCGCCGCGCTGGGCCAGATCGCGGGCGCTGAGCAGCACCTTCTGGCCGAGGGAAAACCCCTCGACGCCGGACCCGAGCGCAGAAATGCGCCCCGCAACGTCGTTGCCGGGATTGGCCGGCAACGGCGGCATCCATTTGTAGACGCCGCGCCGGATCAGCACGTCGGGCTGGCCGACCCCGAACGCCTCGGCCCGGATTTGCACCTGGCCGGCTCCGGGCACAGGCACCGGAAGCTCGACCACCTCAAGTGCATCCGGCCCACCCGGCTGACGCACCAGCACCGCCCTCATGACTTCACGTGCTCCCTAGACCATATTTTCGAAAATCATACCGTTTACGAAAATTATTGCAAGATGCTCGTTAGCGCGGCATGTTGAGGCATCGATTCAGCGACAGATCCCCATGCCCGAGAGCGCCATCCGCCCCCGCAAGGAATTCGGCAAGACCATCGCCGCCGACATCACGCATCGGCTGCGCGAGGAGATCATTGCCTGCGCCCTTCCGCCCGGCGAGCCGCTGCGCTTCGATGTGCTGCGCGAACGGTTCGGCGCGAGCTTCACGACGCTGCGCGAGGCGCTGACCGCGCTCGCCGCGGAAGGCCTGGTCGACGCCCAGGAGCAGCGCGGCTTTCGCGTGGCGCCGGTCAGCCGCCAGGATCTGGTCGAGGTCACCGATGCAAGGGTGCTGATCGAGGTGGAATTGATCCGCCGCTCGATCGAGCGGGGCGATGACGATTGGGAAATCGCCGTGATCTCGACCCTGCACAGATTGAAGCGAATCGAGCAGCGCGATCCCGAGCATCCCCTGCGCGATCCCGAGTGGAAGATCGCGCATCGCCAATTCCACCAGGCGCTGGTCTCCGCCTGCGGCTCGGCCACGTTGCTCGCCATTCGCGCCGAGCTGTTCGATCGCGCCGAGCGCTACCGGCATCTCTCCGCCAATTTCCGGCCGCGCCCGCGCGACAAGGCCGGCGAGCACCAAGCCATCATGCAGGCCGCCATCTCGCGCAACGCGGATCTCGCCGTGCAGCTGATCGAGACCCATATCCGCTCGACCTCCGACAACGTCGCCAAATACGCCGGCCATCTGCTCGACGCCGAATAGGCGACCGGCATTTTTGCGCCGTGGGCTTGCGCCGGGACAAATTTTCGAAAATAATACGCTAGATCGAAAATAGGAACCCTTGGGGCGAAACCATGAAGCTGCTGTCGTTCTTGGATGGAAATCGGGAAAGCTGGGGCGCCGTTGTCGAAAACCGCGTGGTGGATCTGGGCCGCGCCCTGCCCCAGTACCCGACGCTTGCGGACTTTCTCGGCAGCGATGACTACGCCAAGCGCGAGGCGATCGTCGCCGGGCGCAAGCCCACGCTGGCGCTGAGCGACGTCAAGTATCTGCCGGTGATCCCGCGGCCCGAGAAGATCGTCTGCGCCGTGCGCAACTATCTCGACCACCACAATGAAGCCGTGGCGTTCGGCATGAAGCGCGAGATCACGGAATTCCCGCCGATCTTCCTGCGGGTCTGGCGGTCCCAGGTTGCGCACAACGCGCCGGTGATCAGGCCGAAGGTCTCGGACAATTTCGACTGGGAGGGCGAGCTCGCCGTCGTCATCGGCAAGGGCGGCCGTCACATCAGCCAGGCCGACGCATGGAATCATGTGGCGGGCTATTCGATCTACAACGACGTCAGCGTGCGCGACTGGCAGCGTCATGCCCAGCAGATCGCCTCCGGCAAGAACTTCGTCGGCACCGGCCCGTTCGGACCGTGGCTGGTCACGCCGGACGAGATCGGCGATCCCACCAAGCTCAAGCTCGAAACCCGCGTCAACGGCGCGACCGTGCAGTCCTCCGACACTTCGATGTTGATCTTCTCGATCCCGCGGCTGATCGAATATTGCTCGACCATTTTCGACCTCGTGCCCGGCGACGTCATCGCCACCGGCACGCCGGCCGGCGTCGGCTTCACCCGCAAGCCGCCGATCTTCCTCAAGCCGGGCGATGTGGTCGAGGTCGAGATCGAGAACATCGGCGTGCTCAGCAATCCCGTCGTGGACGAGGCGTAGGGCCGCCGATGTCCTACGATATTCGCAAGACCGCGCTCAGCGTCGAGACCATCTGGCATGAGCGCGGGCCGCGGTTGGAGAAGCCGCTGCAGGTCGGAACCGCCGTCGCGGTGATCCGCAATCCCTTCGCCGGCCGCTATGAGCCTGACCTGATGCCATTCCAGGCGGCCTTGCGTGAGCTCGGGCGCGAGCTCGCCGGCGCGCTGATCGCGCAGCTCGGCGGTGCGCCGCGGATCGAAGCCTACGGCAAGGGCATCATCGTCGGCGAAGACGGCGAGCTCGAGCATGGCGCCGTCTGGCACGAAGCCGGCGGCCATGGCATGCGCGAGGTGCTGGGACAACCGAAGGCGATCGTCCCTGCTGCTAAAACCATCGGCGGTCCCGGCACGCGCCTGATGGTGCCGCTCGGCCACATCCATGCCGCCTATGTCCGCAGCCATTTCGGCACGGCCGAGATGACGCTGTGGGATGCGCCGCGGCGCGACGAGATCGCCTTCGGACTCGTGATGGCAACCGGCGGCCGCCCCCACGCGCGCATCGGAGGCCTCAAGGCATCCGAGATCTCCGTGCATGACGGGCAGCGGTGACGCGATCGGCGCGAGGCCGGTGAGTTCGTCAGCCCTTCGAAACCACCGCGCGCCCATAGGGCGGTTGCGCCTGGACCGGCGGGTTGGCGGTCTGGGCGGCGAGCTCGCCGATCAGGCGGTCTGCGTCGGCGGCCATGCCGTCAGGGGCCTGGATCACCAGGCGCTCCAGTGCCCAGCGATAGGACGAGATGCGCTGCTCCAGACAATGCTGCACCCACTGCACGATCAGCGAGTTCTCCTGCATCCGCGCGACCGCGTCGTCCCTCTCTCTCGGCGAGAGCGCGGAGACGCGCGCCATGCTGGCATTGCGTTTCCTGTCGAGGTCGATGACGCGGATCGCGCTGGCGAAGAACGGCTCGAAGCGGGTGATGTCGTTGCGCACGTCCTCGATCAGCTGCGCATAGCGCGAGGAATGCGAGCGGTGCGGCTCGTCGATCAGCGTGCGACCGTACATGGTGCGGTCGAACACGATCTTCTGCCGCCAGGGCGAGGGCATCGCCTTGTAGTCGCCGAACACGCTCTTCCAGGCGGGGCGCGACAGCGGCGGCTCGATCATGGGATAGGCGAGGTCGCGCAGCTGGCGCTCCTCGTCGGTGAGCTGGAATTGCGAGGGACCCAGGCCGACGCTGCCGGTGGCTTCGGCCCCTAACCAGCGATGCATGTCGTCGCTGCGCATGTCAGCGCGGGTGCGGCCGAAATCGCCGCCGCTACAGGCGCCGAGCGCAGCGCCAAGCAGCGTGAGCAGCACGGCCGATAGGACAGACCGGATCTGGCGGATGGTGTCCGGCATTGCAAAGGCCCGAAATCAGCGACGACGACGACGGCGCCCCGGCGCTGTGCCCTGCTCCGGCCCGTGATCGCCGCTGGTTTCGTCTGCCTCGCGCTCGATACGGATGACGGGAAGGATCAGGATCGTTCCCATGTCCGCGCGCGGAGCGGCATCCCCCGACGAGCCCACCCGGCGACCGGCCGGAAATTCAATGATGGTCCCCATGTCAGCTCTCTTCAATTGCCGCGCGACCAAGCGCGCTCATGCAACATGCATTCATTAAGATCAGTTCATGGTTAACGGGGTGTAAACGTCGCGGTCGGACCGTAACCACACGGGCCGGCCGCGACGTCCCGTTGCGGCACTGGGATCGCTACAAATCGAGCGTTCGGCTTCACGCCTCGTTTTCCTTAACGAGCCTTTAAAGGAGCCTGCGATAGGCTGGCGAGCAGTATCTCTTCCAGGTCGCGTATCTCTCCATGACCAAGTCGCTGTTTCCCGGATTCGACGGGCTGATGTCCCTCTCCCGTCGCGAAGGCGTCGATGTTCGGCCGACGCTGCTGCGCGTGCTGACCGACCTCTATGTGCAGACGCGCATCCACAGCGACGACGAGCAGCGCCAGTTCACCGAGCTTGCAACGCGGCTGATCGACCAGGTCGACGATGCGACCCGCGCGGCCATCAAGGCCAAGCTCGCAATCTATCCATCGACGCCCGTCCCGGTGCTGCAGAAGCTCGGGCTGGTCGCCGCACATGAAGGCCGCAGGGTTCCGCTCGCCCGCGAGATCCCCACGCCCGCACCCGCCCCCTCGCCGGCCCGCACGCCGACCGACGCCGAGCTGCGCATGGCCGCCAACATGGCGATGCAGCCGACGGACGCCGCCGAGATCCACGACATGTTCTTCCGCGCCGGCGCCTCCGAGCGCGCGCTGATCCTGCACAATCTGGCGCAGACCCCGCTGAAGGCCGCGCCCCGCATTCCGACCGTGCGCGCCAAGCGCGCGTTTCATATCCTGGAGATGGCGGCGATCGCGGGCGACGTCGAGAATTTCACCCTGGAGCTCGGCGACAGCCTGATCCTGCCCTCGCGCGTTGCGGCCCAGATCGTCGACGACGCCGGCGGCGAGGCGCTCGCGGTCGCCGCGCGCGCGCTCGACATGCCGAGCCCGGTGTTCCAGCGCATCCTGCTGTTCTTCAAACCGGCGATCGGCACGTCCGTGAACGAGGTCTACCGGCTGTCGCGGCTCTACGACCGGCTCAGCGACCGCTCTGCGCTGGTGATGCTGGCAGCCTGGCGCGGCTCGACGCTCGCCGTCACCCGCGCAAAGTACCAGCCGTCACTGCACGACGGCGAACGCCAGCGCGCCCGCGCGGGCGCAAGCCAGACCCGGCCGGGCGTGCAACCCGGCGCGATGCCGCGCCGCACCGGCACCGACGGGTCATCGGATCGTTGATCTCGGGGCCCATCTCTCCGCGTGCGTTCGTGTCGCCTTCTGGGTCCCGGCTCTGCACGGCAACGCTGGCGCGTCGCCGCTTGTCCGGGACACGGGAGCAGCAGTTACGTCTTCGCCAGCTCGAGGAAATGCCGGCCCGCACGGTCCTCGGTCTCGACGATCCAGGCGTCCGGATCGAAGCGGATTTCCTTGGCCAGACGCTCCTCGATCGTGTGCTCGGGCAGAGGTTGCTGCGCGACCGGCACGAAGAAGCGATCGACGGGACGGCCATCGTCATAGACGGTCTGCGGCGCCGGCGCGTAGAGCATCGCATGGCCGTCGAGCAGCGATACCTTCACGAACACCGCGCCCGCCTCCTCGGCACCGCGACGGCGCACCGCGCCGAACACGCCCTCGGTCTGGCACCGACGCAGGTAAGCCGCGACCCATATGTTGGATTTCAAACGCATGAGTCGAACGATAGGCCAGCGTGACGCGCGCCGCCAGTCTCAGCGTCCGATTGTCACGCCTTGCTTACACCTTGCCCGCCGTTGATCTGGCGCGCGACGAGATATGACAGCGGCATCGCAAGTGCGAATCCCACGGCGACTGCATAGGGGATGTTCCTGATCGCGTCGGCGGCGAAGCTCGGCACCATCAGCACGACGATCAGACTGACGCCCGCCAGCGTCGTGCCCAGCATGATCCAGACCAGAACCGAGACCTTGAACATGACAACCTCTCTTCTTCGTTGAAGATGAGCGATCATGTTCCCCGAAGCTGTCGGCCGTCATTGATCCCAAGCAAATCGCCCGCGCGCGGGCGCGGCGGCGCGCGATGCCCGGAATTGATCGGCGTCAATGACAGCGGACGGTGGGGTTATTCGACGGGATGGCCGATCGCGGCGCCGAGCTCGCGCAGCAGCCGGTCGGACAGCTGGCCGGTGACCTGCATCTTGTGCTCGCGCTCGAACTTCTGGATCGCGGACTGGGTCTCGCCGCTCATCGTGCCCGTGATCTTCAAATTCCCGTAGCCATATTCGGACAGCGCGCGCTGAACGCCGGCGATACGCCGCGCGGCGGGGCTCTGCGGCACGGGAATCGGCGCGGGCGGACGCATGGCAGACGGCGGCGTCGAGGTCGTCGCCTTGACCAGATTGGTCATGGGATCACTGCCCGCACGCGGCGTCGATGCGGTCGCCTCGACGGGTTTTTCGGGCGGCTTCTCGGCGACCCGCTCGGCAGGTTTCGGCTCGGCGCGGAACTCTGTCGCGCGCGGCTCCAGCGGCGAGGTATCGGCGCCGACCGGGCGCGGACGCGGCATTGGGTTCGACAGCGCCACGGAGGACGGTGCGGGAAGATTGATCACGGTGCCGAACATCGGCGCCGGATGCCGGCCGGTCTGCAGGAACAGCGCATTGGCAACGATCGCGCCGATCGCGGCGACGGCGACGAGACCAGCCAGCGTGTCCTTCGGGCTGTGCAGCAGCACGCGCATCACGAGGTTGCGCTCGGTCTCGACATCGATGACCGCGGCCTTGGCGCCTCGGCGGCGCGGAGCGGCTTCGTCCTTGGCAGACTTCTTAGGCACTTTTCTTCACCAGAGCGGGTTGGTCCTGAGACTGGTCGTGAGTTTGGTCCTGAAGGTCCTGGCGCAGCACCGGCGTCAGCGTCGCGACTTTGCTTTCGACCGGCTTGACTTGCGGCGGCGTGTAGACGAGCGGCAGCCTGACGGTGACGGCGGTGCCCTCTCCCAGTCTGCTTTGTACCGTCAATTCGCCGAGATGCAACGCCACGAGACTCTTCACGATCGAAAGTCCGAGGCCGGTTCCCTCGTGACGGCGCTGATAGGTCTTGCCGGCCTGGAAGAACGGCGCGCCGATGCGCTTGAGATCGTCGGGCGCGATGCCGACGCCGGTGTCGCTGATGCGCAGCGTCAGCTGCGAACCCGACACCGAAGCGGTCACCGAGACCTGACCGCCACGCTCGGTGAACTTGATAGCGTTGGCGACGAGGTTGAGCACGATCTGCTTGAACGCCCTGGGATCGCCGGTCATGACAGGCAGATCCTGCGGCGCGTCGGTGATGAGGTCGATGCCGTTCTCCCGCGCCTTCAGCGCCAAGAGATTGCAGCAATGCAACAGCGAGGCGCGCGGCGCGAACGGCTCGGACGCGATCTCGAAATTGCCCGACTCCATCTTCGACATGTCCAGGATGCCGTTGACGACTGACAACAGATGCTGGCCGGAATCGTTGATGAGCTGGGCGTATTCCTGGCGCTGGGCCGCCCCCAGCATCAGGGTCTGCTCCTGCGCGATCATCTCGGAGAAGCCGATGATGGCGTTCAGCGGCGTGCGCAGCTCATGGCTCATGGTGGCGAGGAAGCGCGTCTTGGCGGCATCGGCAGACTCGGCGGCGGTGCGCGCCTGATCCAGCGCCTGCTCGGACAGCTTGTGGTCGGTGACGTTGCGCATCACGGCGACGACTTCGGCCTCGCGCGTGACGTCGCTATGAGGATTCTGGCCGATATCCCCGTCGAGCGGGCGGCAGCGCATCTCGACCCAGAGGAAATCGACCTGGCCGCGCTCCGAACCGTCAGGCTCACGCCGCAGCCGGAACTCGATGCTGCGCACGTCGCCGCGCGCGGCATCGGAGAGCGCGGTGAGATAGGCCGGGCGATCGGCGACATGGACGCGGTCGAACAGGCCATGCCCCAGCAGTTGCGCCACCGGCATGCCGAGCATGGCTTCCGCCGCCGGCGAGATGAACTGCACCGCACCGTTGCGCTGATGCCGCGAGACGACGTCGCTCATGTTGCGGGCGAGCAGGCGATAACGCTCCTCCTCGCGCGACAGCAGCGCAACGCTGGTGCGCGCCAGTGATTCCGCGCCGAAGGCAAGGCCGGCGGCATAGAGCGTCGCCGAGACGACGCCGCACGCCATCAGCACGCCGCGTTCAGCAGCGCTGGTGTCTGCAACCGGCAGCCAGCCGAGCTGGCCGACGAGGATCAGGAGTCCCGCGCAGGACAGCGCGAGCAAGGATGCAAAGGCCGCGACGCGGCGCGAGGCCGACAGCGCGGCTTCGAGGGGAACCACGACCAGCCAGACCGCGGCGAATGATTCGATGCCGCCCGTGGTGCCCGCGACCGCCATGATCAGGCCGGCGAGCGCCAGCGACGACAGCACGTGGGCGCCTTCATAGCGGCCGGTGCGCGACAGGAACCAGGACAGCAGGATCGGCGCGATCAGCCAGGCGAACGCGGCGACCTCGACCGCGCTCGGTGCGCCACGCATGGCGAGATAGACCGGGAATGCGGCAAAGGCGGCCAGGCTGCCGAGCAGCCGCGGCGCCATGAAGGCACGATGACGCGCCCGCATCAGCGCATCGTAACGCGCGGAGGGATGCAGCAGTGCATCGAGACAATCGCGGATGATACTCAAAACTGTCACGGGTCTCGCGCTTCGGCTCAATCGTCTTTGGAAGACGCGCCGCAACGCCTCCTTGTCGTTGAGCCACCGTGTCAGAGCGACCTTAAACGAGTGCTAAGGCGGCCCGGTGTGCGGCCGAACGCCGGGACATCGCGGGGCTTTTTAGACGATTTGGCGACGTCTTCGGCGAGGATGGTGAACACAGGGTTTCACGCCTCCCGGCATGGTTTCGAATTGGTGGATATGCGTGCCGGCAAGATCACGGGCGCCGGCGTCAATCGAAAATTTACGACACCGTCGATCCCGAAGAATTTTGCGTAAATTTTCCGCGAATTAAGCTCAAGGCAATCACTTGCGATTTATCGAGAGTTGCTAGGTCGAAACGCGCGCGGACCATCGCCGCGGGCGGGATCTAACGAACAGGTCGATAAGATGCGCTTTCTGCTCCGCATCACATTCTGGCTCGGGCTGGTGCTGGTGCTCCTGCCCAGGGACAAGACGCCCGAATCGGAGAAGCTGCCCCAGATCGGTGCCGCCGACGCGGTGCAGGCTGCGACCGCGGCCGTCTCCGACATGACCCAGTTCTGCAAGCGCCAGCCGGCGGCCTGCGAGGTCGGCGGACAGGCCGCGACCATCATCGGCCAGCGCGCCCAGGATGGCGCGCGCAAGATCTACCAGATCATCAACGACAAGAAAGAGCAGATCTCCAACGACAAGAACGAGAAGACCGACAAGAACGACAAGAAGGCGCCCGACCACACAGGCTCGATCGCGATGGCCGGCGAAGGCGATGCCGCATCGACCGAGGCGCCGCGCGATACCCTGAGCCAGGACGACCTTGCGCTGGAATGGCGCGGCCCGGCGGCGGCGAATTAGCGCCCAAACCCTATCGATTTCATCTCCTCGCATCCTTATATTGGCCTTAACGGGAACACGGGCCAACATGACGACGATCGACGAAATCAGGGATAATTTCGAGCTTCTGGACGAGTGGGACGACCGCTACCGGTATGTCATCGAGCTTGGCCGCACCCTGGAACCGATGCCGGAGGCGGAACACTCCGCCGAGAACAAGGTCAACGGGTGCGTCAGTCAGGTCTGGCTGCAGAAGCTGGTCGACCGCGGCCATGGAGCACCGATCCTGAAATATCGCGGCGACAGCGACGCGCATATCGTGCGCGGGCTGGTCGCGATCGTGCTCTCGCTCTATTCGGGCCGCACGCCGCAGGAGATCATCGATACCGACGCGATCGCGGTGTTCAACGAGTTCGGCTTTCGCGATCATCTGACGCCGCAGCGCTCCAATGGCCTGCGCTCGATGGTCGAGCGTATCAAGACCGATGCGAAAGAGGCGCTCGCGGAGGCGTCGTAAGACGCTCTCGTAGGGTGGGCAAAGCGGCTTGTCCGCCGTAGCTCGAAGAGCGAAGGCGGAAGCGTGCCCACAATTTGCGTGTGATTGGAGAGAATTCGTGGGCACGTCGCGCAAGCGCGCGCCTTTGCCCACCCTACGAGATCCGAAGCCTGGTCTACTTCCGCTTCCGCTGCTGCTGTCCGAGGCCCATCTGCTTGGCCAATTGCGAGCGCGCCACTGCATAGTTCGGCGCGACCATGGGGTAGTCGGCGGGCAGTCCCCATTTCTCGCGGTATTGCTCCGGCGTCATGTTGTACTGCGTGCGCAGATGGCGCTTTAGCGACTTGAAGCGCTTGCCGTCTTCCAGGCAGACCAGATAATCGGGCGCGATCGACTTCTTCAGCGAGACCGCCGGCTTGGCCGGCTCGAGTGGCGCGGTCTCGGTGCGACCTGACGACACCCGCACCAGGGCACCATGCACCTGGCTGATCAGGTTCGGAATCTCCGTCGCAGGCGTCGGATTGTTGCTGAGATAGGCCGACACGATGCTCGCCGTCAGCTCGATGAAATTCTTCGCCCCAGCGTCCGACATCGGCCCGCCCCTCCACTTGCGCCTCACGGGATAGACGACGCCGAACTCTTCCGTGTCAACAAGACGTTCGGCTGAAACAAGACGATGACCGACGCGGTGCGACAACGGCGCTCTACTTCTGGCGGCAGAGCTCAGGACCGCTGGTCGAGATGGGCGCGCAGTTCGTCGATCGAGGCAAAGCGCATCATGCCCTCCGGCATCTGCGCTTCGATCGAGCCGTCGGAATAGAGCGAATAGGCCATGCCGTCGACGATTCCGGATTTGAGCACGGTGACGGGCGGCTGCTCGACAGGTGGCGGTGGGGGCGGCGGCTCGGGTGCAGGCGGCGGAGCGGCCTCCGCAAAGGTCGATGGCGAGCGCGGCGGCGGCCGGCGCAAGGCGGCCGGCGGCTCAGACGGACGCATGCGGTCCGGCTTCGGCCAGGCATCGTCAAAGCTTGCAGGCGGAATATCCAGGGCCTCACCGGGCTCCGCCGGTAGCTGCGGCGGAGCGTCCTCGATGGCCTTCGCCTCCGCGCGCTCCCGCTCCTTGCGCGAGGTCGAGGCGAACAACAGGTTGCGCCGGCGCGGCGCTTCCGGAGCCGCGGGCGGCGTTGGAGCTTCCGGCACCGGCGGCGTCTCGACACGCGGACGCTCGCGCGCGGCGGCCTCGCTCTGCCACGGCGGCGGGCCTGCGGCGGGTGGTGGCGGCGGTGGCTGCTCGATCCTTGCCGCCGCAGCGGCAGGCATCGGCTCGGGCGCAGCGGCGCCTGATGCGGCGAGGCCCGGCAGCACGGGCCTGACCCGAACCTCGGACGGCGCACCGGCCAGCCGGCGCGCGAGGCCCTTCAGTTCCGTGACCACGACATAGAGGCCGCCCAGTAACATTCCGGAGCAGACGGCGATCGTGCCCGAGATTATGAGGGGGCTGCCGAGGCTGAACTCCCTGACGGAGAAGCCAAACAGGATCGAAAGGAAGCCCGCCACGACGGCGAAAATCCCCGCGATCAACAATGCCAGATTCATCGAACTCACCCCCGGTCGCCATCCACACGCGACAACCGCTACGCCACGATACCGTCATCCGGTGTTCCACGCCAACGAGGAATCGTCGGTAGCGTTCCTAAAGGGAAGGAAATCAGAGACTTATTCACATTCCCTTCAGCTACGGCTCACTACTGCTTAGACTGCTCTCAAGTAACCGGAATTGCTGCGTCGCATCAGGAATTTAGCCATAATGCCCAATTACTTGGTAATGGAACTGCGCTATAGGGAGTCCGGGGAGCAGGCCCGCGCGCACCAGCAGGGCCAAGAGGGGATTCCGGGGCACCGATAGCCATGACATCCATCACGACTTCGGCGATCGACACGCCTCTGCGGCGCTCGGTCGAACGGACTTGCGACGATCTCGCCATGCTGGTGCTGGCCGCGGTCGCGGTCATTGCGGGTCTGACGTTCCGCGACTACGGCCTCGGCTGGGACGACTACACCCACGCTGAATATGCCGATTTGCTGCTGCGCATGTTCGGTTCCGGCTTCAAGGACACCGCGGCGCTCTCCTTCGCCAATCTCTACATGTATGGCGGCGGCTTCGACATGGTCGCGGCCCTCCTGCACAAAATCATTCCGCTCGAGCTGTTTGAGACGCGACGTCTGGTCGGCGCCATTGTCGGCGTGGTCGGACTTGCGGTGACGTGGAGGCTCGGCCGCCGCATCGGCGGGCCCCTTGCCGGTCTTGCCTCGCTGCTGCTGCTCGCGCTGTGCCCGATCTTCTACGGCCACATGTTCATGAATCCGAAGGATGCGCCCTTCGCGGTGGCCATGATCATCCTGATGCTCGGCCTGGTCCGGCTCGCCGAGGAATATCCCAAGCCGTCGCCGCGCACGATCCTGATCGTCGGTCTGGGTGCCGGCCTTTCGCTGGGCTGCCGCGTTCTCGGCGGGCTCGCGCTGGTCTACGCCGTGCTCGGCTTCGTCCCGCTGTTCCTGGAGGAACTGCGCAGCGAGGGCCTGCGCGAGTCGGTCCGCCGCTTCGCCCATGTCGTCTATGTGCTGCTGCCCGGCCTGGCGTTCGGCTACCTCGTGATGGGCCTGATCTGGCCGTGGTCGATCATGGAGCCCGGCAATCCCTTCGAGGCGCTGACCTATTTCTCGCACTTCTTCGAGAAGCCGTGGAAGGAGATGTTCGACGGCGCGATCGTGTCCGTGCCGGACATGCCCTGGTCCTATCTGCCGACGCTGTTCGCGCTGCAACTGCCCGAGGTGATGCTGGTGCTGATGGCCGGCGCCGTGGTCAGCACCTTCGCCATGCTGCCGCGAAGCGAGGTGCCGGCGCGGCGCAAGACCATCATGCTGATGCTGACGCTGGCTGCGACCCTGCCGCTCGCGATCGCGATGGTGAAGCGGCCGGCGCTGTACAACGGCATCCGCCATTTCGTCTTCGTGATTCCGCCGATGGCGGTGCTCGGCGGCGTCGCTTTCGCGTGGGCCATGGAGCGCCTGCGCGCCAATCACCGCACCTGGCAGCCGGTCGTGCTCGCCACGTTCTGCTTTGGCCTTGCGCTCTCGCTCGCCGAGATGATCCGGCTGCATCCCTATCAGTACACCCACTTCAACCACATCGCCGGCACCGTGCGCGGCGCCGACGACCGCTTCATGCTGGACTATTGGGGCCTCGCGCTGAAGCAGGCCTCCGATGAACTGCGGGAGCAGATCGTCGAGCGCCAGGAAGTGCCGCCGACCAATCGCAAATGGAAGGTCGCGGTCTGCGGTCCGCAGCGCCCCGCCCAGGTCGCGCTCGGGCCCGACTTCACCATCGGCTGGGATTCCAACGCGGCCGATTTCGCGATGACGCTCGGCGAGTTCTACTGCAAGGGCCTGACCGCGCCCGTGATGGTCGAGATCAAGCGCGACGACGTGGTGTTCGCCCGCGTCTACGACATCCGCGGCCGCAGCATTTCCAGCCTGCTGTCGATCCCGGCGCCGTAATAATTTTCTTCGAAGCCGTAGCCCGGATGAGCGAAGCGACATCCGGAATCCCTCTCAGAGCGGCCCCGCATGTCGCTTTCGCTCATGCGGGCTACGCTTGACTGCCGCGCGCTTGTCGCGCCTTGCTGCTTGCCACGAGCGGTACTACGCTCCCTCCCCGCAACAACGATGTTCGGAGAGATCAGCCATGTCGCTAGCGGAAGCGCGCCTGAAGGAAGTGCCGTCTGATATGACGGAGGCCGAGTGGCAGCAACGTGTCAATCTCGCCGCCTGCTATCGCCTGGTCGCGCTCTACGGCTGGGACGATCTGGTCGACACCCACATCTCCGCGCGCGTGCCCGGTCCCGACCATCATTTTCTCATCAATCCCTATGGGCTGATGTTCGACGAGATCACGGCCTCGAGCCTCGTCAAGGTCGATTTGCACGGCAACCAGCTGTCCGAGAGCGAATACAGCATCAACCCGGCGGGCTTCACCATCCATTCGGCGATCCACGAGGTGCGCGAGGACGCGATCTGCGTGCTGCATCTCCACACCCTCGACGGCACCGCGGTGTCGAGCAGCGCAGAAGGCCTGTTGCCGCTGAACCAGACCGCCCAGCTCGTCACCCACGACCTCGCCTATCACGACTATGAAGGCATCGCGCTCGATCACGACGAGCGGCCGCGGCTGCAGAAGGATCTCGGCGACCACAACCACATGCTGCTGCGCAATCACGGCACGCTCACCGTCGGCCGTTCGGTCGCCTCCGCCTTCGAGCGCATGTATCATCTCGAGCGCGCCTGCTCGATGCAGGTGCGCACGCGCGCGCTCGGCACGCCGGTCTACCCGGTCGACGATACCGCAATCGACAAGAACACCGAGCTGCTAGCCAACCGCGACCGCGCCGAGCTGCGCGCCACCAACCTCGTGTGGCCGCCGCTGCTGCGCAAGCTCGACCGCGAGCTCCCGGGCTATCGGTCTTGAGATTTTCGGGATTTGGTGTAGGGTAGCTCCCAACTAACCTCTACGCCTTTTGGAATGAAACGCCGCCCAATTCCGGGCGGCGTTTTTATTTTGGGGCGGTGGTCGCCACGACAGCAGAGCCGTAGGGTGGGCAAAGCGCAGCGTGCCCACGTTCTTTCGCAATTACTTAGAGATGGTGGGCACGGCGCTTTGCGCCTTTGCCCACCCTACGGCAGCTCGCGCTATTTCACCTCCGCCAATGCAGCGAGGATGCGGGCCCACGAGCGAATGCCCTTCTGGAAGCTTCTCAAATCGTACTTCTCGTTCGGCGAGTGGATGTTGTCGTCGTCGAGGCCGAAGCCGACCAGGAGCGAGTCCAAGCCAAGCGTGCGCTTGAAGTCGGCGACGATCGGGATCGAGGCGCCTGAACCCATCAGCACGGTCTCCTTGCCCCATTCCTCCGTCAGCGCCTTGCTGGCGGCGGCGAGCGGCTTCATGTTCCAGTCGAGCGCGACGGCGGGCGCGGCGGAATGGTCGCCGAACTCGACCTTGCAGTCGCCGGGAATGCGCGCCGTCACGTAGTCGCGGAAGGCCTTGCGGATCTTTTGCGGGTCCTGCCCCTCGACCAGGCGGAACGAGACCTTGGCCGAGGCATGCGACGGGATCACCGTCTTTGAGCCCTCGCCGATATAGCCGCCCCAGATGCCGTTGACGTCGCAGGTCGGGCGCGATGAGGCCTGCTCGATCAAGAGGCGCCCCTTCTCGCCGGCCGGGATCGACAAACCGATCGGCTTGAGGAACATCTCCGGCGTCAGATTGAGCTTCTTCCACTGCTCCAGGATATCAGGCGGCAGATCCTTCACGCCGTCGTAGAAGCCGGGAATGGTGATGCGGTTGTCGTCGTCGAACAGGCCGCCCAGAATTTTGGTGAGCACCCGGATCGGGTTCATCGCGCTGCCGCCGAACACGCCGGAATGCAGGTCGCGATTGGCGGCGGTGATCTTCAGCTCTTCATAGAGCAGGCCGCGCAGCGAGGTCGTGATCGCCGGCGTGTTGCGGTCCCACATGCCGGTGTCACAGACCAGCACGTAGTCGGCTTTGAGTTCGTCCTTGTTGGCCTCGATGAAGGGCACGAAGTTCTTCGAGCCGACCTCCTCCTCTCCTTCGATCAGGAAGGTGATGTCGACGGGCAGCGAGCCCGTCACCTTCTTCCAGGCGCGGCAGGCCTCGACGAAAGTCATCACCTGGCCCTTGTCGTCCTCGGCGCCGCGCGCGACGATGATCTTGCGGCCGTCGGCATGGTCGGTGACGACGGGCTCGAACGGCGGACGGTGCCAGAGATCGAGCGGGTCGACCGGCTGTACGTCGTAATGGCCGTAAAAGATCACATGCGGCCGTCCGCCGGCCCCGGTCTTGCCGACGATGGCGGGATGGCCCGCGGTCGGCCTCACTTCAGTGGCGACGCCGAGGCTCGCGATGTCCTTGGCGAGATGCTCGGCCGCTGCCTTGCAATCCCCGGCGAAGGCCGGATCGGCGGAGATCGACTTGATCCGCAACAGCGCGAACAAGCGCTCGAGGCTGTTGTCGAAATCCTTGTCGATGTGGTCGAGCACGGATTGAAGCTGCGCATTGGCCATGGTTGTGGGTCCTGACGTTCGAGTCTCAAGAGGTACCGGGTTTTAGCGCCGTCGCGGGCTCGGAGCCAGCCGCAACGGGCGGATGCCGGATGTGCCATGCAAGACTACCTGCAAGAACGGCGGTCGCGAGGAGGTTGTTGCCCCAGGCCTGGAGGACAGTTGGAAACCACGGCAGCGCCAGCAGCATGAGAATGCCGGCCGCGCCGAGCGCGAGCCAGGTTCCGAGACGCACATTCGCCCGCTCGTCGAAGGCGGCGCGATGCATCAGCACCGTCATCGGGAAGAACAGCCACATGAAGTAGTATTGCCGTGCCAAAGGCGAGGCCACCGTGATCAGGCAGAACAGGATGGCGAGCTCCTCCGCATCCGAGCGCGCCGTTCGCCGCGCTTGCTGCGGCATGATCGCGACGAAGCCGAGCCCGAGCAAGGCCGACAGCGCCAGCACGATCCAGTTCGCCGTCCTGTAGTCGACGTCGATGATGTTCATCGTGCGCGGCGGCTTGCTGGGATCCTCCAGATTGAAGTTGATCGGACGGACGAGGCGATGCGTGACGGCGATGAGGGACTGGTTGACCCACGACCAGTTCTGCTCGTCACGCTGGCCAAAGCCCTTTTCCGAGCTCGTTCCGACCATGCCCTGATACCAGGTCGCAAGCTCGGCCGCGTTGCGCTCGAAGCCGCGGATCGGCGCCGGCACGACATAGAGAAGGATGCCGGTGAAGGCGACCGTGGCGGCGGCCGCCGCCCATTTCCGCCGCCAGACCAGATACGGCAGGACCGCGATCGGAAACACCTTGATGGCAGCGGCGAGCGCGAACATGAAGCCCGCAAGCCAGGGACGTTGATGCCGCAAGCTCCAGAAACCGTAGAGCATCATGGCCAGCAGGACGAGGTTCGGCTGGCCGAGGTCGAACATGTCGAACACGAAGGGCACGGTGACGACGGCAGGCAGCGCCTCCAGCCAGCGGCCGGGGCTGCGCCCCGAGCCGGCCATGACCTGGGAGAACGTCCCGGTGTGCCACCACGCCGCGGCATTCAGGATCGACAGGACGACATAGAGCTGGAATTTGCCGAACCAGCTCGGGATCGCCAGCAGGATCGCCGGCAGCGGCGGATAGATGAACTCGAAATACTCGACGGCGGTGGCGGGATAGAGTGGCTCACCCTGCAAGACCTGCTGCCCGGCCCAGAACCACAGCGGGTAGTCCTTGGTCTTGCCGCTGCCGAAGATCTCGGGAACGAGCACGTCGGCGGTGAGGAGGACGCAGCAGAACAGAAACAGCAGATCCAGCGGCGCGCGCAGCGACAGGTGTCGGGGCGCGTCAGGCTTGGCTAACGGGGCGGGCGGGGTCACGGAGTGGTCCTGTGCGGCGGCGAACAGGACGTAGCAGACCGGCGCACGCTTGGAGAGCCCCTCACCTGAAATTGTAGGGGGTGATGGTCTCCGGCAACGGCACGTTGGGTGACTGAGTTCGAGCTTCCACGGCGTCATGGCCGGGCTTGTCCCGGCCATCCACGACCTTTGTCGCAGCACTGAGAACGTGGATGCCCGGGACAAGCCCGGGCATGACGACCTTTTGGGGGCAAGCGGAATTGCCCAAAGCGTTTTGCCTAGCGCCGCAGCAATCCGCCGAGCGCGCCGCGGACCAGCGTGCGGCCGATCGAGCCGCCGAGCTGGCCGCCGACGGACTTGCCGATATTGGCGGCCATCCCGCCAATCACCTGGTTGGTGACCGATCGCGTCACGTCCCGCGCAATGACCTGGCCGGTCGACAGGCGGCCGCGCTTGACGTTGGTGCCGAAGATAGTGCCGACGATCGAACCGATCTGGCCGAGGAGCCCGCCGCCATTTCCGCCGGCCGAACCGTCCGTGGTGGCCGCCGTGCCGGCAATGCGCTTCTGGATCATCTCGTAGGCGGATTCTTCGTCGACGGCGGTGTCGTATTTGCCCTTCACCGGGCTTGCAGCCATGATCGCCTTGCGCTCGTCCGGCGTGATCGGCCCGATGCGAGCCGACGGCGGCCGGATCATCACCCGCTCGACCATCGCCGGCGTGCCGTTGCCCTCGAGGAAGGACACCAGCGCCTCGCCCTTGCCGAGCTCCATGATCACCTTGGCGGTGTCGAGCTTCGGGTTGGGCCGGAAGGTCTGGGCCGCAGCGGCGACCGCCTTCTGGTCCCGCGGGGTGAAGGCGCGCAGCGCGTGTTGCACCCGATTGCCGAGCTGTCCGAGCACGCGGTCGGGGACGTCGACCGGGTTTTGCGTCACGAAGTAGACGCCGACGCCCTTGGAGCGGATCAGGCGGACCACCTGCTCGATCTTGTCCATCAGCGCCTTGGGCGCATCGTTGAACAGCAGATGGGCTTCGTCGAAGAAGAACACGAGCTTCGGCTTGGGCAGATCGCCGGCCTCGGGCAGCTCCTCGAACAGCTCCGACAACATCCACAGCAGGAATGTCGCGTAAAGCCTGGGGTTCTGGAGCAGCTTGTCGGCGACCAGGATGTTGACCATGCCGCGGCCGTCGCGATCTGTCTTCATGAAGTCCTTCAGCGTCAGCGCCGGCTCGCCGAAGAATTTGGTGCCGCCCTGGTTCTCCAGCACCAGCAACTGGCGCTGGATGGTGCCGACGGTGGCCTTGGTGACGTTGCCGAATCCCTGCGCGGCCTTGCGGATGGCGGCGAGCGGATCCTCCCCCACGTCCGCCCCCTTCTTCGCGCTATCGGGCACGATGGCGTCGAGCAGTGCGCGCAGATCCTTCATGTCGATGAGGGTCAGCCCGTTGTCGTCAGCGACGCGGAAGGCGACGTTGAGCACGCCTTCCTGCACGTCGTTGAGGTCGAGCATGCGCGCGAGCAGAAGCGGCCCCATTTCCGTGACCGTCGCGCGCACCGGGTGGCCCTGCTCGCCGAACACGTCCCAGAACACGGTCGAGAACTGGTCGGGCTGGAAGGTCAACCCCATCTCGGTAGCGCGCTTGAGGATGAAGTCCTTGGCCTCGCCGACCTCGGAGATGCCGGAGAGGTCGCCCTTGATGTCCGCCGCGAAGACCGGAACACCGGCGCGCGCAAATCCTTCCGCCATCACCTGCAGCGTCACGGTCTTGCCGGTTCCGGTTGCACCCGTGACGAGGCCGTGGCGATTGGCGAGCGCCAGCGTCAGCCATGCCTGCTCGTCTCCCTTGCCGACGAAGATCTTGTCGTCGGTATCGCCGAGCTTGCTGTCCTGTGCGGTCATTATTCTCTCTGATCTCTCTGCCGGGTTTCGCGTATTGAAACTCAAATGCACCAGTTCCGTAGTTTAACGCATGTTGCGCGCCGATTAAAACGGTTCAACGCGGCCGAACATGCGACATTGTCGGAAACAGACGGACGACATCAGCCGAAAGTAGGATCGAGGTATTCGCAACGCGGCAATTTTTCGCCGATTCCATCTCCGCTCTTGCACCGCTGCAACACCTTTCGCGCGTTCGAAGGTGAATCGCGACGGCGCGTGCGTTCATCGCTTGAATTTCACATCACACCGGCTCAAGATCATTTTCGAAAGAAATACTCCGGCAAGCAAACCGGCTGAGGGGCGGGCCTTATGGACGAGCTGATCGGGCGGCTGGCGACAAACGCCAGCATAGATAGTGCTGTCGCTGAAAAGAGCGTCGGCATCATCCTGGGCTTCCTCCGCAACGAGGGTCCTTCCGACAGCGTGCAGGTCCTGATCGACCAGATCCCCGGAGCGGAAGCCGCGATCGAGGCATCCAGGAGCGGCGGCGGACTGTCGCGGCTGATGGGCGGCGGCTTGATGGCGGTCGGCACGCGCCTGATGGGCCTCGGACTTGGCATGTCGGAGATTCAAAACGTCGCCCGTGAACTTTTCCGCTTCGGCCGAGACAAAATCGGAGCAGATCAGATGGGCAAGATCGTTGCGGGGACGCCGGGCCTCAGCCAGTTCGCCTGAAGCTTTGGCAATTCATATCGAGTATCATGACATATCCGATCTCCGAGATTGAGGGCCTGTCGGTCTTTGCCGCCAACAAGTTGAAGGCGCAGGGTATCCGCACCACCGACGGGCTGCTCGAGGCGGCCGGCACGGTGAAGGGCCGCAAGGCGCTTTCCGCCAAGACCGGCATCAGCGAGCAGCTGCTGCTGGAATGGGCCAACGTCTCCGACTACATGCGCATCCCCGGCATGGGCCGGGCCAAGGTCGGCCTGGTCCGCGCCGCCGGCGTCACGACCGTGCGCGAGCTCGCCTATCGGAATCCGGCAAGGCTCGCCCAGAGCATGCGGGACGCCAACGAGAAGAAGAAGCTGCTGCGCATCCTGCCTTCGGAGAAGTCGGTCGGCGACATCATCGCCAAGGCGAAGAAGCTGCAGCCGAAGATTACGTATTAGCCACACGCTCTTTCCGTCATACCCCGCGAAGGCGGGGTATCCAGTACGCCGCGCCTCCTCCGTATCGTCGCAATGCCTCGGAGTACTGGATTGCCCGCTTTCGCGGGCAATGACAGCGAGGGGTTGGTCTTGACTCCCCCTCCCCGACCGCGCAAAGCGGGCGCCATGAATGCCTCGCCCTCCACATCCGTCCCGCCGGCCGGCTCGGCCAGGCCAGATGCGCTGCGGAAACTGCTGGAACGACCGATCCCGGCGGTGATGGGCGTGCTCAACATCACCCCGGATTCCTTCTCCGACGGCGGCGAGTTCATCGCGCCCGACCAGGCGCTCGCGCGGGCGCGGGCGATGATCGCGGATGGCGTCGACATCATCGATATCGGTGCCGAATCCACCCGGCCCTACAAGGGCGCGAAGGCAGTCACGGCGGACGACGAGCTCGCCCGGCTGAAGCCGGTCCTACCGGGCGTAGTCGCGCTCGGCGTGCCGGTCTCGATCGACAGCATGAAGGCGGAGGTGGTGGCCTTCGCGCTCGACCATGGCGCGGCGATCGCCAACGACGTCTGGGGCCTGCAGCGCGACGCCGCGATGGCGCCGCTGGTGGCCGCAAGAGGCGTCCCCGTCATCGTCATGCACAACCGCGACGACGCCGATCCCGCCATCGACATCATCACGGACATGAAGACGTTCTTCCTGCGTTCGCTGGACATCGCCGCAAAGGCCGGCATTGCGCGCGACAGGATCGTGCTCGATCCCGGCATCGGCTTCGGCAAGACCGCCGAGCAAAGCATGACCGCGCTGGCGCGCTTGCGCGAATTCGAGATGTTCGGCCTGCCGATCCTCGTTGGCGCCTCGCGCAAGCGTTTCATCGCCTCGGTGTCGCCGTCCGAGCCGAAGGACCGGCTCGCCGGCTCGATCGCCGCGCATCTGATCGCCGCACAGCGCGGCGCAAAGATCATCCGGACTCATGACGTCGCCGAGACCTTGCAGGCGCTGCGGGTGGCGAACGCAATCGAGGGCAAGCAATGACCGATACGATCTTCGTCTCCGGCCTGTCGATCCACGCCCGCCACGGCGTGATGGATCACGAGACCGAAGTCGGCCAGCGCTTCGTCATCGATCTCGAACTCTATACCGACCTGTCGGAGCCTTCGCGCAGCGACCGGCTCGCCGATACGGTGTCCTACGCCGAGGTCGTGGCGACGACGACGGCGGCGTTCAAGAATACCAATTACAAGCTTCTGGAGCGCGCCGCCGGCGCGGTGGCCGACGCCATCCTGTCGCACTTCCCGCGCATCCGCGCCGTGAAGATCACCGTACACAAGCCGCATGCGCCGATCGCCGCGATCTTCGACGACGTCGGCATCATGCTAACCCGCTCGCGGCATCCCTGATGGCAAGCGTGCTGATCGCGCTCGGCGGCAATGTCGGCGATGTCCGCGCGACATTCGCCAAGGCGATCGCCCATATCTGCGGCATGGCGCAAGCTGCGCTGATCGCGCGATCCTCGGACTATGCGACGCCGCCGTGGGGCGACGAGGACCAGGAGCCCTTCATCAATGCCTGCATCGAGATCGAGACCGACCTCGATCCGCACGCTCTGCTGTTCGTGCTGCAAAAGGTCGAGCAGAAATTCGGCCGCACGCGGAACAAGGAGCGGCGCTGGGGCCCGCGCACGCTCGATCTCGACATGATCGCCTATGACGATGTCAACTTGCAGAAGCCGGATCTGACCCTGCCGCATCCGCGCCTGTTCGAGCGCGCTTTCGTGCTGGTGCCGCTGGCCGAGATTGCACCCGACCGCGTGATCTCGGGCATTCCGGTGCGCGACGGGCTCGCCAGCGTCTCGACGCAAGGCATTGAGCGGCTTCCGGATACCGGTTAACCAAAAACAACCGTTTGCAGGGGCGGCCCGCCGTGGCAATTTCGCCTGCGAATAACGATACGTTTGGGAGCCCTTGGCCGCATGACCTCCGTGACTGACGACCTGCCGCTGGCGGCCGATTTTCCCAAGGCGACCGTCGAGGATTGGCGCAAGCTGGTCGACGGCGTGCTGAAGGGCGCGCCGTTCGAGAAGCTGGTCGGCAAGACCTATGACGGAATCAAGATTGAACCGCTCTATCCGCGCGCCAAGGACGTTGCGCCCGTGATGGGACGGCCGGCCGCTGCACCCTGGCAAATCATCCAGCGGATCGACCATCCCGATCCGGCGCTCGCCAATGCGCAGGCTTTGCAGGACCTGGAGAACGGTGCGACCGGGCTCGCGCTGGTGTTTGCTGGGGCCAACGGCGCACGCGGTTTCGGCCTGGAACCTTCGGCCGAAGCCATCGCAAAGGTCCTAAAGGACATTCACCTCGACGCCGGCATCGGCATCGAGCTCGAGATCGGTCCGCAATCGCGGATGGCCGCGATCCACGTCGCGGAATATGTGAAAGGCAACGGCCTCGATCCCGCCGCCTGCAACATCCGCTTCGGACTCGATCCGCTCGCGGCCGGCGCGGTGTGGGGCCACAGTCCCTATACCTGGGAGGAGATCGCTCCCGCCGTCACCGGCGCGATCAAGGGCCTCGCCGGGCTCGGCTTCAAGGGACCGTTCGCCTCCGCCGACGGACGCGTGATCCACGATGCCGGCGGCTCCGAGGTGCAGGAGCTCGCCTTCGTGCTCGCCTGCGGCGTCGCTTATCTGCGCGCGATCGAAGGCGCTGGCATTCCGCTCGAAGCCGCGCAAGGCATGGTCTATGCGCGGCTTGCCGCAGATGCCGACCAGTTCCTGACCATGGCGAAATTCCGCGCGCTGCGGCTGTTGTGGGCGCGCATCGAAACGGCGTGCGGGCTGACGCCCAAACCATTGTTCATCGCCGCCGATACGGCCTGGCGCATGCTGACGCAGCGCGATCCCTATGTGAACATGCTGCGCGCGACCATCGCGACGTTCGCGGCAGGGCTCGCCGGCGCCAACGCGATCACCGTGCTGCCGCACACGCTGGCGCTCGGCCTGCCCGATCCGTTCGCGCGGCGCGTGGCGCGCAACACGCAAGCCCTGCTACTGGAAGAAAGCAACCTCGCCAAGGTCAGCGATCCCGCGGCTGGCGCAGGCGGCATCGAGACGCTGACGGCGCAGCTTTGCGAGTCGGCCTGGGCTCTGTTCCAGGAGAGCGAGACCGCCGGCGGCGCCTTCGCCGCGCTTCAGCAGGGCCTGTTCCAGAGCAAGGTCGCGACCGCGCGAAAAGCGCGTGACGCCAACATCGCAAAGCGTCGCGACGTGCTGACCGGCGCCAGCGAGTTTCCGAACCTGCACGAGAGCGAAGCCACGGTGCTGAAGGCAACGCCGGTTGCGCTCGCGCCTTACGGCGAACAGAAATACAAGTTCGATGCGCTGCCGCCGATCCGGCTGGCGGAACCGTTCGAGGCGCTGCGCGACAAGTCGGATGCAGCACTCAAGTCGCGCGGTGCGCGGCCAAAAGTGTTCCTGGCCAATCTCGGCACGGCCGCCGATTTCACGGCGCGCGCGACCTTCGCCAAGAGCTTCTTCGAGGCCGGCGGCATCCAGGCTGTCGACAGCGAGGGCTTTGGCGATCCAGCGAAGGTCGCGGCAGCGTTCAAGGCCTCGGGCGCCGAGCTTGTCTGTCTTTGTTCCAACGACAAGGTTTATGCGGAACACGCCGAAGCTGCAGCGAAGGCCCTGCAAACGGCCGGCGGGCGACATATCTATCTGGCAGGCCGCCCGAGCGAGACCGAGGCGGCGCTGCGGGCCGCTGGCGTCACGGGTTTTGTCTTCGCCGGAGGCGATGCGCTTGCCACGCTGCAAGACGCCTATCGACGGATGGAACAGAAATGACCGAACCAGGCAAACCAGTTCTCACCGGCGGCTGCCAATGCGGGGCCGTGCGCTTTGGCGTCACGACGGCGCCAACCAGGATTTCGATCTGCCACTGCCGCATGTGCCAGAAGGCGGCCGGCGCGCCGTTCGCCTCCTTTGCCGACATCAACAAGACGGACTTTGCCTGGACAAAGGGGCAGCCGTCGTTCTTCCGCTCCTCCACCATCGCCGAACGCGGCTTTTGCGCCGGCTGCGGCACGCCGCTGAGCTTCGGCCGCATCGGCGGCGACCGGATCGAGATCATGACCGGCGCGTTCGACCGTCCTGACCAGATCATTCCGACACGACAGTTCGGCACCGAATCCCGTCTCGGCTGGGTGGTCGGCATCGCCAATCTGCCGAGCCAGACCACGCAGCAGAATTACGGACCGGAGAAGATGGCGACCATCGTCAGCCATCAGCATCCGGATCATGATTGAGGATATGGTTGAAACCATGAGCCGCATTCCCAACTTCGCAGACGTCGCCTTCGAGCGCGCCATGACCGCCGCGCCGTCAGGCAGCGCCGAACCGTGGCTGACGCCCGAGGGCATTCTGGTGAAGCCCGCTTATGGCGAGGCTGACCTGGCCGGGCTCGATTTCCTCGAGACCTATCCCGGCATCGCGCCTTATCTGCGCGGGCCCTACCCGACCATGTATGTCAACCAGCCCTGGACCGTCCGGCAATATGCCGGCTTCTCCACGGCGGAGGATTCCAACGCATTCTACCGCCGCAACTTAGCTGCCGGACAGAAGGGCCTCTCGGTCGCCTTCGACCTTGCGACCCATCGCGGTTATGACAGCGATCATCCGCGCGTCGGCGGCGACGTCGGCATGGCCGGTGTGGCCATCGATTCCATCTACGACATGCGCACACTGTTCGCTGGGATCCCGCTCGACCAGATGAGCGTGTCCATGACCATGAACGGCGCGGTGCTGCCGATCCTCGCGCTCTATGTCGCCGCCGCCGAGGAACAGGGCGTGCCGCCGGAGAAGCTGTCGGGCACCATTCAGAACGACATTCTGAAAGAGTTCATGGTTCGCAACACCTACATCTATCCGCCCGCGCCCTCGATGCGGATCATCTCGGACATCTTCGCCTACACCTCGCAAAAGATGCCGAAATACAATTCGATCTCGATCTCCGGCTATCACATGCAGGAGGCCGGCGCGACGCAGGATCTCGAGCTTGCCTATACGCTCGCCGACGGCGTCGAATATCTACGTGCCGGCCTTGCCGCAGGTCTCGACGTCGACCGCTTCGCACCGCGGCTGTCGTTCTTCTGGGCGATCGGCATGAACTTCTTCATGGAAGTCGCCAAGCTGCGCGCCGCGCGCCTGCTCTGGGCGAAGCTGCTGAAACCCTTCAATCCGAAAGACCCACGCTCGCTGTCGCTGCGCACGCATTCCCAGACCTCGGGTTGGTCGCTGACCGCGCAGGACGTCTTCAACAACGTGATGCGCACCACGGTCGAGGCGATGGCGGCAACGCAAGGCCATACCCAGTCGCTGCACACCAACGCGCTCGACGAAGCGCTGGCGCTGCCGACCGACTTCTCTGCGCGCATCGCCCGTAACACCCAGCTGTTCCTGCAGCAGGAGAGCGGCACCACCCGCATCATCGACCCCTGGGGCGGCTCCTATTATGTCGAGCGTCTGACGCGCGACCTCGCGGCGAAAGCGTGGGGACACATCCAGGAGGTCGAGGAGCTCGGCGGCATGGCGAAGGCAATCGAAGCCGGCCTGCCGAAGCTGCGCATCGAGGAAGCGTCCGCCAAGACGCAGGCGCGGATCGACGCCGGCAAGCAGGCGGTGATCGGCGTCAACAAGTACAAGCCGACCGACGAGGTGCCGATCGACATCCTGAAGGTCGACAACACCAATGTGCGGCGCTTGCAGATCGACAAGCTGACGCGGCTGAAATCCGAGCGCAACCAGAAGGACGTCGATGCCGCGCTCGCGGCGATCACGCGCTCGGCCGGCGAAGGCAACGGCAATCTGCTCGCGCTCGCCATTGATGCTGCGCGCGCCAAGGCGACCGTCGGCGAGATTTCGGACGCGATGGAGAAAGTGTTCGGCCGGCACCGCGCCGAGATCAAGTCCATCACCGGCGTCTATAAGCGGGAAGCATCGAGCATGGGCAATCAAGTCGAGAAAGTTCAGGCGCTGATCGACGCCTTCGAGGAGGCGGAAGGCCGCCGCCCGCGCATCCTGGTTGCCAAGATCGGCCAGGACGGCCACGACCGCGGCCAGAAGGTGATCGCGTCGGCGTTCGCCGATATCGGCTTCGACGTCGACATCGGGCCGCTGTTCGCCACCGCCGATGAGGCCGCGCGGCAGGCGGTCGAGAACGACGTGCACATCCTCGGCGTCTCCTCGCTCGCCGCGGCCCATCTCACCGCCGTGCCGGAGCTGAAGGCCGCGCTGAAGAAGCAGGGCCGCGACGACATCATGATCATCGTCGGCGGCGTGGTGCCGCCGCAGGATTACGACGCGCTCTATGCCGCCGGCGCCGAAGCGATCTTCCCGCCCGGCACCGTGATTGCAGACGCCGCCGAGGAGCTGATCCGCAAGCTGAACGCCCGGCTCGGCCATAGCGAGGCGGCGGAGTAGCTGATAGACTGGCCGGGTGACCGGCCGGTTGCGTCCATGACACGTGACGAAATCATCGCTGCGATACGCAAGAACGCGGATGCCATCAAAGGCAAGGGCGTATCGAAGCTTGCCATTTTCGGCTCGCGCGCCCGGGACGATTATCGGCCTGACAGTGATATCGACGTTCTCGTCGAGATCGAGCCGGACACCTCTTTTTCGCTGCTCAACTTGATCGATGTCGAGCACATCATCGAGGATGCGACTGGCTTGCAAGCACAGGCAACTGTTCGCCGCTCCATCTCTCCCCGCTTTGCGGAGCGGATCGCAGACGACATACACGAGATATTCTGACGCTCACGCAGGAGCACTATCCTTGAAATTTATCGCCGGTTTGAGCGCCGTCCTGACGCTGAGCGCAACATGCGTGTTCTCCGCCCTCGCCGCCGACCCCAAGCCCGATGCGATCGTCAAGACCAAGAGCATCGACGCCCGCGTATTCCTCGACGACAGGATCAAGGCGGATGCGGCGCTGGCGGCGGACTGCCTCGCGGAAGGCAAAAAATGGCTCGACAAGAATGCCTCGGAAGCTGCCGCATCGCGCAAAGCCGATCCGCAGTTCTCTAGGGACGGCGGCTGGGATTTCGAGCGCAAATACGGAATCCGCTCGGTGGTCGCTGACCGCTACGTCAGCGTCCTCCGCAACGACTACATGAACACCCATGGCGCGCATCCCAATTCGGACGTGAACACGATCCTGTGGGACAAGGCCGACAACAAGCGCATCTCGATCCGCCCGTTCTTCACCGAGACCGCCGATAACGGGGCGACGATGAAGGCCATAGTGAAGGCCATCATCGCCTCGCTCCGCACCGAGAAGAAAAAACGCGACGCCAGCGAGACCGCAACCGACGAATGGTTCAAAGGTGTCGCGCCGAGCCTGCTCAAGGTCGGCGCGGTGACGCTCGCGCCCTCGACTGAAGCGGGCAAGAGCTCCGGGCTGACCTTCCACTATCCGCCCTACGCCGTCGGCCCCTACGCCGAGGGCGAATATGTCGCCTTCGTGCCGTGGGAGACGCTGAAGCCGTATCTCACCGCGGAAGGCGCGCGCATCTTCGGCGGCGCGCGGCCGAAGGGCGACGCCGAGGAGCCGTGAGCGGCCGCTAACTGGCCCGCGCCAGCGTTCGCGCAAGTGAGTCAGTCCAATCAGGAATCCAGGACGCGAATAGCGCTTGCCAGCGATCGGCATCCGCCGGCTCGGTATCAAGCGCGACCGACCATTCGATGAGGGTACGATCGCCCTCGATGATCGGGCGCAGATGCATGGTGCCTTGATAGCGCGTCGGCGCCGGCGTCTGGCTTCCGTCATCTTGCGGATACGGTAGCGCTTCGAGACCGGCATAGGTCAGGGTGTGCTGCCGATCCGAGTGATCGACCAGGCGCTGGCGGATCCAGTTTCCGAGATAGCAGAAGCGCCTGATCGCGCCGACTTCATCGCCGCGCTTGTCGTCTTCGATCACGCTCTCGCTCACGCCGTCGATGTAAGCGGGATAGTTGTTGAAGTCGCGGATCAGCGACCAGACTTCGTTCAGCGGGCGGTCCAGCACGGCGCTGTAATAGGCTTGGGTCATCGGTGGCTTGCCTTTGGCTTTCGTTACGCGCAGAGGTTGGCGAATTGCGCGGGCAAAACCCACCCGATTTCCGACTGCCCATCCGACGGGCATGCTGTTTTCACACAACATGTCGATCTCGTTGGTAGCGCTACCTTGCGGCGGCGCTGCAAAGCCGACTAGAATGGCGCATTGAGAAGAGCACCCGACGTCACGGGCGCCGCTGGGAGAGATTCAATGTCCAAGATTTCGCGCCGCACCTTTGCGGCTTCGACCGCCGCAGTTGCGGCATCCGCCGCTTTCGGCTTCAAGCCAGCACTTGCGCAAGCCTATCCGGCCCGGCCGGTCACCGTGATCGTGCCGTGGGGCGCGGGTGGCGGAACCGATGCGACCGCGCGCATTGTCGCTGCGCTGCTGGAAAAGGACCTCGGCCAGCCCTTCAACGTGGTCAACCGCACCGGCGGCTCCGGCGTGGTCGGCCATAGCGCGATCGCGACCGCACAGCCCGACGGCTACACCATCGGCATGCTCACCGTCGAAATCTCGATGATGCACTGGCAGGGCCTCACCGAGCTGACGCCGAAGAGCTACACGCCGCTGGCGCTGATGAACGAGGACCCGCCGGGCATCCAGGTCTCCTCGTCTTCGCCCTACAAGACGGTCAAGGAGCTCGCCGAGGCGATCAAGGCGGCGCCTCCCGGCAAGTTCAAGGCCTCCGGCACCGGCCAGGGCGGCATCTGGCATCTGGCGCTAGTCGGCTGGATGCAGGCGATGGGCCTGCCCGCCAACCAGGTCGCCTGGGTGCCCTCGAACGGCGCGGCCCCTGCGATGCAGGATCTCGCCGCGGGCGGCCTCGACCTCACCACCTGCTCGGTGCCGGAGGCGCGCGCCATCATCGAGGCCGGCAAGGCCAGGAGCCTCGCCATCATGGCCCCCGCGCGCAACCCGATCTTCAAGGACGTGCCGACGCTGAAGGAAGCGATGGGCATCGACTATGCGACCGGCGCCTGGCGCGGCATCGGCGCCCCGAAGAACCTGCCGCCGGAGATCGCAACCAAGCTCACCGCGGCGCTGAAGAAGGTCTACGAGTCCGCCGAGTTCAAGGACTTCATGAGCAATCGCGGCTTCGGCACCGTGTGGGGAGATGCCGGCCAGTTCGCAGGCTTCATGGACAAGGGCGACGCCCAGATGGGCGAAGCGATGAAGGCGGCCGGCTTGAGCAAGGCGTGATCTGGTACCGAGACGGTCTGATCGCCTCTCCCCGCCTGCGTGGAGAGTCCAACTCTCACCGTCCTACCTGGAGAGCCCCCTCACCCCAACCCTCTCCCCGCAAGCGGGGCGAGGGAGAACTTCTCTCACAGGACTCCTCCCATGCGTCTTCCCGACTCCGTTACGGGATCGTTTCTCGTCGTGCTTGGTGCTGCGGCGGCCTATGGCGGCTGGATCTTGCCGCCGGTGCCGGGCCAGCCGGTCGGCCCCAACGTGTTTCCGCTCGTGATCGGCAGCGGCCTTGCGCTGTGCGGGCTCGCGATCGTGTTCGGGATCGGCCACTCCTTCGAGGAGGAGGAAGAGCTGATTCCGCTTGAGGACGGCCAGGCAGCCGCCCCGCCGCCGCAAGGCAAGCTCTACGGCCTGCGCGCCTTGCTGCCGCCGGCGCTGCTGCTGTTCTACGTCGCCGCCGCCGACCGGCTCGGCTTCATCATCACTGCGGCGATCATGGTCTATGTGACGTCCACCGCGCTTGGTGCGAAGTGGAAGCTGGCGCTGCCGCTTGCCGCGCTGTCGCCGTTCGCCATCCACCTCATCTTCGGCAAGCTGCTGCGTGTGCCGCTGCCTGCCGGCCTGCTGCCGACGCCCTGGTAATCCCCCATGCTCAAGACCCTGATTGAAGCATTCGCGCTGATCTCCACCTGGGAGGTCATCATCGCGATGTTCGCGGCCTCCGTGTACGGCCTCGTGATCGGCTCGCTGCCGGGCCTGTCGGCAACGATGGCGACCGCCCTGCTCGTCCCCGTCACCTTCTACCTCTCGCCGATCGCAGCGATCGCGACGATCGTCGCGGCGTCCTCGATGGCGATCTTCTCCGGCGACATTCCGGGCGCACTGCTGCGCATCCCCGGCACGCCCGCCTCGGCCGCCTATGCGGATGAAGCTTACGCCATGACGCGCAAGGGCCAGGCCGAGCTCGCGCTCGGAGCCGGCGTCTGGTTCTCCGCCGTCGGCGGCATCGCCGGCGTGCTGTCGCTGATGATCTTGGCGCCGCCGCTTGCCGAGATCGCGCTGTCGTTCTCGACCTTCGAATATTTCTGGCTGGCGCTGCTCGGTCTGATGTGCGCCACCTTGGTGGCGCGCTCCTCCCCGGTGAAGGCGATCGCCGGCATGTTCCTCGGCCTGCTGGTCTCCTGCATCGGCATCGAAAATCCCGGCGGCGTGCCGCGCTTCACCTTCGGCCTCACCGATCTGTTCGGCGGCATCGAGCCGATCCCGGCGCTGGTCGGCGTGTTCGCGGTGGCGCAGGTGATGCGCGCGATGCTGACGCCGGAGCCGCCGCCGCTGCCGCGGCGAAAATTCGGAAGCATCATGGCCGGCCAGTGGAGGCTGACCAAGCTGTATCACTGGCAGATGACGCGCGGGAACATCGTCGGCATCATCATCGGCGTGCTGCCCGGCGCCGGTGCCGACATGGCCGCCTGGGTCTCCTACGCGATGTCGAAGCGCTTCTCCAAGGAGCCGGAAAAATTCGGCACCGGTCATGTCGAGGGCCTGGTCGAGGCCGGCGCCAGCAACAATGCCAGCATCGCCTCGGGCTGGGTGCCCTCGCTGCTGTTCGGCATCCCCGGCGACACCATCGCCGCGATCGCGATCGGCGTGCTCTACATGAAGGGCCTCAATCCGGGCCCGACGCTGTTCACCGAGAAGGCGTCGAGCATGTACGCGATCTACCTGATGTTCATCATCGCGAACATCCTGATGATCCCGCTCGGCATCGCCATGATCCGGGTTGCCGCCTACATCCTGCTGGCGCCGCCCTCGACCATAATGCCGATCATCATGTTGTGCTGCGCGGTCGGCTCGTTCGCGATCGGCAACAACATGTTCGGCGTCGTCACCGTCGCCGCCTTCGGCGTGATCGGCTACGTCATGGAGGCGAACGGCTATCCCGTCGCCGCCATGGTGCTCGGCATCGTCATGGGGACCATGGTCGAGCAGGCCTTCGTGACGTCACTGATCAAGTCCGACGGCAGTATCCTGCCGTTCTTCGAGCGCCCGGTCGCGGCCATCCTCGCCGCGATGGCGATCGGCGCCCTGCTGTGGCCGGTGATGGTGTGGGTGTGGCGCAAGGTGAAACCGGTGCAGACGGCGGCGGCGACAAGCAGGTGATTCCGGGCGAGCGGCCCTCGCCTGCCCCGCCTCGGCGTTGTAAAGCAGGGCATGACTGAGAAGAAGGCCTCGCTGGACATCAAATCTCTCGCCCGCGACCTGCGCGCTGGAAGCCGCGCGGCCCTCGCCCGCGCCATCACGCTGGTGGAGAGCCGGCGCGGCGATCACCAGGCGCTGGCGCGCGAGCTGGTGCAGATGCTGCTGCCCGACACCGGCAAGGCGTTCCGCGTCGGCATCACGGGATCGCCCGGCGTCGGCAAGTCCACCACCATCGATGTGCTCGGGACCTATCTGATCGAACAGGGCCACAAGGTCGCGGTGCTCGCGGTCGACCCGTCCTCGGCACGCAGCGGCGGCTCGATCCTCGGCGACAAGACGCGAATGGCGCGGCTGTCGGCCTCCGACCATGCCTTCATCCGCCCTTCGCCGTCCTCGGGCACGCTCGGCGGCGTCGCGGCAAAAACGCGCGAGGCGATGCTGCTTTGCGAGGCCGCCGGCTTCGACGTGGTGCTGGTCGAAACCGTCGGCATCGGCCAGTCCGAGACCGCGGTCTGCGACATGACGGATTTCTTCCTCGCGCTGATGCTGCCGGGCGGCGGCGACGAATTGCAGGGTATCAAGAAGGGCCTGGTCGAGCTCGCCGACATGATCGCCATCAACAAGGCCGACGGCGACAATCTCAAGCGCGCCAACATCACTGCCGCCGATTATCGCGGCGCGCTGCATATTTTGGCGCCGCGGTCCGAACATTGGCACCCACCCGTCGTCACCTATTCGGCGCTGGCCGGCACCGGCATCACCGACCTCTGGCAGAAGGTCCTGGATCACCGCAAGGCGATGAACGCGTCGGGCGATTTCGCCGCGCGGCGGCGTCAGCAGCAGGTGAAATGGATGTGGTCGATGCTGGAGCAACGGATGCTGGCGCGGCTGCGCAGCGAAGCCTCGGTTCGCAGCAAGGTCCGGAAGATCGAGACTGAGGTCGCCGACGGCCATCTCACGCCGGCCCTCGCCGCCGAGCAGATCCTGGAGTTGCTGCAATGAGCGAAAAGCTTCGCATTCTCCTCACCGGCTTCGGCCCCTTCCCCGGCGCGCCCTATAACCCGACCCAGCCGCTGGTCGCGCGGCTCGCGCAACTGCGCCGCCCGGCACTCGATGATATCGCGATCTCCAGTCACATATTCCCGGTCACCTATGCCGCGGTCGACCGGCAATTGCCGGAGGTGCTCGCAAAGGTGAAGCCGGATGCGCTGCTGATGTTCGGTCTCGCCGCACGCACGCCTTACCTGCGCATCGAGAGTCGCGCGCGCAACGCCGTCACCATGCTCTGGCCCGATGCCGCCAACACCCGCTCGAGCAAGCGCGGCATCGCCGGCCATGCCGACGCGATGAACTTCGGTCCGCACACGGCAAGGCTGCTGCGCGCCGCCCGCCTCACCGGCATCGATGCGCGCGCCTCGCGCGATGCCGGCGCCTATCTCTGCAACTATCTGAGCTGGCGCGCGATCGAGAATGTGCGGGCGGGCGGGCCGCAGCTCGCGGCGTTCATCCATATCCCCCTGCTTGCGCGCAGCGGTGCGGTCCGGCGCAAGGGCGCGTCGCGGATCACGCTGGACGAGCTGGTGGATGCGGGGGAAGCCATGCTGATGGAGATGGTGCAGTTGGCACGGAAGGGGCGGAACACGCCGGCTTCGTAGGGTGGATTAGCGAAGCGTAATCCACCATCTTGGCTTCAGCACACACCGTAGTCGCGGGGGAGATGGTGGGTTACGCCGCGCGGACTGCGCTTCGCGCAGTCCCCAGGGCTAACCCATCCTACGGCACCGTCTTTGCGGTAAACATTTAACCCTACCGCGAACAATCCCCGCGCCCTCGCCTGCCCTGCGCTACCTAGTCCGGCGCGGACCCCCGCGTCCGCCGGAGGACGCGTCATGGACCTCAATCGCCGTCATCTCATCGGAGCTTCGACTGCAGGCATCGCGGGCGCACTCGCCATGCCGGGCGACGCCGCGCGCGCGGCGCCGCTGACATCCCTGCTGGGCCGCGATGCCACGCAATACGGCGTGCGGCCCGGCAGCAGCGAAGATCAGACCCGCGCGCTGCAGCGCGCGATCGACGAGACTGCACGCGCACAGCTGCCACTGGCGCTACCACCAGGCGTCTATCGCAGCGGGCTGTTGCGGCTGCCCAACGGCGCACAATTGATCGGCGTGCGTGGGGCAACGAAGCTCGTCTTCACCGGCGGCGCCTCGGCGATCCAGAGCGACGGCTCGGACTCCATCGGCCTCACCGGCATCACCTTCGACGGCGGCAGCATCCCGCTGCCGGCGCGGCGCGGGCTGATCCATGTCCTCGGCGGGCGCGACGTCCGCATCGCCGATTGCGAGATCACCCGCTCCGGCGGCAGCGGCATCTGGCTCGAGCAGGTATCCGGCGACATTTCCGGCAACATCTTCACTGACATCGCGGTCACCGCGGTGGTCTCCTTCGACGCCAGGGGTCTCAGCGTCTCCCGCAACACCATCATCGGCACCAACGACAACGGCATCGAGATCTTGCGGACCGCGATCGGCGACGACGGCACGCTCGTCGCCGACAACCGCATCGAGAACATCAAGGCAGGCCCCGGCGGCTCCGGCCAGTACGGCAACGCCATCAATGCCTTCCGCGCCGGCAACGTGATCGTGCGCGGCAACCGCATCAGGAACTGCGATTATTCCGCGGTGCGCGGCAACTCTGCCTCGAACATTCACATATCAGGCAACAGCGTCAGCGACGTGCGCGAGGTCGCGCTCTATTCGGAGTTCGCGTTCGAGGCCGCGGTGATCGCCAACAACACGGTGGACGGCGCGGCCGTCGGCGTCTCCGTCTGCAATTTCAACGAAGGCGGCCGCATCGCGGTGGTCCAGGGCAACATCATCCGCAACCTGGTCCCGAAGCGGCCGATCGGCACCGCGCCGGACGACGATGCCGGCGTCGGCATCTACATCGAGGCCGACACCTCGGTGACCGGAAACGTGATCGAGAATGCGCCGTCCTACGGCATCGTCGCCGGCTGGGGCAAATATCTGCGCGATGTCGCCATCACGGGCAACGTGATCCGCAAGGCGCTAGCCGGCGTCGGCGTCTCCGTCGTGCCGGGCGCCGGCATCGCGCTGGTCAACAACAACATGATCTCCGAGACCCCGCGCGGCGCCGTGGTCGGCCTCGATCACGCGCGTGCCGTAACCTCGGATCTGTCAGCCGACGGCGCGCAGCGGTTCGCACAGGTGGTGCTCGGCGGCAATGCGGTGCGGCGCTAAAGCCGCCCGTCGCCTCTGGCCGCCAGACGCTAGAACGCGTTCCTGAGCAGCGGGTACTTGGCTTGCAGGCCGTCGAGGCTGAGGGTGAATTCGACGACGCGCTCCGGGGCTGCGACGATTTCCTCGGCTGGCGGGGCGAACTGCGGCAGGAGCGATGCCATCGCGGCAGGCGCGGTCTTCGGCGGCTTCGCGGCAGACGCAGCCAGCGGCGGCCTCACTTCAGGCGCGGTGAATGGGGCCGTTGCGGCGGGCACGGCGAGCGGCGACCTCACGGCGGGTGCGGTCAGCGGCGCCCTCGCAGCCGGAGCCTTGAGCGGCGGTACCTCGGCAGGCGCGATAAACGACGCCATCGCAGCGGAGGCTGCGGGCGCGGCGAGTGGCGCGATCGGGGCTTCGGTGATCTCGGCGAGAACGTCCGGCTTCGGATCGAGCCTGACCGGCACGGCGGTCTCGGGGGCGATGTGGACGGCCTTTGGCTGCAGGATCTTGGGCTGCACGATCTGCGCCTGCTGCTCGCGCGGAAACACGCGGGGCATGGTCGCCGGCGACCAGCCAAATGCCGGCGTCACGCTTGCAGCGGCCTCGGCGACATCAGCACCGGTCGCAAGCGCGCGCCAGGTCTGGACCGCGCGCTTGGCTTCCTGGATGTTTTCGAGGAATGCGATCTCGGAGTGATAACGGCGCCAGCGGCCGGTCTCGAACATTTCGGAGAGATGTTGCAGCCGCTGCTCGGCGAGAGCGCACCAGCGCGCCGCGACGTCGCGGCCAGCGACCACGGCACGCGCAGACGCGCAATCAGACTCTTGGCGATGTGTCATGAACCAGCCCGTCAGGGGAAAATACGGACGCGGGGGACGCAACGCACACGAATCAATTTAGACGCGACATGAATATTTTGTGGAAAAGTTTTGACTTGTCCAGCAACGACACGGCAGTCGTCGTCAATCACCGTAGTCGTGCGGAGATTTGCTGTGTTTTCGAGTCAAGCCTCGCACAAGCATAGCGGAGGTGCGACGCGCCGGGCGAACAGCCGACTCGAACATAGCGCCGTCCCATCAACCGCAAGCTGAACGAACGCGAGGCTTCGAAGAATCGGATGCCGAAAAGAAAAGACCCGTCCGGGGGGACAACCGGACGGGTCAAGCCATATGGGCGCTTGGGGTGGATGGGCGCTCGCGCCTGATATGACTGATGGGGAGGGATGACCGCTCCCACATAATTTGGTCGTGGCAGCTGGCTGAACGTTCAATGCGGGGTTCGCTTTTTTGACCTTCCCAACGCGTGCATCTTTGTCGCAGCCGCTATCGCGTCGCCGGCCTATCCGCCTGAGAAACCGTGGATTTATCGTCTGCGCTCGACAGCGAGGGTTGTTCGATCGCGCGGGTGCCAGGCTCGTCGCGACGCTTCCCGGCATCTTCACGTTTTGTTGTACCGGACGCAGCCGCAACCGGCGTCGCGCTGTCGGCGGGAACAGCCATGACCGCGGCAAACGCATCGGTCTGGCCGTCGCCGAAAAGCTCGTCACGCCCGGGGGAGCCGAGGTCGCGCGCGGTCTTCGCCAGCGTCATGCGCAGCGCTTCCGGCTTCAAGGTGTAATTGCGCTCGAGCAGCAACGCCGCGACGCCGGAGACATAGGCGGCCGAGAACGAGGTTCCCGACGTCATCTGGTACTTGCCGTCCGGCGCCGGCAGGAAGATGTCGACCCCGGGCGCTGCGACGGCGATGTAATTGCCGCGGTTGGATGCGGTAAACAGCCTGTCCTGCTGATCGGTCGCGCTGACGGCGATCACGTTGGGATTGGCGGCTGGATAGAGCGGCGGCGATTTTGCGCCGGCATTGCCGGCGGCGGCGATCAGCACGAGGCCGCGCGCGGCGGTCGCCGCGATGGCGCGCTCGATCACCGCGTCCTTCGGACCGGCAAAGCTCATATTGACGATCTGCGCGCCGTGCTCGGCGGCGTAATTCAGCGACCGCAGGATGATGTAGGACGAGCTCTCGGCGCCGCCATTGCTGCCACCGAAGGCACGGATCGCGATGATGCGCGCCTGGGGCGCGCTGCCCATCAGCCGGTCATGCGCCACGATGGCGCCGGCGATGCCGGTGCCGTGGACGTGCGGCCCCTCCGCGCTGCCGAGCGCATCGAAATTGTCGGCGACGGAATTGGCGAGCTCGGGATGCTTGGTGTCGATGCCGGAGTCGATCACGGCAACCGTGACGTTGGCGCCGTGCGCCAGCGTATGCGCCTGCGGCAAGCGGAGCTTTGTCAGTGCATATTGCGCAGGATCGCCTTCGCTGGGGGGCGGCGATTTCTGGTCCTGCAGCACATAGCGGAAGTTCGCCTGGACCGAGCGCACGCTGCCGTCGGCCGCGAATTCGCGCCGCACCGTCTCGTACGGCCGGCCATCCGTGATGCGGAACAGACCGAACGTAGCCCCGATCAGCGGGAAGCTCTCCGACGAGATCCGCGTCAAGCCGTGCCGGCGGGCCAGCGCGTCAGCATCACCGGGCGACAATGTGCCGTCGATCTCGGCCACGAATTCGTTGGCGAAGCTGTGAAGATTGGCGGCGGCCGGCGTGGCGTTGCCGCGGCCCTTGCCGGCGCTCTTCTTGGCGGGTTTGCCCGAGCCACCGCCGCCGGCATTCGGCTGCGCCAGGCATTCGCCGTCGGCATCGCGATAGGGCGCGGTACAGGCCGGATACAGGTTCGGCGAGTAGCGCGCATAGGGCAGCACCGTCGTCGTCGGCCGCAGGCGCGACGTCGTGGTGTGGGGAATGGTCGCCATCGTCCGCGGGCCGCGGTCGACGGACACCGCCCTGGCCGAGATGGTCGGACCGATGCGCGGGGCGAGGCTCGGAGAGATGGTCGGCGTTCGCGTGGGCACGCTGATCGTCGGCGTGCGCATGATCGCCTGCGCCTGCGCAACCTCGACGCCGAGGCAGGCGGCGATCAGAAGCGCGGCGCCGACCGATGAAGCGTAGGCCCCGGCGCGCACCCTGCTCTCGGACTTGCCTGTCATCGGATCAGCGGCGCGCCTAGGGCGCCGCGACGGCGAGGTTGACGAACTTCTCGCGCTGCATCTTGCCGAGCAGCGAGGCGAGCTCGTCCTGGCTCATCGCCTTGTCGAACTGGAGGCGGAACATGCCGCCCTTGGCATCGCCGATGATCGAGGCCTGGTAGCTGTCGAGCAGCGCGGTGATGTCGGCGACGCGGGCCTCCGGCGTGAAGCGCACCAGCGCTCGCGCCGGCGGAACAGTCGTGCCGAGTTCGCGTGTGATCGGACCGCTGGTCGAGAGCGAGGCGGTCTGGAAGGTCGCGGGCTGGTTCTTCATCAGCACGGCGCCGATGATTCCGGCTTGCAGCATCAGCGCGATGGCGCCGAGGCTCGCCGACCACGCCAGCGTGCGCGGCGACAGGCTCGCGAAGAAGGTCGAGATGCGCGCCGATAGCGGCAGCGAGCCGCTCGCCCGCGCCGGCTCGGCATCGATCGCGGCGAACAGCTTCTGCAGCGCGCGCGCCGACGGAGCCCCTAAGCTCTCGTTCAGATGGATGGTCTCTTCGTACTCGCCGCGGATAGCCGCATATTGCCTGGCAAGCTCGGGATCGCGCGCCAGCGCTTCCTCGACCCGCCGCGCATCGCGCGCGTTCAGCGTGCCGGCCGCGTGCCACGGCAGCAGCAGTTCAATCTCACTGGGCTCTTGCTCCAGCATCTTCTTGCTCAAAGCCATCATGGCCAGCCTCGCTCAACGCCGGCTGCCTTCAGCAGTTCGGCCAGTTTCTTGCGCGCATAAAACAAGCGCGTCTTCACAGTGTTCTCCGGTATCCCGACGATTTCGGCCACCTCTTCCACGGACTTCTCGTGGTAGTAGACGAGATCGACGATTTCCCGATGGTCCGGCGAGAGGCCCGTCAGACACTCCCGCAACGCTTCACTGGTATCCTTCTTCTGCGCCACCGTTTCCGGATTGTCGGACGTATCCTCGATCGCGTTGGCGGCGTCTTCGTCCAGTTCAAAATCCTTCCTGCGCCGGAGCGCAGAGAGGGCCTTGAAACGGGTGATTGCCAGCAGCCAGGTAGAAACGGCGGATCGGCCCTCGAACTTGCCGGCTTGACGCCAGACGTCGAGAAACACCTCGCTGATGAGGTCTTCCGCCGCCTGCTCGTCCCGCACGAGCCTGAGCCCGAACCTGTAGACCCTGACATGGTGCCGCCCGTACAGCACCTGCATGGCGAGCCGGTCACCTTGGGCGATCCTGGCGATCAGGACCTCGTCCGAAGCCGCCTGTGTCACGCTCAATGCCCGTCTCGCAAAGTTGGTCGGGTCGGCGCGGCGGACGGTTCGATAGGGGGGGCAAAATTCTTCAGTCTACCGCGGTCATACGGAGGCTTGTGTGACCTACCCCACATACGCGTATTTTTCTTGTCCCACCCGCGGCCGTCAGCCGCCTTCATCCAGATCGGTAACATAATACTGCAACACTTCCCTGCGGAATGCCTGTCCGGCACAGGCGGCCCGGCCTCGTTCGGTTCCATAGCAGCCCTGCACGACATATGTCTCGCCAAGCCCGGCTTAGGCTCGATCGCATCGCAAACGGATGCCTCATCACCGGCAAAATTTCTCCCGCCGGCCTGCCACCTTGTTCCGCGCTGCACGGTTCGGATTCGGTTTCCAAGGATACCAAACCTAAAGGCTTGCCACGTAGATTTTTACGCTGACATCACCATTGGCGGGACCATGAGTACGGCCGCGACGTCCTTTCCCGAGAGGAATGCCGCTGAGGTCGCGGATCTCGTGCTCACGCCCGAGGCCGCGGCTTCTGAAGTGCTGGCGCGCCGAGCCCGGCAGCGCCGCCAGATGTATATCGGCCAAGTGGCGAGCTATTCGCTGGGCGCCTCGGTCCTGCTGCTCTACGCCTATGGCGGCACGGTCTCCATGGCTGTTCCGTCGCTGTTCTGGCTCGGCGGCCTCCTGATCATCGGTACGTTCACCGTGCTGTCGGAAGCCGGCTTCGGCGACCGGTTCGAGGATCATTACCTCACCGTCTTCCAGATCTCGGCGCATATGGCGCTGCAGCTGCTGTTCCTGCTCGCAGTGCCGACGGCCGGGGTCGCTTTCCTCGCCGTGCTGTTTCTGATCTTCGCGTTTGGCACGCTGCGGATGACCTCGAGCCAGGCGATGGTGACCTGGGGCCTTGCCACCTGCGGGCTCGCGCTGGTCTTCCTGGGCTCGGACCTGCCGATCGGACTGCCGGTCACGACCCGCCTGGAGCGAACCGCCTCGATGCTCTGCTTCGTGCTGGTGATCGGCCAGTGCGCCTTTCTCGGCCTGTTCGGCGCCACCCTGCGCAAGATCCTGTACCGGCGCAGTATCGAGCTGAAGGCCGCCTATCAGCGTATCGAGGAGCTGGCCGAGCTCGACGAACTCACCGGCTCCTACAACCGCCGCTGCATCATGCGGCTTCTCGATGCCGAGATCGAAAAGTCGCGACAGACGTCGATGCCTTGCGCGATCGCGCTGATCGATCTCGACTGGTTCAAGCGCATCAACGACGCCCACGGCCATCCGGTCGGCGACGAGGTGCTGCGCACTTTCGCAATCACCATGTTCGCCAACATCCGCCCGGCCGACTGCTTCGGCCGCTATGGCGGCGAGGAATTCCTGCTGCTGCTGCCCGACACGTCGGATGACGCTGCACAGCGCATGCTCGAGCGCTTGCGCAGCATCGTCGCCGACCTCGACTGGAGCGCATTCTCCCTGAATTTGCGCGTGACCATTTCCGCGGGCGTGGTGACGCTGCGCAACGTCGATACTGCCGATACCTTTCTCGCGCGCGCCGATCGCGCGCTCTATTCCGCCAAGGCGCAAGGGCGCAACCGCATTGCAACGAGCTGACCAATCCATTTTTTCCTGCTGCGACAGAACCCGCCGCCGGACCGAGCGCTCCAGGACAGGGCCATGAGATCAAGATCCGCAAAAACATCCGAGAATCTGCTCGAGGAATTGCAGGCTGCACTCTCGCACGGCACCGTCGCGCGCCGGGTCGAGACGCTGCGCCGCGTCACCGATCTGTTCGTGGGCAACGCGGTGGATTATTCCGACGACCACATCCGCGTGTTCGACGACGTGTTCCAGTGCCTGATCGAGCAGATCGAGACGTCGGCCAAGGCGCTGCTCGCCGACCGCCTCGCACCGATCGCGGCCGCGCCGCCGAAAATCATGCGCACGCTCGCGCTCGACGAGGTCATCGAGGTCTCCGGCCCCGTGCTGTCGAAATCGGAACGGCTGGACGAGACGACCTTGATCGAGATCGCGCGCACGAGGGGCCAGGCGCATCTCAAGGCGATCTCGCTGCGGCGGGTGCTGTCGGAAGCGCTGACCGACGTCCTGGTGACGCGCGGCAACGAGGACGTGGTGCAGTCGACCGTCGGCAATCCGGGGGCGCGGCTCTCCGAGGGAAGCCTCTCCGATCTCGTCACCCGCGCCGAACGCGACGACGACCTCGCCACCTGCATCGGCCAGCGGCCGGACCTGCCGCGCCATCACTATTTGAAGCTGGTCGCGAAAGCGTCCTTGAGCGTGCGCAGGAAGCTCGAGGCCGCGCATCCGGAGCTCGTGGACGAGGTGTCGAGCGTGGTGCAGGAAGTGGCCCAGAGGGTCCGCGCTGCCGCCATGACGAAGCAGACCGAGATGGCGCGCGCGCTGGTGAAGTCGCTGCACGAGGACGGCCGCCTCAACGAATTCCAGGTCACCAGTTTCGCCGAGCAGGGCAAGTTCGACGAAACCAATGCGGGGCTCGCGGCGCTCGCCGGCGTCGCGGTCGAGACCGCCGAGACCATGATGATCGAAAGCCGCACCGAGGGCGTGATGATCCTCGCCAAGGTCGCCGGCATGTCCTGGCCAAGCGTGCGCGCCATCATCGCCATGCGCGAGAAGCTCTCCGGCGGGTCGCAGACCGACATGCTGACGCTGCGCGACGTTTACGAGGCGCTGCGCAGCTCGACCGCGCAGCAGGTGCTGCGCTTCCACCGCATGCAGCTGGGCACGACACCGGCGGCGTGAGGTCCGGCGCGGTCAGTATCTCAGGACTTTCGCCCCGACCGCCGCGCCGATTGCCGTCACCAGCGCGGTCGCGAGCGTGTACCAGGTCGCGACGAACAGCGGCGAATCGTCGGTGCAGTGCGAGGCATAGAGCGTCGCGGCAAGGCCGGCCGACACCAGGCCGGCGAGTGCTCCGGCAAGCGCCGGGCGCGACGGCGCGCCATGGCGCAGGCCGAACAGCGCCCCCGCAAGCAGCGGCAGCGACATCGCCGGAATTGCGACCAGGCACACCCTTGAGTTCTTGCCCATCAAGCGCATCGTCATCGGCATGGCCGGCGCCATCATCGCCTCACTGCCGATCGCGACCGCGAGCAGCCCGACGGGAAGCAGCAGCAGCCAGCCCCAGCCGCGCAGCAGGGCTTCGGGACGCGACAGATGCAGGCTGACGATGATGGCGGGAATCGCGAGCGACAGCGTCACCGCGAACTTCATGTCGAAGAACGGGTTGTGCATCGCGCTCATCACGTCGTGACGCACGCCGAGGAACGTCGCGAAGATCAGGATCGACAAGGGCGCGGCCACCAGGAGCGCCATGGTCAGCACGGCGCCGACGCGCGGCGCGCGATGGGCATTGTCGGCTGCGAGCGAACGGATGAGTTGATCGGTGTCCATGACTACTGGTCCCGCAGTTTAGTCGTCAGCGCCGCAAGTCCGCGATGCAGCGCGACGCGCACCGCGCCCTCGCTCATCGAAAACTTCGCCGCCGTATCCTTGATCGAGGCGCTCTCGACCGCGATCGACTGCAGCACGTCGCGCTGGCGCTGCGGCAGGGTGTTGAGCTGGGCTGCGACCTCGCCCGCGGACGCCGTTTCCTCGGGCGCCTCGCCCGGCAGGGTTTCGGCAAAATCGTCGATATTGACGAAGACGCGTCTGCCGCGCCGGCGCAGCGAGTCGATCAGCTTGTTGCGGCCGATGGCAAACAGCCAGGGCGCGAAGGGGGCTTCGCTGTCCCAGGTGTGCCGCTTCAGATGCACCGCCAACAGAATCTCCTGCACGATATCCTCTGCCTGGTCGGGAGGCTGGCCTGCCCGTGCCAGGCCTCGTCTCGCGGCAGCGCGCAGCACCGGCGTGACCGCCCTCAACAGGCGATGATAGGCCGCATCATCGCCCGCCATGGCCGACCGCATCAGGCCGGTCCATTCGTCCTCACGTCCGCGCACGCGCGCCCCTCACCATGCAATTCGGCCGTCCGTTCAATTTGTTACGGGGGTCCGACAAGATCACGAATTCGTGATATGCCCCGGTCCCCGCGACCGAACCGGCCGTAAACGTCTGCGACGGCTCATAACACCGATCGGCCCGTCCCGCACCCGGCGGCTGGCTTCACGGAGGCCGGTCTGCCCCGGTTTTGCCCGGTGTAGCCCGAAGATTCCCATTTTCTGCCCCGCTGTCGTCACGCCCCGGGGTCTCTGTTCGTTTCCGGGACGGGCGGAATTGGGGAGATCATCACCATGATGAAAGCCAGCGGGCGCGCGGCCCTGATCGTTCTGGCCGGCCTATTGTTGCTGTTCGGAGGCCTTGCACAGGCGGCCCCAAGCTCAGCCACGAGCAATTCGGAGAGCGCGGGCAAGCAGACCGACGAGGCCAAGCCGAGCAAGCACCGGCGCCATGAGTCACGCCGCACCACCACCAGCGGCAAGACAGCACAGAAATCCGACGACAAGGCCGACAAGAACGCCGCTCCGGCCAAGGCCGACAACAAGGCCGACGAGGCCAAGTCTGACAACAAGGCGGCCGATAATAACGTCCCGGCCTTGAGCCAGATGCCGCCGGCGGTCGCCAACGCCAATGCGCAGCTCGCCACCACCGATACCCCGACCGCGGCTGCGGCCTCGGCGATGACGGACCGCGCCAACACCAATGTCCAGGCAGCGGCCGATAATACCAACGCTGCGAACGCCGAGAGCCAGGTCGTCGCCCCCGATCAGCTCAACGACATCGACCGCGCCGCGCAACAGGACAGCCCGCCGGCGCAAAAGGCGGTGATTGCCGCAACCGAGGCCCAGCCCCGGCCGGCACCGGTGATGGCAAGCACCCAGCAGAGCTCGGCCTGGGACCAGAGCTCCCTGATCGGCAAGATCTTCATCGGCGTCGGCACGCTGCTGACGCTGGCGTCCGCCGCGCGCATGTTCATGGCGTGATTGCGGGCCCGATCCTGGCCTGAGAGACCTCCCCGGAACGCGCATCTTGCTGCGTGTTCCGGCGGCCGTTAGCCCCTTGAAGCTCACCGCGCCAGCGGGCACATTGCCCGCCCAATCAAAAGCGTGGGTGGAGCATGAGCACGTTCGAACACATCATCGTCGAAAGCAAAGGCGCGGTCGGCATCATCAAGCTGAACCGGCCGAAGCTGCTCAACGCGCTCTCGTTCGGCGTCTTCCGCGAGATCGCCGCGGCGGTGGACGATCTCGAGGCCGATGACGCCATCGGCTGCATCGTCGTGACCGGCAGCGAGAAGGCCTTTGCCGCCGGCGCCGACATCAAGGAGATGCAGCCGAAGGGCTTCATCGACATGTTCTCCGAGGATTTCGCCGCGATCGGCGGCGACCGTATCGCGCGTTGCCGCAAGCCGACGGTTGCGGCGGTTGCCGGCTATGCGCTCGGCGGCGGCTGCGAGCTCGCCATGATGTGCGATTTCATCATCGCCGCCGACACCGCAAAGTTCGGCCAGCCCGAGATCACGCTCGGCACCATTCCCGGCATCGGCGGTACCCAGCGTCTGACGCGCGCGATCGGTAAGTCCAAGGCGATGGACCTCTGCCTCACCGGCCGCATGATGGATGCGGCGGAAGCCGAGCGAAGCGGCCTCGTCAGCCGCATCGTGCCCGCTGACAAGCTGATGGACGAAGTGATGGCGGCGGCCGAGAAGATCGCCGCGATGTCGCGCCCTGCGGCCGCGATGGCCAAGGAAGCGGTGAACCGCGCTTTCGAGACCACGCTCGCCGAGGGCATGAGCGTCGAGCGCAACCTGTTCCACTCGACCTTCGCGCTGGAGGACCGCTCCGAGGGCATGGCGGCGTTCATCGAGAAGCGCAAGCCGGTGAACAAGAACCGGTAACGTCAGGGAACGGTCAGGCTGGTGTAAGGCTCTGCTGCGTTCCCGCAGAGCCCCCCTGTGACGAAGCTGCAACAAGCACGGATTTCATGGGGGTTTCCCCCGCGGCAGTTTGCCTGCGGGACCTCGGCTGGTTAAACAGTTAAGAGGCCACCGTCGGCGGGGGCGGACAGCCGGGGTTAAGCGGGATTACATGATTGGGCGTACCGCCAGAGCTGGTCGCGTGATGACGCGGCATCGATCGGGCGTGGGTCCTGTGCTTGCGACATGGACCACGTTGGCGCTCTGCTGCGCCCTGCCCTCCGCCGCCTGGGCCGAAGCCCTGCCGGAGGCCCTCGCCAAGGCCTACCAGACCAATCCACAGCTTAATGCCGAACGTGCGCGACAACGCGCCACGGACGAGAACGTGCCGCAGGCCCTCGCCGGTTACCGGCCGCAGATCGTGGCGAGCCTCAGCGCCGGCCTGCAATCGGTGCGCAATCTGCTGCCCGACAACACAATCCAGACCGGCAATTTGAAGCCATGGATCATCGGCGTCACCGTGACGCAGACCCTGTTCAACGGCTTCCGCACCGCCAACAACGTGCGGGCCGCCGAGCTCCAGGTGCAGTCGGGCCGCGAGGCGCTGCGCAATGTCGGCCAGGGCGTGCTGCTCGACGCGGTCACCGCCTACACCAACGTGCTCGCCAACCAGTCGCTGGTCGAGGCGCAGCGTTCCAACGTCGCCTTCCTGCGCGAGACGCTCTCGGTCACCCAGCGCCGTCTCAACGCCGGCGATGTCACGCCGACCGACAGCGCGCAGGCTGAAGCGCGCCTCAACCGCGGCCTTGCCGATCTCAACGCCGCCGAGGTCGCGCTTGCCGTCAGCCAGGCGACCTATGCGCAAGTGATCGGCAATGCGCCATCGCAGCTTCGGGCCGCCGAGGCCGTCGATCGCTATCTGCCGAAGAGCCGCGAAGACGCCATGACGATGGCAATCCGCCAGCACCCGGCGGTGATGGCCGCCAGCTTCGACGTCGATGTCGCCTCCACCAACATCCGCATCGCCGAAGGCTCATTGCTGCCGAGCGCCACCATCCAGGGCAGCGCCAGCAAGAGCCGCAACAACGACCCGACGCTGGGCACCTTCGCCGAGGACCAGGCCTCGATCGTCGCCAATGTCACCGCGCCGATCTACGACGGCGGCCAGGCCGCCGCGCAGACCCGGCAGGCCAAGGAGATCACGGCGCAGAGCCGGCTCGTGCTCGATCAGGTCCGCAACCAGGCACGCACGGCGGCAGTGAGCGCCTGGGTGGCCAATGAAGGCGCCAAGATCACCGTGTCGGCCTCGGAATCCGAAGTGAAGGCTGCGACCGTCGCGCTCCAGGGCGTGCAGCGCGAGGCCGCCGGCGGACAACGCACCACGGTCGACGTCTTGAACTCGCAGGCCGATCTGATCCAGGCCAAGGCCCGCCTGATCGGCGCCAACCGCGACCGCGTCATCGCCTCCTACACGCTGCTCAGCGCCATCGGCCATCTCGACGTCAAGACGCTCAGCCTGAACACGCCGGATTATCTGCCCGAGGTTCACTACCACCAGGTCCGCGACGCCTGGCACGGGCTGCGCACGCCGTCGGGGCAGTAGTTCAATCTATCGGGCCGGTGCCCATGAAAAGCCGCCGCATCCATCTGACGGGCGCTTCGGGCTCCGGCGTGACGACGCTCGGCCGGGCGCTCGCGGGGCGGCTTGCGCTGCCGCATCACGATAGCGACGACTATTTCTGGCTGCCGACCGCGCCGCCCTACCAGACGACGCGCCCGGCCGCGGATCGGCTACGCCTGATGCGCGAGATGTTCCTACCGCGGCACGACTGGGTCTTGAGCGGAACCGCCACCGGCTGGGGCGACGAACTTGTCGCGTATTTCGACCTCGTGGTCTTCGTGGTCACGCCCCGCGAACTACGGTTGACGCGGTTGCGCGCCCGCGAGGCCGCGCATTTCGGTGCTGATGCCGTCGCACCGGGCGGCTGGCGTCATGAGCAGACCGAAGCCTTCGTCGAATGGGCTTCGCATTACGAGGCCGGTGACCGCGACGGCCGCAGCCTCGCCAAGCACGAAGCCTGGCTCGCGGGCTTGCCCTGCCCAGTCGTGCGCGTCGACGGCTCACGCGCGCTTGCGGACCTTGTCGAGCAGCTATGCAACGAAGCGCAGCTTCGATCCGGCTGATGTGATACCGTCCCGGCACACTGCCAAATAAAACAACCAGGGAGAGAAACCGTGCTCAATCGACGCAGCGTCCTGCTTGCCTCCCTCGCCGCCGGAGTAGCCATGACCAACAGAGCCCACGCCCGCGCGGCGCAGCCTGCGACGCCGGTCAATTTCGACGTCCCCGCGCATGCCTGCGACTGCCACACTCACATTCATGGCGACGTCGAGAAGTTTCCGTTCTTCGCCGGGCGCGTCTACACGCCCGAGCCGGCAAGCCCCGAAGAAATGGCTGCACTGCACAAGGCGCTGCATATCGAGCGCGTGGTGATCGTCACCCCCAGCGTCTACGGCACCGACAATTCGTCGACCTTGTTCGGCATGAAGGCACGCGGCGCCAATGCGCGCGGCGTCGCCGTGATCGACGACAAGACGACCGAGGCACAGCTCGATGCGATGCAGGCGGACGGTTTCCGCGGCATGCGCCTCAATCTCGCAACCGGCGGCGTCAACGACCCCAATGTCGGCAGGTCACGCTTCACCACCGCCGTCGAGCGCATGAAGGCGCGCGGCTGGCACGTGCAGCTCTACACCACGCTTCCTATGATCTCGGCGATCAAGGACCTCGTCGAGACGGCGCCGGTACCTGTCGTGTTCGACCATTTCGGCGGGCTGGAAGCTTCGCTCGGCCTGGAGCAGCCGGGTTTCTCCGATCTCGCTGCGCTGGTGAAGTCCGGCAAGGCCTATGTGAAGATCTCCGGCGCCTATCGCTCGTCGAAGCTCGCGCCCGACTATCAGGACATGGCGCCCTATGCACGTGCGCTGATCGCGGCGAATCCGGACCGCATCGTCTGGGGCACCGATTGGCCGCATCCGGATTCGAGCCGTGTCGAGGGACGCAAGCCCACCGACATCGCGCCGCTCTATCAGATCGACGACGGCCGCCTGCTCAACCAGCTTCCGGTGTGGGCACCGGATGCCGATGTCCGCAAGAAGATCCTGGTCGACAACCCGGCACGACTCTACGGATTTTGACGGTCAGCGCGCGCGCCGCGAGAAGAACGAGATCAGGACCGGCAGGGTCACGAGGATCACGACCGGCGCCAGCATCATGCCGGTGACGACGACGACCGCGAGCGGCTTCTGCACCTGCGAGCCGATGCCCTCGGACAGCGCCGCCGGCAGCAGGCCGACGCCGGCAACGACGCAGGTCATCAGCACCGGCCGGAGCTGCAACTCACCGGTGCGCACCACCGCGCTCGCGCGGTCCATGCCCTCCTCGATGAGTTGGTTGAACTGCGACAGGATGATGATGCCGTCCATCACGGCGATGCCGAACAGCGCGATGAACCCGATCGCTGCGGAGACGCTGAACGCAGTGCCGGTAATCAACAGGCCCAGCACGCCGCCGAAGATCGCCATCGGGATCACGCTCATCGCGAGCAGCGTGTCGGTCATCGAGCCGAAATTGAACCAGAGCAGCACGCCGATCAGCGCCAGCGAGATCGGCACCACGATCGACAACCGCCGGATCGCGTCCTGGAGATTGCCGAACTCGCCGACCCATTCCATGCGCGAGCCCGGCGGCAGCTGCACCTGCTCGGCGATCTTCTGCTGAGCTTCGCTGATGGCGCTGCCGAGGTCGCGCTCGCGCACCGAGAACTTGATCGGCAGATAGCGTTCCTGCTGCTCGCGATAGATGTAGGCCGCGCCCGAGACGAGGCTGATGGTGGCGACCTCGCTCAGGGGGATCTGCGTGACGGTGCCGTTCGGCCCGGGTGCGCCGATGCGCAAATTCTGGATCGCCTCGGCACTGCGGCGGTATTCCGGCGCGAGGCGGACGATGATCGGGAAGTGACGATCGGAGCCGGACTCGTAGAGATCGCCCGCAGTGTCGCCGCCGATCGCAACCTTGATCGTGGCGTTGATGTCGCCCGGCGCAAGGCCGTAGCGCGCGGCCTTGGCGCGGTCGATATCGATCTGGACGGTCGGCTGCCCGAGCGAGGTGAACACAGCAAGGTCGGTGACGCCCTGCACCGTGGCCAGCACCGACTTGATCTTGTTGGCGGTGTCGGTGAGCGCCTGAAGGTCGCTGCCGAACAGCTTGATCGAGTTCTCGCCCTTCACGCCGGAGACGGCTTCGGAAACGTTGTCCTGGAGATATTGCGAGAAGTTGAACTCGACGCCGGGGAAGCGATCGTCGAGCTGCTTGAGCAGTTGCGCGGTCAGCTCTTCCTTGTCGCGGGTCCCGGGCCATTGGCTGATTGGCTTGAGCGGCGCGAAGAACTCGGCGTTGAAGAAGCCGGCTGCGTCGGTGCCGTCGTCGGGACGGCCGTGCTGAGACACGACGGACTCGACCTCGGGCCGGGCGCGGATCACCTTGCGCATCTCGTTGACGTAGCTGTTGCCTTCCTGGAGCGAGATGGTCGGCGGCAGCGTGGCGCGAATCCAGAGATTGCCCTCTTCCAGCTTCGGCAGGAATTCGAGGCCGAGCATCCGGCTGAGCGCCACCGTCATCAGCACGAGGCCGACCGCACCGCCGAGCACGATGTTGCGGTTGGCGACCGCCCATTGAAGCAACGGCGAGTACAACCGGTGCAGGATCCGCATCACCCTGGTCTCGGTTTCCTCGACATGCGCGGGCAGGATGATCGCGGACAGCGCCGGCGTGACGGTGAAGGTCGCAAGCAGCCCGCCGGCCAGCGCATAGGCATAGGTGCGGGCCATCGGCCCGAAGATGTTGCCCTCGACGCCCGACAGCGTGAACAGCGGCAGGAAGGCTGCGATGATGATCGCCGCGGCGAAGAAGATCGAGCGCGAGACGTCGGCGGCCGCGCTGAGGATGGCGTGGCTCTTCATGCCGAACAGCGTCTCATTGGACATATGCTCGGTCTCGGACATCGGCGTCGTCTGGGTCAGACGGCGGAAGATCGCCTCCACCATGATGACGGTGGCATCGACGATCAGGCCGAAATCGATCGCGCCGACCGACAGCAAATTGGCCGATTCCCCCCGCAGCACCAGGATGATGACGGCGAAGAACAGCGCGAACGGAATGGTGGCGCCAACGATCAGCGCGCTGCGCAGATCGCCGAGGAAGATCCACTGCAACAGCACGATCAAGAGAATGCCGACCACCATGTTGTGCAGGACGGTGTGGGTGGTGAGCTCGATCAAGTCCCCGCGGTCGTAGATGCGCTCGATGCGCACGCCGGGCGGCAGGATGCTGGAGTTGTTGATGGTTTGAACGAGCTGGTGGACACGCTTGATGGTTGGCGAGCTCTGCTCGCCGCGGCGCATCAGGACGATGCCCTGCACGATGTCGTCGGACTCGTCGAGGCCGGCGATGCCGAGGCGCGGCTTCTGGCCAACGGTGACGGTGGCGACGTCCTTGACCAGCACCGGATTGCCGCCGGTCTGCGCCACCATGGTATTGGCGAGATCGTCGATCGAGCGGATCAGGCCGACGCCGCGAACCACGGCCGATTGCTGGCCGATATTGACGGTGTTGCCGCCGACATTGACGTTGGAATTGCCGACCGCCTGGAGCAATTGCGGCAGCGTCAGACCGTTGGCGACCAGCTTGTTGAAGTCGACCTGGAGCTCATAGGTCTTGCTCTTGCCGCCCCAGCCGGTGACGTCGATGACGCCCGGCACGGCGCGGAAGCGGCGCTGCAGGATCCAGTCCTGGATGGTCTTGAGATCGAGCACGCTGTAGTTCGGCGGACCCACGAGACGGTAGCGGAAGATCTCGCCGATCGGGCTGAGCGGCGAGATCTGCGGCTGCACGTTGCCCGGCAGCGGCGCCAGCTGCGCCAGGCGGTTCAGCACCTGCTGCAACGCCTCTTCGTAAGTATAGGCGAAGGAGAATTGGATTTTGACGTCGGAGAGACCATAGAGCGAGATGGTGCGGATGGTCGTGATGTTCTTCAGGCCTGCGACCTGGGTCTCGATCGGGATCGTGATGTAGCGCTCGATCTCCTCCGCCGACAGCCCCGGGCTCTGCGTCACGATGTCGACCATCGGCGGGGTCGGATCGGGATAGGCCTCGATGTTGAGCTGGTTGAACGCGATGACGCCGCCGATCAGCACGGCGACGAACATCCCGACCATCAGGAAGCGCCGGTTGACGGCAAGGGCGACGAGACGATCCATTCAAGCTTCAGTTTGTCTGCAATTTTTTGGGTCGTCGATCAGCTGCCGGACGCCGCGCGGTCGATGAACAGGCTGCCTTTGGTGACGATCTGCTCGCCGGGTTTCAGATTGCTGGTGACCTCGACGAGGTTGCCGTTGATGAGGCCGATCTTGATCTGGCGCAGCTCGACCGACTTGTCCTCGCGCGCGACCCAGATGCGGACCCTGTCGGCTTCATAGATCAACGCCTGCTTCGGCACCGCGGGCGCTGCGCGATCGCCGGCCGAATAGATCGTGACGTTGGCGAACATCTCGGGCTTGAGCAGCCCGTCCTTGTTGTCGATGGTGGCGCGAACCTGCAGGCGGCGGGTGTTGGGGTCGATCGCGGCAGCGACGTAATTGATCTTGGCGGTCAAGGGGCGGCCCGGCAGTGCCATCACGTTGACGGTGATGTCCTGGCCGATGCAGACCGCGGCGGCGTCGCTCTCGCGCACGAAGGCGGTGAGCCAGACCGTGGAGAGATCGCCGACCACGAAGACCGGATCGCTGGCGCCGGAATTGACGTACTGGCCGGGGCCGATCTTGCGCTGCACGACCGTGCCCGCGATCGGCGAATAGATCGTGACTTCCGGATTGATGGCGCCCTTGTCCTGGAACGCCTTGATGGTCTCGTCGGTGAAGCCGAGGATGCGCAGCTTGTTGCGCGCAGCTTCCAGCGCGGTCCCCGAGGAGCGCATGTCGTTCCGCGCCTGAACCTGGGTCGCTTCGGCCTGCTGATAATCCTTCAGCGGAATGGCATGGCCCTCGTAGAGGTCCTTGGCGCGCTTGAACTGGATGTCGGAGAGCTCGAGCGCCGACTTCGCCTTGTTCTGCGAGGTCATCGCCGCGATGAAATCGTTCTGGGCCTGCACGGTGTCGGCGGCCTCGATCGTGAACAGCGGTTGGCCCTGCTTCAGCATCTCACCCGGCTTGGCCAGCAGCTTGGTGACGCGGCCGGCATAGGGCGAGAACACCGGTGTCGAGCGGTCCTCGTCGACGGCGACCTTGCCTTCGGTGACATATTCGGCGCGGAAGGCCTTGGCCTTGACCGGCTCGATCGTCAGCGTCGCCCATTCGGACGGCGTCGGCGTGAAGTTCTGGGCATTCCTGCGTGACTGGCTGGAGATCTCGGAGTGCTTCTTTTCCTTGGACCCGGAAGAGAGGAAGCCGTAGGCCCCGGCGCCGACACCGGCAAGAGCTAGTAAAACTACGGATGTGATCACCCGTTGTTTTGTAAACACCTGCAATCGCTTGGTATTTTCAACTACCATGGAGCCCGGTCGTGTCTGCGACGATCTCGGCAGATGCCTGCCTTATCGGTTGCGCTAATAGTGCCGAATTGGGAGTTCAAACAACCTAAAAAACGCAGGGCGCCTTTCGGTTTGCGTTAAAATTTCGCGACATGTCAGCTTCACGTCAGCTTCGCGCCGGCCACTGTGCCGGATGACTGCCGAGCGGCATTGCCGGACGGCTCCATTGCGCCGGCGTCTTCGACAGCATCGCCGAATGGCGCACCGCCTTCAACATGCCGAAGCCAGATGGCATGCTCTCGATGAACGCAGCATGTACGGCGTCGCCCGTAAGATCCGGGGTGTTCAGTCCGCGATCGAGGCGGCCGAGATTCCAAAGCCAGCGTCCGGTCTGCGCCAGCGACACACGCACGTGCCAGCTGCCGCCGTCGCGCGCCTGACGCACCTTGGCCATCATCGCGCCGAACGCCATCAGATAGCCAGTGGCGTGATCAAGCATCTGTGCCGGCAATTCCTTGGGACCATCGAGACCGGCAGCGCGTCCCTCGGCATGATTGAATCCGGTCGTGGTCTGCACGAGGGAATCGAAGCCGCGCCGCTCGGCCCAGGGGCCGGCGTGGCCATAGGCCGACAGCGTCACATAGACGATGCCCGGATTGATCTGCGCGGCATCCTCGGGTGCGAAGCCGAGGGCGGCGAGCGCGCGCGGGCGATAGCCTTGCGAGAAGATGTCGGCGTCCCGCAACAGTTCGCGCAACTGCGCCTTGCCCGTCTCGCTTTTCAGCGCGATGAAGGTGGTGAGCTTGCCGCGGCCGGTGTCGATGGTGAGCCAGGGAATGGCGGGCAGTTCCGGCCCTGACACCAGCAGCACATCCGCACCATGCGCGGCGAGTGTGCGGCCGGCGACGGGCCCCGCGATGACGCGGGAGAGATCGAGCACGCGCACGCCTGCAAGCGGACGATCGCCTTTTGGCCACGGCTTTGGCGGGGCCTCGCCGATCTTCTCGATCGAGAGCAGCGGCAACTCGGCGAGCGCGCGCGCCTGCGGCAGCGCCGACCATTCGTCGTAGGAGCGCATAAGCGCAACGACGCCGCCCGCGGCGTAAGCCGCAGTCTCGAAATCCTCGCCCTTCCATTGCATCAGCGCGGCCTGCACCTTGTCGCGCTCGGGCTCGCAGCTGAGCACCTTGCAGACGGCGTCGCGGTGATGCGGGAAATTGGTGTGGCAGCGAACGAAGCGATTGTCGGCGGTCTTGTAGACGCCGGCGATCGCGTCCCAGGCGGACGGCGGCGGCTTGTCGTCGAGGCGCAGATAACGCTCGGAGCGGCATTCGGCGACGGCGTGGCGGATGTCGACGCTTACGTCCTGCGTCTGCCCGCTGCGCAGCCGCCAGATCTCAGCGGCGGCAAGGCCGGCCGCGGCGATGGTCGTCTGTCCGGCGATCGCGACCCGGAACGAGGACGGAAGCTGAGGCTCCTCACCGCTCAGCCGTACGCATTCGAGCGCCCGCGCATCACCCCCGGCGGAGGTCCAGATGTGCTTGAGAATGTCGGCAGGGCTTTGCATGGCCGCTTCTCTCCCTTAGTTTTTCAAGCGACCATCCATCAGCACATAGGGAAATGCAATGGCCGCCATCGACCCCCTTACCGCAGGCGCCGTGTTCATCGCAACGGCGGCCACAGACGCGGTCTATGTCATGTTCACCTCGGCCGTGATCGCGCGCAAACGCATGTCAGCGGCGAACTGGAGCGCCGTCTGGTACATGCTCTCCTCCTACGCCGTGATCAGCTACACCGAGAACCCGTTCTATGTCGCTTTCGCGGCAATCGGCTCATGGGCTGGCGCCTACGCCTCGCTGACCTTCCTGCATCGCCCGCCCGGCGGCCCGCCGGTCGGCGCGGCGCCGGAGTGAGGAGGCCCCACTTCTCTCCACGTCATTGCGAGGAGCTCGCGATAAAATTGCATAGCAATTTTGCGCTGATGCGACGAAGCAATCCAGACTATTTTTCGCCGGTGCATTTCTGGATTGCTTCGCTGCGCTCGCAATGACCATGTGGAGGCTTCTGGGCTTCTTCCGAAACAGCTACACTCTCCACGACCAACAAAAAGGAAACCCAACAATGGATCTCGGTCTCAAAGGCAAGAACGCCATCGTGCTCGGCGGCACGCGCGGCATCGGGCGGGCGATTGCGGAGACGCTCGCCGGTGAAGGCACCAATGTCGCGGTGTGCGCGCGCAATGCTGATCAGGTTGCGGCCACCGTTGCCGAGCTGAAGGCGAAGGGCGTCAACGCCACCGGCGGCCCGGTCGACGTGACCGACGGCGCGGCGCTGAAATCCTGGATCGAGGGTGCAGCAAAGGAGCTCGGCGGCGTCGACCTGTTGTTCTCCAATGCCGGCGCGATGGCGCAGGGCCACGATGCCGCATCCTGGCAGCAGAACTTCCAGCTCGACCTTCTCGGCGCCGTGCATGCCTTCGATGCCGCGCGGACGTTCCTCGAAGCGAGCGGCGAGAGAAGCGGCGACGCCGCTTTCGTCATCATCTCCTCGATCTCGGCGGCGCAGGCGGACACGGCCAGCTCCTACGGCCCAATCAAGGCGGCGCTGATCCACATGGCCAAAGGACTGGCGCGGCAATATGCAAAGAAGAAGATCCGCGTGAATGTCGTGTCGCCCGGCACGGTCTATTTCAAGGGCGGCGTCTGGGAGATGGTCGAGAAGAACATGCCGGAGCGTTACAACGACGCGATGAAGCGCAATCCGACCGGCCGGATGGCCACGCCGCAGGAAATCGCGAGCGCCGCGGTGTTTCTGGCAAGCCCGGTGTCGGGGTTCACGACGGGATCGAATCTCGTCGTGGACGGCGCGATCTCGAACCGGGTGAATTTTTAGAAGGGCACACTGTCATCGCCCGACTTGATCGGGCGATCCAGTATTCCAGAGACGGCGCGGCTAGAACCGAGAAGCCGCGGCGTACTGGATACCCCGCTTTCGCGGGGTATGACGGCTGAGCGTGTGGCGGCACTCCGCGCCACACCTCAATGAAAATCCCGCGATGGCGGCAGGATGCGGACGTTGCGGGGGTGGCGGTGTTTTTGCGCCGGCATGTCCGTGAGCGCGCGAGGGTCTTCGTTGAGCGGCTCGATCACCGTGGCGCCTGATGGCACCGGATGCTTGCGGCTCAGGGCGTCGTTGGCGAGGCCGACCAGATCATGCGAGCGGTCGACCATGCGCTGGGCGATGAGATGCGTCACCTTTTCGGGACTGCTCTGGATATAGCCCTCGACCAGGATGAGGCGCGCGCCCATCACCTCCTTCCGGTACTGCTCCATGATCTTGGGCCACACCACGACATTGGCGATGCCGGTTTCGTCCTCCAGCGTCATGAACACGACGCCGCTGGCGCTGCCCGGCCGCTGCCGCACCAGCACCACGCCGGCGCAGCGGACGCGGCGGCGCTCGTTCTCGTGGCTGACCTCCTTGCAGGCGACTACCCGCTCGCGCGAAAACATCTCGCGCAAGAATTCCATCGGGTGCCCCTTCAGCGATAGCCGGATGGTCTGATAGTCCGCGACGACCTGCTCGGAACGCGGCATCACCGGCAGCGGTTGTGCGTGCTCGTCGGGCTGCTCGCGCGCGGTCGCCGCCTCGAACAGCGGCAGCGGCACGTCGTCGGGCAGCCGCCGCACCTGCCACAGCGCCTCGCGGCGGTCGAGCCCGAGCGAGCGAAACGCGTCGGCATCGGCCAGCAGGATCAGCGCGCGCTTGGGCAGGCCGGTGTCGCGGGCAAAATCTTCGAGCGAGGTGAAAGGACGTCGGTTGCGGGCGGCGATGATGCGGTCGGCCCAGTCTTCCTGAGTGACATAGACCTTGCCTTGCCGCTTCGCCTGCTCCTTCTTGAGGGCCTCCTCATCAGGATCGAGCCAATGGAAGCCGTCGATCTGGCGAAAGCCAAGGCGGACGGCACAATATTTTTTGTCGGTGTTCTCCAGCGTATTCTGCGCAAAGCTGTAGGACACATCGATGTCGCGCACCTCGACGTCGTTCTTGCGGGCGTCGCTGACGATCTGTGCGGGCGCATAAAAGCCCATCGGCTGCGAGTTCAGGAGTCCACAGCAGAAGGCGTCGGGGTGATGATATTTCAGCCATGACGAGATGTAGACGAGCTGGGCGAAGCTCGCGGCGTGGCTCTCCGGGAAGCCGTAGGAGCCAAAGCCCTTGATCTGGTCAAAGCAGCTTCTGGCAAAATTTGCATCGTAACCGCGCGCGACCATATTGCCGATCAGCTTCTCCTCGTATTGGCCGATGGTGCCGACATTGCGGAAGGTCGCCATCGAGCGGCGCAGGCCGTTGGCTTCCTCGGACGTGAACTTTGCCGCCTCGATCGCGATACGCATGGCCTGCTCCTGGAACAGAGGCACGCCCTTCGTCTTGTGCAGCACCTTGTAGAGCTCGTCCGCGGGGCCATGCTCGGGCGATGGCGAGGGATAGGTCACTTTCTCAAGTCCGTTCCGTCGGCGCAAATACGGATGCACCATGTCGCCCTGGATCGGTCCCGGTCGCACGATCGCGACTTCGATGACGAGATCGTAGAAGGTCCGCGGCTTCAGGCGCGGCAGCATGTTCATCTGGGCGCGGCTCTCGACCTGGAACACGCCGAGCGACTCCCCTCGCTGCAGCATTTGATAGACTTCGTCGTCATCCTCTCCCTTGATATCCGCAAGCTCGTAACGCTTCCCCTTGTGACCGGCGATCAGATCAAAACATTTCCGGATGCAGGTCAGCATGCCCAGCGCGAGCACGTCAACCTTCATCATGTTGAGCGCGTCGACGTCGTCCTTGTCCCATTCGATGAAGGTGCGGTCGTCCATCGCCGCGTTGCCGATCGGGACATAGGTGTCGAGCCGGTCCTGCGTCAGCACATAACCGCCGACATGCTGGGACAGGTGCCGCGGGAATTCGATCAGCTCGGTCGCAAGCTCGACCGCAAGGTTGATCATGGGATTATTGGGATCGAGCCCGGCCTGCCTGACCTGCATGTCGTTGAGACCCTTGCCCCAGCTTCCCCAGACGGTGTCGGCGAGCGCGGCGGTGACGTCCTCGGTCAGGCCCAGCGCCTTGCCGACGTCGCGGATGGCGCTGCGCGGGCGATAGTGGATGACCGTTGCGATGATCGCGGCACGATGGCGGCCGTAGCGGCGATAGACATATTGCATCACCTCCTCGCGCCGGGAATGCTCGAAATCGACGTCGATGTCGGGCGGCTCCAGCCGCTCCTTGGAGATGAAGCGCTCGAACAGCAGATCGACCTTGGTCGGATCGACCGAGGTGATGCCGAGCACGTAGCACACGGCCGAATTCGCCGCCGAGCCGCGGCCCTGGCACAAAATGTTCTGGCTGCGCGCGTAGTGCACGATGTCGTGCACGGTGAGGAAATAGTGTGCGTATTTCAGCTCGGCGATCAGCGCGAGTTCTTTCTTGAGCGTGGCGCGCAGCTTGTCGTCAATGTTCTCGATGCCGCCAAAGTATTTATCGACGCCCGCCCAGGTCAAATCCTCCAGATGCCCTTGCGCGGACTTGCCCGGCGGCACCGGCTCATCCGGATACTGGTATTTGAGCTGGTCGAGCGAGAAGTCGATCTTCCCCGCAAAACGCATGGTCTCCGCGATCGCCTCGGGGACATCGCGGAACAACCGCGCCATCTCCCTGGGTGTTTTCAGAAAGCGCTCGGCATTGGCTTCCAGCTTCCGTCCGACCGCCTCGATCGTGGTCTTTTCCCGAATGCAAGTCAGCACATCCTGAAGCGGACGGCGGCCGGGATCGTGATAGAGCACCTCGTTGGTCGCGAGCAGCGGCACTTTTGCTTTGCCCGCGAGGTCATCGAGCCGTGCCAGGCGGCGCCGGTCGTCGCCGCGATAGATCAGGCTCGCCGCGAGCCACGCGCCTTCGGCGCGGCTCGCCTTCAGCTTTGCAAGCACATCCAGCGCCTGCGCCGGCTCGAAACGATGCGGCAACGTCAGGGCCAGGAGCTGGCCTTCCGAAAACTCCAGGAGATCGGCAAAGGTGAGACGGCACTCGCCCTTCTCGATCCGCGTGATGTCGTCGCCGCGCTTGCCTTTGGTCAGGAGCTGGCAGAGCCGGCCATAGGCGGCGCGGTCGCGCGGGTAGACAAAAATGTCGGGCGTGCCGTCGATGAAAACGATGCGCGCACCGATCAGCAGTTTCGGCTTATGCAGCACCTTGTCATTGTCGAGCTCATTCCAGGCCCGCACCACGCCGGCGAGCGTGTTGTGATCGGCGATGCCGATCGCGGGAATGCCGAGCTTGCTCGCCTGATGCACATAGGCGCGCGGATCCGAACCGCCGCGCAGGAAGGAGAAATTGGTGGTGATGCCGATTTCGGCATAAGCGGGGCTATTCATGCGAAGAGACCGTGCACATACCAGCCGGGAGAAGCAGGCTCGCCGTCGCCGTCGAACACCTCCCCCTCGTAAAGTCCGTCGCGAAAAATCCAGAAGCGCAGGCCCTCGGCGTCCTCGATGCGAAAGTAATCCCGGGTCAGCTGCTTGCCGTCCTGCCGCCACCATTCCATCGCGATACGCTCGGGTCCTTCCACCCGCACCACGGCATGCAGCGCGCGGCGCCAGGTGAACTGATGCGGCGGACCATCCGGCACGGCCGCGAACGGCACCTTGATCGGCTCCGGCTTGTCGAACAGCCTCAAGGGGCGCAGCGGCGGCTCGCTCTCGGTCCGTGCCGGCCACTCAGCCTGCATGGCGGCGGCGAGATGATGCTGCGCCGGCGCGGCCAGCACGGCACATTCGGGGATATGGGTATCCTCAGGCAGGTGCACGACGACGCGTTTGCCGCCGATGCGCGCGGCGATGCGGTCGATCAGGGCGGCAAGCTCGTCATTGTCGTGGACATGGGCGTCGAGATCGCGCTGCTCCTGCACCACGATTTCGGTGCGGCTCGCCGACAGGCGAACCATGTCGAAGCCGAAACCGGGATCGAGGGGATCGGCGAGTGCGTCGAGGCGCTCGCGGAACAGACGGTCGATCACCGCGCTTCGCGTCACCGGCCGCCCGGTCTCGACCATGATCGCGCGCACCACGCCATCGGTACGGAAGAAGGCAGCTTCCAGTCGGCGCGCGCCCTTGCCCTGCTTCTCCATCGACGCGATCAGCGTATCGGCGAGCCGCGACAGCGTCATTGCGATCATCGTGTCGGTCGCGATCGGCTCGGCGAAACGCTTCTCCACGATGTAATCGGGCAGCGGTTTTCGCGGGTTGATCGGCGCATCGCCCTGCCCCAGCGCATGGGCGAGCAAGGTTGAGAACCGCGCACCGAACCGCGCCGTGAGCTCGCTCGGCGAGCGCGCGGCGACATCACCGATGGTCTTGAGGCCGGCGCGGCGCAGGCCGGTGGTGATGCCCTCGCCCGCACCGAGCGCGGACACCGGAAACCGGCTGATCGCCCTCGCCTCTTCGCCATCGGCAACGATGGTGCCCGTGGCCTGCCGCGTCAGCGTTCGTGCGCAGACCGAGGTGCCGGCGATGGCCGCGCTGACGGCAAAGCCTTGTCGGCCGAGCGCACGAACCAGCGCTTGCAACAGCGCAGCCTCGCCGCCGAACAGATGCGCACAGCCGGTGATGTCGAGGAACAGTCCGTGCGGCGGATCGAGCGCCACCAGCGGCGTGAAGCGGTCGCACCAGTCGGCGATGTCGCTAAGCGTCTTCGCATCGGCCGCGACATCGGCATCGAACACTTTCAGGTCCGGGCACATCGCCCGCGCATTGGCGAGCGGCTGACCTATGTACAGGCCGAGACGCTCGGCAGCCTCGTCCAGCGCATGGATCACCAGCGCATTGTTGTCCTTGATGACGACGATGCTCGGCTCATTATTGGTTTTACCCAGCCCGGCGCTGTTGAAGAACCGCTGGATCCGGTCGATGGGCAGGCGCGGCAGCCACAGGCTGAGAATACGTCGACGGTTCACTGAACTGGCACTCATCACAATTCCATTCCATGATCCACCGGCCGCAGGGGCCATGACGATTACGCAAGAGTTCGGCATCGAAGCGCGGCGCGCCCCATGCGTCCCACACCGACCCCGGCGGCGAATGCGCCGCGCGCAGCATCCACCGTGTCTCCGCCGTCGAAGGCAGCGGCTGCGCCGCCATCCGCAGCATCAGGCCGGTGACGCCGGAGCCTTGCGCGGCCAGCGTCAGCTTGCGGCTCGCCACGAGATCGAACTGCCTGGTCTCGCCCCAGAGCTCGAGCACGACGGCGCCCAGCGCATCGCAGGCGAGCGCATCGGCCGAGGTGCGTAGCGCGCTCTCGACATCGGCGGCGCGCACCATCACCACGCGGCGCGGATCGAGGCCGAGCTCGGCGAGCCCGCTCATCGACAGTGCGCCTGCCTCTATCTCCAAGAAATCCTGCCGTACCCACAGCAGCGGCCGCTGCGCCGAGACACGCCCGGCAAGCCCCATGACGAAGCCGGTTGCGGCCGTCCCCTGAGACCCAGTGCAAAACACCTCGTGGATCGCCGCACGCGCGAGCCCGCCCTTCAGCGCGTTGTCGGCTTCGCTGTGACCGAGTGCGACGCGATCGTGCGGATGCACGACCGTCGCCGTCTCGATGCGCTCGATCTGGCCGCGCAAGGTCGCAAGCGCGCTTTGACGTGCGCCGCTCATGCTCGCCGCTCCTTCAGAGGTGATTGCCGATGGCTCTCAAAAAGAGAACCAGCGGCTGGCTCATTTGTTCATGATATGTTCTAATATAAAGCTAACGGCGCGCGAAGAGTCAATCGAATTGGCGCGCAAATGGATTCATGAGTTGAATCAAAGGGATTCCAAGATGGACGTACAACGCAAGCTGGAAATCCTGGCGGACGCAGCCAAATACGACGCGTCCTGCGCTTCCAGCGGCACCGAGAAGCGGGATTCCAGCGACGGCAAGGGCATGGGCTCGACCGCGCCCGGCATGGGCATCTGCCATTCCTACGCGCCTGATGGACGCTGCATCTCGCTGCTCAAGGTGCTGCTGACCAACGCCTGCAATTACGATTGCCTCTATTGCGTCAACCGCGCCTCCTCGAACGTGCCCCGCGCCCGCTTTACCGTCGACGAATTGGTCAAGCTCACGCTCGACTTCTACCGGCGCAATTACATCGAGGGCCTGTTTCTCTCCTCCGGCATCATCCGCAGCCCCGACTACACCATGGAGCAGGTGGTCAGCGTCGCGCGAAAGCTACGCGAAGAGCATCACTTCCGCGGCTATATCCATCTCAAGACCATTCCCGAAGCCGACGATGCGCTGATCGCGGAAGCCGGCAAATATGCCGATCGTCTCTCCATCAACATCGAGATGCCCGAGGAGACGAGCCTGCAGCAATTCGCGCCGGAGAAGGACGTGCGCGCGATCCGCCGCACCATGGGCCGGCTGCGGCTGAAGCTGGACGAGGCCGAGGAAGGCCGCAGCGCGAAGACCAAGGCGAGGCCACAGCGTTTCGCGCCGGCCGGTCAGAGCACGCAGATGATCGTCGGTGCCGATGCTGCCTCCGACCACACCATTCTCCACACCAGCGCCAATCTCTACGGCGCCTACCGCCTGCGGCGCGTCTACTACTCCGCCTTCAGCCCGATCCCCGACGCCAGCCGCGCCTTGCCTCTGGTGCAGCCGCCGCTGCTGCGCGAGCACCGGCTCTACCAGGCCGACTGGCTAATGCGGTTCTACGGTTTCGATGTCGGCGAGATCGTCGACGACAGCGCGATGCTGCCGCTCGACATCGATCCCAAGCTGGCCTGGGCGCTGCGCCATCGCGACCGCTTCCCGCTCGACGTCAACCGCGCCAGCCGCGAGGAGCTGCTGCGCGTGCCGGGCTTCGGCACCAAGGCGGTCGAGCGCATCATTGCAACACGGCGCACCACCACGATCCGCATCGCCGATCTCGCCCGGCTGCACGTGCCCAAGCACAAGGCATTGCCGTTCATCGTCCTCAGCGATCACCGGCCCTCGCCGCATCGTCTCGATGCCGCCGGGCTGATCGAGCGCTTCAAGCCGAAAGCAACTCAACTGGGATTTGGCTTCTGATGCAGTACATCACCCTCGACACCGAAACCGATTTCGACGGCTGGCGCAAAGCCGCGCGCAGCCTCGTGCTTCATCACGTGAAGCCCACCGATGTCACCTGGACCGTGCAGGGCGGCGAAGCCGAGCTGTTCGCGCCGCAAGCGCCGTCTCCGATCCTCGAGGTGAACGACGGCACCTTCAACGTGTCAGGCAAATTCGTCGAACTCGCCCAGGCCGCAATCCTGCACCGCGATATCAAGCGCTTTGCGATCCTCTATCGGCTGCTGTTTCGGCTGAAGGACAACCACGATCTCATCGAGGTCGCGACCGACCCTGACGTCGCGCAAGTTACGGCGATGGCCCGCGCGGTCCATCGCGACGAGCACAAGATGCACGCCTTCGTCCGCTTCCGCGAGATCGGACGCGAGCGCGCAGCGCATTACGTCGCCTGGTTCGAGCCGGAGCATCACATCGTCGAGCTCGCAGCCCCGTTCTTCGCAAAACGCTTTGCCGACATGCCCTGGTCGATCCTGACGCCGGACCTCTGCGCACATTGGGACGGCCACGCGCTCGCGTTCACGCCGGGCGTCAGCAAGAGCGAAGCACCGGGCGAAGACCGGCTGGAGGAAGCCTGGCGGCGCTATTACGCCAGCATCTTCAATCCGGCCCGGCTCAAGGTGAAGGCGATGCAGGCCGAGATGCCGAAGAAATATTGGAGGAACCTGCCCGAGGCTTCGATCATTAAGCCCTTGATCGAGGACGCCGAACGCATGACCGGCGCCATGATCGCCAATGCCGCAACCGAGCCGCACAAGCCTCAGAAGCGGCCGGAGGCTCCGATGAAACGCAAGCCAGCTGCCGACGATCTCGAAGCGCTCCGCGAGGAGGCCGCGCATTGCCGCGCCTGCCACCTCTACAAAGACGCGACCCAGACCGTGTTCGGCGAAGGCCCGAGATCCGCCAACATCATGCTGGTCGGCGAGCAGCCCGGCGACAAGGAAGACCTCGCCGGCCACCCCTTCGTCGGTCCGGCGGGCCAGATGCTCGACCGTGCGCTGGAGGAGGCCGGTGTCGATCGCAAGAAGGTCTATGTCACCAATGCGGTGAAGCACTTCAAATTCGTACCGCGCGGAAAGATCCGCCTGCACCAGAAGCCGAATACGCCGGAGATCCGAGCCTGCCGGCAATGGTATGAGCGGGAAGTCTCGGCAATTCAGCCTGATCTGATCGTGGCGATGGGCGCTACCGCCGCGCAAAGCGTGTTCGGCAAGATCACTCCCATCGGCAAGTCCCGCGGGCGGCTCATCGACCTTCCCGACGGACGCAAGGCTTTGGTGACGGTGCACCCGTCCTATCTGCTGCGGCTGCCAGATCCTGAAGCCAAGGCGCTGGAATATCAGCGCTTTGTCGAAGATCTGAAGATCGTTGCCGGCTTGCAGAAGAAAGCCGCGCGGGCCGCCTAAATACTGGCAGGAAAACGGTTTTCAACCGCCGCTTGTCATCCAGCCTTCAAATCCATCGCGGACAATACCCTTACTTCAAAGTTAAGGGGCGTCCAGACATGACCGATGTTGCATTCGACCGCGCGGTAGCCGATCCCGCGCCGATCCAGCCGGCCTCGCGGCCAAATCTCGACAAGGGCTTCAATCCGCTGACGATGATCCTGTTCTTCGGCATCCTCGCCGCGGGCCTGCTGTTCGTCGCCTACAGCATCTATGTCGACGTCAACGCGACCGGCGCGCGCGTGACGAGCTTCCTGCCCTATATCCTGTTGTTCGTCGCGCTCCTGATCGCGCTCGGCTTCGAATTCGTCAACGGCTTCCACGACACCGCCAATGCGGTGGCGACCGTGATCTACACGCATTCGCTGCCGGCCGAAGTCGCGGTGATGTGGTCGGGCTTCTTCAACTTCCTCGGCGTGCTCATGTCCTCCGGCGCGGTCGCCTTCGGCATCGTCTCGCTGCTGCCGGTCGAGCTGATCCTGCAGGTCGGCTCCAGCGCCGGTTTCGCGATGGTGTTCGCGCTGCTGATCGCCGCGATCCTGTGGAATCTCGGCACCTGGTTCTTCGGCCTGCCCGCCTCCTCCTCGCACACGCTGATCGGCTCGATCATCGGCGTCGGCGTCGCCAACGCCGTCATGCGCGGCCGCGACGGCACCTCGGGCGTGGACTGGACCAAGGCGACCGAGATCGGCTACGCGCTGCTGCTGTCGCCGCTGTTCGGCTTCATCTGCGCCGCGACGCTGCTGCTGCTGCTCAAGTTCATCGTGCGCAACCCGGCCCTGTATGCTGCGCCCGAAGGCAACAAGGCGCCGCCGCTCTGGATCCGCGGCCTCTTGATCGCGACCTGCACCGGCGTCAGCTTCGCGCACGGCTCGAATGACGGCCAGAAGGGCATGGGCCTGATCATGCTGATCCTGATCGGCACCGTGCCGACGGCCTACGCGCTCAACCGCGCGCTGCCGGAATCCCAGGTCGCCCAGTTCCAGAAGGTCTCGGATGCCGCTTCCAAGGTGATCGCGGCCAAGGGTGCCGGTCACTCGATCATCGGCGATCCCCGTCCTGCGGTGACGCAGTACATCACCTCGCACCACATCAGCGAAGGCACCTACCCCTCGCTGTCGGTGCTGGTGAAGGATGTCGGCGACCAGGTCGCGAAATACGGCTCGCTCAACAAGGTGCCGGCGGAAGTGGTCGGCAACACCCGTAACGACATGTACCTGACCTCGGAAGCGATCCGCTTCCTGATGAAGGACAAGGAAAACGACCTCAACAAGGAAGAGGTCGCGACCTTGAACGCCTACAAGGGCGGGCTCGACAGCGCCACGAAGTTCATCCCGACCTGGGTGAAGGTCGCCGTCGCCATCGCGCTCGGCCTCGGCACCATGATCGGCTGGAAGCGCATCGTGATCACGGTCGGCGAGAAGATCGGCAAGAGCCATCTGACCTACGCGCAAGGCGCCTCGGCCGAGCTGGTGGCCGCCGCTACGATCGGCGCCGCCGACGTATTCGGCCTGCCGGTCTCCACCACCCACGTGCTGTCGTCCGGCGTCGCCGGCACCATGGCCGCCAACGGCTCGGGCCTGCAAATGGCGACCATTCGCAATTTGCTGATGGCCTGGGTGCTGACGCTGCCCTGCGCGATCATGCTGTCGGCCACACTGTACGTGATCTTCTCGCGGATCTTCTGAGCAATCACGCTCCTCAAAGACAAAGGGCCCGTGCGATGCACGGGCACCCTTTTCATTTGCGCTTGGAGCTTGGCGTTACGACGCCGCGAGCGATTCTTCGACGAGTTTCACCCAGTAGGACGTGCCGAACACGATCGCCTCGTCGTTGAAATTGTAGGCGGGGTGATGCAAGCCGGCGCTGTCGCCGTTGCCGCAGAAGATAAAAGCGCCGGGGCGCGCTTCCAGCATGTAGGCGAAATCCTCGCCGCCCATCAGCGGCGGCATCTCGTGCACGTTGGCATCACCGGCAACCTGCTTCGCAATGCGCCGCGCCACCTCGGTCTCCGCGGCGTGGTTGTTCACGACCGGATAGTTGCGCTGGTAGCGCAGGTCGATCTTGGCACCGGTGATCTGCGCGACGCCCGCCACCACTTCATGCACGCGCTTCTCGACCAGCTTGCGCACCTCGGGCGAGAGCGTGCGGATGGTGCCCTTCAGCGTCGCGGTCTGCGGAATGACGTTGCGGGCGTTGCCGGCGTGGAATTCGCAGATCGAGATCACGGCCGATTCCAGCGGATCGACGCTGCGCGCGACGATCGACTGCAGGGCGGTGATCACCTGCGCGCCGACCAGCACGGAATCGATGCATTTGTGCGGACGCGCGGCATGACCGCCGAGACCCTCGATCATGATGTCGACCTCGTCGGTCGCCGCCATGATCGGACCCGGCCGGATCGCGAACGAGCCGATCGGAATACCGGGGCCATTGTGCATGCCGTAGACCTGCTCGATGCCGAAGCGCTCCATCAGGCCGTCCTTGACCATGGCCGCGCCGCCGGCGCCGCCCTCCTCGGCGGGCTGGAAGATCACGACCGCATCGCCGGCGAAATTGCGGGTTTCGGCGAGGTAGCGGGCGGCCCCGAGCAGCATCGCGGTGTGGCCGTCATGGCCGCAGGCGTGCATCTTGCCCGGAATCTTGGAGGCGTATGGCAGGTTGGTCTGCTCCTCGACCGGCAGCGCGTCCATGTCGGCGCGCAGGCCGATCGTCTTGAGCCCCTCGCCGGCCGGCTTGCGCCCCTTGATCACGCCGACCACGCCGGTCTGGCCGAGCCCGGTCACGACCTCGTCGCAGCCGAATTCGCGCAGCCGGTCCGCGACGAATGCTGCAGTGCGATGAACGTCGTACAGCAGCTCGGGATGCTCGTGGATGTCCCGGCGCCAGGCCTGAATATCGGGTTGAAGGTCGGCGACGCGGTTCACGATGGGCATGGAGGGTCTCAAGCTTTGTTGAAAATGCAGGACTGTCTACCATGCAAGCGCCAGTCCACCCAACTGCCGCCGGCCGAGGGTAACCCTGTCCTCTCGTCATGGCCGGGCTAAACACTTGTCCCGGCCATCCACGTCTGACTATTAGAACAGAAAGTGCGTGGATGCCCGGGACAAGCCCGGGCATGACGCCGGTCGGGTGGAAGCAGAATGCCGAGACGGCTCGAAGGTGAATTTGATTACATTGTCGTCGGGGCAGGTACGGCGGGCTGCATCGTCGCCAACCGGCTGTCGGCCGATCCCGGCAATCGCGTCCTCGTCCTCGAAGCCGGCGGCGACGACAACTGGATCTGGTTCCACATCCCGGTCGGCTATCTCTTCGCGATCGGCAATCCGCGCTCGGACTGGATGTTCAAGACCGAGGCCGAGCCGGGCCTGAACGGCCGATCGCTCGCCTATCCCCGCGGCAAGGTGATCGGCGGCTGCTCGGCGATCAATGCCATGATCTCGATGCGCGGCCAGGCCGCCGATTATGATCATTGGCGCCAGCTCGGCATGACGGGCTGGGGCTATGACGATGTGCTGCCGCTGTTCAAGAAGCTCGAAGACCACTTCCTCGGCGCCAACGAGCATCACGGCGCTGGCGGCGGCTGGCGCATCGAGGCGCCGCGGCTGTCCTGGGACGTTCTCGATGCCGTCGGCGATGCCGCCGAGGAGATGGGCATCAAGCGCATCCCGGATTTCAACACCGGCGACAACGAGGGCACCAGCTATTTTCACGTCAACCAGAAGCGCGGTCGGCGCTGGTCCTCAGCGCGCGGCTTCCTCAAGCCTGCGCTGAACCGCCCGAACCTGCGGCTCGAGAAGCATGTGCTGGTCGACCGCGTCATCATCGAGCAAGGCCGCGCCGTCGGCGTGCGTTTCATCCAGAACGGCGAGATGATCGAAGCGCGTGCGAAACGCGAGGTAGTCCTCTCGGCAGGCTCGATCGGCTCGGTGCAGGTGCTGCACCGTTCCGGCATCGGCCCCGCCGACTGGCTGTCGCCGCTCGGCATCGACATCGTCATGGACAAGCCCGGCGTCGGCCGCAATCTGCAGGACCATCTGCAGCAGCGTGCGATCTACAAGGTCGAGGGCGTGCGCACGCTGAACGAGACCTATTACAATCTGTTCCGCCGCGGCTTGATGGGGCTCGACTACGCCTTCCGCCGCCGCGGTCCCCTGACCATGGCGCCGTCGCAGCTCGGCATCTTCACCCGCTCGGATGCGACGCGCGCCCGCGCCAACATCCAGTTCCATGTGCAGCCGCTGTCGCTCGACAAGTTCGGCGATCCCCTGCACCGTTTCCCCGCCATCACCGTCAGCGCCTGCAATCTCCAGCCGACCTCGCGCGGCATCGTGCGGCTGCGTTCGGTGAGCCCTGACGAGAAGCCGATCATCGCGCCGAATTATCTGTCGACCGACGACGACCGCCAGGTCGGCGCCGACGCCATCCGCACCACACGCCGCCTGATGCAGCAGAAGGCGCTGGCACGATATCGCCCGAGCGAATATCTGCCCGGCCCCTCCGTCGGCGACGACGATGCCTCGCTCGCAAAGGCTGCTGGCGATATCGGCACGACGATCTTCCATCCCGTCGGCACCGCCAAGATGGGCGCCGTGACCGATCCGATGGCGGTGGTGGACGAACGCCTGCGATTCTACGGGCTCGAAGGCCTGCGCATTGTCGACGCCTCGATCATGCCGACCATCACCTCGGGCAACACGAATACGCCGACGGCTATGATCGCCGAGAAGGGCGCGACGATGATTTTGGAGGATGCGAAGTAGCATCCTGTCGCCATGATCAATCCCCACCGCTTTTCAATCGGCCGCGCCGACGCACAGATCGCCATGCTGCAATGGGGCGAGAGCGGCAAGCCGCCCGCCCTCCTCCTGCATGGCACCGGTTTCGTCGCCGACGTCTGGGACGAGGTCGCGCGCGGGCTTGCATCGACCTACACCGTCTATGCGCTCGACCGGCGCGGCCATGGCGTCAGCCACAAGCCCGGCGCCTATCACTTCCTGGACTATGCCGAGGATGTCTGCAGGGTGATCGACGCGCTCGAGCTGCACGACGTCTACGGGATCGGCCACAGCGCCGGTGCGACCGACCTTCTGCTGGCGGCTAAGCTCTTGCCCGGACGCTTCACACGCCTGTTCGTGATGGAGCCGACCATCATGGACCCGCGCGCGGCACGCGCCGGAGGGTTGGACGAGGAATCCCTGTCGCGAGTAGAAGGCACGCTGCGCCGGCGCGCCGAGTTCGACAGTGCTGAGACCGTCTTCGAACGCTACCGCACAGCGCCGGCGTTTGCGGATTGGACCGAGACCTCGCTTCGAGCCTATGTACGCCACGGCTTCGTGCCGCTCGACGATGGCCGGGTGCGACTCTGCTGCACGCCGGAGATCGAGTGCGCAATCCTGCGTCCGATCTACGAGGCGATGGAGCAGGTCTATGTCGGCGATGCCCGCGGTAATCCGTTTGCCTCGCTCACCGAAATCGACTGCCCGGTGCGCGTCACGACCGCTGCGAAGTCGGGGCCGATCTATTGGGAGATGGCGCGGCGCGCGGTGGCGCTGATCCCGCAGGCCAGCACGATGGTCTTTGAAGACGCCGGGCATTGCGTGGCGCAGGAAGTGCCGGAGCGTGTGGTCGAAGCCGTCAGAGATTTTTCGAAATAGGTCTCGTGCCCCGGACGCGCTGCAGCGTGCAATGCTGCTGCGCTGAGCCGGGGCCCATCTCGCCACGTCCCGTGAAGCCTTCTGGGTCCCGGCTCTGCGCAGCAACGCTACGCGTTGCGACGCGTCCGGGACACGAATCACCTCACGAAATCGTCATAACCTCCCGCGAATAAGTCCCCTCCTCCCCCAATCACCTCTCCGAAGCCCAATTCCGGGCGAAGCGGAGATGCGCGATGAGCGGACACGATCACGGCGGCGACGGCGTCAGCCGTCGCAAGGTGCTGGAATGCATGACCTGGGCCGGCACCGGAGTGCTCTGGACCGTCACCGGCGGCGTGCCGCGCTCGCTCGGCATCATCGATTCCGCGGAGGCCGCGACCGCAGCCGCGCCCGGCATGAGCTTCCTCCAGATCAGCGACAGCCATGTCGGCTTCGACAAGCCGGCCAATCCCAACGCGCTCGGCACGCTGGAAGAAGCTGTGGGCAAGATCAACGCGATGCCGACAAAGCCGTCCTTCATGATCCACACCGGCGACATCACGCATCTGTCCAAGGCCGCCGAATTCGACAATGCCGAGCGCGTCATCTCGCAGAGCAAGCTCGACGTGCACTACGTGCCCGGCGAGCATGACTTCCTCGACGAGGAGGTGAAGTTCTATCGCGAGCGTTACGGGCGCGGCACCAAGGGCCAGGGTTGGTACTCCTTCGATGCCGGCGGCGTGCACTTCATCGGACTCGTCAACGTGGTCGACCTCAAGGCGGGGGGCCTCGGCAACCTCGGCGCCGAGCAGCTAGCCTGGCTCGCGGACGACCTGCGCGGCAAATCGAAATCGACGCCGATCGTGCTGTTCGCTCACATCCCGCTCTGGACCGTCTATCCGGAATGGGGCTGGGGCACCGAGGACGGCGGCCGCGCGCTGGAACAGGTGAAGGGTTTCGGCTCGGTCACCGTGCTGAACGGACACATCCACCAGGTGATGCAGAAGGTCGAGGGCAACGTCACCTTCCACACCGCGCGCTCCACCGCCTTCCCGCAGCCGGCGCCGGGAGCTGCCCCCTCGCCCGGACCAATGAAGGTCGAGGACACAAAACTGCGCTCAATGCTCGGCGTTGCCAGCATCAACTTCAAGCAGAACGAGCAGCGGCTCGCGATCATCGACACACCGCTCCAGGGCTAAAGGTGGAAGCTGACAATGAAGCCACTCAACCGCCGCGACTTCGGCGTCGATCTCGGACTCGCTCTGGCCGCGGCTATCCTGCTGCCCGCAACAAAAGCCCGTGCCGACGACATGGACGTGCATATCGACAATTTCGTTTTCCAGCCGGCCGAGCTCAAGATTAAGGCCGGCACCACCGTGACCTGGACCAACCGGGACGACATCCCGCACACCGTGGTGTCGGCCGGCAAGTTCAGGTCCAAGACCCTGGACACCGAGGACAAATTCTCCTTCACCTTCACCAATGCGGGCGACTACAAGTATTTTTGTTCGCTGCACCCGCACATGACGGGGATGATCAAGGTTGAGTAACGTCTCCAACCAAGGCATCAACGTCTTGCCCGGCCGGTGGTCCCACGCCGGCCGGGCTCCTGCGTCTCCGGCGACATCAGGCGAAACGGCAAAGCGAGCGGCGATGCCACCGACAAGCGACGATTTGGACAAGGCGCAACGCTTCCGCGAGGCGGCGCTGCCCCATCTCGACGACGTCTACACGCTCGCGCGCTATCTGCTGCGCGACGCCTCGGACGCGGAAGATGCGGTGCAGGAGTGCTATCTGCGCGCGCTGAAGCACTTCGACAGCTATCGCGGGCCGGCGATGAAGCCCTGGCTGTTCGCGATCCTGCGCAATGTCTGCAACGCGGAATACGCACGGCGCGCGCACAGGCCCAGCGCGCTCGAGGATACGCCCGGCGCGGCCGAGCCGTCGCCGATCTGGCAGGAGAGCGAGGCGAGCCCGGAGACCGAAGTGCTGCGCAGCCGCGATGCCGGCGCCATCCGCAAGCTGATCGAGGCGCTCGCCGAACCGTTCAAGGAAACCTTCGTGCTGCGCGAGATCAACAACCTGTCCTATCGTGAAATCGCGGAAGCCGTCGGCGCGCCCATCGGCACTGTGATGTCCCGCCTCGCTCGCGCCCGTGCCCTGCTGCGCGCGGCCTGGACGGCGGAAGAGGAGCAAGCGAAATGACCTGCGACGAAGCAAGGATCCTGCTTCACGCGCTGCTCGACAACGAGCTCGATGCCGGCCACGCGCGCGAGGTCGAAGCCCATATCGCCAGCTGCCCGGACTGCGCGGCGGAGCTTGCCGCACAGCGCGAGATGCAGGGTGTGCTCGCCAATACCAGTCTGCGCTACACCGCGCCGGCAAGCCTGCGCGCCCGGATCGAGGCCTCGCTGCCCGAGCCGCAACGCCAGCCGAGCCGCCGCTCCGTACTGCGTGGCTTTGCGATGGGCTCGGCGGTCTCCGCGCTCGCCGCAACCGGAATCGTCGCCATCGTGCTGCGCCAGGACGACCAGCAGCGCATCCTCTCGGAGGTCGTCTCCGCGCATCTGCGCTCGCTGCAGGCCGGCCATCTCACCGACGTGATCTCGACCGACCAGCATACCGTGAAACCGTGGTTCAACGGCAAGCTCGACGTCGCCCCGCCCGTGATCGACCTCACCGCGCAAGGTTTTACGCTGGTCGGCGGCCGGCTCGATTATATCGACGCGCGCGCCATCGGTGCGGTCGTCTACAAGCGCCGCCAGCACGTGGTCAATCTGTTCGTGTCGCAGACATCGAGCACCGAGCATCGGCCGCCGAAGACCCAGACCATGCAGGGCTTCAACTGCCGCCGCTGGAGCGAGCGCGGCCTGAACTTCTGGGCCGTCAGCGACATCGCTGCCGACGAGCTCGCCGAGTTCGTCGATAAGTTCGAGACAGCGATGAAGGCGAATGTGGAGGGGTAGATCTTGCTACACCGTCATTGCGAGCAGCTCGCGACAAAATTGCGAAGCAATTTTGCGCTGGAGCGACGAAGCAATCCCCAGGTTGCCTTCGCAGAGACAGTCTGGATTGCTCGCTTCGCTCGCAATGACCATTGCCGAAATGGCTCGGCCGAATTCAGGCCGACCGTCGCACCGCGTTGTCCACCAGCGTCTTGCCGAGCGACCAGATCGCGCCGGGGACCTTGTGGCTGCCGGCGATGACGTCGTCGAACGCCTTTTCGATCCAGCTGCAATCTTCCTCGGTGATGGTGAGCGGCGGCAGCAGCTTGATGGTGTGGCTGCCGTGACCGGCCACTTGCGTGAGGATCTTGTGATCCTTGAACAGCGGCACGGTGATGAGCTGGCAGAACAGGCCCTTGTTGGCCGTCTCCAGCACGTTCCAGGAGGCGCGCAGCCGCAGCGACTTCGGCGGGCCGAACTCGACGCCGATCATCAGGCCCTTGCCGCGCACTTCCTTCATCAGCTCATAGCCGGGCACCATGCGCGTCAGCGCGAGGCGCAGCTCGGCGCCGCGCTTGGCGGCGGACTCGATCAGCTTCTCGGACTCCATCACGTCCAGCGTCGCGATGCCCGCGGCCATCGCGAGGTCGTTCTTGGAGAAGGTGGAACCGTGCACCACCGCGCGGTCCATCTGGTTGAAGATCTTGTCGAAGATGGCCTTGCGCGTCAGCACCGCGCCGACCGGCACGTGGCCGCCCGACAGCGACTTCGACAGCAGCACCATGTCGGGCTCGACGTTCCAGTGCTCGACCGCGAGGAAACGGCCGGTGCGGCCCATGCCGGTCTGGATTTCGTCGGCGACGAACAGCGTGCCGTATTTCTTGCAGAGCGCGGCCGCGCCCGGCAGGAACTCGTCGGTGGGCATGTTGACGCCCTTGCCCTGGATCGGCTCGACCACGAACGCCGCGACCTCACGCGAGGCCAGCGCCTTTTCCAGCGCGGCCAGATCGTTGAACGGGATCGAGGTGCAGCCGGGCAGCAGCGGCTCGAAGCCGGTGCGGAAGTTCGAATCACCCGTCAGCGACAGCGCGCCATAGGTCAGGCCGTGATAGCCGTGGGCGCAGTAGACGATGCCGGGGCGGCCGGTGGCGCCGCGCGCGAACTTGATCGCGGCTTCGACGCATTCGGCGCCGGAATTGGCGAAGAACGCCTTGTCCAGGTAGGGGACATATTTCAGCAGCCGCTCGGCGAGCACGCCGGCGAGCACGGAGACGTCGAACTGGACGAGATTGGGCAGGTCGGCATCGAGCACGCTCTTGAGCGCGTCGCGCATGACCGGATGATTGCGTCCGATCGCAAACACGCCAAAGCCGGACAGCAGGTCGAGATAGCGCGCGCCGTCGCGATCGTAGAGATACTGCCCCTGCCCCTTCTGGAAGCCGACATCGTAGCCGATGGTCTTGAGAACCCGAACGAACTGCTCGTTCAGATACCGATTATGCAGGGTGCTGCGCTGGGCCTGACGGTCCGCGAAAAGCTCCGACATGTCTGGATTTGGGCTGTGCATCCGTTACATACTTCGGTTGAGGGCCGTCTCGTCAACTGAAAAGGGACCGTTACTGAAAACGGTCTGTGCGGCCTTTTGCCCTTTTTCGGACCATCTTCGCAAGCACAGCTTTAGCCCATGTTGCACTGCCAAGGAACTATCATGCGTTTAGCCCTTTACACCGGACTAATACTGGTTGGCGGTTACACCTGCCTGACCCCGGCGCTCGCCGCCGATCCCACCGGCGACTGGCGGGTTGCCGACGGCGTCGCCAACATTCGTGTCGCCCAATGCAATGGCAGCATGTGGGGCGCGGTTTCCTGGGAAAAGCAGCCCGGCGGCCGCGACGAGAACAATCCGGATGCCTCGAAAAAGACCAGGCCGACGCTGGGCATGGCGACGCTGATCGACATGAAGAAGAAGCCCGGCGCCGATCAGTGGGAAGGGCAGGTCTACAACGCCAAGGACGGCCAGCTCTATAGCGCGACCATCACGCCGGCCGGCGCCGACCAGCTCGAAATCAAGGGCTGCGTAATGGGCTTCCTCTGCGGCGGCGAGACCTGGACCCGGGTCGGCCCGCCGATCCCCTTGAGCACCGCCAATGCCATGGCCAAGGGCGCGCCCAAGTCCACCGGCGCGGCGCCGAAGGCTCAGGGCACGATGGGCGCGACAGCGGCGCCTGCTCCGGCGGCGGGGACCCAAAAGAGCGCCACCGCCCCCGCCAAGCCGGGTCCGAAAGGTGCCGCCGACCCGGTCGGCGACATCTGCCTACTCCCTGAGATTGCGGGGTTTGCCCATTAGGGCCGGCTGGAACAGCAGCACGGCGGCGAGCGTCGTCACCAGCGAGAGTGCCAGCAGCTTGCCCATGCTGGACGTGCCGGGATGGCTGGACAGCCACAGGCTGCCGAACGCGGTCGCCGTCGTCAGCGCGCTGAAAAAGATCGCACGCGTCAGGCTGGTCTGGAGCAGGTTTGTCCTGCCCGAGCGCCATGCCACGACATAGTAGATCTTGAAGGCGACGCCGACGCCGAGCAGCAGCGGGAACGCGACGATGTTGGCGAAGTTGAGCGGCAGGCCGATCAACACGCAGATCTCGAGCGTCACCGCGCCAGCAACCAGCAGCGGCACCAGCGTCATCAGCACGTCGACGAAGCGGCGCAGCGTGATCCACAGCAAGAGGCCGATCACCAGCAGCGCGTAGATGCCGGCGTGGATGAACGCCCGCACCACGGTGTCGCCGGATTTCAGGATCGAGACCGGCCCGCCGATCGCGGTCGGCTCGGCAACGAGCACCGCCGCCGCAAATTTGCGCAGCGTGTCGTTGTCGTTGGGATCGCCCTTGGGCAGCGCCTCGACGCGGATGATGCCGTCCTTGCTCTTCCAGGCGCTGACGAGATCGGGCGGCAGTGAGCTCAGGGTGACAGGCCCGGCCTGCATCGCGTTCCTGAGCTGATCGAACACGATCTTCATCGGCGTGACGAACACGTCCTGCGCCTTGTTGCGCGTGGCCTCGTCGCCATTGGCGAGCTTTTCGAGCGCGTCTGCCAGACGGCGCGAGGCGATCGAGCCCGGCCCCTTCGCATCGCCCGCGGTCCGGCGCAGATTGTCGACCGAGGATTTCAGCGCCTCGACGTTTTCCTTGTCGGTCGGCGCCGCATCGATCTGATCAGGGTTGAGCGCGGGATTCAGCACCTTGGCGCCCTGCGCGAGCAGCTTCAGCTTCGGCGGCTGATCCTCCGGCACGAAGCTGTTGAGCGACATCACCCGCAGCACCTCGGGCACCTTTTCGAGCTTCGCCTCGACCTGCCTTGCCTGCTCCTCGGACGTGGTCATCACGTTGATGGCATTGGCGCCGGTGTTCGGATCCTTGCGCAGGTCGAGGAAGGTCGCGATCGATTCGGCCCTCGGGTTGCGCAGGTTCATCGGGTTGAAGTCGAACTTCATGAAATAGAGTAGCGGCAGGCCGGCGAGCGCCAGCATCAGCGTGCCGCCCACGACCAGCACGCGGTGCTTCTCCAGAAAGTGATCGAGCGGCGCCAGGAAGGCGTAACCGACCGGCTCCTTCTCGCCGGGCGGATTCAGCAGCTTCAGCATGGCCGGCAGAACGGTGATCGAGGAAAGGAACGCCACCAGCATGCCGACGCCGGCGATCTGGCCCAGCTCCGCGATGCCCTTGTAGTCGGTCGGCATGAAGCAAAGGAAGCCGGCCGCGGTCGCCATCGCCGCGAGCGACAGCGGCACCGCCGAGCGCTTCGCCGCCAGCACCAGCGCGCCCGTGAGATCGTTGTGCTTGTAGCGCTCGGAGCGGTAGCGGACGCTGTACTGGATGCCGAAATCGACGCCGAGGCCGACGAAAAGCACCGCGAATGCGATCGACAACAGATTGAACGATCCGACCATCATCAGGCCGGCCGCGGTCGTCAGCGCGAGGCCGACGAAGAGATTGACGAACACCGCGAAGATGATCTTCGACGAATGCAGCGCCAGCCACAGGATGAGCAACACGACGAGCACCGTGCCGACGCCGTTGACGACGGCGCCTTCCTGGACTGTCGCGTATTCCTCGTTGGCGATCGGCACCGGGCCGGTCAGCCGCACCCGCGCCTGGTATTTGGTCGCAAAATCCAGATCCACTGCCGCCTTGCGGATCGCGTCGGTGGCATCCTTGCCGGGCTCCAGCGCGTTGTAGTCGAGGATCGGCTTGAACTCGATGAAGGCGCGCTTGTCCGAATCCTTCAGCGGCTCGTCGCTGACGAGCTCGCGCCAGGAGAAGCTCGCATTGCCCTTGTTGAGCACGGTCTCGACCGTCTGCGCGATCAGGTTGAACGGACGCTCGGTGTTGTCGAGCTTGACCTGGCCGCGCTTGACGCCGGCAAGTCCCGTCTCCAGCGCGCCGGTCAGGCCGCGGATCGAGGGATCGCCAGCAATGATCTCGATCAGGGGCGCTGCAGATTCGAATTGGCTGGTGATCTTGCCGACCTCTTCGGTCGGCAGGAACAACAATCCGTTCTTTTCGAAGAACTCGCCGCTGCCGAGTTGCTGCAGGGACTGGAAGTTGGTCTTGTCGTCCTTCAGCCTGGCATAGAGCGCGTCCGCCGCTGCGCTCGTCATCTCCGGGGTCCGGGCCTCGACCACAGCGAGGATCGTTTCGTTTTGATCGAACGCCTTGTCGAACTGCTGGTCACGCTTGCGCCAGTCGAGATTCTGGGAAATCAGCGAATTGATGTCGGTGTTGATGGCGAAGTGGCGCGCAGCGTAATAGCCCGCTCCCACCGACAGCAGGAGCCCGAGAACGACGACGAGGGAGGCAAACCGGGTGCAGGCCCTGACGATGGCAACGACTACGCTTTGCAGCACTTCTTTTCTTTCTGCGGTTAACAGCTTGCCGGAAACGCCCGCTGTTTATCGGAGTTCCCGGGCGAAACCTATTGCTGTTTTGAGAGGCTCTCGCCGCCAGAAGGTTCGAGGTAAACGGCGGCAGACCGTGGCAAAATCAAGCGGGGCGGTGGGTATAGCCGGGGAGTTGAGGCGGGAAAGTGACGAAGGGCTGGTCACTGATGTCGCTGGCTTGCATACACCCACCTCTCTACTATAATACCGTAAAATCGGGCCTAGCAGGGAACTCAGGTCCATTCGGCCTTTCCTTACCGCCGATTTTTTGACACAAAGTATTGCGCCTCCATGCGCCGGAGCCCCGACGGGGGTGGGTGGCTACCGCGGGCGCGGACCAATGGTGCGGATATTGCAACGCATTGGTCAGTATCGGGGTGCCGCCGGAAACTTACGAAGCGGATTGGTGCAACTTGCGTGATGGGCGTCCAATGGAAGTTTATCTGGCGCAACCGCGCGGCTTCTGCGCGGGCGTGGTGCGTGCGATCGAGATCGTGGAACGGGCGCTGGAGAAGTATGGCCCGCCCGTCTACGTGCGCCATGAGATCGTGCACAACAAATACGTGGTCGAGAGCCTAAAGAACAAAGGCGCCATCTTCGTCGAGGAGCTGTCCGAGGTGCCGCCGAAGGCGGTAACGGTCTTCAGCGCTCACGGAGTCGCCCGTAGCGTCGAGGAAGAGGCCGCCGCGCGCGACCTTCCCGTGCTCAATGCCACCTGCCCGCTGGTCACGAAAGTTCACAATCAGGGGAAGCGCTACATCACCAAGGGCCGCACGCTGATCCTGATCGGCCATGCCGGCCACCCCGAGGTCGAGGGCACGATGGGCCAGGTTCCCGCCCCCGTGCTGCTTGTCCAAAGCGTTCAAGAGGTTACGGCCCTGACGCTGCCGGCTGATACGCCAGTGGCCTACATCACCCAGACCACCCTGTCGGTCGACGACACCAAGGATATCATCGCGGCCCTTCAGACCCGCTTTACAGATATTCAAGGTCCGGATATCCGGGATATCTGCTATGCGACACAGAACCGCCAATCTGCGGTAAGGGACTTGAGCAAGCTGGTCGACGTGATCTTGGTGGTGGGCGCTGCCAATAGCTCGAATTCGAACCGGCTTCGCGAAATCGGCACCGAAGCCGGCGTCGCGAGTTATTTGATTGCCGACGGCAGCGAGCTCAATCCGGAGTGGTTGAAAAATGCCAGGACCGTCGGCATCACGGCCGGCGCTTCGGCGCCCGAGGTACTCGTGGATGACGTGATCGAAGCGATGCGGCGAATCGGACCGGTCAAGGTCCAGGTGTTGCCGGGCCGCGAGGAAAACATCGAATTCCGGCTTCCGGCCCAACTGGCTGCGAGCTGACCCACCCGAATTCCAAGCCCAGAAAGAAACTTTGTAATGGCTATCCCCTTCTTCAAGGAAATGCGTATCGGCGGCTATTTGCTCAAGCAGAAACTGCTTGGCCGCAAGCGCTATCCGCTCGTGCTGATGCTGGAGCCGCTGTTTCGTTGCAACCTCGCCTGCGTCGGCTGCGGCAAGATCGATTATCCGGATGCGATCCTCAACCGCCGCATGACGGCGCAGGAGTGCTGGGACGCGGCCGACGAGTGCGGCGCGCCGATGGTTGCCATTCCCGGCGGCGAGCCGCTGATCCACAAGGAGATCGGCGAGATCGTGCGCGGCCTCGTTGAGCGCAAGAAGTTCGTCTCGCTCTGCACCAACGCGCTGCTGCTCGAGAAGAAGCTCGATCTGTTCGAGCCCTCCCCGTATCTGTTCTTCTCCGTGCATCTCGACGGCCTGAAGGACCATCACGACAAGGCGGTGTCGCAGAAGGGCGTGTTCGATCGCGCCGTCTCCGCGATCAAGGCGGCCAAGGCGCGCGGCTTCACCGTCAACGTCAACGCCACCATCTTCGACGGCCATCCGGCCGAGGAGATCGCGAAGTTCCTCGACCTCACCGTCGAGCTCGGTGTCGGCGTCTCGATGTCGCCCGGCTACGCCTATGAGCGCGCGCCGGACCAGGAGCACTTCCTCAACCGCACCAAGACCAAGAAGCTGTTCCGCGACGTCTTTGCGATGGGCAAGGGCAAGAAGTGGAATTTCATGCATTCCGGCCTGTTCCTGGACTTCCTCGCCGGCAACCAGGAATACGAGTGCACGCCCTGGGGCATGCCCGCGCGCAACATCTTCGGCTGGCAGAAGCCCTGCTATTTGCTCGGTGAAGGCTACGCCAAGACCTTCAAGGAGCTGATGGACACCACCGACTGGGAGACCTACGGCACCGGCAAATACGAGAAGTGCGCCGACTGTATGGCCCATTGCGGCTACGAGCCGACGGCGGCGACCGCAGCCCTCAACAACCCGCTGAAGGCGATGTGGGTGTCGCTGCGCGGCATCAAGACTTCGGGCCCGATGGCGCCCGAGATCGACATGAGCAAGCAGCGCCCGGCACAGTACATCTTCTCGGCGGAAGTGCAGAAGCGCCTGTCGGAGATTCGCAAGGACGAGGCCGAGGCCGCGCAGGCGAAGGCCGCACAGAAGGCTTCGACCGCCGCGTAAAGCGCCAATCATATTTACAACCGAGAAAGGCCCGATCGCGAACGCGACCGGGCCTTTGTCTTGTGCGCCGTTAGACGAGCGGCCCGTGTCCCGGACGCGCTGCAGCGCTCTTTGCGCTGCTGCGCAGAGCCGGGACCCAGCAGCCGCGTGCCGTGTCGATGCATGGGCCCCGGCTCTGCAGCGCATCGTCGAAGGGACGCTGCGCTGCGTCCGGGGCGCGAGAGGAGATCGAGTCATTCTCTCTCGCCGTCATTGCGAGCGCAGCGAAGCAATCCAGACTGCTTCTGCGGAAAAATTCTGGATTGCCTCGCTGCGCTCGCAATGACGGAGTGTGCGGCACCAGCTTGCTTCTCCATCAGCGCTCTTCATCGCAGACACACCTTCGCATTCCCGCGGTGCATTTGCCCGGGTTATGCGTCTCGTTCACGCCCCATGAAAGCCAGAGGGCGCAGGGAAGGCCGGGCGCCGGCGGCACCCGCGGTCCGCGTGCATGGAAAAACGCACACGGGGTGGACTACAGGTGTTGCCGGTCGCCCGGCCTTCCCTGCGCGATGGTTTTAACGGTGTCCTTCGTGCTCTCCTCGGGGAGCGTTGCACTGTTGCCCCCGTCGCCTTTGCGATTGATCGATGCGCGCCCGGTCGGGCCGCCGCATCACCGCAAGGCTTGACGCCAGCCTGCGGGCGTCAGGACCACACGACTTCTCCGTCCGCGGACGGTCTGGCCTGATCGCCGAGAGCTAGCGTGTGCTCGCCCCCGACGACGACCAAAACCGCTGTGACCACGCCGTTCGTCCCGCGATGCGCATGACTCACGGTTGCCCGCCCTGTCATCGCCTCTCGCGCCGGCGCTGCTACCGCACCCCGACCCGCATCTCGTGACGATCGCGAAGCGCCCCTCTGGGAGGGCCGGGATAATCGCCCTATGCCACAAATCCGAAATTCGGTAAAGTGGAATATTTTTGCTGGAAGGGATTGACGGGTGTTCGCCTGTTTTGCCCGACGGGTCATTTCGACCAGCCGCTTGCCGCGCCACTCGCCGTCATTCCGGGGCGCGCAGCGCAAACCCGGAATCCATCGCGCGCCACCCTGCGGCCCAATGGATTCCTTCCTGCGACAATTCGAAAAATAACCCCATGCACAGTAGAAGCGTAGGATGGGTTGAGCTCTTCGCGAAACCCATCACCACCCAACATCAGTCGATAGGTTTCGCTTCGCTTTACCCATCCCACCATCTAAGATTGTACTAGGTTTCAATCAACCTTGGAGTCTCGGCCTTTGCGCGCCTCATTTCTCGTGCTCGCACTGCTGGTCGCGGGCATATCCCCGGAAGCAGATGCTCAGCCATTCCACGCAGGCGTCGCGCGCATCACAGTGCAGGACGTTGTCCCGTTTGACACACTGGTTGCGTATCCGACAGAGGTGACCGAAGTTTCCTTTCAGGATGGACCATACACTCTGGCCGCTAGCCGCGATGCGCCGATTGCGGCCAAGACACGTTTTCCGATTGTTCTCTTCTCGCATGGCGGAGGGGGAACGATCAAAGCGGGAGGCACTCCGCTGCCCTATGCCGATCTTCTAACGTCGTTGGCGCGCGAAGGTTTTGTCGTGGTCGCACCGTATCACCCGGGATCCAAGCGCCCTCGCGAGGCGCTCGAAGATCGACCACGCCAGATCCACAAGGCGCTCGATGCCATGTTGGCCGACTCCCGTTTCGCGACGCATGCCGATCCAAATCGCCTTGGCATGATGGGATTCTCTTACGGCGGCGCCGTCACCCTGATCATTGCGGGCGCAGCTCCCAGCTTGGCTCACTTGGCGACCTACTGCCGAGACCGCACAGACGACCCGATGGCCTGTGATGGCATCCCGACTGACGGCTCCCTGGCCAACGCCGTCGGCAGGAGGTCGTCGGATGCGCTCGCCGTGAAGGCACTCGTCTTGTTGGAGCCGTGGGGCTCCTTGTTCGATCGAGATGGGTTAGCGTCGTTGGAAATGCCGACGTTGCTCTATCGTGCGGAAAGCAGCGCTCTCAAGGCTGACGGCAACATCCTCGCTCTTGCGGCGGGATTCCCTCATCCGCCGCGGCAAGAGACCGTACCGGGCGGCCATTTCATATTCTTCGGACCATGCCCTCCCGCGCTGGAAGCTGAGGCGCCCGCCGTCTGCAAGGATGCTCCCGGTATCGACCGGGCAGCGGTCCACCGACGGATCAAGATTGAGATTGGGGACTTCCTGCGCCGGAAGCTGTAGCTGGTAGGATGGGTTGAGCTCTTCGCGAAACCCACCACCCGCACCAAACGATGGGTTTCGCTTCGCTCTACCCATCCTACGAATTCTACTGCATGAGCAGCGCCCGGCGCGGCGCGAACGAGAAGGCCCACGAACTGCTGAGCTCTCCGCGCTATTACAGCTCCATAAATGCATCATTTTCGTAGCAAAAAACGAAAGCCGCAAATAGTTCATCCAGGGTCGCGTCAGGCTTTTGCCGGCGCGCATTGGATACGATGTCTTGCAGGGTTGTTACGGGCATTACCTGCATCAGATCATGTCGTTTTGCGAATTGAGGAATCCCGGCATCAGGCTCATCTTCCAATTCTGGTGGCACCTCGTCGCTTTCCAACGTCGCGGATTCGGAATCTAAACTCCATGTCCTGCCACTCGGAAGATAGACCCACGCACGGGCAGAGCGGTTCATGATCGTCGCGATCACGGTCCGAAAGCTATCTATTTGATCAATATCCATTGCCACCTAACTTTCGTCCACCGCCCCAGATCTGTCTTCCACCCAGTCGGTCGAGGTGATGCGAGTTCGGAATCGGCCACAAACAGAAAAGGCCCGGACGCCAATGGCGACCGGGCCCTATCTTTATCGATCGACGACCCGCTCAGGCCGCCTTCGACACCAGTGCCTCGCTCTCGACGAGCTCGGTGCCGATCAGATAATCTCGGCAGCCACGCAGGCTCCGCAGGGCGCGGTTGAAGTCGATGCCGGTCGAGACCAAGGCATGCAGGGTTGCCGGGTTGCGCACGATACCGCGCAGCACGGCGGCGAGGTCGATCTGGCCGTTCGGCTTGATCGCGGCACGGGCGAGCGCCGGCAGCGCGCGGTGGGCGGGATCGCTGATGACGCGGACCGCGGCAAAGGGCAGCCCGGCTTCAGCGGCGTAGGCGGCGGCGATGTGGCTTTCCATGTCGACAGCCGAAGCGCCCGTCTCCGAGTGCAGCGCCGCCTTGCAGGCGCGCTTGGTGACCACTTCCTCGGCACCGGCGAGGCTGCCGCGCACCACGCGGCGACGGCCCGAGGTCAGGCGGTCGATCAATTCGTCGCCGAGCGAGAGCCCTGCGGCCCAGCGGGTGTCGCCGTCGAGCACCTCAGTCGCCAGCACGACGTCTCCGGAGCGCAGGCTCGGGTCGAGCCCGCCGGCCACGCCGAACGAGATCACGCCGCGAATCGTCTCCGGATCCACCACCGTCAGCAGCGCCCGCAACTGGGTCGGGCTGCTGGATGAACAAATAACCGCCATTCCGGGCCCAGCTGCGATGCGGGCCTCCTGAACCAGTCCGGTCACGATCAGTATCGGCCGCGGGTCGATGGCATTACCCACGGTAAAATAGTCCCCCGTCCCCAAAGTCACATTCCGACCCCTACCACCCTGCTGTTGGTGTTCCGCAAGTTCCGATACCGCGCCAGTGCCCACAGCGGAAAGAACTTTGGGTAACCATGATACCGCAGATAGAACACGCGGGGGAAGCCTGTGGCGGTGTACCGCTGCTCGTCCCACAGTCCTTTTTCGTTCTGTGTTGCAATCAGGTACTCCACCCCGCGGGCGACGGCCGGATGATCAACCTCGCCTGCCGCCATCAGGGCAAGCAAGGCCCATGCCGTTTGCGAGGCGGTCGAGGGGGCGGCCTCCCATCCCCGGTAGTCGAGGCGGTAGCTGACGGCATCCTCGCCCCAGCCGCCGTCCTCGTTCTGGATCGAGGCCAGCCAGCCGGCAGCCTTCCGAATCATGGGGTCCTTGTGGTCGACCCCGGCCATGTTGAGGGCACAGAGCACCGACCAGGTTCCATAGATGAAATTCATGCCCCAGCGGCCGTACCAGGACCCCTCGGGGTGCTGGGTCTTCCTGAGGTAGGCGACCCCGGCAGCCACGTGCTTGCTGGTTGTCTCGGTCTCGCCGAGCTGGGCCAGCATCGAGATGCAGCGCGCCGTGACGTCCTCGGTCGGCGGGTCGAGCAGCGCGCCGTGGTCCGAGAACGGGATGTTGTTGAGGTAGTATTCGAGGTTGTTGACGTCGAAGGCCGCCCAGCCGCCGTCGTCGCTCTGCATGCCCTCGATCCACTCCCGGCCGCGATCGATCGCCGCGTCGTAGCCGGTGGCACCGTGCTCCCTGCGCATGCGGTCCATCGACATCACCACCACGGCGGTGTCGTCGAGGTCGGGGTAATGCGCGTTGTTGTACTGAAAGGCCCAGCCGCCCGGACGCACGTCGGGCCGCTTCGCCGCCCAGTCGCCCTTCACCTCGAGCTCCTGCTTCGGGATCAGCCAGTCGAGGCCCTGCTTGGCCGCCGGCACCGCCTTGTCGCCGCCGGCTTCCAGCAGCGCATGCGCCGTCAGCGTCGTGTCCCACACCGGCGAGACGCAGGGCTGGCAATAGGCCTCGTCGTCTTTGATCACGAGCAGCTTGTCGATGCCCCGGCGCGTGATCGCGCGCGGCGGGAAGTTCTCATCCTTGCCGAGCGCGTCGTACATCATGACGATGTTGGCCATGGGCGGGTAGATCGCGCCCATGCCGTCCTCGCCGTTGAGCCGCTCCTCGGTGAAGGCGAGCGCCGCATCGATGGCGCGCTTGCGCAAGGCCTTCGGGAACATCGGCTCGATCACGCGCAAGACGGCGTCGAGCGAGCGAAACAGCACGAACCAGGCCATGCTCTGGTGCGGCGCCTTCGCGGTCATGCCGATCGAGCGCGGATCCTGCAGGAACAGCTCGTCGATGCCGACGCCCTTCGGGTTCCTCGCGCGCGGCTTCAGCGCTGCGAGCACCATCAACGGCACCATGGTGGTGCGCGCCCAGTATGAGATCTTGTTGAGGTGGAACGGCGACCAGAACGGCAGCAGCACGATCTCGATCGGCAGCACCGGCACCGCGCGCCAACTCACCACGCCGTACATCGCAAGCAGGAAGCGCGTGAAGACGTTGCTGTTGATGGCGCCGCCGCGGGCGTGAATGGCCTCGCGCGCACGCACCATGTGCGGAGCGTCGACGGAATCGCCGATCATCTTCAGCGCGAAATAGGCCTTCACGCTGGCGCTCATGTCGAACTCGCCGTCATGCACCAGCGGCCAGCCGCCGTGGGCGCCCTGCACGCGGCGCAGATAATTTGCGATCTTGGCTTCGAGCACGGCATCGACCGGCTCGGCGAGATAGTGGCGCAACAGGACGTATTCGGCCGGAATCGTGCAGTCGGCCTCGAGCTCGAACACCCAATGGCCGTCCGCCTGCTGGAAGTCGAGGACGCCCTGCGTCGCCGATGCAATGCTCGATTCCAGGATGCCCGATTGCAAGATGCCCGATTGAAGGGCTTCGCGGCTGGTCGCGTTCACGGAATCCATCTCGCTCGATTGCTCCGATAGTCGATTGAAATTGGCCGGGACGTCTGCCCGTCAGGGCCGCCTTTCAGGATCCTTTGGCGGCGAGAACCAGATCGGCGGCGCGATCACCGGATCGAACCGATCCCTCGATGGTTGCAGGCAATCCCGTAGCAGTCCAATCACCCGCAAGAAACAGGTTTTTCAGCGCAGTGACCGGCCCCGGACGCAGGGCATTCTGCGCCGGCGTCGCCGCAAATGTGGCACGGCGCTCGCGCACGATCTGCCAGGGGGGCAACTCGCCGGAAACGCCGCCGGCCTTGCAGACGTCGTTCCAGATCGTCTGCGCGAGTTCCTCACGCGGCATGTCGACCAGACGGTCGCTGTTGCTGATGGTGACGGACAATCGGTTCGGGAACGCGAACAGCCACTCCACGACGCCGCCGATCACGCCCAGGATCGGCGCCGAACCCGCCGGCGGTGTGATCCGGAAATGCGCATTTACGATGGCGCGGTATTCGGTCGGCGTCTTCACGCCCGGCAGCAGGCTCGCAGCAGCACGCGGCGGCACCGCCATCACGACGACATCGCCCTCCCCGATCTGAACGACATCCTCGCCGCCGAAATTCAGCGCAGTCGCCTTGCCGTCAGTGCTGGTGAAGGACCGCAGCTCATGGCCGAGCTGAACGGTATGGCCACGGTCCTGCAGGAACTTCACGGCCGGCTCGATCAGCACGGCGCTGAGGCCGTCGCGCGCGATCAGGGGACGGCAGGCCTGTCCGCCGGCAAGCAGCGTCTCGCGCACGATGGCGCCGGCAAGCCCGGCCGAGCCCTCGGGCGGATCGACGTTGAGCGCCGCGAGCAGCAGCGGCTGCACCAGACGCTGATAGAGCACGCCTTCGCAAGGAATGGATTTGCCGACCAATGTGTCTTCCGACGCCCAGATCAGCGGCGCCAGTTTCAGATAATCGGTGAGGCCCGTGTCGGGCACGCGGCGGCCTTCGTCGAGCACCCAGGTCGGCAGACGACCATTGCCGAGATCGATCTGCCAGCGCTGCCCGGTCTTGATGTCGACGAACGGAAACTGCGCACTGTCAGGGCCGACGAGGCCGGCCTCGCTGCCGATCGAACGTGCATAGGCACGCGCGTGGCTGTTGCCCGACAGCAGCAGATGATTGCCGTTGTCGATGGTGAGATTGGTGGCGCCGTCGAAATAGGAACGGCAACGGCCGCCGGCCTGCTGCGTCGCCTCGTGCACGGCGACCTTGAAGCCGGCATTGGCGAGCCGCACGGCGGCGGAAAGGCCGGAAATCCCGGCGCCGATGATATGTGCTGTCTTTTGCATCAGATGAAAGCGTAGCGGAGCAGGATCAGGATACGTGTGACCTTTGACACACGCACCGGCTGGCGCGGCGCGTTGAAGCCGCGCGCAATCAGGAGATCCAGAATGGAATGATAGTATTTCGACATGATCCGCGGCGCGCGCACCGTGCGGCGCTTGTTGCGGTTCATGATCTCGTCCGACTTCTCGAAATGCGCCTTCGCACGCTGCGTCAGCGGCAGGCAGACCTTGGGCAGCGCGCGCTCGGCGATCACGCGGTTCGGATCGTCGGAGGTGATGCCGGCATGCAGCAGCGCCTCGCGCGGCAGATAGAGCCGGCCGAGGCCGGCGTCTTCGTCGATGTCGCGCAGGATATTGGTGAGCTGAAGCGCGCGGCCCAGATGATAGGCGAGCTGGATGCCGTCTTCCTCGGGCAGGCCGAACACCCGCACCGACAGCCGTCCGACGGCGCTGGCGACGCGATCGCAATACAGATCCAGCGTCGCCATGTCGGGCGCGCGGATGTCCTGCGGCACATCCATCTCCATGCCGTCGACGATGGCGAGGAAATCCTCTCGCTTGAGGCCGAAGGTCTTCACCGAGCCGACGTAGTCCCTCAGCCGCGGCGGCGGATTGCCCTGATAGAGCGCGTCGATGTCGTTGCGCCATTCCTGAAGCGCGGCGAGCCGCTCCGCGCGCGGGCCGTCGGAATCGGCGATGTCGTCGACCTGGCGGCAGAAGCTGTAGATCTGGAACATCGCTTCGCGCTGGTCATGCGGCAGGATGCGCATCGCGGCGTAGAACGAGCTGCCGGATGCGGTCGAGCCATAATTGGCGCCGGGCGAGGTCGCCTCAAGCGTCATGTGCAGTCCCCGGTCTGGAAATGGCCTTGCGTCCAATTGCGCGGCGGCCGGCCTCACTGAACATTCCGGCAAGGCTGAAGATGAGCAGTTCGAACTTGTTCAGGTGCACCCGCTCGCGCAGGGGATCGCGCACCTTGAGCAGGCGCACGATGCGATCGGCATAGGCCTGGATCACCGCGACGTCGACGCCGAGACGAAAATCCCGGATCTCCGCAGCGAGCGCCCTGCCCTCGTCGAGCAGCGCTTCGTTGCGCACGGCCAGCGCCTGCAGGCAGGCCAGCATCGCCGGCGGCGACTGCGAAAGCCCGAGCTGCTCGACGGAGGCACCGTGTGCTGCCAGCGCATCGCGCGGCAGGTAGACGCGATTGAGCTCGCGGAAATCCTTGCCGCAATCCTGGAGGTGATTGTTGATCTGGAGGGCGGCGCAGAGCGCATCCGATGCGGCCCAGGTCGAGGTGCTCTCGCCGTGGACATCGAGCATGAAGCGGCCGACCGGCATCGCCGAGTAACGGCAATAGTGGATGACCTCGTCCCAGTTCTCGTAACGCAGCTTGGTCACGTCCATGCGGAACGCGATGAGCACGTCAAGCGCATGGCGCGGCGCCATGCCACGCTCGGCCAGTGCACGGCGCAGGATGACGGCCTCAGCCTGGGTGTCGCCCTTGCCGAGCAGCTCCGCCTCGAGCAGGTCGAGATAAGCGAGCTTCTGGTCGGGCGGCAGGGTCGCGTGATCGGCAATGTCGTCGGCGGTGCGGACGAAATTGTAATAAGCCAGGATCAGGGCGCGATGACGCGGATGAATGATCCAGGACGCGACGGGAAAATTCTCGTCGCGGTCACCCTTACCGGATCGCAATTCGCTCGCAGAGGTCATCGAGGGCTGGTTTACAATCGTTTGGACAGGAAGGGCTTCTTCGCTCGCGCGGGCTCATGCCGGCGATCCGCCGCGGCCCCCATATAGGGGAATACGACCGCAAAACCAATCCTGTCTCTCGATGGCTGCCCTTCCGCGGATCGGGCCCGAAAAGGCGGCCCGGAGGGCCGCCTTTTGTGAGCCAGTGGCCGAGCTTACTGGTTGTGGGTCTTCAGGACCTGGTCGCAGGCCTGCGAGATCTTGGCCCGGTTCTCCTTGAGGCAGGCCAGGATGGTGAAATCGCCCTGGTCGATGACCGGGCGGCAGAACTTCTGCACGTCGCGCGTGCAGGCCTTCTGCTCGGCGTCCGTGCCGCGCCCTGCCTGGGCAAAGGCCGCCGTCGAAAGGGATGCCGACAGCAGGGTGAGAGCGACGAGAAGCTTACGCATTGTATTCCTTCATTCTGACGGCAGAATCGCACCGGACCCGGACTGCACAGGGCGGACGACCGGAACGGATTGTTCTGATGGCAAGTCGCCGCGGGAGGTGCGGCCTCAGAGAAGGCACAAGCACTGGCAAATGCGGCCAAATTGGCGCCACGCCCACCAAATCAGGTCTTCCCTGCGCCTTCATTGGCAGATGTAAGAGATTGATACTACGTCATAATTCGGAAGCACTGCGTTTTACTGCATACCTGTTGCAGAGCTGCATCTGTCCGCCCCGCCTTTCCCGCCGGAAACACGCAGAAACAGGGCAAATCGACCGGTCCAGGTCTGGCGAGAGACGTCGTGAACCGCCATCTCTGGCGGCCGGGCTTTGAACCTGACACTGGCTCGGAGCACTAAACTTTCGATGTGGCGAGACGTTATCACGCGTAAGCGGGCGTCGTTCCAAAACGGGATATTTGAGATGAAATTCTTTGGGCGATCTGGACTGGCAATCAAGGCGGCCGGCATCGGGGCGGCGCTGCTCTTCTCGGTTTCGGCAGGCCACGCTCAGTCGTCCGGCCCCTTTGCCGGTTTCGACGGCGCGTGGACCGGCACCGGCACGGTGTCGCTGTCCGACGGCTCCACCGAGCGCATTCGCTGCAAGGCCGACTACAAGGTCGCCGGCAGCGGCCTCAATTTGAAGCAGGCTCTGCACTGCGCGTCCGACAGCTACAAGTTCGACCTCACCAGCGACGTGACGAGCCAGGGCGAGCGCATCTCCGGAAATTGGAGCGAGTCCAGCCGCAATATCTTCGGCAACCTCCAGGGCACCGCCGGCGGCGGCCAGATCGACGTGTTCGTCGAGGCCAACGGCTTTGCCGCCAATCTGTCGCTACGCACCAACGGCACCAAGCAGACGGTGCAGATCAGCTCCAAGGGCGAGATCCGCGGCGTCAACATCACCATGACGAAGAGCTGATTTCGTCCAGCTTGAATGGAATCATAGCCCCCGGTTCTCGCGAGCCGGGGGCTTTTTGCTGGCATGAACTCACCCGGAACGGACTTGCCGAGATGGACCCGATACGCAGACATCTGCTCAAGGCCGCCGGGCTCTTCGTGGCCACTCGCGCCTTCGCCAATGATCAGCAGGGAGCGAACATGCAGCCTTCGTCCGTGAAGCCGCGTCACGTGCTCTGCTTCCTTGGCAAGAATGAAAGCCTGCTGCGACCGCCGAAGGCGGTGGCCGAGACGATCGCCGATTTCGGTTTCGAGATCGACCGCACCCATTCGCAAGCAAAGCCCGATCCGCACATGGAGCGGTCGTTCGGTGTGTGTTGGGACCGCGTCTTCCCGAAGGCATGGTCCGCATCCGACGAAGCGGCCGTGGCCAACCACAAATCAGTCCTCTACGTGCTGGGCCCGCCGATGGCTCAGCAGAAGACGGCCGCCTTTTCGGCCGCCGCCTTGCAGATCGTGGACGAGATGTTCGACGCCGGCGCCGTGGCCGCAAAAGGCGAAAGCGCCGGCATTGCCCACGGCGTCGCGCGGTGGCGAAGTCTCATGGATCAGGCGCGCAAGGGCTCCATCACCAGCCACGGCCTGAGCATGACCCCCGCCGTCACCAAGGCCTGTCGTCTTGCCTTCGCCAAGCGCCCGCTTGCCGGCGATCGTTATTACGAGACCGTCGGCTATCACCTCGTCGGCCTGCCGGAGGTCCATGTCGCGAAACCGCTCGGCAACGAATGGACCGCGGTGATGCTGATGGAGGAAATCGCCAACGCCATGGCCGAGCGCGGGATCGATGCAACGCTGCGCGATCGCAAGCTCACGCTGTCGCACCAGCAGGACTACGCCGAGAGCGATTTCAAGTTCAATCCGTACGGTATCGTCCGGCTCGACGCGTGAGCGGGACAGCCACGACGAGCAGCCCGAGCAGTCCGTAGGCACCTGCCAGGACCAGGATCAGGCCGCTGTCGCCGGCAGTGTCGATGGCAGCGCCGGTGAGCGGGCCGCCCAACATTCCGCCGATGCCGCTGGCGAGCGTGAAGGCCGCGCTGCCCGCCAGCAAAGTCGGGCCGCCGAAACGATCGCCGAGCTCGGCAAGCGCGACGGTGGTGACGCCGTATGCGCATGCACCCCAGACGAACAACAGTATGAACAACATGAGCAGTCCCTGCTGGACGGCAATGGCGAGCAGGACAGCGCCGGCTGCGGTCGCGGCTGCAAGCCCCAAAAGCACGAGCCGCCGCGGACACCGGTCTGCAAGCCAACCGACCGGCACTTGCAGGAACACGTTGCCACCATTGAGCAAGGCAAGGCCGATTGCCATCGCCTGCTCGGAATATCCGTTCCTCATCCCGAAGGCCGGCAGAAAGGTCAGCGTGGCATGATCGAACAGGGCAAAAGTCGCGACCGCCGCGAGAAGCACGGGCGCGCGCGGAAGGAAGCTCGTGATCGGCGTGCGCTCCTTGACGGAGAAGCTGGGCAGCCGCGTCGCGAAGATGGCCGTGATCAGCGCAGCGGCGAGCAGGGCCAATATGCCGACCGCGAATGGCCACCACCCCGAGGAGCCCGTAAGCGCAAGCGCGAAGGGCCCAAGCGAGAAACCGGCGGCCAGCACGGCCGCATAGAGTCCCATGACGCGGCCGCGATAGACCGGCACAGCGATCTCGTTCAACCACGCCTTGTTGACGATGTAGAAGCCGCCGATGGCGAGACCAAGCACAAACCGCGCCGGAAACCAGATCCACAGCGTGCGAAAGACCATCATCAGGGCGAGCGCGGCGGCCGCGATCAGGGCAAGCCCGACGGCAGCCTTGTAGGCACCCGTTCCCTGCACAAGACGCGGCACGCAAAGCGCGGAGCTCAAAAGCCCGATCGGCATCATCGCGGCATTGGTGCCGATCAAAAGGCCGCTGAATTGCTCTCTCTTGAGAACGAGAGCGAGCAGCGGCGACGACAGGCCGACCGCGACCGCGAACACGCCCACCGTTGCGGTCACGAGGGCGACCTTCGCCCAATCCGGCGCGGACGCGCCAGGTCCGGCCGTTCGAGCCAGGCTGGCAGGAGTCCGATCCGGCGCCTCGACGCTGTCGATGCCACCTCCAGACGCCGCCTCATCAGCCGGCTCAGCGGGCATGTCGCCCTTCCTCAGAACTGAGGCTGTCGCCGAAGTTTCTCCGCGCGCCATCGCTCGCACGCCTGCTTGTTGAAACGACAATATCAGCTGGGGCCGTTCACAGCTCTGGTTGAACAGGCTGGCACAGCAAAGGTTCGTTCAGCCGTGAAGAAAGATCGGCAGTTCCGCGCAGACGCGGGTGGGCTCTCCCGGAATCGCGCGGACGCCGTGGTGCGAAGCGATGGCGACTAGATCGCCGGCTTGTCGGTCCCTTGCAGCTTGGCGTGCAGATTGATCAGCCACATCGCCGTCGGCCGCAGGATGAAGAGGTCGGCGACCAAGGCCATCACCATCGAGAAGGCGCTGAGCCAGCCGAACAGCCGGAGCGACGGCAGGTCGGAGAACACGGTGACGACGAGGCCGCAGGCCAGCACCACCGTGGTCAGGATCAGCGCCGGGCCGACCAGCACGGTCGCCCGCTCCACCGCGAGCGCCGAGCCGACGCCCGGCTTGCTCTCGAGCCGGAGGCGGTTGAGGAAGTGGATGGTGGCGCTGAGGCCGAGACCGAACGAGACCGTGAGCGCGACGACGCTGGCGAATTGCAGGCCCTCGCCCATCGCCCACAGCACCGTTCCCGACATCACCACCGGGAAGATGCCCGGCAGGATGCAGGCGAACATCACCACCCAGGAGCGGAAGGCAAGGCCGATGAAGATCGCGACCAGCGCGAATTCGACGGTGAGCCCGCGGTTCAGCTTCTCGATCATGCTGGCCGAGTTGCGCGCGGCGATCGCGGCAAGGCCCGTCACCGCGACCTCGTAGCCCGGATGCTTCTTGCGGACGGCGTCGAGCTCGGCATCGAGCTTGTCGACGATCGGCAGGAGCTGGCTGGAATCCTTGTCCGGCACGCGGCCGGCGACCACGACCGCGTCCTGCTCGGCGTCAATGAAGCGCCGCACCAGATGCTCGGGAATGACGCTGACATATTCCTTCAGCGTCGCGACGTCGGCGCTGCCGGCCTTTTCCGCAAGCCAGCGGCGCAGGGTCTCGACCGACCAGACGTTGCCGACACCGGCCGCCTTCTCCACGGTCGCATGCACGTCCGCGATGGTCTGCAGCGTCTCCGGCGAATAGAGCGATTCACCCTTGGGGAACTGGATCAGCACATTGACCGGGTTGGCGCCGGTGAGCTTGGCATCGAGCCGGTTGCTGGCAGCGACCGCCTGACGCTTGTCCGGCACCTGGTCGGCAAGCCGGTAGCGCGGCTCCAGATTGGCGTAGATGACGCCGAGGCCGCCGACGAACAGCACCGCGATCAGGCTGAACAGGCCGGGCCGGCCCACCATCCGCACCGCGATCCAATAGCAGAAATTGCGCAGCGCCTGGACGCCGGCATCCGCGCTCTGGAATTTGACCGCAAACGTCTTCTCGTTGCGCACGAGCAGCACGCCGAACACCGGCACCAGCGACAGCACCGCGACCAGCGCGATGATGGTAGCGGCGAGGCCCGCTTCGCCGAACTTGCGGATCAGGTCCGAGTTGGAGAACTGCAGCGCGATGAAGGAAATGCCGGCGGTGCCGTGCGTCAGCACGCAGGCCGGGCCCACCACCAGCACCGCGTTCTTGAACGCGGTGAACTTGTCCTGGCCCGCGATCAGCCGGTCGCGCGCGGCGAAGGTGAGCTGCATCGAGTCCGAGAAGCTGATGACCATGATGAGCGGCGTCATCACGTTCAGGAACATGTTGAGATTGAAATTGGCCCAGCCGAGCGCGCCGAGCGCCAACAGGATCGCGATCATCGGCGGGAACGCCGCGGCGACCATGAATGAGATCTTGCGGAAGAAGATGATGGCGATGATGCAGCCGGCGAGAATGCCGAGGATGTTGTAGGTCAGCCCGTCGCGCTCGACGGCATTGCGGATCTCGAGCTGCATCACCGGCACGCCGGAGAGCTGCACATTGAGACCGGTGTCGCTGAGATCCTCCTTCATCAGGGCGCGGATGTCGCCCACGGTCTTGGTCAGCTTGCTGGACGCCACCACCTCCGGATCGAGCGACAGCACGATCAGCGCCAGCGTGCCGTCTTCCGACAACAGCTTGCCGCGGATGATCTCGTTGTTTTTGACGGTCTCGATGAACTTGTCGTAGTCGGCGCCCTCGGGCAGTTCGGCCGGGAACAGCGCCGCCGGCAGCTTGCCCGGTGCCGGCGCCTGGCGTGCCGAGAACAGCGAGACCAGCCCGCGCGTGCCTTCGACCAGTTGCAGGTCGGTGACGAAGTCGCGCAGCTTCTCCAGATTGTTCCGGGCCAGCAGGTTCTTGCCCTCGACCACGACGAGGACGTCGAATTCCTCGGCCGGGAACTTCTTCGTGACCTCTTCATATTGGTGGAATTCGCGACTGTCGGAGCGAAACAGCTGCGACAGTGAATCGTCGATCTTGATCCGGTGGATGCCGAACACAGCGCCGACGATCAGGACGAGCAGGACGATGCAGGAGACGATCGGCGCCCGGACGGCGATCAGCCCGATGCGCTCCAGCCCGAAGGCGATCGAGGACGTAGGTCCCTGCTCGACCTTGTCGACATGAACCTCATTCTCGCTGTGCTTTTCGAGCATGCCTTATCCAGTTCCTAAATCGGCTCGGTCTGAGAGCTTATTGCGCCCCGCGAACGGCTTGAAAACGCCATACAAATGGGAGGCTTGCCCTTTGAAAATGCGCGGAAAATCGCCGCGAGGGGTTTAGCAGGTGAACCGGTCTTTTCGCAAGCAGGCGAAGTGTGGCCGAATCGATCAAGAAGTGGCGATCTGGGCCGGGGATGCCCGTCATTCGGGCAACGCCGTGCCAATTCGACGCGGCGCGCGGTCCGCGCTCTCGTCCTTCAGCGCCACGCCGCTGACCTGCCGGGCCAGCCCCTCGCGGACCAGCCAGGCGATCTTGAAGGCGGCCTCGTCGTAGCTCAACCCAGCGTAGTGAATGTTCGACACGCAATTTCGCTCGGCGTCGGTGCGGCCGGGCTTCGGCGCAAAGGTCAGGTAGGCACCGAGGCTGTCGGGTGCGGACAGGCCCGGCCGCTCGCCGATCAGCATCAGGGCCATGCGCGCACCGAGAATGGCGCCGATCTCGTCGCCGAGCGCGACTCGCGCGCCTGAGGCGACGACGACATGGTCGATCGCGACATCATCCCCTTCCGCCAGCAGCGGCAGCAGGCGCCCCGCCAGGGCCACCGCATGGGCGTGGACTGCCGCCGCGGACAGGCCGTCGCCGATCACGAGCCCAAGCCGGCACGGCGCCGAGGCCGCTCGCGCCAAGACCTCGGCCGAGCCGGGGTCGAGCCGTCGTCCCAGATCCGGCCGCCGCAGATAGTCTTTGCGGTCGACCGCCTGGCTCCTCACCTCGGTGACGGCAAGCCCCAGCGCGCCGAGATCGGCGGCCAGACGCGGCGCATCGAAGGCGGCATGCACGGCATCGCGGGCGCGGGCATGATCGAGCGTGAAATCGAGCAGCGCCTTGGTCGGTACGCTCGCGCCGCTGCGGCCGAGCGCCACGCGCGCGGGCGTGAACGCCCGCAGATCGAGGGTCGGACGGCGCGGCAGGGCCGGATCAGACATGTCGCATCATTCGGCGGGAACGGCGGCCTCGCGCAGCCGGATCGAGTAATTCGAGGCATTCTGCCTGCCGCTGGAGGCCGCGCGCGCAAAGGTGATGAGGTGGTGCGCGATCAGGGTGCATCCGATCAGGCCTTCGACATCGCCGCGCTTGATGCGCCCGAGCGCGAACTTCCAGAACACGCGCTTGTAGTCGCCGAGCACGCCGACCTTCCAGAAGATGTTGCGCAGCATGACGAGGCCACGCCTGATGTTGGCCCAGGTCTTCATCTCGTCCGGGGTCGGCACCTTGAGGCGGTGAACATAAACGTGGTCGCATTGATACTGGAAGCGCGCATAGACCTTCTCGGGCGCATACGCGACCGCCATGGCGTGCTTCCAGGACGCCACGACGTCGTCATAGGGCAGCAGGAAGTCGACGTTGGAATCGCGGCCGTCGTCCTCGATCAGGCGCCCCTCGCGCTCCAGCCGGTCCCACAGCGGCGTCTTCGGCAGCGCCTGAAGCAGGTTGATCGTCAGCAGCGGAATCCGGGACTCCTCGACGAAGCCGAGCAGCGCCTCAGACGTATTCGGCTTGTCGGTGTCGAGCCCCATGATGATGCCGGAGACGACCTCCATGCCGTAGGAGTTGATGGTGCGCACGCCCTCCAGGATCGGGACCATCATGTTGTGGTCCTTCTGCATCGCCTTCAGCGCGTCGGGATCGGGCGTCTCGATTCCGCAGAAGATGGTGATGAAATAGGCTTCGCGCATCTTCTCGAGGATCTCGGGCCGCTTGGCGATGTTGAGCGTCGCCTCGCAGGCGAGCCGCACCACGTAGCCAGTCCGCTTCTGCCATTCGATCAGATGCGGCAGCAGGTCCATCGCTGCCTTGCGGTTGCCGATGAAATTGTCGTCGACGAAATAGACCGTGTCGGTCATGCCGCATTCGCGCAGGCGGTCGAGCTCGGCGATGATCTGCTCCGGCGACTTGAGGCGCGGGTTGCGCCCGTAGAGGCCGGGGATATCGCAGAACTCGCACTGATAGGGACAGCCGCTGGAATATTGGATGCTGCCGAGGAAGTATTTCTTCACGTCGGCAAGCTCGTAGGCCGGGATCGGAAACTCCGTCATCGGCACGCGGTCTTTGGTGGTCAGCACCACCTGGGCCTCGGGACGCGAGGTGTCGCGCGACAGGATCTCGATCAGCTGGTTGGTGGCATCGCCGAGCTCACCGACATGGAGATAGTCGAAGGACGGATAATAGTCGGGACAGGCACTGACGGAGGGACCGCCGAGCGCGACCGGCAGATCGAATTCATGCGCGCGGCGGCAGATGTCGTTCATCTGCTGGCGCTGGATGTGCATGCCGCTGACGAAGACCGCCTCGGCCCACTCGAACTCTTCCCTGGTCGCCCGACGCAGGTTCTCGTCGACGAATTTGACCTGCCACTCCCGAGGCAGATAGGCCGCGAGCAGCAGCAGCCCCTGCGGCGGCATGAAGGCGCGGACACCATCGGTCAGGGGATAGGAATGCTCGAACGTCCCGAACGAGGAGGTGTAGCGCGGAAATACACAGAGGATCCGCCGGGACGTTCCGTTACTTTCAGCTCGCATCAAAGCTCCCCCGCCACGCTCGATCTGGTTGCGGAAATAGCCAGCCAGACACATAGCGTAATGCCGTCGCCGGAATTTCTCAATATTGTGGCACAACCATAATTCGGAGAGGGACCAATGGTTTCCTAAAGCCTTTCGGGGCTTCCAGCCTCAGGCGATCAGCCGCGAGGCAAAATCGGGCAGCAGGCCTGCATCGCCGGCAAGACGGAAATCGGCGCCTGTAATCCCGGCCTGCACCAGCCAGTCGTCGAATTCCGGCGCGCGGCGCAGACCGAAGACGTCACGGACATAGAGCGCGTCGTGAAAAGACGTCGACTGGTAGTTCAACATGACGTCGTCGGCGCCGGGGACACCCATGATGAAGGTGACGCCGGCGGCGGCGAGCAGCGTCAGCAGATTGTCCATGTCGTCCTGGTCCGCCTCGGCGTGGTTGGTGTAGCAGATGTCGATCCCGAGCGGCAGGCCGAGCAATTTGCCGCAGAAATGATCCTCCAGTCCCGCCCGGATGATTTCCTTGCCGTCATAGAGATATTCCGGACCGATGAAGCCGACCACGCTGTTGACCAGCAGCGGGGCAAAGGCGCGGGCGACCGCATAGGCGCGCGCCTCGCAGGTCTGCTGGTCGACCCCGTGATGGGCGCCCGCCGACAGCGCCGAGCCCTGGCCGGTCTCGAAATACATCACGTTCTGCCCAACCGTGCCGCGCCCCAGCGACAACCCGGCCTGCTGCGCCTCCTTCAGAAGCGCAAGGTCGATGCCGAAACTGCGATTGGCGGCCTCGGTGCCGGCGACCGACTGGAAGACCAGGTCGACCGGCACGCCCTGCCCGATCAGCGCCAGCGTCGTCGTGACATGGGTCAGCACGCAAGCCTGCGTCGGGATCTTCAGCCGCGCGATGATCTCGTCGAGCAGTCGCAGCAATTGCGCGATGACGGCCGGATCGTCGCTCGCAGGATTGATGCCGATGCAGGCATCGCCGGCACCTAGCATGATGCCGTCGAGGATCGAGGCGGTGATGCCCCTGGCATCGTCGAACGGATGGTTGGGCTGCAGCCGCGTGCTCATCCGCCCCTTCAGGCCGATGGTATTGCGGAAGGCGGTGGTGACCTCGCATTTCCGCGCCGCCAGGATCAGATCCTGGTTGCGCATCAACTTCGACACCGCCGCTGCCATCTCCGGCGTGATGCCGCCCGCCAGCTTGCGCAGGACCTCCGGCGTCGCCGCATCCGACAGCAGCCAGTCGCGGAAGCCGCCGACCGTCAGGGACGCCACCGGCGCGAAGGCCTTCGCGTCATGGCTGTCGATGACGAGGCGGGTGACCTCGTCGGCCTCGTAGGGGATCACGGCTTCCTGCAGGAATTGGCCGAGCGGAACGTCTGCGAGCGCCATGCGCGCCGCGATCATCTGCTCGGCGGTGTCGGCGGCGATCCCGGCCAGCCGGTCGCCGGAACGCGGCGGCGTCGCCCTGGCAAGGAGGTCACGCAGGTCCGCGAAGGTGTGGGTCGTGGCGTCGATGGTATGGCGGTAGACCAAGGGTCTCTCCGGGGTGCGTCGGCCGGTGGCCGACCTAAGACTATCCTGAAACTCTACCTTTGGATCAAGACGCTGAAATAACTTGCCTTTCCTACGACCAAGGACGGAGGCAGCCAACGGCCGTGTTAACGCCGCATCCATCTTCGTTCTGCATAGTTTTGCATCAAATTCAAACCACCCCGCTCACCGGCCGCCTCAGGCCATTCCGGGCCCCTGAACACCATGACATCAGACCGATCTGGGAATGCCGCCAAGCTGGCCGGCCGTTTCACGCTTGCCACCAAGCTCTATGCGATCTTCGCGCTGTTCGCGCTGCTGACGGCCGCGATCGCGATGCTGTCCGACTACAACAGCCGCCGCGGCGCCGACCTGACCAGCGCGATCGAGACGGCGAACGCCGCGGCGCTGAACGTCGAGCGCGTCAACTCGCTGGTCTATGCGGTCGTGATGGAATCGCGCGGCGTCTACATGTCGACCGAGCCCGCCGTGGTGAAGAAATACGGCGAGGGCCTGCTCAAGTTCAACGCCCAGATCCTCGATGTCGTGAAGCGTTGGGAGACCATCGTCAAAGCCGACGATGCCGAGCAGTTCGCCACCTTCAAGAAGCGCATCGAGCAGTTCGTCGAGTTCCGCAAGGAGCTGGTGCGCCGCGGCGTCGAGATCAACGCGGCCGCGGGCCGCGAATGGGGCGACAACGATGCCAACCGCACCGTGCGCTCGGCGCTGAACAAGGATCTCGAGGCGCTGTCCAAGGTCTATGCCGAGCGCGCCAGACAGATCGCGCGTGAGACGGAGACCAATCGCACCCTCTCCTTCGTCCTGACCTGCCTCGGCGGCGTGGCGCTGGCCCTGGTCGTGATCGGCATCGTCATCATCGCCCGCTCGGTCGCCCGGCCGCTCGCCGCGATCACCGCGACCATCAAGCAGGTCGCCGACGGGACCGAGAATGTCGTGGTGCCGCACTCCGACCGCGCCGACGAGATCGGCGCGCTGGCGCGCGCGATCCAGGTCTTCCAGGAGGCCATGGGCCGCAACCGCAACCTCGCCTCGCAGGTCTCGCAGGGCTCGGCCGCGCGCGAGGAGCGCGCGCGCCACATCGAGCAATCCGTCGAGGAGTTTCGCGGGGCGATCGGCGCGATCATGCGCGGCCTCAGCGACAACGCCTCCACCATGCGCGAGACCGCGCAGACCATCACGCGCGTCACCGCGGACGCTAGCAGCCGCGCCGGCACGGCGGCGAACGCCACCGAGCAGGCCTCGCACAACGTCACGGCGGTGGCCGGCGCGGCCGAGGAGCTGTCGGCCTCGGTCGTCGAGATCGGCCGCCAGGTGCGGCAGAGCGCCGGCGCGGTCGAGCAGACCGGCCAGCGCACCGAGAAGTCGATCTCGGAGATCGAGAGCCTGGCCGCGGCCACGCAGCGCATCGATGGCGTGCTCAATCTGATCCAGGCGATCGCCGAGCAGACCAATCTGCTGGCGCTGAACGCGACCATCGAGGCCGCGCGCGCCGGCGACGCCGGCCGCGGCTTCGCCGTGGTCGCTCATGAAGTGAAGGCGCTCGCGGGCCAGACCGCCAAGGCCACCGCCGAGATCAGCGAGAACGTCTCGATGATCCAGGCCTCGACCCGCAACGCGGTCGATGCCGTGCGCGAGATCGGCGGCGCGGTGCGCGAGATCAACGAGGTCACCTCGGCGATCGCCGGCGCCATCGGCCAGCAGGACGCCGCCACGCGCGAGATCTCGTCCAACGCGCAAAGCGCGGCGCAGGGCAACGAGACGCTGGTCGCCAACATCACCTCGCTGCGCGACGCCATCGGCGAGACCGATACCGCCGCATCCTCGGTGTTGACGGCGGCGGGCAGCCTGACCGAGACGGCAGAGACGCTGTCGCGGGAGGTCGAGAAGTTCTTCCAGAACCTGCGCGCGGGGTCGGCGGACGGCCGCATCGCCAAGGCGGGATAACGGCGCGTCCACCGCTGCAGGGCCTTCGGTGGGGTCGCTCCGACAAAAAACTGAAAAACAGCCCCATGCACAGTAGCCGGGGACAGCTGAATCAACGGCTTAGCTGCCGGCGCGAAATCATTCTGATTTTACGAAATAGATTTGACTCGTCGGGCAAGACACCGGCATGATGTCATCATGGCGATGGCGGTCTGCTCGGGATCCTAGTCGCCCCACCCGGGGGGCGTCCCGTTCGCCGCGCCCTCAGGCGCGCCGGACGTAACCATTGAAGCTGAGGAAAGCACCTATGGCGCCAGTTATCAGCGCTACCACGACGGTAGCGGCCCGGCCGCTGTAGACGGTCGAACCGATCGCCACCGCGACCTGCGGCAGGACGATACGCATGATGCCGCCGAGGGTCATCAGCCAGCCCATTACTGTGATGATCGAGCGCCAGTCCGCCTGCCATCTATTGTGCAGATTGATGATCGCGAGGCCCGCAAGCAACGACAGCAAGCCGGACAGATAGAACAGGATGCCCGTGTGGAGCGCCTCCACGATCATGCTTTGGTACATGCCGAGGTTGATCAGTATGCCGAGCGCGATCGCGACAAATGTTGGCCCCATCAGCCTGGCGAGAAATAGCGAGCGGTCCATTATGCGTCTCCGCCGCGCGAGCTGCCCGTCCAAGGGACAATTCGATCATCGGGCAGGCGCGCTATGCGGCAATTCATTGTTGCCGAGTACCGGCTGCCCTGGTGCTCGGTCCAGTGGCGGATGCGGCCTTGCGAGGCCCATCGTACCGGGCGGCGTCTCGTTGCTCGCCGTCCTTGTGTCGACCCGATCAAGCGTCGTGACGAACGCCGCGAGTATTGCGACGATCACCGCAGCAGCAAAAAGGACGACTGAGGTGCGGTGGCTATTCCACTCGTTACTCATGAGGGGCCTCCACAACTAACAGAAACGTAATAGGACTGGGATGGTTCCCAGCGCCGCTACCGCCGGGTGCCGCCGTTATCCCCGTCCGCCCTGCCCTTGTGAGCGGACATGGACAGCCATGCTGAGCTTGTCTCGCTTCGCCACGCCGAGCGTTCGCGACAGCTCACAGCATTTAACAACGCCTAACGAGCCATTGGCGAGCTTCCAGGCCATGTTGCATGGACAGACGAAGGACTGTCCTGCCCCGCAGGCACCGATCGCCCGAAGCCAGGAGGCCATCCCATGCCGGTATCATCCAATTCGTCATCCGATTCCGGGATCATCATTGACAGAGATCGGCGCGCGCTTCTGAGCACCGCCGTGCTTGGAATTGCAGCAGCGATTTCCGCGAGCGTGTTTCCCGCGCACAAAGCATCGGCTGCCGGCGAGAGCGCAATTCGCCCCTTCCGGATCGATGTCCCCGAGGCCGATCTCGTTGAGCTTCGACGTCGTGTGCTGGCGACACGATGGCCTGACCGCGAGACGGTTTCCGATCAGTCGCAGGGGATCCCCTTGGCGAAGCTCCAGCCGCTGATGCACTATTGGGGGACGGCGTACGACTGGCGGAAGATCGAAGCCAGGATGAACGGGCTTCCGCAATTCATCACCGCTATCGACGGGATCGACATTCATTTCATTCACGTGCGCTCCAGGCACCCCAATGCGCTCCCTGTCATCATTACCCACGGCTGGCCGGGATCGGTCTTCGAGCAGCTCAAGGTGATCGATCCGCTCACGGATCCAACGGCCCATGGCGGGCGGCCCGAAGACGCGTTCGACGTGGTGATCCCCTCGATGCCTGGCTACGGATTCTCAGGCAAGCCGCTCGATACCGGCTGGGGTCCTGAGCACACCGCGCGCATCTGGGCAGAACTCATGAAGCGACTTGGTTACACCCATTACGTCGCCCAGGGCGGCGACTGGGGTTCGCCGGTCTCCAGCGCGATGGCGCGGCTGGCGCCGGCAGGCCTGCTCGGCATTCACATCAACTTGCCGGCGATCGTGCCGCCCGAGATCGCCGCGATCCTCGCCGCCGGCGGGTCTGCCCCGGCGGGCCTGTCCGAGAAGGAACGCACGGCGTTTGACGCATTCAGCGCGGCGGCCAGGATGGGCAACCGATCGTATGCGGTGATGATGGGAACAAGGCCGCAGACGGTCGGGTACGGCTTGACGGATTCTCCCGCGGGACTGGCGGCCTGGATGCTCGGTCATCCAGGCTTCTCGCATTGGAATTACGATGGCACCGACCCCGAGAAGTCCCGCGACGAGGTGCTGGACGACATCACGCTCTACTGGCTGACGAACAGCGCGGTTTCATCGGCGCGACTTTACTGGGAATACAGCGGGCGAAGTCCCGCTCTCGCCGCCCCCGAGAAGACCGCGGAGATCTCGCTCCCGGTGGCCATCACCGTCTTTCCCGGCGAGAGCTATCAAGCCCCGGAGACCTGGGCCCGGCGCGCTTATCGTAACCTCACCTACTTCCATGAGGTCGACAGAGGCGGTCATTTTGCGGCCTGGGAGCAGCCCGAGCTTTTTTCCGCGGAGCTGCGCGCCGCGTTCAAACCGCTTCGGCCCGCAATCTGACGCACTCGGCGGCTCGACATGTCGATCAACGCATGACGAAGCCGCCGTCGACCGAGATGGACTGGCCGGTGACATAGCTCGCAGCATCGCTGCATAGCCACAGAACTGCTTTCGCGATCTCCTCGGGACGCCCGACACGCCCCATCGGAATGCTTTTTTCCATGGCCTTGAGCGCATCGCCTTGCCCGTCGGCCACCATCTGGTCCACCATCGGCGTCCATATCAATCCCGGGCAAATGGCATTGACGCGGATACCACGCGTTCCATATTCGAGCGCCGCGCTCTTGGTGAACCCAAGGATGCCATGCTTCGCGGCGTGATAGATCCCGCGTTCCGCACCTCCGACGAGACCGCCGAGAGACGAGCAATTGACGATGGCGCCGCTGGCCTGCTTGCGCATCTGCTGCAATTCGAACTTCATGCAACTCCATACGCCCTGCAGATTGACTCCCATGACACGGTCATAGTCCTCGCGAGTGGTGTCGGCTGTCTCCGCGAGCACATTCTGGACGCCAGCGTTGTTGTAGGCGGCATCGAGCCGACCGAAAGTCTCGACCGTCCTTGAGATCATGGCTTCGACCTCGGCATCATCTGCCACATTGCACCGGATGCCGATCGCCTTGTGACCTCGAGCATTGAGTTCGTCGGCGGCGGCGCGCGCCGCATTCTCGTTCCAGTCGGCTAGCGCGACAGACGCCCCCGATTCCGCGAAAGCCCTTGCGGTCGCGAGACCGAGACCGGACGCTGCGCCGGTCACCAAGGCGACCTTGCCTTCGAATGAAATGTTCACGTCACGATCTCCTTTATCGATAGACTCGTCGGGCTGCCGATCGGGAGCTGCCAAGCCGCCCCGATAGACAGCACCCTGCCCGCCGTCACACCGTCAGCAGCGTCTTGATCGCGCGGCGCTGGTCCATCGCCTTGTAGCCGTCCGCGACCTGGTCGATTGGCAGGGTCAGATCGAACACCCTGCCCGGCTTTATGCGTCCATTGAGGACGCGGTCCATGAGATCGGGCAGGAACCGCCGCACCGGGGCAGGACCGCCCATCATGCGCCGCTGGCCGAAGAACAAGGCCTGGCCGTCGAACGTCACACCGTGGGGAACACCGACATAGCCGATGCTGCCGCCGGGACGCGCGCATTCCAGGGCCTGCGACATCGCTTCCTGGGTGCCGACACATTCGAGCACCGAATCGGCGCCGACGCCCCGGGTCAGGTCCTTGACACGTGCGATGCCTTCTGCGCCGCGCTCGACGACGATATCGGTCGCGCCGAACGCTTTGGCCAGATCCTGCCGCGTCTTGTGGCGGCTCATGGCGATGATGCGCGAGGCGCCCATCTCTTTCGCCGCAAGCACGCCCATGAGGCCGACCGCGCCGTCACCGACCACCGCGACCACGGAGCCCTGCTTCACATTCGCAGCGTCGGCCGCGTACCAGCCGGTCCCGAGCACGTCGGAGGTCGCGAGCAGATGCGGGATGAGATCGCTGCCCGGCACTTCCCTGGTCGCGACAAGCGTGCCGTCCGCAAGGGGGACACGGGCGTAAGGCGCTTGCGCGCCCGACATAAACTCGCGCTTTTCGCATGACGATTGAAAGCCGAACTTGCAGTGCGGGCAAGTATTGTCCGACAGGCAGAACGAACCAACGACGAACTGGCCGGGCCTGACGGTCCGCACCGCACTGCCGATCTCGACGACCACGCCGCAATATTCGTGACCCATATGTGCGGGGCCGTCACTCGGCTGCAGGCCGCGATACGGCCAGAGGTCGGAGCCGCAGATGCACGTCGCCGACAGCTTGATGATGGCGTCGGTCGGGTGGACGATTTTGGGATCGTCGACGGTTTCGTAACGGACATCGCCGGGTCCGTAGAGGATTGTCGCTTTCATTGCTTTTCTCCTTCGAGTCACAAGCCGGACTCGCCGACACACAGGCCGCGCATCGCGTCGAGGCACAAAGCGACAGCGCAAAGACCCCGCTCCACGCGACCGCCGGGTGCGAAGCCCAGCCCGCGCGTTTACGACATCATCTAGGGTCCCGGGCGGTGGCCGATTAGTCGATATAATTTGCTTGCATTAATCGATCCGGGCCATGAATAGTGGCGGCCATGGCAAGCCAGGATTTCAACGATTTGCTGGCTTTCGTGGCCGTCGCCCGCGAGCGCAGCTTCACCAAGGCCGCAGCGAAACTGGGCGTGGTGCAATCGACGCTCAGCCATACGATCAAGCGCCTGGAATCGCAGATGGGGCTGCGGCTGCTCACGCGCACGACCCGAAGCGTCGGCCTGACCGAGGCGGGCGAGCGCCTTCAAAAATCAGTTGCGCCCCGCATCGAAGAGATCGAGCGCGATATCGCCGCGCTGATGTCGCTGCGTGACAAGCCGTCGGGCACGATCCGGATCACGCTCTCGGACCATGCGCTGGACACGGTCGTCTGGCCGAAGCTGTCGCCCGTCCTGAAGAAATACCCCGACCTCAAGGTCGAGTTCAGCCTCGACACGGCCTTCCGCAACATCGTCGAAGACGGCTTCGATGCGGGCATCCGCCTCGGCGAAAGCGTCGAGAAGGACATGATCGCGGTGCGCATCGGTCCGGACTGGCGGCTCGTCGCGGTCGCCTCGCCTGCCTATCTGAAGGAGCATCCGAAACCAAGACATCCGCAAGACCTGCTGAAGCACGTCTGCATCAAGCGGCGCGCGGCCGCAGGCGGCCACTATGTGTGGGAGTTCGCCAAGAACGGTCCCGACCTCCGGGTGCGCGTCGAGGGACAACTGACCTTCAACGATTCCCGGGCGATGATCGACGCCGCCGTCAAAGGTTTCGGCATCGCCTATGTCCCCGAGGACATGGTGACACGGCACGTCCGATCCGGTGAGCTCGTCATCGTGCTCGACGACTGGTCGCCGAAATTCGACGGCTACTATATCTATTATCCGACCTCGCGGCAGAACTCGGCTGCATTCAAGGTGATCGTCGACGCGCTCCGCCATCGCGAAACGCGAGGAAGACGCGGCTAGTTTGCCTCGGCGGTTTCGTGCGCGGCGGTCGCGCAACCACCTTCGCGTTCCGCAAACAAACGATGCTTTCCGTATTTGAACGACACCGTTGCGCCAACGCGCGCTTATGGCATCACGCGAGCTTGTCGGCGGGTTATGTCGATCCACATCTGAGCGCACCGGCAGCGTGCTGCGCCGGCTGATGATGGAGATCGACCATGAACGGACTCAAAATTCTCGCTGCCGTCGCCGTGTTGTCGGGCCTGACCGCGAGCGCCGCCTACGCGCAATCCGGCTTTGCAGGCAGCCATCCCGATACTTACGAGGCCGAGAACCCCAATCGCAACCTGGATGGTACGCTGACGCCGGCAGGCAGGCTGGGTCTCGAGTTGCCGGATGGCGCAGCGCCTGCACAAGGCGCGGACAACGCCCTCGCCCGCATGGATGGCGCCGCTTCACGTTCCTGCGCGGAGCGTTATCGCTCCTATGATGCGGCAACAGGCACCTTTCTCGGTCAGGATGGCATCCGCCGCGTTTGCAAATAGCGCGAAGCCACATCAACAGATCAAGCGCTGGTGCTCTATCCCATCACCCCGCCGCGCTTGATCAGCTCCTTGCCGACAGCGGCCAGATGCACCTGGTCCGGGCCGTCGCCGATGCGGATGAAGCGGGCGTAGACGTAAGCACGCGCCAGGAACGTATCCTGCGAGACGCCGGCGGCGCCGTGGATCTGAATCGCGCGGTCGATGACGCGGGCGGCCATGCTGGGCACCACGATCTTGGCCGCGGCGATCAGGTCGCGCGCGGCCTTGTTGCCTTCGCGGTCCATCTTGTCGGCGGCTTGCAGCGTCAAGAGCCGCGCCTGCGCGATCTCGCAGAACGAGTTTGCGATGTCCTCGCGCACCGAGCCCTGCTCAGCGAGCGGCCTGCCGAAGGCCACGCGCGAGACGGCCCGCTGGCACATCAATTCGAGCGCACGCTGGGCGCAGCCGATCAGCCGCATGCAATGGTGGATGCGGCCGGGCCCGAGCCGCCCTTGCGCGATCTCGAAGCCGCGGCCCTCGCCGAGCAGCATGTTCTCCGCAGGCACGCGCACATTCTCGTAGACGATCTCGGGGTGGCCGCTAGGGGCGTCGTCATAGCCGTAGGTCAACATGTCGCGGACGATGCGCACGCCCGGCGAGTTTCTGGGCACCAGGATCATGGATTGCTGGCGGTGGCGGTCGGGATCGTCGGGCGCGGTCTTGCCCATCACGATCAGGATCTCGCAATCCTCGTTCATCGCGCCTGATGTGAACCATTTGCGGCCGTTGATGACGTAGTCGTCCCCGTCGCGCGTGATGGCGCACTGGATATTGGTGGCATCGCTGGAGGCGACCTGAGGCTCGGTCATCGAGAAGCCGGAGCGGATGCGGCCCTCCAGCAGCGGCTTCAGCCAGCGCTCCTGCTGTGCAGGCGTGCCGTAATTCGCCAGCACCTCCATGTTGCCGACATCGGGCGCCGAGCAATTGAAGACCTCGGGCGCCCAGAGGATGCGGCCCATGATCTCCTTCACCGGCGCATATTCGAGATTGGTCAGACCCGGGCCGTGCTCGCCGGAGAGAAAGAGGTTCCAGAGCCCCTGCTCCCGCGCCATCTTCTTCAGGTCCTGCAGCACGGGCGGCGTCCTGTAGCGCGCGGCCTCCGGCTTCACCTGCTCGTAATAGAGCTCCTCGACCGGCTCGACATGTGTCCGCATGAACTGCCGGACGCGGTCCTGGAGCTCCAGCGAACGGGCGGAATGTTGAAAGTCCATTTTAGTCCTCCCGCTCGCCGACCTTCGCGTCAGTCTCGTAGGGTGGGCAAAGCGTCCGCCGTAGCTCGAAGAGCGAAGGCGGAAGCGTGCCCACGCTCCTGTTTCCGTATTGAGTAGGCGGTGGGCACGGCGCAAGTGCGCCTTTGCCTACCCTACGATTCCGAGTTCGCGGAGAGAGCCCCGCCCCTCACGTCCCTTTCAGCAATTCGCTCGCGACGACCCAGTCGTTGCCGTCGAACTGCAGCATATAGCCATCCTTGATCGGACGGAAATCCTGCGGCGTGGTGTTGAGCGTGATGCCGGGCATCAGCAGCGACAACGGCACGCTCTTCAGGTTCGCAGCCTGCGCCATGATGTTCTCGCGCGTCAGATTGTCCTTGCACTGCTTCAGCAGCACCACCAGCGCCTCGGCGACGGTGTACCCGTAGAGGCCGGCGACGTTGTTGACGTCGGCATTGGGCAGGCGCTTCTTCATGAAATCGATATAGGCCGTCATCGCCGGATCGTTCTTCGGCGCTTCGACGAACGGCTTGAGCGCGCCGAGCGAGAGCACGCCTTTGCCGGCCTCGAGGCCCGCAGGGACCATCACGGTCGCCTTGTTGGCGCAGCCGCTAGCAAGGAAGCGCGTGGGCTGCCAGCCGACCTCGTGGGCTTTCCGGATCGCCTGCGCGCAGGCGCGCGGCGTCACCGAATAGATCATGAAGACGTCAGCCTTGGTGTTCGCCAGCGTCAGCACCTGGGAATCGACGGTGGGATCCGCGACCTCGAAGCTTGAGGCCATCGCGATCGCCTTGTCGGCGTCGGCGCCGAGCGCCTCCTTGACGCCGCGCAAGTATTCCTTGCCGGCATCGTCGTTCTGATAGAGCACGGCGAAGCGCGCATTCGGGTTCTTGGCGCGGGCATAGGCGACGTCGATCGCGGCCTCGCTGGTGTAGTTCGGCGCCCAGGGCAGCGCCATCGACCACGGCATGTTGGCCGGATCGTTCCACTTCGAGGCCGAGCTGATCAGGAAGAGCTGCGGCACCTTGTTGCTGTTGAGGTATTTTGCGATCGCCGAGCTTGGCGCGGTGCCCATGGTCGCGAAGATGAAGGCGACGCCGTCGCCTTCGACGAGCCGCCGCGCCGCCTCCATGGTCTTGGGCGGCGAAAACGCGTCGTCCAGCGAGATCAAATTGAGCTTGCGGCCGGCAACCCCGCCCTTCTCGTTGACCTCGTCGAAATAGGCCGCAATGACCCTGCCCGTGATGCTGAGGGGCGAAGCCGGCCCGCTATAGGGCATGGTGTTGCCGATCTTGATCTCGGTGTCGCTGACGCCGGGACCGTAGGATTTTTGCGCGGAGACGGATGTGGACAGGCAGGCGGCAGCGAGCGCTGCGGCCAGGGCCAAGGCGGCTTTCATGGTTTCTCCCCGGTGATCTCCGCGCGAGGCGGCCGCGCGGCGTGCTGCTTTTTGTCAGCGCGTCAGATCAGCGGAGTTCCGCAACATGGTCTTGCGTCGAGTTGCTGATGGCTTAGCCGCGCCGCTTCAAGCTGAAGCCCAAGCTGATCCAGCCCGCTCCCGCCATGATCAGATCGATGCCGAGGAACAGGCCGAGGATATAGACGCTGTTCACCGGCCAGCGTGCCACGATCAGCAGGCCAAGCAGCAGCGTGATGACGGCCGACAGTGCCACCCAGACCCACGGGCTCTCACGCTTCATGCTGAAGGCGAGAAACAGCCTGACGGCGCCCGACGCGATCAGCGAGGCGCCGAGAAACAGCGTCAGCAGAACGGCTGCGAATAGCGGATTCTCGAAGGTCAGGAAGCCCGCGATCACGTAGAGCACGCCGAGCAAGGCCCAGATCAGGAACTTGCCCCAGCTCTTCATCTGGAACGCGCCGATGATCTCGGTGACGCCCGCGACGATCATCATGGCGCCGACCACGATCACGCTCGCCACCGTCGCCATCACCATGCTGCCGAGCGCGACGAAGCCGGCGATGAGATAGACGACGCCGAGCGCGACGATCCAGCCCCATTTGGCATGCAGCGCCGCGATGCCGGAGCCGAGACTTGGGTGATGTGACGTGTCCGAAGCACTGGTCATGACGGCCACTCCTGCTTGCGTAGCCCGGGGCACGCGCCAGAATAGCACGCACCGTGCCGGGACGACAGCCAGCAGAGCATCCGTACCGGCAGTAACATTGACGTAAATCAAGATCGACTGCGGCGCGTCAGGCGCGCGACCGCTCCATCTCGAGCTCGGCCTTGAGGTTGTCGAGATCGCGGTAGATCGACGCAACCGCCAGCACGCGGCCGTCCTTGCGGTACTTCAGCAGGCAGTCCTTGCCTCCGATGCTGCCGTCGATCACGACCTCGTCAAAGCTCTCGGCGTGGCCGACATAGTTGATCGGCACGTCGTAGTGTTGCGACCAGAAGAACGGCACGGCGTCGAAGCGCTCGCGCTTGCCGAGCATGTTGCGCGCCGCGGTCTGGCCCTGGCGTTCGGCAACGACCCAATGTTCGACGCGGATGGTTTGCCGGGAATGCGGATCGGGCCAGCGCGCGATGTCGCCGGCCGCGAAAATGCCGGCGACACTGGTTTCGAGATATTCGCTCACGCTGACACCGCGGTCCGCCGCAAGGCCGGCGTGCTCGGCCAGCGCAAGGCGCGGCCTGACGCCGATGCCGACCACGACGAGGTCGGCTTCGATGACAGCTCCGCTCTTCAGCGTGGCGCGGGTGCCGTCGACCTTTTCGACCGTGTCCTTGAGGTGAAAGATCACGCCGTTCTCTTCATGGAGCGACCGGACGAAGTCGCCCATCTCGGAGCCGAGCACCTTCTGCATCGGCCGCTCTTCCGGCGCGACCACGTGCACCTCGATCTTGCGCGCCCGCAAGGACGCCGCGACTTCGAGGCCGATGAAACTGGCGCCGATGACCAAAGCGCGCCCGGCACTCCCCGCGGCCTTGATGATGGCGCGGCTGTCGGCGACGGAGCGCAAGGTGTGGACATGCGGCTGGTCGGCGCCCGGGATCTGCAGTTTGACGGGCTCGGCGCCGGTCGCGAGCAGCAGCCGGTCGAACGGAAGCCTGTCGCCATTGCCGAGCGTGACGTTGCGCGTCTTCGCATCGATGGCGGAGACGTCAGTGTTGAGCCTGAGATCGATGCCCGCGTCCTGATAATAGTCCTCGCCCCGCAGCGGCAGCCAATCCTCCGGTGCGCTGCCCGCGAGATAATCCTTGGAGAGGTTGGGCCGGTCGACCGGCATCACGCCGTCATCGCTGAGCATGGTGATGGCGCCGGCAAAGCCCTCGCGCCGGAGCGTCTCGGCGGCCGCGAAGCCGGCTGCACCGCCGCCGACGATGACGAATTTCTCCGGCGTCGGCGCGTTGCGATGAGCGATCGACGGCCTTGGCGCCTCGCGCTTGCGCCGAACGATGATGTTGTCTCGATCGCGCGCGACCTCCCACACCGCCAGCGCGTTCAGCGCCGGCGGGCGGGTGGCTTCGCCCGTGCGCAAGGAGAAGCAGGCGTGATGCCAGGGACAGCGGATGGTGTCGCCCACCACCAGGCCCTCGGCGAGCGGCCCGTGGTAATGGCTGCAGGCCGGCTCGATCGCAAAGATCTCGCTGCCGGCCTGCACCAGCAGGACGTCTTCCTCGCCGACATGACCGAGCAGTTTGCCATCCCTGAACGCGGTCAGCGACACGCCTTTGCTCAGGTCGGGTCCGCTCGGCTTGTTGTTCTCGGTCATGGCGCCGTCTCCTTGAGCAGCCGCGGGTCAATCGTCCGAATTGGCGAGCCCCAACAGTTCCTGGCGCGTCAGCGCATTGTCGCGGAACACCCCGAGCATGCGGCTGGTGACGAGATCGGTCCCGGGCTTGTGCGCGCCGCGCGTGGTCATGCAGTGATGCGTCGCCTTGATGATGACGCCGACGCCTTCAGGCTTGAGCACATCGTTGATGGTATTGGCGATCTGCGCGGTCATCTTCTCCTGGATCTGGAGGCGCTTGGCGTAGATGTCCACCACGCGCGCAAGCTTGCTGATGCCGACGACACGGCCCTGCGGGATATAGGCGACCCAGGCGCGGCCGACGATCGGCGCCATGTGGTGCTCGCAATGGCTCTCGAAGCGAACGCCGCGCAGGACGATCATCTCGTCATAGCCTTCGATCTCCTCGAAGGTCTTTTGCAGGATTTCCGTCGGATCCTGCGCATAGCCGGAAAAATACTCTTCGAAGGCACGTGCGACCCGGTCCGGTGTCTCGCGTAAACCGTCGCGCGCGGGATCATCGCCGGCCCAGCGGATCATGGTCCGGATCGCCTGCTCGACCTCCGCCCTGTCGGGCCGTTCGACCGGCGCCTGCGCCACCGCGACACGTTCCAGCTTGCGCACTTGTGACATCATCGAGATCCTCCCCTGCAACGAGCCGCATATAGAAGCGGCTCCTCAGCTTGGACGGCTGCAATCGCAAAAGGTTCCCAGGATCGGGAAAAATCGGAGGGACAGCAGACAAGCCAGCCGGCCGGGCGAGAAACGACCTTTATGAGGCCGCTTTCCGGACCTCGACCACCGCCCGCGCCCATTCGGCCGGGCGCTCCTGCGGCAGGTTGTGGCCGGCATCGGTGAAGACGCGCCGCTCGAATGGGCCCTCGAACTTGCGCGCGTGATGGGCGGTGCCGGGATTGACGCCATCGCTGTCGCCATCGATCGCGATGGTCGGGACGCGGATCGGCGGTTGGGCCGCGAGCTTCGCTTCGATCGCGGCGTAGGCAGGGTCGCCCGCGACCAGCGCGTAGCGGTGGCGGTAGGAGTGGATCACGACATCGACGAAGTCAGGATTGTCGAACGACTCCGCGCTCTGCTCGAACGTCGTGTCGTCGAACGCCCATTTCGGCGACCACATCGCCCAGAGCTGGCGGGCAAAGCCGCGCCGGTTGCGCTCCAGCGCGCGGCGGCCGCGCTCGTTGTGGAAGAGATATTGGTACCAGAGCGCCGCCTCTTCCGGCGGCGAGGCCGGCTCCATGGCGCGGGCGATGTTCTGGATGTTGTAGGAGTTGCCGGAGACGAGCCCGACCACGCGCTCCGGATTGAGCGCAGAGACCACGCAGGCCGCGCGCCCGCCCCAGTCATAGCCGCCGACGACCGCACGCTTGATGCCGAGCGCGTCCATGAAGGCCAGCAGATCGGCGCCGAGCGCCGCCTGCTCGCCGGAGCGCGGCGTGTCCGCGGAACGAAATCGCGTCGGTCCATAGCCGCGCAGCCAGGGCACCAGCACGCGCGCGCCAGCCTCGGCAATGATCGGGGCGGTCTCGGCATAGGCGTTCGCGTCATAGGGAAAGCCGTGGCCCATGATGCAGGGCCAGCCGTCGGGTGCGCCGTATTCGCGATAGGCGATGTCGAGGACGTCCGTGGTGATCGTTTTTTGTTGCATGATTGTTTCACGGATTGAGGATTTCGTAGCCCGGATGGAGCGCAGCGCAATCCGGGAACGCCAGCATCCCCGAATCCCGGATTTCGCTGCGCTCCATCCGGGCTACAATAGGTCTACCGCTGCGGCCCGGACAGCGAGATGTCGCGCTCGGCGCGAAAGACGTTGCTGTAGAGATTGGCGATCCATTGCCGGCCGATCTCGGTCTTGTTGAGGTAACCGATCTCGGTCTGGATGTGCGGTGCGACGCTGTTCCAATAGAATTGTGGATAGCGGTTCACGATGTCGGCCGGCGAATCGTAGCCGAGCTGGCGGTTCATGCCGACCTCTTCGAACTCGTAATAGAGCGCGTTGGCCTTGCGCAGATAATTGGGATCGCCGAGCTGGCCGATGAAATCGGCGGCGCGCAGGATCGAGGCTTCGTCGTCATAGTCCTGGCCTTCGCGTGCCGGAAAGCGCGTACCCTCGATGGCGCGGGCAACGCGCTCCGGATCGACCCCGGGAATGTGCCGCAGCCGCCGGGTCACGTAGAGCTTCGAGCGATCGACGTGATACATCATCAGACTCGCATCCGATGCACCGCGCGGTAACGAGACCTTGGTGTCGGCCGCGTCGATGACGAAGCCGTCCGCATCGTCCTCCTCGAACAGCCCGCGCACATAGCCGATGTCGTGGGCGAGGCAGGCAATCAGGACATGGACATAATCCTCAGCCGACAGATGGGTATGAAGACTTCGGCCGCCGAGGATGGCCTGAGCTGCCAGCGTCACCAGCATCGTATGTTCGATGTTGTGGTAGAGCGCGTCGCTGTTGCCGATGCATTCCATCGCGGTGCGGGTCGCACTTTCGATGATGTTGGCAGAAGTCTCATCGTACCGGCGACGCATGAACTTACCGAGGAAGCCCTCGAGGGATTCAGCCGCCAGTCTCGGTAAGGTTATCATGGCTGCAGCCCCGTCCGCCGCTGGTGTCCCATGCCATCTCCCGACGTCTCATTCTTGTCCGCGACGCAAGGACCAGCATAGCCCATCTTGGGCCGGCTGACCAAACCCTTGGGAACGCGATTACGGAAATATGTTACCGTTGTGCTATGCAAGATCGCGGTTGCGGTGAAGACGCGGCACACCCCGGCGGCGAGCCCGGCCGACGAGGCCGCGTTTATTCCACCATCACCACGTCCACGGCGACGCCGAGCTTCTGCTTGGGCGAGCCGACGATGATGCCGTCGACCGGCGAGACGTCCGAAAAGTCGCGCCCGACCGCAAGCACGATATGGTCGTTGGCAATCAGCAGATCGTTGGTCGGGTCGAAATCGACCCAGCCAAGCTCCGCCCCGCACCACAGCGACACCCAGGCATGGGTGGCATCGGCGCCTTGCAAGCGGGCCTGGCCCGGCGGCGGAATGGTGCGTAAGTAGCCGCTGACATAGGCCGCCGGCAGACCGAGCCCGCGCAGCCCTGCGATCATCACATGGGCAAAGTCCTGGCAGACGCCATGTCGCTTGTCGAAGACCTCGTTCAGCGGCGTCGAGATCACCGTCGCCTTGGGGTCGTAGCGAAACTCGGTGCGGATGCGATGCATGAGATCGACCGCGCCCTTGAGGATGCCCGCGCCCGGCGCAAAGCTCATCCCCGCATAGGCGCTGACCGGACGCAGCACCGGCACCAGCGGGCTCGCGAAGACATAACCGACCGGCGAGGACGGCCCGAGGCTGGTCGCCTCGAAGGCGATGTCGCGGATGCTCTCCCAGCTCGGACTGTCGACATCGCGCGCCGGCGGCTTACGTGACACGGAGACACGCGAACGCGAGTCGATGCGCAAATTGCGATGCGCCGCTTCGATCACGATGCTTTCGGTCAGCGTGCCGAAGAAGTCGCGCCGGACGTTGCGCTCGGACGGCCGCGGGCGGATCTCGACCTTGTGCGAGATCAGCTCCTGGCCGCCGCCGCTCCTGGGCTCCAGCCGCAGCGTGCAGCGGGCGAAGCTGACCGGATTCTCGTATTCGTAGGTGGTGACGTGACGGATGTCGTAGATCACGCCAGCCCCGTCAGCTTTTCCGGCCGGGCGGCATTGGGGCCGTGCGGGAAGTAGTGCTGCCCGATCGCCTCGGCGAGGCTGAGCAGATCCTGCTCCAGCGCGAACAGCGTCTTGACCTCGAGCTTCTCGGCCTCCGCGGTCGCCAGCATCGCCTGCATCGCCACCGCAAGGCGCTGCGGCTTCTCGATCAGGCCGTGCTCCTTCAGGCTGGGCAGCGCGGCAATGTGTTCGTTCAGCGTCGTCACCTGGAACGCCACCGAACGTGGATTGTAGCCGTCGAGCACGGCAAGGTCGCGCACCGGCGCCAGGATCGGCGCCAGCAGATAGCGCGAGCGATAGGTGATCTGGCAATCCACCAGCGTCAGCAGGATGTCGAGATCCTCATCGCCGGCCTCGTCATAGGCGAACTGGCGGGTGAAGCGCGTGGTGTTGATGGCGCGCTCGGTGCGGCGGCCGATGTCGAGGAAGCGCCAGCCGGCGGCGCGGTTCATGTTCTCCTGCGCCAGCCCTGCGAGGCTGGCGAGTTCCTGCAAGGTCAGCTCGGCCGCGCTCAGCACACCGTCGTCGCCCTCGACCTGGTAGGCCAGGCGCTCGGCCATCTCGGTGATGACCTGCCAGGCATCGGGCGACAGCCGCTCGCGCAAGGAGGTCGCCGTGCGCTGCGCCGCGCGCACCAGCGACAGCGCCGAGCCGAAACGTTCCGCGCTCTGCAACGCTTCGGCGGTGATCCGCCCTGGCGCGGCGCGCGAGGTTTGCGAGATCGCGCCCCAGGCCACCAGCAGGCGCTGGATGCGTTCGCCCGACTGCAGCGAGGCCGCGGTGCCCTTGTTGGGCCCGCTCGGCGAGCCCAAGGCGCGCACCAGCCGCAGCGTCGCCTCGGCGCGTTCGAGATAGCGGCCGAGCCAGAACAGATTGTCGGCGGCGCGGCTCGGCAGCACGCCGGCGATGCGGCGGATGCGGACCTTGTCGGTCGCCGGCAGCAGCGTCGCGGTCGAGACCTGCTTGTCGGAGACCACCCAGACGTCGGCGGCGCGCGCGCCGTCGCCCATCGACACCGCGCGCGCATCCGCCTGCTCGGCGATCCGGCAGAAACCGCCGGGCATGATGGCCCAGCCGTCGGGCGTCGCCGCAGCGAACACGCGCAGCACGAAGGGACGCGGCGTGATCTGGCCCTGCTCCCACACCGGCATGGTCGACAGCCGCACCACCTCCTGGCCGACATAATCCATGCCGCGCGCGGCGATGGCGTCGATCAGGCGCTGGCGGTCGCTCGCATCCAGCTCGCTCGCGAGCACCGGCCCCGCGCTGTCGAAACCGGGCACGCCGCGCCGATAGGCGCCTTCGATCGCGACCTCGTCGAGCCGCGCCAGCACCTCCTCGCGCGCGCTGCGCTGGCCGCACCACCAGGTCGCGATATGCGGCATCTTCAGCTCTTCACCGAGCAGGCGGCGGCTGAGCGCCGGCAGGAAGCCGAGCAGCGCCCGCGCCTCCAGCACGCCCGAGCCCGGCATGTTGGCGACGACGACGCCGTCCTTGCGCAGCACGTCGATCAGGCCGGGCACACCGAGATGCGAGGAGGCATCGAGCTCAAGCGGATCGAGCGAATTGGAATCGACGCGGCGCAAGAGCACGTCGAGCCGCTTGAGGCCCGCAACGGTGCGGATGTGGATGCGGTTGTCGCTGACGGCGAGATCGTCGCCCTCGACCAGCAGGAAGCCGAGATAGCGCGCCAGCGTCGCATGCTCGAAATAGGTCTCGCTGAAGCTGCCGGGGGTGAGCACGCCGATCCTGGGCTCGTCGCGGTCGGCACGCGCGCGAAGACTGTCGCGGAAGGCCTCGAAGAACGGCGCGACGCGCGGCACGTTCATCGACTTGTAGAGGTCGGAGAAGGCGCGCGAGAGCACGAGGCGATTCTCCAGCGCGTAGCCCGCGCCCGACGGCGCCTGGGTGCGGTCGCCGAGCACCCACCAGCGGCCATCGGGTCCGCGGCCGACATCGGCGGCATAGATCGACAGATAGCGCCCGCCCGGCGGCGGCACGCCGCAGACGGGACGGAGATATTCGGGACTGCCGGCAATCGCGGCCGCCGGCAGCGCGCCTTCCGCGACCAGCCGGCCCTCGCCATAGATGTCGGCCAGCACGAGCTCGAGCAGCTCGGCGCGCTGGGTGATGCCGGCGCAAAGCTGCTGCCAGTCGGCCTCGTCGATCAGGAGCGGCAGATGGCTGATCGACCACGGCCGGTCGGCGCTGTCGCCGGGCGCACGGTAGGTGACGCCGGCCTCGCGCAGATGGCGGTCGGCCATGCCGAAGCGACGCTCGATCTCGTCGGGCGCGAGCGCGCCGAAGGCATCGAAGAAGCGGCTCCAGACCGCGCGCGGGGCGCCGTCGGGGCCCAGGAACTCGTCGGGAATGCCGGGCAGGCGGCGATAGTCGCGGACCCATTGGGCAAGGCGGCGCTGGCCTTCACGCTGGCCTTGCGCCCTACCCGCCTTGTCCTGCTCGGCTGCGCCCTCGCTCATGCGCCTCTCCCTGCCCCACCATCATACTCATTGCAGGAGCGGGGTCCGCAAGTCGAGGGTCAGCGGAAACTCATTTGTGCGTTCCTCGGGCGGTGGCTGGACCGGCCCCGGCGTATGGCCGTGGTCTTGGAAACGCGCCAGCCGCCGCGCCTCGGCCTCGTAGGTGTTGACCGGCTTGGTGTCGTAGCTGCGGCCGCCGGGATGGGCGACGTGGTAGACGCAGCCGCCGAGCGAGCGGCCGTTCCAGGTATCAATGAGATCAAAGGTCAGGGGCGCATGCACCGGGATGGTCGGGTGCAGGCCGGAGGCCGGCTGCCAGGCCTTGAAGCGGACGCCGGCGACAGCCTCGGCGGAGCGGCCGGTCGAGGTCATCGGCAGGCGGCGGCCGTTGCAGGTGACGATGTGGCGGCCCTCGACAAAACCCTCCGCCTTGACCTGAAGCCGCTCGACCGATGAATCGACATAGCGCACGGTGCCGCCGGCCGACCCCTCCTCGCCCAGCACGTGCCAGGGCTCCAGCGCCTGGCGCAGCTCCAGCGTCACGCCGCCATGATGGACGCGGCCGAAGGCGGGGAAACGGAATTCGAGCTGGGCCAGATACCATTCCGGCTCGAACGGATAGCTGGACTGCTTCAGCTCGGAGAGCACGTCCTGAAAATCCTCCCAGATGAAATGCGGCAGCATGAAGCGGTCGTGCAGCGCGGTGCCCCAGCGCACGAACTTGCCGGCCTGCGGCTCACGCCAGAACTTTGCGATCAGCGCGCGGATCAAGAGCTGCTGCGCCAGCGACATGCGCGGATCGGGCGGCATCTCGAGCGCGCGGAATTCGACGAGGCCGAGCCGGCCGGTCGAGCCCTCCGGGGAATAGAGCTTGTCGATGCAGATCTCGGCGCGGTGGGTATTGCCGGTGATGTCGACGAGCAGATGCCGGAACAGCCGGTCGACCAGCCACAGCGGCGTCTGGTAGCCCGGCGGCGGCACGTGCGAGAGCGCGATCTCGAGCTCGTAGATGCTGTCGTGGCGGGCCTCGTCGATGCGCGGCGCCTGGCTGGTCGGGCCGATGAACAGGCCCGAGAAGAAATAGGACAGCGACGGATGCCGCTGCCAGTATAAGACCAGACTCTTGAGCAGATCGGGCCGGCGCAGGAACGGCGAGTCCTGTGGGCTCGAGCCGCCGACCACGACGTGGTTGCCCCCGCCGGTGCCGGTGTGGCGGCCGTCGACCAGGAAGCGGTTGGCGCCGAGGCGAATCCTGGCGGCATCCTCATAGAGCCCGACGGTGATGTCGACCGCCTCACGCCAATTCTTTGCCGGCTGGACGTTGACCTCGATCACGCCGGGATCGGGCGTCACCTTGATGACCTCGACGCGCGGATCGAATGGCGGCGGATAGCCCTCGACATGGACCTGGAGCTGCATCTCCTCCGCTGTGGCTTCGAGCGCCGTGATCATTTCGAGATAATCCTCGATCCGCTCGACCGGCGGCACGAAGGCGCAGAGCACGCCGTCGCGGACTTCGATCGACAGCGCAGTACGCACCGGGACAGACGTGTTGAGATGCTCGGGCTCGACCCGCGGCGGCGATTCCGGGCGCGCCGGAAGGCTGAACACCGGCAGCTTGCCCCGCGCCTCCATCGGATCCCGCTCGATAATGTAGGGATATTGATTGGGCGGGACGTAGCCGAGCGAGCCGAGCGGCAAGCGCAGGCCGAGAGGCGAATCGCCCGGCATCAGGAACAGATGATTGCGCCGGAGAGCCCAGCGCTCGCTGCGCCAGCGCGGCGGCGCGTTCCAGCGCTGCACCGGCAGCACGAAGCCGCGCGGCGTGTTGAGGCCGTCGTCGAACACGCGCGCCATCCGCGCGCGCGCTTCCGGATCGGATAATTTGGGGTCCGACGGATCGACGTTGACGGGCAGCTCGGCTTCCTTCTGGAGCCAGTAGGCAGTGTCCTCGTAAGCCGGGATGATATAGCCGGGATCGAGCCCGAGCCGCGCCGCCGTGCCCTCCATGAAGGCCTCAGCATCCTTCGTCTCGGCGCGCCGCGGATTCTCGATCTTGGCGATGAGGTCGGCGTTCTTCCAGATCGGCACGCCATCCTTGCGCCAGTACAGGCCAAACGCCCAGCGCGGCAGGCTCTCGCCCGGATACCATTTGCCCTGGCCGTAATGCAGAAGGCCGCCGGACGCGAAGCGCGTGCGCAGACGGCGGATCAAATCGTCGCCCAGCGCGCGCTTGGTCGGGCCGACGGCCTCCGTATTCCACTCCGCAGCTTCCAGATCGTCGACCGAGACGAAGGTGGGCTCGCCACCCATGGTGAGCCGCACGTCCTGCGCGGCGAGATCGCCGTCGACCTGCTCGCCGAGATCATTGAGCCGCGCCCAGGATTCGTCGGAGAACGGCTTGGTGATGCGCGGCGCCTCGCGGATGCGGCGCACGCTCATATCGAAGGCGAACTCGACCTCGGCAAAGCCGGCGCTGCCGGAAATCGGCGCGGCCGAGCGATAATGCGGCGTGGCGGCGACGGGGATGTGGCCCTCCCCCGCGAGCATGCCGGAGGTCGCGTCGAAACCGATCCAGCCGGCGCCGGGCAGATAGACCTCGGCCCAGGCGTGCAGGTCGGTGAAGTCGTTCTCCACTTCCGGCGGACCCTCGATCGGGTCGATGTCGGGACGGATCTGGATGAGATAGCCGGAGACGAAACGCGCGGCGAGGCCGAGATGACGGAAGGTCTGGATCAGGAGCCAGGCGGAGTCGCGGCATGATCCGGCGCCCGAAGCGAGTGTCTCCTCCGGCGTCTGCACGCCGGGCTCCATGCGGATGATGTAGCGGACCTTCTTCTGAAGCTCGCGATTGAGCTCGACCAGGAAGTTGACCGTGTTCGGAGCGTCCTGCGGGATCGAATCGAGATATTTCGCAAACAGGCGATCAGGCTTGATGGTCTCCAGATAAGGCGCCAGTTCGGTCTTCAGGTCGTTCGGATAGTCGAACGGAAAACTGTCGGCATAGGGCTCGACGAAGAAGTCGAACGGGTTGACCACGGTCATCTGCGCCGTGAAGTCGACCTCGATCTTCAATTCGGTCGTCTTCTCCGGGAAGACGTAGCGGGCGAGCCAGTTGCCTTGCGGATCCTGCTGCCAGTTCACGAAATGGTTGGATGGCGTGACCTTGAGCGAATAGCTCATGATCGGCGTGCGCGTATGCGGCGCCGGCCGCAGGCGGATGGTCTGCGGTCCGACATCGATCGGGCGATCGTATTTGTAGTGCGTGACGTGGTGTAATGCGACGTAGATCGACACGGGGTGCGATGCTCCAGCAGCTTTTTTGAGCAGAACACCTGAGGTGGACGCGATCAAGCACTAACAACGGGCAGTCCGTGCCTAGGTAAGATGCGGGCCATGCGGACAGTATCGTAGGGTGGGCAAAGCGAAGCGTGCCCACGATCTGCGTTTGATTGGCGAGAATTCGTGGGCACGCCGCGCAAGTGCGCGCCTTTGCCCACCCTACGGTTCTGCCTTTGGTGATGGGTCCCGGACCGGCGCGCGCCTTGGGGCGCGCTTGTCCGGGACGACAGCGGTGAGTGGCGCAGCCCTACGCCGCCGACGTCAGCCGCTGCAGGAACTGCGTCACCTCGCGGCGGAGGGTCTCGACTTCGCCGTGGACGCGTTCGGAGGCGCTGTTGACGCGGCTGGCGACGCGGCCGGTGTCGGCGGCGGCTTCGCTGATGCCTGACACGTTGGAGGACACTTGCGAGGTGCCGACTGATGCTTCCTGGACGTTGCGGGCGATCTCGCGGGTCGCGGAGCCCTGCTGCTCGATCGAGGCCGCGATGCTCGCGGTGATACCGTCGATCTCGGCGATGGTCTGCGCGATCGCCTCGACAGCCGCGACCGAATTGGTCGTCGATTGCTGCATCTCGCCGACTTTGGCGCTGATCTCCTCGGTCGCCTTGGCGGTCTGGTTGGCGAGGCTCTTGACCTCGGAGGCCACGACGGCGAAGCCGCGGCCGGCCTCGCCTGCCCGCGCCGCCTCGATCGTGGCATTGAGCGCCAGCAAATTGGTCTGCTCGGCGATCTCGCTGATCAGCTTGACGACATCGCCGATCCGCAGCGCCGCATCCGCGAGGCTACGAATCTCGCTGCCGGCACGATTGGCTTCGTCGACGGCGCGGCCGGTGCTCGTGGTCGAGCCGGCCACTTGGCGGCTGATCTCTGCGATCGAGGATGCGAGCTGTTCCGCGGCGCTCGCCACCGTCGCGACGTTGCTCGAGGCCTGATCGGACGCACTGCGCATGCCGGAGGTCTGGCGGTTCGTCGTCTCCGCCGCCGCCGCCATCTGGCCGGCGTCGGATTCGAGATCGGTCGCGGCGCTCATGAGGCTGCCTGCGACTTCGTCGAGATGCGTGCCGAACTGCTTTGCAAGGCCCGCGATCTCGACCACCCGGCGGCCGAGGCTGTCGGTGCCGGCATTGATGACGGTTGCCGAGCGGCGGAACGAGCCGGGCAATCCGCGCGCGAGGATCTTGCGGAAATGCTTGCCGCGGCTGGCATAGTCCATCGATGCCGAGGCCTCGCGGACGAAGGCGTCGGCGATGTCGAGCATGTCGTTGACCGACTTCTGGATGGTGCCGATGCGCCCGGCCTGGCGCTCGCTCAGGATCCGCGCTTCGAGATCGCCGCGCGCCGCCTTGCGGCAGACATCGGCGACCTCATCGACGGCCACCGCCGTGCGGTGCTGGCACCAGAGCGCGTAGCCGAGCAGCAGGATCGCCGCGCCGAGCGGCGCTGCATTGACGATTCCGGTCCAGCCGAGCAGCGAGGCGACGAACGCGATGCTGGCGAGAAGGCACGCGACTGCAGTCGCTCCCTGCGCCTTAGAGAGAGAGCACAAATTCATCGTAGCCGACACCGTTTTGCTTGAGCAGACCGACCATCATTTCGAAGCTCGCACGCATGCCGTCCTTGGCATTGGCGTGGCGCGCCTCTTCCGCGCAGAGCGCCTTGTAGATCGGCTTGATGCGCTCGACCGGCGCCGGATCGGGCCTGCGTCGATTGGAATGATAGCCGATGATGTTGCCGCGATCGTCGAGCGTCGGGGTGACATGGGCGAACACCCAATAATGGCTGCCATCTCCCGCGAGATTGACGACGTAGGCGAAGATTTCCTGCTTGGCCTGGAGCGTATCCCACAGCAGCTTGAAGACGCAGCGTGGCATGTCGGGATGGCGGATCAGGCTGTGGGGCGCGCCCATCAGCTGCTTCCAGGGGTATTTCGCCATGCGGAGAAAGACGTCATTGGCGTAGGTGATGCGGCCTTTGAGATCGGTCTTCGATACAATCAGCTCCTCCTCACCAAGGAGATTTTCCACCCCCGTGGGACGTATCGCTTGCATCGGTTCGATCCTTAAAGGCCGGCCCACCACGCTGTGGAGCCGCATCGCCCCCTGTCTACGGCAACAGTGTTAATCAGGTGTAAGCCGCGGATCCCCAGCGAAGAAACCTCGCCTCCGTATCATTACGTAACGAACGATCGGTGCAATTCGCGCAACCACACGCGCTGCCCATCGGCCTCGCGTGTCCCCCAATGACACGCAATTGCATGTGTGCTGCGCGAAGCGCGGCTACATCGTCGCGCCGAGCACCCAGGGCGCGAACTCGGCGCCGCCGAAATCAAAGCTCTCGCTCTTGGTCGGCTGTCCCGAGGCCGTCTTGAGGATGAGGTCGAAGATGCGCTGGCCGCATTGCTCGACGCTCTCCTCGCCTTCGAGGATGGTGCCGCAATTGACGTCCATGTCCTCTTCCATGCGCTTGTACATGGGCGTGTTGGTGGCGAGCTTGATCGAGGGCGCCGGCTTGCAGCCGAACACGCTGCCGCGGCCCGTGGTGAAGCAGACGAGATTGGCACCGCCGGCAACCTGCCCGGTTGCCGCGACAGGGTCGTAGCCGGGCGTGTCCATGAAGACGAAACCCTTCTTGGTGATGGGCTCGGCGTAACGCAGCACCTCGACGAGGTTGGTGGTGCCGGCCTTCGCCATCGCACCGAGCGATTTTTCAAGAATGGTGGTGAGGCCGCCGGCCTTATTGCCGGGGCTCGGATTGGCGTTCATCTCGGCGCCTTCGCGCTCCGTGTATTCGTCCCACCAGCGCATCAGGTCGACCAGCTTCTCGCCGACCTCGCGGCTGACGGCGCGGCGCGTCAAGAGATGCTCGGCGCCGTAGGTCTCCGGCGTCTCCGACAGGATCACGGTGCCGCCGTGACGCACGATGAGATCGCTCGCAGCACCAAGCGCGGGATTGGCCGACACGCCGGAATAGCCGTCCGAGCCGCCGCATTGTAGAGCGACCGTCAGCTCGCTCGCCGGCACCGTTTCGCGCTTGACCTTGTTGGCGTCAGCCAGCGCTTCGCGCACGAAGGCGATGCCCGCCTCCACGGTCTTGCGGGTGCCGCCAACCTCCTGGATGTCCATCGCGCGCAGGCGTCCCGCGAGCTTCTGCTCCTCCATCAGACCACCGATCTGGTTCACCTCGCAGCCGAGGCCGAGCACGATGACGTGGGAGAAATTGACGTGCCGCGCATAACCGCCGAGCGTGCGGCGGAGCAGCGCCAAGGGCTCGTTCTGCGTCATGCCGCAGCCGGTCTTGTGGGTCAGCGCGACCACGCCGTCGACATTGGGAAAGTCAGCGAGCGGATTGTCGCCGGTGAAGGGATTCTTCTTGAAGACGTCGGCGACCAGGCTTGCGACATGCGCACTGCAATTCACCGAGGTGAGGATGCCGATATAGTTGCGCGTGGCGACGCGGCCGTCCGGGCGGCGAATGCCTTCGAAGGTCGCCGGCAGATCGAAGTTCGGCGTCGGCTTGACGTCGGCGCAATAGGCATAGTCTTTTGAAAAGTCGCCCATGCCGATGTTCTGCACGTGCACGTGCTGGCCCGGCGCGATCGGAATGGTCGCAAAGCCGATGATCTGGCCGTAGCGGATGACAGGCTCGCCCACAGCGATCGGCTTGATCGCGACCTTGTGCCCGGAGGGGATGCGCTCGACCGTGGTCACGCCGTCGGCAACGACGGTGCCGGGCGGCAGGCTGGCGCGCGCGATCAGCACGCCATCATCAGGATGCAGGCGGATGACGGGGCTGATGGTCATGGCAGGTCTCCTTGAGCGAATAGTGAGTAGCGAGTGGCGAATGGAAAAAGGGGAGCAGCACTATTCGCTACCCCCCATTCGCCATTCGCGAGGTCTCAGGCCTTCCCGCCCGAATCCTTGCGGGTCGCGTTGACCTGCATCTTGGCGTAGGTCGTCATCAGGCCGACCTCGTTCGACAGCGTCACCAGCTTGAAGCCCATGTTGATGGCGCGCGCTGCGCCCTCGGCGCCGCTGCAATGGATGCCCGGGTTGAGGCCGCGCTTGCCGCATTCCTTGATGATCTTCTCGTAGATCGCGAGGATCTCGGGCTCGCTGCGGTCGAGCTTGGGCTCGAGGCCGTAGGAGAAGCCGAGGTCGGACGGGCCGATATAGACGCCGTCGATGCCTTCGACGTCGAGGATCGCTTCCATGTTCTCGACCGCGGTCTTGGTCTCCATCATCGGCAGCAGGATGGTGTCGGCATTCGCGGTCTTCTGATAGGAGCCGGCGGTGCCGTACATGCCGGCGCGGATCGGGCCGTTGGAGCGCACGCCCTGCGGCGGATATTTGGAATAGGAGACCAGGTTCCTGGCTTCCTGCGGCGTGTTGACCATCGGGCAGATCACGCCATAGGCGCCGCCGTCGAGCACCTTGCCGATGATGCCGGGCTCGTTCCAGGGCACGCGGACCATCGGGGTCACGGGGTGCTTGTCCATGGCCTGGAAGCACTGCACCATCGAGAGATAATCCTGCACGCCATGCTGCATGTCGACGGTGACGCTGTCGAAGCCGCATTGCGCGATCATCTCGGCCGAGAAGCCGGAGGGAATAGCGAGCCACGCGTTGACCACGGCCTTGCCCGACTTCCAGATTTCCTTGACCTTGTTCGCCACGTTGCCTTCCTTCTTTGTTGTTTGGACCTTCGTCACCATGACGAGCGCCGCGACAGCACGACCCGCTGTTAGCGCGAACCGGAGCGCCGCGCTACGCTCGCAATGACGCAACGCCTATGCGCTCGCGCTCTGGATACTGACTTCGCTGACGCCGACCTCGCTAGCGGCGCTCACTATTGCCGCCCGGGGTGTCATCCGGCAAGGGATCGGGTCCGCTCCGTCACGATTTTCCGCCCCGGATCGCCCGGAATCGGCACCTCCCGATCCCCGCATCGGCCTGGCGGCGTGCATGGGCAGTTTAACCTCCCCGGCATCGACACGGCCAGCGTCAACCACCTTCGAATCGACGTCAAACCATCGCCCGACCCCCCGGTTCCGGCCATCACGCGCTCACTCCTCCGCACTTGCCTCCTCGCTTGCGCCAAGCTCTGCAAGACTCTGTTCGAGCGCGCCGAGCATCTCCTGCAATTCGGCGAGCTTGCGTGCGCCGAAGCGTCGCGTGATCTCGGCATAGATCGCTTCCGACGTCGGCGCCACCGAGGCCATCAGCTTCACGCCCTCTTTCGAGATCGAGACCATGCTGCGGCGCTGGTCCGCTTTCGCCGTCTTTCGCTCGATCAGATTGCGCGCCTCGAGATCGCGCAGGATGCGCGACAGGCTCGGGCCGAGCAGGAACGCCGTGCGCGCGAGTTCCGTGACCTCGACCGCCTCGATCGCCGCTAGTGCACGCAGGATGCGCCATTGCTGCTCGGTCAAGCCGTGCTCGCGCAGCGAGGGACGAAACTGCCGCATCACCGCTTCGCGGGCTCGCAGCAGCGACATCGGCAGCGAGCGGGAGAAATCGCGCATCGGCACCTGCCGGGCGGCAGGCGCGCTTCCGTTGGCTGGATCAGCCGGTCTCTTCACCATGATGCCCTTTCAAACCGCAAAACGTTTGCAGTGCAGCAAGCCGAAATTGTGTTTGACGCATTCACTTAACATGTTAAGTATCTCCCGGCACCCCAATTTGTAAGATCACAAATGGCGCTTTCCAACGACGATATCCAAGCTTGCGCGAGGCGTCTGCACGAGGCGGAGAAGACCCGCACGCAGATCCGGCAGCTGTCGCAGGATTTCCCCGGCATCACCATCACCGATGCCTACGCGATTCAGAAGGCCTGGGTCGACGTCAAGATCGCCGAGGGGCGCATCGTCAAGGGCCACAAGATCGGCCTGACCTCGAAGGCGATGCAGAGCGCGCTCAATATCGACGAGCCCGATTCCGGCGTGCTGCTCGACGACATGTTCTTCGCCGATGGCGGGATCATTCCGACCGAGCGCTTCATCGCGACACGCGTCGAGGCCGAGCTCGCCTTCGTCATGAGCAAGCGGCTCGCGGGGCCCGACTGCACGCTGTTCGACGTGCTCAACGCCACCGATTTCGTGGTGCCGGCACTGGAGATTCTGGACACGCGGATCGAGCGCGTCGATCCCAAGACCAAAGCGACGCGAAAGATTTTCGACACCATCGCCGACAATGCGGCGAATGCCGCCATCGTGCTCGGCGGACGGCCGATCCGCCCGCTCGACGCAGACTTGCGCTGGATCGGCGCGCTGTGTTTTCGGAACGGCCAGCTCGAAGAGACCCGCCTTGCCGCCGGCGTGCTCAATCATCCGGCGACCGCCGTCGCCTGGCTCGCCAACAAGATCGCGCCGCTCGGCCTTGCGCTGGAGCCTGGACAGGTCGTGCTTGCGGGCTCCTTCATCCGTCCGATCGAGACCCGCAAGGGCGACACCATTCAGGCCGATTATGGCGCCTACGGCTCGGTCAGCTGCTACTTCGCTTAGGCGCATAAGAATACTGGGAGTGAAACCGCGATGCCGCATTTCACGATTGAATATTCGGCCAATCTCGATGGCCGCCTCGATATCGCGGCGGTGTGCGAGATCGTGCGCAAGGCGGCGGTCGAGACCGGCATCTTCCCGCTCGGCGGCATCCGCGTCCGCGCCATCAGGTGCGAGCACTATGCGATCGCTGACGCGCGGAAGGACTACGGCTTCCTCGACATGGTGTTGCGCATCGGCGAGGGCCGCGATCTCAGGACGCGGCAGCAGGCCGGCGAGCACGTCTTCCAGGCACTCTCCCGACATCTCGATCCCGTCTTCGCTGCCAGCAAGTTCGCTCTGTCGTTCGACATGCAGATCAACGACAAGGACACCAGCTGGAAGCGCAACAACATCCACGACGCCCTGAAAGTGGAAGCCGCCCATGGATAAGCCCAGCCCGAAAGCCGATGTATTCCAGGCCAACCGCGACCGCGTCGCACCGCTGCTGAAGAAGCTGCGTGCCGACGGCATCGGTCACATGATCGACGGCAAGACCGTCGCCTCGATCTCCGGCGAGACGTTCGAGACGAAGTCACCGGTCGACGGCACTACGCTCGCCAGCGTCGCGCGGGGCACTGCCGAGGACATCGACCGCGCCGCAACGGCTGCCGCGCTCGCCTTCAAGTCCTGGCGCGATATGGGCCCGGCGATGCGGAAGAAGCTGCTGCATCGCGTCGCCGACGCGATCGAGGACAATGCGGACGACATCGCGGTGCTCGAATGCATCGACACCGGCCAGGCCTATCGCTTCATGGCCAAGGCCGCTATCCGCGCCGCCGAGAATTTCCGCTTCTTCGCCGACAAATGCGCGGAGGCGCGCGACGGCCTCAACACGCCGAGCGACGAGCACTGGAACATCTCGACGCGCGTGCCGATCGGCCCGGTCGGCGTGATCACGCCGTGGAACACGCCGTTCATGCTCTCGACCTGGAAGATCGCCCCGGCCCTTGCCGCCGGCTGCACGGTCGTGCACAAGCCGGCCGAGTGGTCGCCGGTCACCGCGGACATGCTCAGCAAGCTCGTCAAGCAGGCCGGCGTTCCCGACGGCGTGCTCAACACCGTCCACGGCTTCGGCGAAGAGGCCGGCAAGGCGCTGACCGAGCATCCCGCGATCAAGGCGATCGGCTTCGTCGGCGAGAGCGCGACCGGCTCGGCGATCATGGTGCAGGGCGCGCCGACGCTGAAGCGCGTGCATTTCGAGCTCGGCGGCAAGAACCCCGTGATCGTGTTCGACGATGCCGATCTCGACCGCGCGCTCGATGCCGTCGTGTTCATGATCTACTCGCTCAACGGCGAACGCTGCACGTCATCGAGTCGCCTCTTGGTTCAGGCCGGCATTGCGGACAAGTTCACGGAGAAGCTCACCGCGCGCGTGAAGGCGCTGAAGGTCGGCCATCCCCTTGATCCCGCCACCGAGATCGGGCCGCTGATCCACGAACGGCATCTGGCAAAGGTCTGCTGCTATTTCGACGTCGCGCGCCAGGACGGCGCTGTGATCGCGGTCGGCGGCAAGGCCCATGACGGCCCGGGCGGCGGGCATTACGTCGAGCCTACCTTGGTCACCGGCGCGCACGGCAAGATGCGCGTGGCGCAGGAGGAGGTGTTCGGCCCGTTCCTCACCGTGTTGCCCTTCAAGGACGAAGCCGAAGCCGTCGAGATCGCCAACGACATCCGCTATGGTCTGACCGGCTATGTCTGGACCAACGACGTTGGCCGCGCACTGCGCGTCGCCGACGCGCTGGAGGCCGGCATGATCTGGCTGAACTCGGAGAATGTCCGCCATTTGCCGACGCCGTTCGGCGGCATGAAGGCGTCCGGCATCGGCCGCGACGGCGGCGATTATTCGTTCGATTTCTACATGGAAACCAAGCACGTCTCGCTGGCGCGGGGCACGCACAAGATTCAGAAACTGGGAATTTAACGCTTCGTCGTTCCGGAGCGCGAAGCGAATCCGGAACCTCGAGATTCTCAGGTGCGCAATTGCGCACCATAGTTCGGCTCTTCGAGCCGCCCGGAATGACGACCGAGCCGAGGGGAAACGCAAATGCCCGTACCGCAACATATCTTCGAGCCGCCGTTCAACATCATCCGCTCCAGCCACGTCGTGCTTGACGTCACCGACTTGAAGCTGAGCCGCGAGTTCTACGAGACGATTGTCGGCCTGCATGTCGAGGACGCCGACGACAAGGTCGTGTACTTGCGCGCCGCGGAGGAGCATCAGCATCACTCGCTGGTGCTGCGGAAAGCAGCAGTCCCGGCGTGCGCGCGCCTCGGTTTCAAGGTCGGCAACGACGGGGATCTCGACAAGGCCGCCGCTTTCCTGTCCGAGAACGGGCTTGCCTACGCTTTCGTCGACCAGCCCTTCCAGGGCCGGACCCTGCAGTTTACCGATCCCTTCGGCTTCCAGATCGAGCTCTATGCGTCGATGGATCGGCGGCCGCATCTCTTGCGCCGCTATGATCTCTATAGGGGCTGCCACCCGCAGCGGCTCGATCATTTCAACGTCTTCGCCGCCGAGGTGCAGGACACCGTCGAGTTCTACGCCCGGCTCGGCTTCCGCCTCACCGAATACGCCGAGGAGGATGGACCGAACGGCCGCATCGCCGCCGCCTGGATGCATCGCAAGGGCAATGTCCACGACTTCGCCATCACCAACGGCAAGGGCCCTCGCCTGCACCATTTCGCCTACTGGACGCCGACGGCGATGAACATCATCCATCTCTGCGACGTCATGGCGTCGCAAGGCTTCGTCAAGAACATCGAGCGCGGCCCCGGACGCCACGGCATCTCGAACGCATTCTTCCTCTATGTCCGCGATCCCGACGGACACCGGCTCGAGCTCTACACCAGCGACTATTTCACGGGGGATCACGACCACGAGCCGCTGCGCTGGTCGCTGCGCGATCCGCGCCGCCAGACGCTGTGGGGCGCGCCCGCCCCGCGTTCCTGGTTCGAGCAGGGCTCGCTGTTTAGCGGGCAGGCCGTGCGCGAGCCGAAGTTTGTCGCGGACGTGCTGGTGGCTGACTGATGAAACTTCCTCGCCTCGCCACCTATTCCGTCAAGGGTGATGTCAGCTACGGTGCTGTCCTGCAGGGCGGCATCGTCGATCTCTCCGCGCGCTACGCAAAACACTATCCAACGCTGCGCGAAGTCATCGCGGCCGGAAAGCTCGTGAGCTTTGCCGAGGAAGCCGCCGGCCGCGCGCCGGATCACGCGCTCGCCGATATCACCTGGCTGCCGCCGGTGCCCGCGCCGGAGAAGATCATCTGCATCGGCGTCAACTATCCTGATCGTAACGCCGAGTACAAGGACGGTCAGGACGCGCCGAAATATCCGAGCATGTTCATGCGCTCGCCCCGCTCCTTCGTCGGCCACGACACGCCGCTGGTGCGCCCGCGGGCGTCCGCGCAGCTCGATTATGAGGGCGAGATCGTGCTGGTGATCGGCAAGCAAGGCCGGCATATTCCGGAAAGCGCTGCGCTCGATCACATCGCCGCGCTGACGCTGTGCAACGAAGGCTCGGTGCGCGACTGGCTGCGCCACGCCAAGTTCAACGTCACCCAGGGCAAGAACTTTGATTCCAGCGGCAGCCTCGGCCCATGGCTCGTGCCCTACGTGCAGGAATCGCAGATCGCCGATGTCAGGCTCACCACGCATGTCAACGGCGAGCTCAGGCAGGACGATCGCACCAGCCGGCTGATGTTCTCCTTCCGTTATCTCATCAACTATATCTCCACCTTCGCAACGCTCGTCCCCGGCGATATCATCGTTACGGGCACGCCGACCGGCGCCGGTGCGCGGTTCGATCCGCCGCGTTACCTGAAGCCCGGCGACGTCGTCGAGGTCGCGGCCGAAGGCATCGGCAGCTTGCGCAACGGTGTCGTCGACGAAGCCTGATCAACAATCGAAGTGGAATGATGCAATGACCACCCTCACCGGCGGCGAAGCGATCGTAAGCGGCCTGGTCGCCCATGGCGTCGATACCGTGTTCGGCCTGCCCGGTGCGCAGGTCTACGGCCTGTTCGACGCCTTCCACCAGGCCCAGCTCAAGGTGATCGGCGCGCGGCACGAGCAGGCCTGCGGCTACATGGCATTCGGCTATGCACGCGCGAGCGGCCGGCCCGGTGTGTTCAGCGTCGTGCCCGGCCCCGGCGTGCTCAACGCCAGCGCAGCGCTGCTCACCGCCTATGGCTGCAACGAGCCGGTGCTGTGCGTGACGGGCCAGGTGCCGACGCAATTTCTCGGCAAGGGCCGCGGCCATCTGCACGAGATGCCGGATCAGCTCGCGACCCTGCGCACCTATGTGAAATGGGCCGACCGTATCGAGACGCCCGGCAACGCACCGACCACGGTGGCGCGCGCCTTTCAGGAGATGACGTCCGGCCGGCGCGGCCCCGCCTCGGTCGAGATGCCTTGGGACGTCTTTACGCAGCGCGCGGACACCGCTGCAGCACGCGTGCTGGAGCCCTTGCCGGCGCCGCTGCCCGATCCTGACCTGATCAGGCAGGCGGCGGCGCTGATCAAGGGCAGCAAGGCGCCGATGATCTTCGTCGGCAGCGGCGCGATCGATGCGGGCGAGGAGATCCTCGAACTCGCCGAGATGATCGATGCACCCGTCGTCGCCTTCCGCAGCGGCCGCGGCATCGTCTCCAACGCCCATGAGCTCGGCCTCACCATGGCCGCGGCCTACAAGCTGTGGCCCAACACCGATTTCATGATCGGCATCGGCACGCGGCTGGAGCTGCCGACCATGTCGCGCTGGCCGTATCAGCCTGCGGGCCTGAAGAGCATCCGCATCGACATCGATCCGGTCGAAATGCGGCGCTTCGCTGCCGACACCGCTGTTGTCGCCGATGCCAGGGCCGCGACCGCCGATCTCGCTGCTGCCGTGCGCAAGGCCGGCTACAGCAAGACCTCCGGCCGCCGCGCCACGATCCGCGAAGCAACTGCGAGCGCTCAGGCCGAGATCCAGCGCGTCCAGCCGCAGATGGCTTATCTGAACATCCTGCGCGAGGTGCTGCCCGCGAACGCGATCGTGACAGATGAATTGTCACAGGTCGGCTTCGCCTCCTGGTACGGATTTCCGATCTACCAGCCGCGCACCTTCATCACCTCGGGCTATCAGGGCACGCTCGGCTCGGGCTTCCCGACCGCGCTCGGAGCCAAGGTGGCGAACCCGGATAAGCCCGTGGTCGCCATCACCGGCGACGGCGGCTTCATGTTCGGCGTGCAGGAGTTGTCAACCGCCGTGCAGTTCAACATCGGCGTGGTGACGCTGGTGTTCAACAACAACGCCTACGGCAATGTCCGCCGCGACCAGCGCGAACGTTTCGACGGCCGCGTGGTGGCGTCCGACCTCGTCAATCCGGATTTCGTCAAGCTCGCGGAGTCCTTTGGCGTCGCGGCTGCGCGTGTCACCGCGCCCGATCAGTTCAAGGCGGCGATAGAGAAAGCACTCAGCCATGGCGGGCCGTATCTGATCTCGGTGGAAGTGACGCGGGATTCCGAAGTGAGCCCGTGGGCGTTCATCCACCCGCCGAAGCCTTAAGCGAAGCATCGTCGTTCCGGAGGTCTCTTCCCTTCTCCCACAAGGGGAGCAGGAAGATCACCGCGTCCGGCGGAACGTCAGATTGATCCGCTTCCGTCCCAACAGCGCATGCTCGCCTTCGGCGAGCGGCGCGACGCCGTGATAAGCGAGCCTGGACGGGCCGCCCCAGACCACGACATCGCCATGGACCAGCCGGAAGCGGCGCGGCTTGTCGGCACGTGCGAGGCCGCCAAACAGGAAGGTTGCGGGCAGGCCGAGCGAGACCGAGACGATCGGCGCCGCATAATCCAGCTCGTCCTTGTCCTGATGCAGCGACAGCCGCGTGCCGGGCTCGTAGCGGTTGACGAGGCACGCATCGGGCGCGAAGCCGGCAAAGCCGCCCTGCTCCGCCGCGTGGCGCGCGAGATCGCGCAGCACCGGCGGCATTTCGGGCCAGGGCGCGCCGGTTCGCGGGTCGATCGGATCGTAGCGATAGCCGGTGTGGTCGGTGATCCAGCCACGCTCGCCGCAATTGGTCATTGCCACCGACATCAGATGGCCACCGGGCGTCGTCATCCGGCGGAACGGCGATTGCGCCACGATCGCGCGCACGGCGGCGATCAGCTCGGTTTCGATCGGCTTGACGAAGCCGCGCAACAACACGGCACCGTCCGCGATCTCCTCGCGCGACGGCTGCGCTTCGGCAACGCTATCGAACAAATCAGCCGTCAACGCTCCGCTCATTTGGCATCGTGAAAAATTACACCCAGTGTATGGCGCTGGCCGGACCTGATGCGGCTGACGCCATGGCGCAGATTAACGCGGTAAGTGCCGCGTGTCCCCTGCACCGGGCGGTGATGCACAGCGAAGGCGACGGCGTCACCCTGCGCCAGCGGCACCACCTCGGCCCGCGACTGCATGCGCGGCCGTTGCTCGGTCAGCACGAATTCGCCGCCGCTGAAATCGCGACCGGGCTCGGATAGCAGGATCGCGACCTGGAGCGGGAACACGTGCTCGCCATAGAGGTCCTGGTGCAGGCAGTTGTAATCGCCCGCCTCATATTGCAGCAGCAGCGGCGTCGGCCGCGCCTGCCCCGCCTCGTGGCAGCGTTTCAGGAACGCCGCGTGCGCGGCGGGATAGCGAATGTCATTCCCCATCGCCTCGTTCCAGCGATTGGCGACGCCTTGCAGACGCGCGTAGAGCGCTGGGCGGAGCTGTGCGATCAGATCCGGCAGCGGATAGGCGAAATATTTGTACTCGCCGCGGCCAAAGCCGTGACGGCCCATGACGATGCGGCTGCGAAACTGCGTGTCGTCCGGGTAGAGCGCCGCAACGGCGCGGCACTGGTCCGGCGTCAACAGGCCCTTCAGGACGGCACAGCCCTGGGTGTCGAGTTCGGCCGTGATCTGAGGCCAGTCGAGGGCGTCGACGTGGGCGGCGAGGTCGGGACCGGAGGGTTGGGCCGTTTTACGTGCGGTCATTGTCATAACAATCACCTTGGCAGCCCGACGTTTACCCCGCCACCCGATTTCCGATGACTATCTCCCGTCATTGCGAGGAGCCCTTGCGACGAAGCAATCCAGGCTGGTTCCGCCGAAGGATTCTGGATTGCTTCGCTTCGCTCGCAATGACGGTGGGGGGAGAGCTAGCCCCTCACCGGCAACGTCACCACGTCGTACCCATGCTTGATCGTCCGCTTCAGCACGGGATCCTCCAGCTCGAACTCGAACCGGTCGGCGGGGCGGATGCCGCCCTTGGCTGCAAACGTGCCGCCGAACATGGCGCAGCCGTCGGGGAATTTTCCTCCTTCGAAGCCGCGTGCGATCAGGTCGTTCACCGGCAGCATCGCGTCCAGCGTGCCCTCCTGGTAGAGCACGCGCTCGCCCTTGATCGTGGCGTAGGAGCGCAGGATCATCCTGTCCCAATGGCCGACGACGTCCTCGAGCTCCCACAGCGTGGCGGCGATCGGCTTGTCGCACATCTGCTTGGACACGGTGACGTTGTAGGCCTCGACCTTGCGGTCGGTGTGGTCGGAGCCGCAGCCGACGAAGATGCGGCCCTGCCAGCCGATCAGCACGAACTCGACCTCGCCGGAGGAATCCCCGCCGGTGCATTCGATGCTGTCTTCCTGGGTCAGCCGCCGCGCCGAGGCGCGGTAGTAAATCGGCGTCGAGGCCGGCGGGGCGATGCCCATCTCCTGCAGCTCGGCTATGTGCTTGTCGCGCGCGACGGGGTCGCGGCCGGTCCATCCGGCGATGACCATCTGGTCGATCGCGAGCGTCAGCGGCGTGGTGGTGTCCTGTGCATCGACGGTGAAAGTCAGGTCAAACACGAATGACGGCCTCCATGCCGGCAGCAAGTTCAAAAATACGATGGTCCGTTCCGCCCGCGCCCGCCAGCATCAGGCCGACGGGAACGTCGCCCTGGCGATGTGCGGGCAGCGAGATGGCGCAGCCGTCGATCATGTTGATCAGGGTGCAGTTGCGCAGTGCGCGGATGTTCTCGCGCGTGAATGCCTTGTCATCGGCAAGGTCGGCGATCTTCGGCGGCGTGTTGGGCGTGGTCGGCAGCACCAGCGCATCATAGGGCGCGATGCGCGCGTTGACGCGGGCGATCAGCGAGCGGCGCTCGTTGAGGAGATCGATGTAATCGGCCGCGCTCTGCGCTTCGCCGCGCATGATCCGTACGGAGACGCGGGGATCATAGACATCGCCCTTGGAGGTGATGAGATAGCGGTGCCAGGCGTAGCTCTCGGACGCGGCAAAGCCGCCCTTGGCGTTCATCGGACCGATGTCGTGGAATTCGGCCATCTCGATGCGCTCAATGATGGCGCCATGGTCGGAAAGCGTCCTCAGGGCGCGTTCGAACGTCTCGGCGACTTCAGCATCGAGGTCGTCGAGCGCGATCGTGGTCGGCACCGCGAGTCGCATGCCCTGGATCGGACGCGGCTTCAGCGGGGCGATCGGCTCGTTCGCGAGCACGGCGTCCAGTATGGCACAGCAACTGACTGATCGTGCCAGCGGCCCGATGCTGTCGAGCGAGAATGAGAGCGGCACGGAGCCATCGAGCGGCACGCGCCGCTGCGTCGGCTTGTAGCCGACGATGCCGTTGAACGCGGCCGGAATCCGGCAGGAGCCGCCGGTGTCGGTGCCAAGCGCGCCGTGTGCCATGCCATCGAGCACGGATACCGCCGCGCCCGAGGACGAGCCGCCGGGCACATGGCCCACGGCCCGGTTCCAGCCGCCCTTCGGCGTGCCGTAGTGCGGATTGATGCCGATGCCGGAATAGGCGAACTCGGTCATGTTGGTGCGCCCGATCACGACGAAGCCGGCCCTGCGCAGCCGCGCCACCGTCGCCGCATCCTGCTCGGCCGGCGGCGAATCGTCGAGCGCGCGCGAGCCGGCGCGCGTCACCTGGCCCTTGATGTCGAACAGATCCTTGATCGAGATCGGGATGCCGGCATAGCGCGATGGCGCCGCCTTGGCCTTGCGCAAGCCGTCCATCGCGTCCGCCGCGGCGAGCGCGGCGTCCTTGTCGACATGGAGGAAGGTGCGCTGGCCCTCCCCGGCAGGATCGGCGATCCTGGCGATGCAGGCCTCGACCAGCTTGCGGGCGGTCGTGCGGCCGCTTTCGAGGTCTTCGGCGAGCTTCGCCAGCGTCGGAAATTCGGGCATGTCTGTCTCACGGAATATTGTCGCGCGCAATCTATAGCGCTGCCTCAGTTCGACACAAGCATTGTGCGCATGATGGCATGCATGCGTATTGCTGGACCGTTGACGCACCATGGTCGATTGTCGCATCAAGATCGAAACGGGCGGGCGTGAAGCCTGCCCTATCAAGATTTGCTTTCTGGGAGGGCGTTCCGACATGGCCGAACCGCAGCGCGCGCGACCGAAACCGACGCCGGAGACCCAGCATTTCTGGGACGGCACGAAGGCGGGCGAATTGCGCCTGCAGCGCTGCGACGCCTGCGCGCATGTCTACTTCCCGCCGCGCCCGTTCTGCCCGTCCTGCGCCTCGCGCAAGGTCAGCATCTTCAAGGCGAGTGGCAAGGGCTTCCTCTACAGCTACGTGATCAATCACCGTCCCGCCGCGCCCGGCTTCACGCCGCCATATGCGATCGCCGTGGTGGAGCTTGTCGAGGGACCGCGGATGATGAGCAACATCATCGATTGCCCGCAGACGCCCGAGGCGCTCGAGCTCGACATGAAGCTCGAAGTCGCCTTCCAGGCGCTCGACGACAAGATCACCCTTCCCGTGTTTCGTCCGGCGAAGGGATAAGCCATGCGCAAAAACCAGGTTGCCGTCGTCGGCGCGGCCGAGACCACCGAGCTCGGTGTCATCCCGAACGCCTCGCAGCTCCAGCTTCACGCAGACGCCGCGCTCAACGCCATCGCCGATGCCGGACTGAAGCTCTCCGACATCGACGGCTTTGCCACCGCGGTCGAAACGCCGCAGCAGGTCTGCCACTATCTCGGCATTAAGCCGACCTGGGTCGACGGCACCTCGGTCGGTGGCTGCTCCTTCATGCTGCACGTTCGTCATGCCGCGGCGGCGATCGAGGCGGGCTTGTGCAAGACCGTGCTGATCACGCATGCCGAGAGCGGCAAGTCGATGATCGGCAAGGCGCCGCGCTCGATCCCCGCCGACAGCCTGCAGGGCCAGTTCGAGGCGCCCTACGGCGTCTACGGTCCGCCCAGCATGTTTCCGATCCCCGTGCTGCGCTTCATGAAGACCTACGGCATCACGCACGAGCAGCTTGCTGCCGTTGCGGTGGTGCAGCGGGAATGGGCCGCGAAGAATCCGCGCGCGATGATGAAGGACCCGATCACGGTTGCCGACGTCCTCAACTCGCGCATGATCGCCTATCCGTTTCGCCTGCTGCAGTGCTGCCTCGTCACCGACGGCGGCGGCGCGCTGATCCTGACCTCGGCCGATCGCGCCAGGGATTTTCCGCGCAAGCCCGTTTATATCATGGGCACCGGCGAGAGCGTGGAGACGCCGATGGTCAGCCAGATGGAGACCTTCAACTCCTCGCGCGCGTTCAAGACCGCAGGCCCCCTCGCGTTCAAGGAGGCCGGCATCGCACACAAGGACGTCGATCACCTCATGATCTACGATGCGTTCGCGCATCTGCCGCTGTTCGGCCTCGGCGATCTCGGCTTCATGCCGCATGAGGAGACCGGCCAATTCATCGCCGACGGCAATACGCGTCCCGGCGGCAAGCTGCCGCTCAACACCAATGGCGGCGGACTGAGCTATATGCATTCGGGCATGTACGGCATGTATGCGCTGCAGGAGAGTGTGCGGCAGATGCGCGGCATCGCACCGGCGCAGGTGCCGAACGCGAAGATTTCGGTATGTCACGGCGTCGGCGGCATGTTCGCGGCGAGCGGCACGATCGTGTTTACGAACGAGAGGTAAGCGGCGCGGACAACGCATGCTCGTCATTGCCGGGCTTGACCCGGCAATCCATCCTCTTCTGAGATGGATGCGCGGGTCAAGCCCGCGCATGACGAGCTGGGTTAGCTGCGGCCAGAGGCAACGTGGAGAGGCTAGCATGAGCAAATCACTGCAAGACAAGGTCATCATCGTCACCGGCGCAGGCCGCGGCATCGGGCGCGAGATCGCGCTGCTCTGTGCGGCGGAGGGCGCCAAGGTCGTGGTCAACGATCCCGGTGGAGCCTCGGACGGTGCCGGTTCGAACGCGGCGCCCGCCGAAGAAGTGGTCGAGGAGATCAAGAAGCGCGGCGGCACCGCGGTCGCCAATTTCGAGTCGGTCGCCGAAGCGATCCCCGCCAGCAAGATCGTGAAGACCGCGACCGATCATTTCGGCCGGCTCGACGGCGTCGTCAACAATGCCGGCATTTTGCGCGACATGATCTTCCACAAGATGAGCGTGGAGGCGTTCGAGGCCGTCATCAAGGTGCATCTGATGGGCTCGTTCTACGTCAGCCACGCCGCCGCGCGCATCTTCCGCGAGCAGGAGAGCGGCTCCTTCGTGCACTTCACCTCGACCTCCGGCCTGATCGGCAATTTCGGCCAGGCCAATTACGCCGCCGCCAAGCTCGGCATCGTCGGGCTGTCGAAGTCGATCGCGCTCGACATGGGCCGCTTCAACGTCCGCTCCAACTGCGTCTCGCCGTTCGCCTGGACGCGCATGATCGGCACCATCCCGACCGAGACTGAGGCCGAAAAGGCGCGGGTCGAGAAGATCAAGCAGATGGGACCGGAGAAGATCGCCCCGCTCTGCGGCTATCTGATCTCCGATGCCGCCAAGGACGTCACCGGCCAGATTTTCGGCGTGCGCATGAACGAGATCTTCCTGTTCAGCCAGAACCGTCCGATCCGCTCGGTGCAGCGGAGCGAGGGCTGGACGCCGCAGTCGATCGCGGAACACGGCATGCCGGCGCTGAAGGGCTCGTTCTACAAGCTCGACCGCTCCGCCGACATCTTCACCTGGGATCCCGTCTAGCCGCATTTCCGGCATCCCTGCCCTGCGATCTCCGGTTGTCTTGGCCCGAGATCGCTCCGTTTTACGCCCGAATGCAGGCGAATGGTGTCCTCCCAACGAAACTTTGGGAGGAAACCATGACAAGAACACTGACCAACTCCGACGATACCTCTGTAACGGGCGGCCTCGGCCGCCGCACTCTGCTCAAAGGCACGGCGGCTCTCGCCGCATCCACTGTCCTCGCCTCGCGAGCCGACGCCCGCGACTTCGGCGCCAATGCCGAGCCGCAGCGCTATCCCGACCCCGACATCATCGCCATCGACCCCAAGCGCTTCAAGGCCAAGGTCGGCAACACCGCGATCAAGCGGCTCTATACCGGCTGCCTGTGGGCGGAGGGACCGGCCTGGAATGCGCAGGGACAATATCTCGTCTGGAGCGACATCCCCGCCAACCGGCAGCTGCGTTATCTCGACGATGACGGCCATATCTCCGAGCAGTTCCACAAGCCGTCGAACGAGGCCAACGGCAATTCGTTCGACACCGAGGGGCGCCAGCTCAGCGCCGAGCGCACCCGTCTCGTCCGCTATGAGCACGACGGCTCGGTGACGGCGCTGGCCGAGCAGGCCGGTGGCAAGCCGCTCAACGGCCCGAACGATATGGTGGTGCATCCCAACGACAAGGCGATCTGGTTCACCGACCCCGGCTACGGGGCGATCAGCATCTACGAGGGCAAGCTCGCCAATACCGGCTCGCTGCAGCCGCACCAGAAGGAATCCGTCTATCGCCTGGACGCCCAGACCGGACAGGTGGCGAAGGTCGCGGACGAGCCGTTCAAGCCGAACGGCATCGCCTTCAGCCACGACTACAAGAAGCTCTATGTCTGCGACACCGGCATCACGCATTACCCTGAAGCCAAGAACGTGGTGTGGTCCTACGACATCGACGGCGCCAAGCTGTCGAACCCGAAGAAGCTGATCGACATGACGCTCGACGGCAAGTCGGGCTTCCCTGATGGCTTGCGCGTCGATACCGAGGGCAACATCTGGGTCGGCGCCGGCTGGGTCGGTCCCGGCTATGACGGCGTGCAGGTCTTCGCGCCGAACGACGGCGCGCGCATCGGACAGATCCTGCTGCCCGAGACCTGCGCCAATGTCTGCTTCGGCGGCAAGAAGCGCAACCGCCTGTTCATGACCGCGAGCCAGTCGCTCTACGCGGTCTATGTGGAGACGCAGGGCGCGCATTTCTGTTGAGCGAAGCGAGTGGTGAGTGGCGAATGGCGAATAGGGCTTATTCGCTACTCGCTACTCGCCATTCGCTATTCGCCCCTACCCCGTATTCCTCAGCCCCGCCGAAATCCCGTTGATCGTCAGCTGAATCCCGCGCAGCACTTGCTCGTCCGGGTTCTGCGCGCGGTGCTCCTTCAAGAGCTCGACCTGCACGTGGTTGAGCGGATCGAGATAGGGGAAGCGGTGGCGCACCGAGCGCTCCAGCAGCGGATTGCCCTGCAGCAAGCGGTCCTGCCCCATGATGTCGAGCAGCGTCTCGATGCAGGAATGCCATTCGCGGCGGATGCGGCCGAAAATCTTCTCCCGCAAGGCTTCGTCCGGCACCAGTTCGGCATAGCGCGAGGCGATCGCGATCGAGCTTTTGGCGAGCACCATGTCCATGTTCGAGAGCAGCATGCGGAAGAACGGCCATTCCCTGTAGAGCTCTTTCAGGAACGGCATGCCCTTGTCGGGATGTTCCGCGATCCACTGCTCGACCGCGCTGCCAAATCCGTACCAGCCCGGCAACATCAGGCGGCATTGCGCCCATGAAAACACCCAGGGGATCGCGCGCAGATCCTCGATCGCGCGGGTCTTCTTGCGCGAGGCCGGACGGCTGCCGATGTTCAGCGTCGCAATCTCGTTGATGACGGTCGAGGACCAGAAATAATCGACGAAGCCGTCGGTCTCGTAGACGAGGCCGCGATAGGCTTTGAAGGCGAGGTTCGACAGCTCATCCATCGCGGTCAGATATTCGCGGCGCGGCGCGCTCTGGCGCGGATTAAGCAGGCTCGCCTCCAGCGTCGCCGCGGCGAGGATCTCCAGATTGTTGCGGCCGACTTCGGCGTTGGAATATTTCGACGAGATGATCTCGCCCTGCTCGGTGATGCGGATCTGGCCGTTCACCGCGCCGCCGGGCTGGGCGATGATGGCGTCATAGCTCGGCCCGCCACCGCGGCCGACCGAGCCGCCGCGGCCGTGGAACAGGCGCAGCCGCACGTGATGGCGCTCGAACACGTCGACGAGACCGATCTCGGCCTTGTAGAGCTCCCAGCCCGAGGTGACGAAGCCGCCATCCTTGTTGCTGTCGGAATAGCCGAGCATGACCTCCTGCACGCTGCCGCGGCTGTCGACCAGACGCCGGTAATCGTGCAGCGACAGCAAGCGATCCATGATGCCGCTGGAGGCCTGCAGATCCTCAATGGTCTCGAACAGCGGCACGATGTTGATGGCGCTGCGGCCGGAGGGATGGACGAGGCCGACCTCCTTCAGCAGCACCGCGACCTCGAGCATGTCGGACATGCCCTTGCACATCGAGATGATGCATTGGGGAATGGCGTCCGAGCCGAACATCGCATGCGCTTCCGCGGCCGCATGGAAGACGTTGAGCTCGCCCATGGTCTCGTCGCTGTACTTGACGAAGGGCGAGACCAGCGCGCGCGTCGAGCGCAGCTCGTTGGTGAGCAGCGAGATGCGCGCCTCTTCGCCGAGCGCGAGATAGGACATGCCGGGATTGGCGGCATCCATCAGCTCGGCGATGGTGCGTTCGTGCACCGCCGAGTTCTGACGGATGTCGAGCCGGGCGAGATGGAAGCCGAAGCAATCCACCGCGCGCCGGAGCAGCCGCAGCCGGCCGCGGGCGATGACGCGGGCATTGTTGGAGATCAGCGAGCGGTGCAGCACATCGAGATCGGCCTGCAGCTCCTTCACGCTCGCATATGGCGCACCCTTGCCGACCGGCCGGCGCGTGATCTCGACCGCGAGCTTTTCGGCCGTCGCGGTCAGGCGCGCGTAGATGCCGGAGACCGCCAGACGATAAGGCTCGCCGCTCCGGTGCGGCGAGGTATCCGGCGAGCGTTCCGCCAAATTGCGCAGCTCTTCTGAGACGTCGGCGAGATGCGCCGCGATCGACAATTCCGAGCCGAGCACGTGCAGCTCGTTCAGATAGAACTGCATCACCCGGCTCGACTGCAGCCGCAGCGTGCCGCGCATCACGTCGGCGGTAACGAAGGGATTGCCGTCGCGGTCGCCGCCGATCCAGCTGCCCATGCGCAGGAACGAGGCCAGCTCGGAGGCCGCCTGCTCGCCGCCCTCCTCCAGCCGGTCTTCGAGCGCGTTGACCAGCCGCGGCACCTCGCGCAGGAAGGTGTAATCGTAGAACGACAGGCCGTTGGCGACCTCATCTAACACGGTGAGCTTGGTGCGGCGGAGCAGATTGGTTTGCCACAGCGTCAGCACCTCGCGGCGAAGCTGCTCGTCGCTGGCATCGGCCTCCTCCGCGGTGAGCGCGACGCGCTCGCGGCGGTCGAGCAGGCCGGCGACCTCCATCTCGCGGTCCATCGTGCTCTTGCGGCGGACTTCGGTCGGGTGCGCGGTCAGGACCGGGCTGACCAGCGCGGACTTGAAGAAGCTGCGCAAGGCATCGGCACCGATGCCCGCCGCCTTGGCATGGGCCAGCGTCTCCGCCAGCACGCCGGAGCCGCCGCCTTTGCCGGCGCGCATCTGGCGGATGTTGTTCTGGTCCTCGGCGATGTTGGCGAGGTGGGAGAAATAGCTGAAGGCGCGGACGATCCGCACGGTTTCCGACGTCGACATACTGTCGAGGATCTGCTCGAGCTCGCGGCGGGCGAGCCGGTCCTCGTCGCGGTGGAACCGGATCGAAGTCTGCCGGATGCGCTCGACCAGGTCGAACACGTCGGCGCCCTCCTGATCGCGCACGGTGTCGCCGAGGATGCGTCCGAGCAGGCGGATATCGTCCCGCAGGCGGGCTTCCGCTTCCGTCACCTGAACGTCCTCGGGACGGTTGGGGCGATGCTCAGTGGCGTCGGATGGTATGGTCTGGAGGGACATGGCTCGCTCCTCTTCAAGAGCTCCCTTGAAGAGCTTCCTTGGGCTCCTCGGCCCAGAGGAGTGTGCGATATTTTTCTACCGCAGTGCAAGACGAAGTTGGAGGCGGTGCAAACTGCCGGCCACGCTCGTGTCCCGGACGCGCTGCAACGCCCTTGAGTTGCTGCGCAGAGCCGGGACCCAGCAGCCGTCGAGCACGTTGCCGCAATCTGGGCCCCGGCTCTGCAGCGCACCGCTGAACCGGACGATGCTTCGCATCGCCGGGAGAGCGCTGCGCTGCGTCCGGGGCACGAGAGCTCTCCCATTTATCTCTATAGACACGCCTTCGCCTTCTCGCGGCGTATTCCGCCCGAGCTTTGCTATCCGTTTCGCCCTCATCGAAGAGAAAGGGCGCAGGGAAGGCCGGAGGCCGGCTGGCACCCGAAGGTCCGCACGCGACAAGACGCACGCGGGGTTGACCACAGGTGATGCCGGGCTCCCGGCCTTCCCTGCGCAATGGTTTTACGGCTTATGGCGTGCTCTCCCCGGGGAGCGATGCACTATTGCCCCCGTCGTCTTGCAGATGACTGATGTGCGCGCCCGGTCGGGCCGCTTCATCACCGCAAGCCTTGACGCACAGACCCCGGGCGTCAGGACCACACGCTTTTGCCGTCCGCGGACGTCCCTCCCCGGACAGTCGGAAGCTCGCGCGTGCTCGCCCCCAACGCCGAAAAGAAACGCTGTGACCGCGCCGTGTCGTACCGCGGATCACGATGGCTCACGGGCGTAGCCCGCCCTGCCACCCCGTCACGCGCCGGCGCTGCCGCGTCCATCGCATCCCAGCCTACGTATCGTGACGATCGCGAAACGTCCCTTTGACGGGCCGGGATGGAATGCGGTTTAGCCGAAACTGACAATTCGGTCAATCAGAATATTTTTCGGACCCCCTCCCTTGACCTGCATGGGGCGTGTTTTGCCCGTCGGGCAACGCGAGGGATTGTGTGTGCAGGCGACTGAGACCGTCTGCATTGCGCAATGTGGCGACGATACGCTCGTGATCACAAACGGCCGCGCAGGTCTCCCTTGGGCCAGGAGCCCACGTTCATAGGCGTATCGCATGCCGGGACATGTTCCGCCGGAACGGCCGCACGAACATGGCGGCGAAGACAAGAGCGACCAGCCGACCCGGGGTCGCCGAGTTCGGCTGCGTCGAGACCGCCAGCGGACTTGCAACGACGACCGCCGTCAGGCCTTTCGACGCCTGGATCGTCAGCGCAGCCACCGCCACGCCCGCGATCACATCCACGAAGTAATGTCCTCCGACCAGCGGGGTCGCGACGAGCATTCCCCCATTCAGCACCAGCAGGGCGGGACGCAGCCACCAAATGCTCCATAAGCTCCAGATGCTGAGAAGCGCCGTGGCAGCGTGAAAGCTCGGGAAAGTGAGGATGCCGCCGAGCTTCACGATGTTGAGAGCTCGCAACGTACCATCGCGCAGCATGGGTATGTCGCTCGCCTGTCCTCCATATCCGTTCGCCTTGAACAGCTCGGTGTCGGAGGGCAGTCCGAACTCGAAATAGGTGCCGATCGCCGGAAGCAGGGAGGAGACGACAATCACCACGCACAACGCCAATGTTGACGCCATCACGAACTGCTGCAGACGGATATATTGACCCGTCAGCCCCAGCACGACCGGAACGCAGAAGGCCGGCACGAGGATCATTGCGTAAAAGAACTTGGCGTACAGCAGCAATTCCGGGCGGGCCATCGCGAAATGGAAATATGCAGGCCAATCCAGGCCGAGCAATCGGTCAAGCTCGGCGAATCTCGCGTCCTGCAGCGGCATCGCGGCGCCCAAGCCGATATACGACAGCGGCGCCGCGCAGATCGCGACAAAACCCATCTGCGCAAATGCGAGCATGGTGAACGCCGGTCGCTCGCCCCAGCCCCACCGCATGAGCCACAACCCGGCAACCGCCAGCGCCGGCGCTGTGACGACCTCCGTCGTCATCAAACCTTCCAGCGTGAAGGTTGTTACGGCAAGCCCGACGCAGAGCGCCAGCGCCCACCCAACCACAAGGCTCCAGTTGACCAGTTGTAATCTGTTCGCAATCCGCCGTTCGGTGCGAGCGACCAAGCGCAGCTCCTCCTTGACAGCACAATTTGCTCTCGCAAAAGGCGGCGCGCTGAACATTCCAAACCCCATTCCAGCCCACGTGCAATCTCGGGCGGTTCTCCCAGAATTGTAGCGCCCACACTTTCCGGTTGCCTCCCATGACTGGCGCTATCGTCATTATTGGTGAAGATTTTGTTTCCAAACGTTGCTGCCCGCGTTCCTATATGGAACCTCCCTGGCGAGGAGGACGAGGCGCGAGCGCCAGCCACCAGCCGGCGAGCACGAACCAGATGATGTTGCCGATCAGCGCGTAGGATGAGCCCTTGCGAAACCCATCATGCCTCGTCAACGGTCGGGTTGATGGGTTTCGCTCGCGCTTTACCATCCTGCGAGCTCAATCTGTTCGCCGCCTCAATGGCCCTTGGTACAGCCGAATTTTGCAATCTTGGTACTGGTCTCATGACCGGGCGTGACGCATCTAACTGCTAGTACCGCGAACGAAGCGATCCCGATCGGCAGTCTCAGTGGAGCCCCGGTCAACGCAGATCGCGGACACTTCCACACTGTCTGGCAGTTTGTGGATAGCCGTCGCGCTCACGCTGACTGCAATCGTTGCATCAAGAGACAATGACTGAGGAGATGATCCAATGAAGGCAATCGTTGTGACGGACCAGGCCGCGGGAACGGCGGGGATGAAGCTGGTGGACCGGCCCGAGCCGCAGGCAGCGATAAACGATGTCGTGGTTCAGGTTCATGCGTCGGGATTCGTCCCGACTGAACTGGCGTGGCCCTCGACCTGGACCGATCGCCGCGACCGTGACCGAACACCGTCGATCCCTGGGCACGAGCTGGCCGGAGTGGTCACTGCTCTTGGCTATGGAACGACAGGGCTGGTGTTAGGACAGCGGGTGTTCGGCCTAGCGGACTGGTATCGCGACGGCACGCTGGCCGAGTATGTGGCGATCGAGGCACGCAATCTTGCGCCACTGCCGGGCGACGTCGACTTCACAGTGGGGGCGAGCCTGCCGATCTCGGGGCTGACCGCATGGCAAGGGCTGTTCCAGCATGGCCGTCTCAAATCGGGGCAGAGCATCCTGGCACACGGCGCGGCCGGCGCAGTCGGGTCGATGGTGACGCAACTCGCACGAGAGGCCGGCGCCTACGTCATCGGCACCGGACGCGCCGCTGACCGTCAGACGGTGCTCGACTTCGGCGCAAACGAGTTCGTCGACCTCGACAAAGACTCGCTGCAAGACGTCGGCAAGGTCGATCTGGTGTTCGATGTCATCGGCGGTGACATACAGAAGCGGTCAGTAGAACGCATTCGAGCCGGAGGAACATTGGTGACCATCGTCGCGCCGGCCGAGGCGCGGCCCTCCGATGGATTGGCGGTCGACTTCGTCGTCGAGGCGGATCGCGCCCAACTCAGTGAGATCGTCCAGCGGGTGCGGGATGGACGACTGCGGACGAACATCGGCAAGGTCTCGACCTTCGACGATGCGGTCGCCGCCTTAAATCCGACCGGGCGACGCAAGGGAAATACGATCATTCGCGTTCGTCCCTGAGGGAGCATGCTCATTGATGTCCCCAGCGCGTAGGATGGGGTGCACTTGCGAAACCCATCCTACGAGCCACGAGTTGGCCTCAAGCCGGCACGATCACCTTGCCGATCGGCCAGAGCGCGATGCCTGCGAGCTTGAGATGGGCCCAGGCGAAGGGGATGCCGATGATGGTGATCGCGAGGGCCAGTGCGGTCAATAGGTGGCCGAGCGCCAGCCACCAGCCGGCGAGCACGAACCAGATGATGTTGCCGATCACTCCGAGCGGGCCGGTGCCGATGTCCTCAATACCGGTGACGTCGTAGCGGTTGACCGCACGCGAGCCGAACGGCAGCAGCGTGTACACGGCGATGTTGAACCCCGCCCGCGCCCAGGGCAGGCCGACGATGGTGATGGCCATGATGACCGCGGCGATCACCCAGCCGAACGCCATCCAGGCGCCGCCGAAGAGGATCCAGAGCAGGTTGAGCAGGATGGATACGGGGGCCATGGGACAATCCAGAGGTGGATGATCCCGTTTATATAGGCACGAAATCTGTCTCTGCTAAGACGGCAAGGTAGCCCGGATGAGCGAAGCGACATCCGGGACTTAACTCTCACCGTCCCGGGTATCGCTGCGCTCACCCGGGCTACCGGCTACCGCCCCTCGAATTTCGGCTCGCGCTTTTCCATGAAGGCCTTCATGCCCTCGGCCATGTCCTGGGTTTTGAACAGCGGCAGGAGCTGGAGATAGACGTGGTGGACATGGTCGTGGAAATTCTCATTGAGGCCCATCCGCATCATGCGCTTGGAGGCCTGCACCGCCAGCGGCGCGTTGGCGGCGATCTCGCGGGCGACCGCCGTGGCGCGGCTCATCAACTCGGCGTCCGGCACGACCTCGTTGGCAAGGCCCCATTCCAGGCACTCGCGCGCACTGAGCGTGCGGCCGGTGAAGATCAGCTCTGAAGCCTTGGCCCAGCCGAGCATGCGCGGCAACAGCCAGGTGCCGCCGGATTCCGGCACCACGCCGCGCTTGACGAAGGCGGCGGCGAGCTTTGCGGTTTCCGCCATGATGCGGATGTCGCAGCCGAGCACGGTGTCCATGCCGTAGCCGGCGGCACCGCCGTTGACGGCGCAGATGGTCGGCTTGTCCATTGCCTGCAACACCGTCGGCGGCGTGTTGCGCAGATTAATCGTGGTCGGCGAGGACGCGGCGCTGAGGCCGTTGCCGTCGCGCTCCTTGCGCAAGTCGAGGCCGGCGCAGAACGCCCTGCCCTTGCCGGTGAGGATCACGACGCGGACGTCCTTGTCCTCGTTGGCTTCGGTCAGGATCCGCGCCAGATCGTTGAGCATCGGGCCGGAGATCGTGTTCATCCGCTCCGGCGCGTTCAGCGTGATGGTCGCGATGTGATCGGCGACTGTGTAGAGGACTTCGTTCGCGGCGTCGCTCATGACAAATGTTTCCCCGTCCGTTGTCTCGTAGGGTGGGCAAAGGCGCGTTTGCGCCGTGCCCACGATCTGTCTCCGTAAACGAGTATTCGTGGGCACGCTTCGCTTTGCCCACCCTACGGCACCTCCTCAGATCTTCCGCCCCGCCTGCTCCCAATAGGGATCGCGCAGGCGGCGCTTGAAGATTTTGCCGGAGTCCTCGCGCGGCAGGCCGGTGCGGATCTCGATGTGCTTGGGCACTTTGTAATCCGCCAGATGCGCCTTCAGCGCGGCGCGAACACCTGCGGCGTCGAGCTCGACGCCGGCTTGCGGCTCCACCACCGCCATCAGCGCCTCGCCGAACTCGGAATCGGGGATGCCGAACACGGCGCAATCATGCACGCCTGATACGGCGTGCAGCACGGACTCGATCTCGGCCGGGTAGATGTTGACGCCGCCAGAAATCACCATGTCGCGCTTGCGGTCGCAGATGAAGACGTAACCGTCATCGTCGATGTAGCCGACATCGCCGGAGGTGATGAAGCCGTCGCGGTCGATCTCCAAGCGCTTCTCCGGTTTGTTGTGGTAGGTGAAATCGGCAAGCGCGGCCATGCGGGAATAGATCTCGCCGATCTCGCCGACGCCAAGCACGCGGCCGTCCTCACCGAGGAAGCGCAGCTCCGCACCGGGCGAGATCTTGCCGACGGTGCCGGGCTTCTTCAGCGCGTCCTCGGAGATCGCGAACGTCACCGCGCTGGATTCGGTCGAGCCGTAGAATTCGTAGATCACCGGCCCCCACCATTCGATCATGGCGCGCTTGACGTCGGCCGGACAGGGGGCGGCGGCGTGAATGACGTGGCGCAGCGAGGAGACGTCGTACTTCCTCCGCACCGCCTCCGGCAGCTTCATCAGGCGGATGAACATGGTCGGCACCATGAAGATGGTGTCGATTTTGTAGTGCTCGATCAGTTCCAGGAATTCTTCGGCCTCGAAGCGCGGCATCAGCACCAGCGCGCCGCCGAGCTTGCCTGCGCGGATGCCGAACGAGTTCGGCGCGGAGTGATAGAGCGGACCCGGCAGGATCGCGCGGGCGCCGGGCTTGAGGCCATAGATCATCGCGCGCATGCGCTCGCCGGCCGCCTGCTGCTCCGGCGTCGGTGCGTTGCGGCGTACGCCCTTGGGGTGGCCCGTGGTGCCCGAGGTGTAGATCATGTTCATCGGCTGCGGCACAACCGGGCCGTCATAGGGCTGGTGCTGCGCGAGCCAGGATTCGAAATCGATGGCGAAGTCCGGCGTCTTCAGATGATCGGGATCGATCTTGTAGCTGGACAGGATCTCCGACGGCGTCGGCACGCTGAGCACGGTGACGCCCTCAGGAATCGCATCGCGCAAGGCGTGCAGCATGTCGGCATGTCCGATCAGCACGGACGTGCCGGTGTCGTTCAGGATATAGGTGATCTCTTCCGGCTTGAAGTGCCAGTTGATGGGAACGCCATAAGCCCCGAGGCGCATCGCGGCGTAGGCGGCCTCCAGGAAGGCGATGTCGTTGCGCATCAGCATGCAGACGCAATCGCCTTGGCGGACGCCGATGTTGGCGAGGCCTGAGGCGATGCGATCGGCGCGGGCTGCGACCTCAGTGTGGGTGCGGCGGCGGTCGCCGGAGACGATGCCGAGGAAGTCAGACGTTTCGCTCATTGTTGTTTTTCTTTGTTGTCATTGCTGGCCGTCATTCCGGGGCGATGCGAAGCATCGAACTATGGCGCACCTGAGAATCTCGAGGTTCCCCGGTGCGCAATCGCGCACCTGAGGTCTGGTCCTTCGGTCCATCCCGGAACGACAGCGGGCTAATCCGCATATTTCGCCGCGCGCTTCTCCAGGTTGGAGCGCACCGCCTCGGTCTGGTTCGCGCTGCCGATCAGCTTCTGCTGCTCGACCGACTCCGCCAGCAGTGCCGGACCTGGATCGACCGAGAGATTGTTGAGCAGTCGTTTTGCCGCGCGGATCGCATCGGGGCTCTTGCCGGCGATCTCGCGCGCGACTTCGAGCGCCGCGGCGCGCGGGTCGTCGCAGATGCGCGTGGCGAGGCCGTAAGTCATCGCCTCCTGCGCGGAGAAGATGCGGCCGGTATAGGTGAGATCGCGCAAAATGTCGTCGCGCACGAGGCTCGCAAGGATCGGCGTGCCCGCCATGTCGGGCACAAGGCCCCATTTGATCTCCATGATCGACATCCGCGCATCCGCGGAGAGGAAGCGCATGTCGGCGCCGAGCGAGAGCTGGAAGCCGCCGCCGAAGGCGACACCGTGCACGGCCGCAATCACGGGAACCGGAAGCTGGCGCCAGCCCCACACCGCCTGTTGCGGGAAGTTCGCCTGGCCGTGGGTCCGCTTGGTGAGATCGCGATTTTCGCCACCCGGAATTCCATTGCCGCCCTTCTCCTTCATGGCGGCAAAACGCCCCATGTCGAGACCGGCGCAGAAGGCGCGGCCTTCGCCGGACAGCACGACGACGCGCACGCTCTTGTCCTTCGAAAGCCGGTCGGTTGCGGCGACAAGGGCCTCGAACATCGCCTGATCCAGCGCGTTCATCTTGTCCGCGCGCACCAGGCGCACGTCGGCGACACCTTCCGAGATCGAGATCGAGACGCGCTCTTCCATGGATGAATTCTCCCCTAGTTCTTGCCTGTTCTTGTTCAGTGCCGCTTTACAGGAAGCCGGCGGCCGGATTTAGTCAATCGACCAATTAACTGACAATCCGTACGGGAGAAACAGCCATGTTCAAGGAAAATCTTCTGGCCGGACGGCGCATTCTCGTGACCGGCGGCGGTACTGGGCTCGGCAAGTCGATGGCGGCGTGCTTCCTCCAGCTCGGCGCCGAGTTGCATATCTGCGGCCGGCGCAAGATCGTCTGCGACGAGACCGCGACCGAGCTGATGGCCGAGTATGGCGGCCGCGTCACCAGCCATGGTGTCGACATCCGCAACGCGCTCGCGGTCGAGGAGATGGTGGAGACCATCTTCCGCGACGCGCCGCTGACCGACCTCATTAACAACGCCGCCGGCAATTTCATCTCGCGCAGCGAGGAGCTGTCGCCGCGCGGCTTCGATGCCGTCGCCAACATCGTCATGCACGGCACGTTCTACGTGACGCAGGCGATCGGCAAGCGCTGGATCGCGGCCAGGCAGCCCGGCAACGTGGTCTCGATCACCACGACGTGGGTACGCAACGGCTCGCCCTACGTCGTGCCGTCGGCGATGAGCAAGTCGGCGATCCATGCCATGACGATGTCGCTCGCGGCCGAATGGGGCCGCTATGGCATCCGCCTCAACACCATCGCGCCCGGCGAAATCCCGACCGAAGGCATGAGCAAGCGCATCAAGCCCGGTGACGAGGCCGGCGCTCGCACCAAGGCGATGAACCCTATGGGCCGCGTCGGCACCATGGAGGAACTGCAGAACGTCGCCGTGTTCCTGATCTCCGGCGGCTGCGACTGGATCAACGGCGAGACCATCGCCATGGACGGCGCGCAGGCGCTGGCTATGGGCGGCAATTTCTACCAGCTCCGCGACTGGAGCGACGACGACTGGAAAACCGCGCGCGAGAGCATCATGGCGCAGAATGAGAGGGATCGCGCGAAGCGGGGGTAAGCTTTCTCGTGCCCCGGACGCAGCGCAGCGCGCCCCCGGCGATGCGAAGCGTGGTGCGCTGCTGAGCCGGGGCCCATGTCGCAGCATGCTGGGTCCCGGCTCTGCGCTGCAGCGCGTCCGGGACACGAACGCGCTCCTCTCTCTCCCACCTTGTCTTCGCCCGCAATTGACTCCACACTGCCGGGCATAAGAACAAGACGCCACGGGAGAAACATGTCCACACAGCCATTGGCAACTCTCGCCGAGATGGTGCGCGAGCGCGCCAAGAACCGCGGCAACGCCATCGCCTATGAGTTTGAGGGCCGCCTCACCAGCTTTGCCGAATTCGATGCGAGGACCAACAAGGTCGCGAACGCCCTGATCGCGATGGGCGTGAAGAAGGGAGACCGCATCGCCTATCTCGGCAAGAACAGCGACCTCTATTTCGAGCTGCTGATGGGCGCGATGAAGGCCGGCGTCGTGACGGCGCCGGTGAACTGGCGGCTCGCGGGGCCCGAGGTCGCCTTCATCGTCGAAGATTGCAAAGCCGCGGTGCTGTTCGTCGGGCCGGAGTTCATCACGCAGGTCCGCCAGATCAGGGATCAGCTGCCGGGCGTGCGCACGGTTATCACCACGGAAGGCGGCGCGCCGGAATGGCAGGATTTTGCGGCGTGGCGGGATGCGCAGAGCGGTGACGATCCCGGGGTGCCGATCGACACGAAAGACATCGCGATCCAGCTCTACACGTCCGGCACCACGGGCAAGCCGAAGGGCGCGATGCTGAGCCACGCCAACTTCCTCAACCTCGTGCAATCAGGCAATGCCGAGGACAAGCCGGAGTGGAACCGGTGGTCGACCGACGACGTCTCGCTGGTGGCGATGCCGGTCTTCCACATCGGCGGCTCCGGCTGGGGCGTGATGGGCCTCTATCACGGCGCCCGCGGCGTGATCGCTCGCGAATTCGATCCGACCAAGGTGCTGGATTTCTTCGAGCTATCAGGCATCACAAAACTGTTCATGGTGCCGGCGGCGATGCAGTTCGTGGTGCGGCAGCCGCGCGCCAGGACGGTGGACTTTTCACGATTGAAATACATGCTCTATGGCGCCTCACCGATACCGGCGGCGCTGCTGAAGGAGTGCATCGAGGTTTTCAAATGCGGCTTCGTGCAGCTGTATGGGATGACCGAAACGACGGGCACCATCGTCGCGCTGCCGCCGGAGGATCACGTCGAGGGGCTGGAGCGGATGCGCTCGGCCGGCAAGGCGCTGCCGGGCATCGAGATCGCAATCCTCGACGTCGACGGCAAGCCGTTGCCGCCACGAGAGGTCGGCGAGATCGCGACGCGCTCGGGCTCCAACATGGCGGGCTACTGGAATTTGCCGGAGGCGACGGCGTCGACGCTGCGCAGCGACGGCTGGCTGCGCACCGGTGATGCCGGCTATATGGACGAGGACGGCTATCTCTACATCCACGACCGCATCAAGGACATGATCATCTCGGGCGGCGAGAACATCTACCCCGCCGAAGTCGAGAGCGCGCTGTGCGATCACCCTGACGTCGCCGAAGCCGCGGTGATCGGCGTGCCCGACGACAAATGGGGCGAGGCGGTGAAAGCGGTTGTCGTGATGAAGCCCGGCAAACAGGCGAGCGCCACCGACATCATCAACTTCACCCGGACGCGCATCGCCGGGTACAAGACGCCGAAGAGCGTGGAGTTCCTGCCGGCGCTGCCGCGGAATCCGAGCGGCAAGATATTGCGGCGGCAATTGCGGGAGCCGTATTGGGCGGGGAAGGACCGGCGGGTGAATTGATCCCGCGGTGCCGTAGGGTGGGCAAAGGCGCGAAGCGCCGTGCCCACCATTCTTCAACAGTCGCGAGCGAAGTCGTGGGCACGCTTCGCTTTGCCTACCCTACGGTAGCGGTGCAGGCCGTTAGTGCTTCCCCGGGCCCATATACCCGAACAGGAATCCTGCCACCTTGCGCATCTGGATCTCCTCACTGCCTTCGGTGATCCTATAACGGCGGTGATGGCGGTAGATGTGCTCGAACGGCTTGTGGCGTGAATAGCCCATGCCGCCATGGACCTGCATGGCGCGGTCGGCGGATTCGCAAGCGAGGCGGTTTGCCCAGTAATTGCACATCGAGACGCGGTCGGAGAGCGTGCGCTCGATCTGCTCCTCGGTGAGCTGGTCCATCTCCCAGGCGGTCTTGCGGATCAGAAGGCGCAGCATCTCGGCCTGCGTCGCAAGCTCGACCAGCGGGAACTGGATCGCCTGGTTCTCGGCCAGCGCCCGGCCGAACGGTTTTCGCTCGCGCGCGTACTTCACACTCTCGTTGATGCAATAGACCGCCGCGCCGAGCGAGCTCGCAGCCTGACGGATGCGGTTCTGATGGACAAAGCACTGCGCCAGCGACAGGCCGCGGCCGACCTCACCGAACTGCGCATCCTCCGGCACGAACACGTCGGTGAAGCTGACGCGTGGATGGTCGGTCGGCATGTTGAAGGTCCACATGTACTCCTCGACCTTGACGCCGTGGCTCTTGGCCGGAACCAGGAAGCAGGTGATGCCGCGGGCATCGCCGTCATTGCCGCCAGTGCGCGCAAACAGCGCGCAGTGGGTGGCGACGTGCATGCCGGTGGTCCACATCTTCTCGCCGTTGATGATCCAGCCCTTGACGTTGTCGCGGGTGGCCGGCACCGCGCGCGTCTCCATGTGGGTGGCGTCCGAGCCGTGATGCGGCTCGGTGAGACCGAAGGTGATGCGGTACTTGCCCTTGATCGAGCCGTCGATCATCGCCTTCTGGTCATCGCGACCATAGCGATCGAGCATGGTGACGACAGGGAAATTTCCGACGATGGAATGCTCGTTCTGGAGATCGTTGTGCAGGCCGAGACCCTTCGCGGCAAAGTGCTCGCGGATCACGGCCATCCAGAGGTTGGAGCCATCCTTGCCGCCATACTGCTTCGGCACCGGAAAGCGCAGATGGCCGGCGGCGTCGGCGAGATCCTTGGCCTTGCGCAGCAACGCTTCCCATTCATGCCGCGGCAGGCCGCCATTCTCGAAATCGGTGCGCGCCCATTCGCGGCGATGATCGAAGAAGCGGATGTTGTCGTCGGCGTCTTCCAGCGGCTTGATTTCGCGTGCGATGAAACGATCGAGCTCTCCGAGATAGGCGACGAGATCGGCAGGCAATGAGAAATCCACAGGTTCTCTCCCGGATTGATTTTGTCGTTTTGCGTTAAGGCGCTAGGCGCGTTTCTGCTTCGTGCGATTAAGCTGAGAAGAGCGCGCGCAAGTCAAGCAAAGCGAGGCGTGTGACGCGCGCAAGGCGCACCAGCGCAATTCGATGGTGCTCCAGCGCCGACGCGCGGTAGTATGACGCCAATATTCCTTCGGAAGAAAATGCGGGAGCGCGCGATGGAGCTGAAATTCTCAAAGGTGGAACGCAAGGGGCCGATCACGATCGTCACGCTGTCGCGTCCCGAGGTCTACAACGCGCTGCACACCGACGCGCATTTCGAGCTGCAGAGGGTGTTCGACGATTTCTCGGCAGATGCCGAGCAGTGGGTCGCGATCGTCACCGGCGCCGGCGACAAGGCGTTCTGCGCCGGCAACGATCTGAAGTGGCAGGCGGCCGGCGGCAAGCGCGGCTGGGACAAGGGCGGCTTTGCCGGCCTCACCGCGCGCTTCGACTGCGACAAGCCGATCATCGCGGCGGTGAACGGTGTCGCCATGGGCGGCGGCTTCGAGATCGCGCTGGCGTGCGACCTCATCATTGCCTCGGAGAACGCGACCTTCGCCCTGCCCGAGCCGCGCGTGGGCCTCGCCGCGCTCGCCGGCGGCCTGCACCGGTTGCCGCGGCAGATCGGCCTGAAGCGCGCCATGGGCATGATCCTCACCGCACGCCATGTCAGCGCCAAGGAAGGCCATGAGCTCGGCTTCGTCAACGAGGTGGTGCCGCAGGGCGAAGCGCTATCGGGCGCGCTGCGCTGGGCGGAGATGATCACCAAGAACTCGCCGATGTCGATCCGGGCCTCCAAGCAGGCGATCCAGAAGGGACTCGGCGTCTCGCTGGAACAGGCGATCGAGGAGCAGCGGGACTATCCGGCGGTGAAGGCGATGGCGGCCTCACAGGATTACATCGAGGGCCCGAAGGCGTTCTCGGAGAAGCGGCCGCCGAAATGGGTGGGGAAGTAGGACCGTCCCTCCCGTCACGACAACGGTTTCGCCAACATAACCGCTGTCATGCCCCGGCTTGACCGGGGCATCCAGTACGCCGCGGCCTCTCAGTATATCGCTGCCGTCTCTGGAATACTGGATCGCCCGGTCAAGCCGGGCGATGACAGCGGAGAATGTGGCGCTGCCTACCCGCCTCGCCCCAGCTCCCGCTTGTATGACGCGTAATTCGGCTGATCGACGGCGAGCTTGTCCATGGTGGTCGCCCACAGGTGCTCGGCGAGGCCCGGCGTTGCGAGGTCGACCTCGCCGTTGGCAATGCGCTCGGCGAGCGCGTGGTTGAGCTCGGTCACCGATCCGTCCATGCCGAGCAGCGCGCGCAGGCGCACCACTTCCGCAGCATCACCCCCCTCCTCCCGCGTCAGCTGCCGCGTCACGAGGTCGAGGATGTTGATGGCGACGCGCAGCTTGAAGGCCTGGTGACCGCTGATCAACGGCGTGATGTCGTTGCGCAAGAAATCGGCGACCGATTTGGTCAACTCGATCGGGGTCGGTTCGTCCTGCATGCGTCAGCTCCCGCGCGGCGCCAAGAGCCGCAACAGATCGATCTCGGTCTCGCTCGCGCGGCGGCCAATCATCGCGCGTTCCATGGAATGGTCAGGGCCCTCGCGAAAGCGCTGCATCATGCCGCCGCACATGATGCCCCAGCGCAGCGTGCCCATGACTTCCCAGAATTTCACGCGCGCGGGATCGACCTGGCGGCCCGCGGCCTCATAACCCGCGAACAGCTCCTCGCGCGAGCCAAAGCCGCCGACGGGCTTGTCGATTTCGCCGAACCGCCAGGAGTTGACGCAGACCCAGCCGAGATCCTCCATGGGATCGCCGAGATGGGCGAGCTCCCAGTCGAGCACCGCCCGCACGCCGTCGCGGCCGATGATGAGATTGCCGTTGCGGAAATCGCCGTGCACCAGCGTCTCCTCGGCCGACGGACCCGGATCGTTGTCGCGCAGCCAGCGCAGCGCCAGCTCGAACACCGGCTTGGGCCAGTTCAGGCTGCGATAATCGCGCTCGAACTCGGAAATCTCCTGGGTCGCCGACCTGCTGCGAAGCTCCGGCAGCTTGTCCTTTGGCAGTCGATGGAGACCAGCGAGAATGCCGCCGATCTGCCTCGCCAGATGCGGCCGCGCCGCCGCATATTCGTCATCGCGAAGAATCTTGCGCGCGATGGTCTCGCCCTCGATCCTTTGCATGATGAAGCCGGTGCCGAGATCATCCGCCGGCACAAGCACATGCATCACGCGCGGCGACGGCACGCCGGCCTCATAAGCGAGCTGCATCAGCTGCGCTTCTGCGGCAAGGCCGGCCGCGCGCGTGGGCGCTGCGCCATAACCCTTCGGCGAGCGGCGCAGGATCGCGCCGATCACACCATCGGGATGCGTGATGTCGAAGCGCCAGGTCTCCTGACTGGCGCCGCCCGACAATTTGGCCGCAGAGGTCGCGCCGGTCGCGCCCTTGCACCAGCGCCGGACACTGCGTGAAAGCTCGCCCTCGATCATTTGCCTTTGAACTGCGCGGGCCGCTTCTCCAGGAACGCACCGACGCCCTCGCGGAAATCCTGGGTGTCGCCGGCGCGGAGCTGGCACTGGAATTCGAGGTTGAGCTGATCCTCGAAGGAATTTTCCGGGCTGTCCCAATAGAGCTTGCGGATCAGCGACAGCGCCACCGTCGGGCCGCTGGCGAGGTCGCGCGCAAGCTTCATCGCCTCCTCCATCAGCACGCCGTCATCATAGACGCGGTTGACGAGGCCCCATTCCAACGCCTTCTCGGCCGGCAGCCGCTCGCCCATCAACGACAATTCGATCGAGCGCGCCCGACCGACGAGGCGCGGCAACAGCCAGGTCGAGCCGCAATCCGGCACGAGGCCGATGCGGCGGAAGGCCTGCAGGAAGTAGGAGGACCGTGCGCACAAAATCATGTCGCCGAGCAGCGCGAAGCTCATGCCGGCGCCCGCCGCCGGACCGTTGACCGCGGTGACAATCGGGCAATGCAGATTGCGAATGCGACGCAGGAAGGGGTGAAAGCCGGTCTCCAGCGTCAGGCCGGCCTTGGTCTTCTTCGACTGGTTGTTGCGGCCCTGGAGATTCGCACCGGTGCAGAACGCCCGCCCCGCGCCGGTCAGCACCACGCAGCGCACCTCGTCCTTCTTCTCCTCGATCGTATCGAGCGCCTCGGCAAGGCCGCCCAGCATGTCCACGGAGACCGCGTTCATCACCTCCTGATGGTCGAGCCTGAGGATCGCGACCGAGCCATCGAAATCGAGCGTGACGTGTTTGAACTGCATGGTTTCCTCGTGAGTTGCGGCCTGCGTCAGTTTCGCAGACCGGAATTGCTTTTGCCGGGGCGCATATTTGATTTTTGGCGCGGTCTTGTCCATGGTGATCAGAGCATAGCAAGCAATCTTGCGCGCAGCGGCTGATGCGCCGCATACCCAAAAACAGGAAACGCGCCATGAACATTTTCGACCTCTCCGGCCGCGTGGCCGTGATCACCGGAGGCAATGGCGGCATCGGCCTCGGCATCGCGCAGGCGCTGGCCGGCCAGGGCTGCAACGTCTCGATCTGGGGCCGCAATCCAGACAAGAACAAGGCGGCTGCCGCGAGCATGGCGGGGCTATCAGGCAAGGTCGATGCCCGCGTCTGCGACGTCACCGATCCGGCTTCGGTCAATGCCGCGATGAAGGCGACGCTCGACATGTTCGGCCGGGTCGACGGCTGCTTCGCCAATGCCGGCATCGGCGGCGGCGGCCGGCGTTCTTTCATCGAGCGCACCGAGGAAGAATGGCGCACGATGTTTTCGACCAATCTCGACGGCGTGTTCCACGCGTTCCAGGTCGCGGCGAGACACATGACCGATCGCGCCAACGCCGGCGATCCCTTCGGCCGGCTGGTCGCGACCTCGAGCCTCGCCTCGATCTTCGGCACCGCGCGCAACGAGCATTATGCCGCGACCAAGGCCGCGATCAACGCGCTGGTCCGCGCGCTCGGCGTCGAGCTCGCCCGCCACGGCGTGACCGCGAATGCGATCCTCCCGGGCTGGATCAAGAGCGACATGACGTCGGGTCTCATGGCCAACGAGAAGTTCGTCGCCAACGTGATGCCGCGGATTCCGGTGCGGCGCTTCGGCGAGGCCAGCGATTTCGGCGGCATCGCGGTGTATCTGATGAGCAAGGCGTCGTCGTATCACACCGCCGACACCTTCGTGATCGACGGCGGCTATACGGCGTTTTGAATCTCGTAGGGTAGGCAAAGGCGCTCTCGCGCCGTGCCCACCGTTAGTATTGTCGAATGTCGTGGTGGGCACGCTGCGCTTTGCCCACCCTACGGCTTCTCGTTTTGTCAGCGCAGAAGGGAATGGGCAAATGTTCTCACACATCATGATCGGCACCAACGATCTCGACAAGGCCAAGACGTTCTACGACGATTTGCTGAGCACGCTCGAAGTGCGGCCGGCCAGGGTCGACGGCCACCGCATCTTCTACATCACCAAGACCGGCGTGTTCTCGGTGTCGAAGCCGATCAACGGCGAGCCGGCGACGTGCGCGAATGGCAGCACCATCGGCTTTGCCTGCAATTCGCCGGAGCAGGTCGACAAATGGCACGCAGCCGGCCTCGCAGCCGGCGCAAAATCGATCGAGGATCCGCCGGGCATCCGCCAGGGTCCGGGCGGCAAGCTCTATCTCGCCTATTTGCGCGACCTCGACGGCAACAAGATCTGCGCGATGCATCGGATGCCGAGCTGACGTAACCACAGCCAGCACTGTCATGCCCCGGCCTTGACCGGGGCATCCAGTACGCCGCGGCTTCTCGATTCAATCACTGCCGCCTCTGGGATACTGGATCGCCCGATCAAGTCGGGCGATGACGGCGGAGAGTGAGGCTCGCGCCTGCCGCCTCACTCCACCCCATTCAAACAACATTTCAAACGCCCTCGCGATATTCCATCGCGTGGCATGGCTCCGCGTGAAAAATACGCGCTCGCGCTTTGGCGGCGCTGCGACTATTCTTGCGCCCAGAACGATCTCAGCGTCCCCGGGAGGAACAATGACAAAACACACCTATATTCCCCGCACCACCAACTACACCCTCAATCCCGGCGACGAGCTCAACGACTTGCGCATGTCGGACCAGGTCCGGCCGCTCTACGATCACGTCAAGAAATTCATCCGCGACACCGTCGAGCCGATGTCGATCGAGTTCGCCAAGGCAGGCGAAGGCAAGGAGGATCGCTGGAGCTTCACGCCGAAGCAGCTCGAGGTGCTGGAAAAGGCCAAGAACAAGGCCAAGCAGGAAGGCCTCTGGAACTTCTTTCTGCCGGATGACGAGACCGGCCAGGGCCTGAAGAATCTCGACTACGCCTATATCGCCTCCGAGCTCGGCAAGAGCCCGCTGGCGTCCGAGAGCATGAACTGCTCGGCGCCGGACACCGGCAACATGGAGGTGCTGGAGCGCGTCGGCACCAAGGAGCAGAAGGAGAAGTGGCTGAAGCCGCTGATGAACGGCGAGATCCGCTCGGCCTACGTCATGACCGAGCCGAACGTCGCTTCCTCCGACGCCAAGAACATCTCGACGACGGCCAAGCTCGTCGGCGACGAATGGGTGATCAACGGCGAGAAATATTACATCTCCGGCGTCGGCGATCCCCGCTGCAAGATCCTGATCGTGATGGTGAAGACCAATCCGGACGCGGCGCCGAGCAAGCAGCAGTCGCAGATCCTGGTGCCGCGCGACACGCCCGGCGTCGAGGTGCTCGGGCCCATGTATGTGTTCGGGCAGGACCATGCGCCGCGCGGCCATATGCACATGCGCTTCAACAATGTGCGGGTGCCGAAGGAGAACATGCTGCTCGGCGAAGGCCGCGGCTTCGAGATCTCGCAGCTCCGCCTCGGGCCGGGCCGCATCCATCACTGCATGCGCACCATCGGCAAGGCCGAGAAGGCGCTCGATCTGATGGTGCAGCGTGGCCTCACCCGCGAAGCCTTCGGCAAGAAGATCGCCCATCTCGGCGGCAACATGCAGATCATCGCCCAGGCGCGCTGCGAGATCGAGGCGATGCGGCTGATGGTGCTGAAGGCGGCCAAGGCGATGGACGTGCTCGGCAACAAGGAGGCCCGCGTCTGGGTCTCCATGGTCAAGGCCATGGTGCCGGAGCGCGCCTGCAAGATCATCGACCAGGCGATCCAAATGCACGGAGCCACCGGCATCTCGCACTGGACCCCGCTCGCCGAGATGTACCAGGACGTGCGTCATCTGCGCTTTGCGGATGGCCCGGACGAGGTGCACTGGATGGTGGTCGGTCGCCACGAGCTGAGCATGGCGTAAGCGAGGTGCCGTAGGGTGGGCAAAGGCGCGCTCTTCGCGCGCCGTGCCCACCATTGCGGCCTACTCGAGAGGTGGTGGGCACGCTTCGCTTTGCCCACCCTACGAAGATCGTAGGGCGGATTAGCGAAGCGTAATCCGCCGTCTTTCTTGCGAGATGGCGGATTACGCCTTCGGCTAATCCGCCCTACGAGACCTACGTCGCCGCCTCGACCTTGTCCTGCGTCTTCGTCTCGAAATCGCTCGCATCATGCCGCTCGTGGAGCTGGCTGGCGGGATCGCCGGAGACGCGGTTGACCATGCGGCCGCGCTTCACCGCGGGGCGCTGCGCGATCTGGTCGGTCCAGCGCTGCACGTTCTTGTAGTCCTGCACCGAGAGGAATTCGCCGGCGCCATAGACCAGCCCCTTGGCGAGCGCGCCGTACCAGGGCCACACCGCCATGTCGGCGATCGTGTATTCCTTGCCCGCGAGATATTCGTTGTCGGCAAGACGCCGGTCGAGCACGTCGAGCTGGCGCTTGGTCTCCATCGCGAAACGGTCGATGGCGTATTCGATCTTGAACGGCGCATAGGCGTAGAAATGGCCAAAGCCGCCACCGAGATAGGGCGCGCTGCCCATCTGCCAGAACAGCCAGGACATCGCCTCGGTGCGACTCTTGATGTCCTTCGGCAGGAAGGCACCGAACTTTTCCGCGAGATAAAGCAGGATCGAGCCGGACTCGAACACCCGGATCGGCTCCGGACCGGAGCGATCCATCAGCGCGGGTATCTTCGAGTTCGGGTTGATGTCGACGAAGCCGCTGCCGAACTGGTCGCCGTTGCCAATCCTGATCAGCCAGGCGTCGTATTCGGCCCCCTTGTGACCGAGCGCCAGAAGTTCCTCCAGCATCACCGTGACCTTCACCCCGTTCGGCGTCGCCAGCGAATAGAGCTGGAAGGGATGCTTGCCGACCGGGAGCTCCTTGTCGTGGGTCGGGCCGGCGATCGGGCGGTTGATGCTGGCGAACTGCCCGCCATTCTCCTTGTTCCAGGTCCAGACCTTGGGCGGCACGTAGGCGGGGGTATCGGTCATGCGGGGGCTCCGGCGGAAAGATGCGCCTGCATTAATTAGACCCCGATTGGCCGATGGCAAGCCCTCTGAGATGCATTGCCGGGCGGGGCGTCTCACCGTTTCGTCATGGCAAGCTCCCTCCCCGTCATTGCGGGGCGCCCGCAGGGCGAGCCAGGAATGACGGCGTCACCTGGGACGCCGCGGCCTGCGAGTAGAGCGCGACGTCTACACACAAGATGCCTTGCCGAATCCGGCATGTCATCGTGAGTGACGATCGGCTAGCGTCACCTTGCTTCGCGAGCCGAGGCAACGAGAACGCGAAGGTTGCCGCCGGGAGAGAGAGCCATGAAATCGCCGATCTGCGACATGCTGGGCATAGAATTCCCGCTGCTGGCCTTCAGCCATTGCCGCGATGTCGTCGCCGCCGTCAGCCGCGCCGGCGGCTTCGGTGTGCTCGGCGCCACCGTCCACACGCCCGATACGCTCGAACGCGAGCTGAAATGGATCGACGATCACGTCGACGGCAAGCCCTACGGCATCGACGTGCTGATCCCCGAAAACATCTCGACCGCGGGCGAGAAGGACGTCACCTGGAAGAGCCTGGAAGCGCGCGTGCCGCAGGAGCACCGCACCTACACGCGCGAGCTCCTGAAGAAGTACGACATCGAGCTGACGACCACGGAGGTCGCAGCCGATCAGCCGCAGCCGTTCGACGGAAAGACAGCACTGCAATTGCTCGAGGTGTCCTTCAATCATCCGATCCGCCTGATCGCCAATGCGCTGGGCGTGCCGCCGAAGGCGATGATCGAGATGGGCAAGAAGCACGGCGTGCCTGTCGCAGCGCTGGTCGGCGCCAAGGAGCACGCGCTACGCCAGGTCGCGGCTGGTGTCGACATTCTCGTGGTGCAGGGCACCGAAGCCGGCGGCCATTGCGGCGAGGTCTCGACGATGGTGCTGGTGCCCGAGGTGATCAAGGCGATCAAGCCCATCCGCGACGTGCCGGTGCTGGCGGCCGGCGGCATCATGACGGGACGGCAGATGGCGGCGTGCATGGCGATGGGCGCGGCCGGCGCCTGGACCGGCTCGGTGTGGCTTGCGACGGTGGAAGCCGAGACCACCGAGATCTTTCGCGAGAAGATGATCGCCGCGTCCTCGCGCGACGCGGTGCGTTCCAAGGGCCGCACCGGCAAGCCGGCGCGGCAGCTCCGCTCGGTCTGGACCGATGCCTGGGACCGCGCGCCGGACAGCCCTGGCGCACTGCCGATGCCGCTGCAAAGCGTCATCAGCCGCGATGCCTTCAACTCGATCGACCGCGCGGCGGCTGGCGGTAACGCCAAGGCGCGCGACCTCGTCAGCTATTTCGTCGGCCAGGGCGTCGGGCTCATCGACAGCGTGAAATCGGCGGGCGCGGTGGTGCAGGAGTTCAAGGAAGATTTCGCCGAAGCCGTCGAGCACATGAATGCGCTGGTGGCGGAGTAGCATCCACATCGTCATTGCGAGCGCAGCGAAGCAATCCAGGCTGCCGCCGCGGAAATGTTCTGGATTGCTTCGTCGCTTCGCTCCTCGCAATGACGAAGCCATTTGATACGGTGAATTGAGGCCATGACCGACAAGACAGCCCTACCCGAAGACCGCATCCCCGTCATCGTCGGCATCGGCGAGATCGTTGACCGTCCCAAGGAGATCACCGACGGCCTCGAGCCGCTCGACCTGCTCGAGCAGGCGCTGCGGCGCGCCGAGCAGGACGCTGGCGCAAAGCTGCTCAGCGAGGTGCAGTCGCTCGACGTCGTCAACTTCCTGAGCTGGCGCTACCGCGATCCGGAGAAGCTGTTGGCGCAGCGCCTCGGCATCACGCCTCCGCATTGCTATTACGGCCCGGTCGGCGGCGAGAGCCCGATCCGCTACATCCACGAAGCCGCCAAGCGCATCGCACGCGGCGAATGCACCGTAGCCGCGGTCTGCGGTGCCGAGGCGCAGTCGACTGCAACCAAGGCGGAGCGCGCTGGCGCCAAATTGCCGTGGACGCCGTTCGCCCATGATGTCGAGGAGCCCAAGCGCGGCGCGGCGTTCCAGAAGCCGCTGGCGGTGAAGCTCGGCGTGTTCCGCCCCGTCACGGTCTATCCGTTCTACGAGGCCGCCTTCTCCGCGCATTGGGGCCAGACGCCGCGCGAGGCGATGGCGGAGTCAGGAACGCTGTGGTCGCGCTATTCGGAAGCCGCCGCGCAAAATCCCAATGCCTGGCTGAAGCGGCGTTATGCGCCCGACGAGATCACGACGCCGACCGCGGACAATCGGCTGATCGCCTGGCCCTATAACAAGCTGATGGTCGCCAACCCCAGCGTCAACATGGGCGGTGCGCTACTGCTCACCAGCCTCGCCAAGGCGCGTGCGGCGGGCATCGCGGAGGACAAATTGGCCTATCCGCTCGGCGGCGCCTCGGCGGAGGAGCCACGCGACTATCTGCTGCGCGACCAGTTCTACGAGAGCCATCCGCAGAACGCGGTGCTGAAAGCGGTGATGGATCTTGCCGGCGGCGACGGCAAACACTTCGACGCGATCGAGCTCTATAGCTGCTTCCCCTGCGTGCCCAAGATGGCGCGGCGAACGCTGGGTCTCGGCGCCGACGTGCAGCCGACCGTGACCGGCGGCCTCACCTTCTTCGGCGCGCCGCTCAACACCTACATGACGCATGCCGCCTGCGCGATGGTGCGGCGCCTGCGCGACGGCGCAAAACTCGGCCTGCTCTACGGCCAAGGCGGCTTCGTCACCAAGCATCACGCACTGGTCGTGGCGAAGGCGCCGCCGCGTGAGGCGCTGGCGCAGGAGACGAGCGTGCAAGGAGAAGCCGATCGTAACAAGCGCGCGGTGCCGGAGTTCGTCGCGGAGGCGTCGGGCAAGGGCAAGGTCGAGAGCTTTACGGTGCTCTATGGCCGCGGCGGCGACGTCGAGCACGGTGTGGTGATGCTGCGGACGGAAGATGATAGGCGCACGCTGGCGCGGGTGCCGGCGAGCGATAGCGCGACGTTGGCGCATCTGCTCGATATGGAACGCACGCCGGTGGAATCGCTCGGCGAGATCAAGATGGCGGCGGATGGCGTGCCGGAGTGGCGGGTGGCGTAGCTCTCGTGTCCCGGACGCGGCGCGGTGCGAAGATCTCGTAGGGTGGGTTAGCGAAGCGTAACCCACCTCTTTGGCTTCCGAGGAGACGAACAGTGGTGGGTTACGCCTTCGGCTAACCCACCCCACGAGACCACCCTACCCCTTCGGCGCCTGCTTCTCCGACGCCGTCGCCGGCTTGGCCTTGGTGCCGACCACGCGCACCGCATCGCCATCCGAGAGACCGTCCGGCGGCGCGGTGATGATGCGGTCGTCCGCTGTTATGCCCGAGGCGAGCTCGATCTCGCGGCCGAGGTCGCGGGCGATGGTCACGGGCTTGAACAGAACCTTGTCGTCCGCACCGACGGTGGCAACGCGCAGGCCGCCGCTGTTGAAGATCAGCGCGCTGGCGGGGATGCTGAGCGGCGCGGAATCGCGCTGGAGGTTGAGCTTCACGCTGGCATAGCCGCCGGGCATCAGCTCGCCTGAGGAATTGTCGAGCCCGAGCTGCATGCGCGTGGTGCCGGAGGCGACGTCGACGGCCTGTGAGGAGGCCTCCACCGTCGCCTGGAAAGTCCGGTTCGGGTACTCCGGCAGCGCGATGGTGGCCTTGGCGCCGATCTTGATCGCCGGCACGTAGTTCTGGGGCACGTTGACATAGACGCGCAGCTTGGTGATGTCGGAGATCACGAACATCGCCGGACCCGACCCGCCGCCGGCATTGATCAGCGCACCGACGTCGGTGTCGCGTGCAGTCACTACGCCATCGAACGGCGCCGTGATCTTCTTGTAGCCGGCCAGCGCTTCCAGCCGCTCGACATTGGCTTTGCCCGAATTGACGGCGGCATTCTTGTTGGAGAGATCTGCGGTGCGCTCGTCGATCTCCTGCGCGGAGACGAAGTTGGAGGCGACCAGCGTCTTGCGCCGGTTCAGCGTTGCTTCCGACAACCGGGCACTGGCCTGCTGGCTGGCGAGGTCGGCTCTCGCCTGAAGCAGTTGCTGATCGAGGTCCGGCGCCTCGATCTCGGCGATCACCTGCCCGGCCTTGACGCGGGCGCCGATGTCGGCGCTCCAGCTTTTGAGATAGCCCGACACGCGCGCGAAGATCGGGGCGCGATAATAAGCCTCCAGCCGGCCCGGCAGATCGATGGTGGCGTTGAGCGCCTTGGCGCTGGGTTGGGTCACCGCGACGTTGGGAACAGCCTGATCGTCAGTCCATTCCTTCAGCCTGGAGCCCTGCTCCTCGCGCGCGCGAATGCCGGTGCCGACGACGAGGCCGGCCGCGATCAGCGCCACCACGCCGAAGATGCCCAGTTTCCGGTGCGAGACCGGGGAGCGGGGTTCAGTGGGCGACATGCGGGGTCTCCAATGGGGCGGCGGCTTTGGCGCCTTGCTTCTTGTGTACCATGCTGAACACCACGGGAACAAACATCAGCGTGGCGAAGGTTGCAAAGATCAGGCCGCCGATCACGGCGCGGCCGAGCGGCGCATTCTGCTCGCCGCCCTCGCCCAGCCCCAGCGCCATCGGCGCCATGCCGATGATCATGGCGAGCGCGGTCATCAGCACCGGACGGAACCGGACGAAGCCGGCTTCCAGCGCCGCGGCGACGGGATCGCCGAGCTCCTCGTAGCGTTCGCGCGCGAAGGAGATCACGAGCACGCTGTTGGCGGTCGCGACGCCCATGCACATGATGGCGCCGGTGAGCGCGGGGACCGACAGCGTGGTCCCGGTCGCGAACAGCATCCAGACGATGCCCGCAAGCGCCGCCGGCAGCGCCGTGATGATCACGAACGGATCGGACCAGGACTGGAAGTTCACGACGATCAGGAAGTAGATCAGCACGACGGCACCGAGCAGGCCGAACAACAGGCCGGTGAAGGCGCTGTTCATGGTCTGCACCTGTCCGAGCAGCACCACGGAAGAGCCCTTCGGCACCTCCTTGGCGGTATCGGCGATCACTTTGCGGATATCGGCGGAGACCGCGCCGAGATCGCGGCCCGAGGTGGTCGCAAAAATCTGCACCATCGACTGGATGTCGTATTGCGAGACAACCGCGCTCGAGGCCGAGCGCTTGATGTCTGCGATGCCGCCGAGGATCGGCGACTGCGCATTGCCGGCCGCGGTGATCGGCAGCGTCTGCAGCGCGCTCAGCGAATCGATCTGGTATTGCGGCGTCTGCATCACGATCGAGTAGGACACGCCGTTGTCGGGGTTGAGATAGTAGGTCGGCGCCACCTGCGAGGAGCCGGCGAGATTGACCACGAGACTGTTGGTAACGTCGCGCTCGGTCAGGCCGACATATTGCGCGCGGGTGCGGTCGACATCGATGTTGAAGGTCGGAGCGTTCGGCGATTGCTGGATGCGAGCATCGGCAACGCCCGGAATCCGGCGGACCTTGGCCAGCAGATTGTTGGCATACGCGAAGTTGGCGGCAAGATTGGCGCCGCGGATCTGCAAATCGATCGGCGCGGGCGCGCCAAAGTTCAGGATCTGGCTGACGATGTCTGCGGGGAGGAACGCGAAGCTGACGCCGGGGAATAGCCGCGGCAACTGCTCGCGCAGCACGCGCACATGCTCCTCGGTCGGCTTGTGGCCTTCCCTCAGCTTGATCTGGATGTCGCCGTCCTGCGGACCGATCACGCCGGTGTTGTTGTAGGTCATGTTGATGCCGGAGATCGGCATGCCGATGTTGTCGGTCATGGTCTCGATCTCGCCCGGGATCAGCTTGCGGACCGCCTTCTGCACGTCGGCGAGCTGGTTGGCAGTCTCCTCGACGCGGGTGCCGACCTGGGTGCGGACATGCATCAGGATATTGCCGGCATCGACCGCGGGAAAGAAATTGCGACCGAGAAACGGCACCAGCGCGAAGGATGCGCCGACCACACAGAGGAAGCCGATCACGAACACCGCGCGGTGTGCCAGCGCCAGCCCGAGGAAGCCATGGTAGCCGCCGCGGATGCGCTCGAACCGTGCCTCGAAGCCGCGCTGGAACCAGACAAGAGGGTTGCGCGATTTCGGCGGCCCGCCTTCATGATGGACATGCGCCTGCAACAAATAGTTGGCCATGGTCGGCACCAGCGTGCGCGACAGGATGAACGACCAGATCATCGCGAACATCACGGCTTCCGCCATCGGCACGAACAGGAAGCGCGCGACGCCCGAGAGGAAGAACATCGGCACGAATACGATGCAGATGCAGAGCAGCGACACGAAGGCCGGCGTCACGATCTGGTTGGCGCCGTCGAGGATCGACTGCTCGACCGGCTTGCCCTGCTCCAGATGGTAGTTGATGTTCTCGATCGTGACGGTGGCGTCGTCGACGAGGATACCGACCGCGAGCGCAAGGCCGCCGAGCGTCATGATGTTGAGCGTCTCGCCGATCGCCGACAGCATGATGATGGCGCCCAGCACCGACAGCGGGATCGAGACCGCGATGATGATGGTCGAGCGCCAGCTGCCGAGGAACAGCAGGATCATGACGCTGGTGAGCAGCGCCGCGATCACGCCCTCGACGGCGACGCCTTGAATCGCGCCGCGGACGAACACCGACTGGTCGCCGATGAAGCCGATCTTGAGCGCGTCGGGGAGCTGGTCCTTGACGTCGATGACCTTCTGCTTGATGCCGGCAATAATATCGAGCGTCGAGGTCGCGCCCGCCTTCAGCACCATCATCAGCACCGAGCGGTTGCCGTCGACATGGACGATGTTGGTCTGCGGCGGATTGCCGTCGCGTACGGTGGCGACGTCGCGCACATAGACCATCGCGCCGTTGACCGTCTTGATCGGAAGGTTGCCGAGCTCGTCGATCCTGAGCGGCGAGTTGTTGAGCTGGATGTTGTATTCGAACTGGCCGATCTTCTGCGTGCCGACCGGGGTGATCAGATTCTGGGCGGCGAGCGCGTTGGCGACGTCCTGGCCGGACAGGCCGCGAGCCTGCAGCGCGGTGGGATCGAGGTCGATCTGGACCTGGCGCTGCTTGCCGCCGAACGGGTACGGGATCGCCGCGCCGGGCACGGTGACCAGCGGTGTGCGGAGCTGATTGATGCCGATATCGGCGAGGTTCTGCTCGGTGAGCCCGTCGCCCGACAGCGCCACCTGAATGATCGGCACGGTCGAGGCGGAGTAATTCAGGATCAGAGGCGGCGTCGCGCCCGGCGGCATCTGCTTGATCAGCGTCTGCGAGATCGCCGTGACCTGCGCGTTGGCGGTGCGGATGTCGACGTTGGGCTGGAAGAAGATCTTGATGATGCCAAAGCCGTTATAGGAATTGGCGGTGATGTGCTCGATGTCGTTGACCGTGGTCGTCAGCGCGCGCTGGAACGGCGTGGTGATGCGGCCGGACATCTGGTCCGGCGGCAGGCCGGTGTACTGCCAGACCACGCCGATCACGGGAATGCGGATGTCGGGGAAAATGTCGGTCGGGGTCCGCAGCGCCGCGAGCGGTCCGATGATCAGCAGCAAGAGTGCCAGCACGACGAACGTATAGGGCCGGCTCAGGGCAATACGGACCAGAGCAATCATGCGCCAGGCAAATCCGGGTCAAGCGAGAATACAGAATCCGCCCCCATGGGGATCCTCATTCCCCTTTACCCGAGCACCACCGGAAACGCTAATTACCAGGCACTATCCTGCATTCACTTCCCTGCTACCGCACTGCGAAATTGACATCGCAGCCATGCGGCCGGGCCCATGCGGGAGTTCAGGAACATGCCGATTTCGATGATGCCACAGGTCAAACAAAACGAGCGGCGCCTTTGGCGCCGCTCGTCGTCGATAAACAGGTCGCACGAGGATTTATGCGGCGCGGACGTTGGTCAGGAACTTGCTGACCTCATTCTTCAGCCGGCCCGAGTCGTTCGACAGCATTTGCGCCGCCGACAGCACCTGTGAGGAGGCCGTGCCGGTCTCGGTCGCGCCGCGCTGCACGTCGGTGATGTTGGAGGAGACCTGCTGGGTGCCTTGCGCGGCCTGCTGCACGTTGCGGGCGATCTCCTGCGTCGCCGCGCCCTGCTCTTCCACCGCCGCTGCAATCGCCGACGAGATCTCCGACAGACGCTCGATGGTCGAGGAGATTTCCTTGATGGCGCCGACCGAGTCGTTGGTCGCCGCCTGGATGCCGGAGATCTGCTGGCCGATTTCGCCGGTGGCCTTCGCGGTCTGCTCGGCGAGCGCCTTCACCTCCGAGGCCACAACGGCGAAGCCGCGGCCGGCTTCGCCGGCACGTGCGGCTTCGATGGTGGCGTTCAGCGCCAGCAGGTTGGTCTGACCGGCGATGGTGTTGATCAGCTCGACGACGTCGCCGATGCGGGACGCCGCCTTCGACAGCTCACTGACGCGCTCGGTGGTGGCGCGCGCCTGGCCGACGGCATCGCCCGCCATCCGCGCCGATTCCTGCACCTGACGGCTGATCTCGCCGACCGACGAGGCCATCTCCTCGGTGGCCGAAGCCACCGACTGCACGTTGGTCGAAGCTTCCTCCGAAGCGCTGGCAACGGTAGTCGCCAGTCTCTGGGAACGGTCGGCGGTCGAGGTCAGCGTCGATGCGGAGGCCTCTAACTGGGTCGAAGCCGACGACACGGTCTGGACGATCTCGCCGATCATGGTTTCGAATTCGCGGGTGATGTTGTCGACGCGGCGGCCGCGCTCGATCTTGGCTTCGGCGTCCGTGGCAGCAGCCTCGTCGGCGGCCTTCTTGGCGATCAGCGCCTCCTTGAAGATCTGGAGCACGTCAGCCATGGCGCCGATCTCGGTCTTCTCGCCCCGGTGCGGGACTTCGGCGGAGAGATCGCCCTTGCCCAGCGCCTGCATCGGCTCGATGATCGAGTTGATGCCCTTCGAGACGTCCTGGACGAGATAGAAGCCGACGCCGATGCCGATGATGACGGCGGCGCCGAGAATGATCGAGACCAGCATGAAAGCATAGGAATAACTGTCCGCCGCATCCTGAGCCGCCTGATCGCCACCCTTGGTGTTGAGCTCGATGTCCTTCATCAGGACCTCATCCGAGGCAAGACCGATCTTGTTGACCGTCTTGGTGTTCAGCTCCTGCGCTTCGTGCGGGACCTTGCCGGCCTCCTTGCGCGAGAGCGCCATCACCTCCTCGGTGCCCTTCTTGTAGTCGTCCCAGAGTTTTGCCCACTGGTTGTAGAGCGCCCGCTCCTCCGGCGAGGTGATCATTGGCTCGTACCGGCCGCGGATCTTGGCGAGCGCCTCGATCACTGTCACAGCCGTCTTCTCGTTGGCGAGTTTCTCGTCCAGCGTTTCGGAAAGCATGTGCTGGCGGACCACGTTGCGATAGGTGATCACGCTCGCCCGAAGCTCGCCAAGCACCCGCACACTGGGCATCCAGCTCGTGGTGATGTCGATGGTGTTGGCGTTCATCGACCGCATTTTCGTGACGGCCAGGAGACCCATGCCGGCCATTGCGACAAGCAGGAACGCCACGACACTGATGATCTTGGCGCGGATGGAAATGGTGGCGAGCATAATCGGGTCTCTTTGTGCTGGCGCGGTGCGCGTCCGGAGGTATTACGAATCAACCAAAGGGAGCAGCACCAACATCCAACACCAGAGCACCTGCGCAGATGTTAACTACGACTCCGTACGAGTACGGAGCCTGAAAGAGATGAACAGGCCGCTAAAAATGCTCTGCGCTCAGCGCATGAGCCTAAGCGCGTCGGAAAAAAATTCAGCGCCGCCGAAGTTTCCGGACTTCAGAGCGAGCAGCATGTTTTCTTGCGCGCCCACCGAGTGGAGCACCGGGACACCTGCTGCGATTTCCACTCCGACGAGAAATCCGGGAATCTTCAACCGATCGACCACCGCACCGGACGTCTCGCCGCCGGCGACGATCAGTCGCCGCACGCCTGATTTTACGAGGCTTTCTGCAATGTCGGCCATGGTCTGCTCGATCGCGTGGCCGGCCGCGTCGCGACCGTGGCGCGCCTGCAGTGCGGCGACCTGATCTGGCGTCGCGCTCGAGGCGATCAGCACCGGACCTTCCGCAAGCCGTGGCCTCGCCCAGTCCAACGCGCGCTGTGCTTCGCCGGCACCCGTAATGATACGGTCTGGATCGAGGTGAAGCACCGGCATGACGCGTTCGGCGTTGGCGATCTGCTGAAGCGTCGCCTGAGAGCAGCTCCCGGCGAGGCAGGCCGCCGGTCCGCCGACGGCAATGCCGGTCTCGCCGTTCGCTCTGGCCGATTTGACTTTACCCGTCGACACCAGCGCACGCGCGAGCCCGAGGCCGATGCCGGAGGCGCCGACCGACAGCCGATGCTCGGCGGCGACGAGGCCGATGGTCTCGAGATCGCGGTCGAAGACGGCGTCGATGATGGCAGCGCCGATGCCCTTGCCCGCCAGCTCGGCCAGCCGTGCCCGCACGGCATCTGCGCCGCGCGTGACGGTGACGAGGTCGACGAGACCGATCTGCGTCCTGCTCTGGCGCGCCAGCACGCGCACCAGGTTGGAATCGTGCATCGGGTTGAGCGGATGGTCCTTCAGCGGGCTCTCATTCAATGGCACCGCGCCGACGAAAAGGTTGCCCTGGTAGACGGTGCGGCCGGTCTCCGGGAAGGCCGGCGTCACCAGCACGGCACCTTCGCCGCTATCGGCACGCAGCGCGTCCATCACCGGGCCGATATTGCCTGAAACGGTGGAATCGAAGGTCGAGCAGATCTTGAACAGCACGTGGCCGGCGCCGCGGCCGCGCAGCCACTGATCCGCCGCGCGCGAACGCGACACGGCAAGGCCGGCCTCGATCGAGCGGCTCTTCAGCGACACCACGACGGCATCGACCTCGGGCAGTGCGAGATCGTCCGCGGGCACGCCGATGGTCTGCACGGTGCGCAGGCCCGCGCGCGTCAGCGTGTTGGCGAGATCGGAAGCGCCGGTGTAATCGTCGGCGATGCAGCCCAACGCAAGTGTCACGGCTTCACTCCAGCGTAAGGCTTGAACCAGGCAAGGCCATCCGTGGTCTTGCCGCGCGGATTGTACTCGCAACCGACGAAGCCGGCATAGCCGAGGCGGTCGAGCTCTTCAAACAGGAACGGATAGTTCAGCTCCTCGCCGTCAGGCTCGTTGCGCGAGGGGATGCTGGCGATCTGGATGTGGCCGATGATCGGCATCATCTCGCGCAGCCGCATCGTCACGTCGCCATGAATGATCTGGCAGTGATAGATGTCGAACTGGAGCTTGAGGTTCGGAAGCCTCAGCTCCTGGATCAGATCGCGCGCGAAGCCGAAATCGTTGAGGAAGTAGCCGGGCACGTTGCGCGCATTGATCGGCTCGAGCACGATATCGATGCCGTGCGGGGCGAAGAACTCCGCAGCCCATGCCACCGATTTGTAGAACGCCTCGATCGCGACGCGCTCGCCACGGTTGGCAATGCCGGCCATCAGGTGCAGGCGCTTGACGCCGGTCGCCTTGGCGTAAGGCAGCGCCGTCTCCAGGCCCGCCTTGAGATCGGAGAAGCGCGAGGGGAGCGCCGCAAAGCCCTTCTCGCCGGCGTTCCAGTCGCCCGGCGGCAGGTTGAACAGCGCCTGGGTCAGGCCGTTGCGCTTGAGGCGCTCGCCGACCGCCTCGGCCGGATGCTCATAGGGAAAGAGAAACTCGACCGCGGTGAAGCCGGCTGAAGCGGCGGCATCGAAGCGATCGAGGAACGGCACCTCGGTGAACATCATCGAGAGATTGGCGGCAAAACGGGGCATTGGAGTCCTCTTCGTTATTTGTCGCCGGGCAGCTTGACGCCGGTGACCTGCGCATACATCCGGGCCACCGAGGCGTCGTCGTCGCGGCCCATGCCGGCGGCTGATGTCATCAGGAACATCTGGAGTGCGGCGGCGGAGACCGGCACGGGAAATCGGGCACTGCGCGCCATGTCCTGAATGATGCCGAGATCTTTCACGAAAATCTCGACCGCGCTGCGCGGCGTGTAATCGCCGTCGAGCACGTGCGGCATGCGGTTCTCGAACATCCAGGAATTGCCGGCAGAGGCCGTGATCACCTCGTAGACCTTGCGGATGTCGAGGCCCTGCTTGGCGGCAAATGCCATCGCCTCCGAGGCGGCGGCGATGTGCACGCCGGCGAGCAGCTGGTTGATCATCTTGAAGGCGGCGCCTTGGCCTGCGGCATCGCCGAGCTCATAGAGCTTCGCGGCCATGGCATCGAGCGCAGGCCGTGCCTTCGCAAACGCTGTGGGACTGCCGGAGGCGAGAATCGTCAGCTCGCCTTGCGCGGCGCGCTGCGCCCCGCCGGAAATCGGTGCATCCAGATAATGCCGGCCGGTCGCCTCCAGCTGCTTGGCAAGGCGTCGCGCCACGTCAGGGTCCATCGTGGCGGAGGATACGAAGACGCTGCCTTCAGGCATGGTCTCGGCGGCTCCATCCTTGCCGAACAGGACGGCTTCCGTCTGCGCGGCATTGACGACGACGCTGACGACGATGTCCGCGCCCTTGGCCGCCTCGGCCGGCGTTTTGGCACCCGCGCCACCATCCTTCACGAAACGCGCCACCGCCTCGGCCGAAACGTCGCAACCGGTGACGGCGTGACCGGCGCGCTTCAGCGAGGTCGCCATGCCAAACCCCATCGAGCCGAGCCCGATGACCGCGATGCGCTGATTTTGTGACGTGGAGGCGGACATGCAACTAACCCTTGCGAACGTTTCCCGGGCGGCCGGCTTTTGCGGCGGCTCGGCGAACCGATAACACGGCTTGGCCGCGCTGCCAAAGCGTGAGACAAGCGGGCATGACGGCCATGAGAACCGAAACGAGCAACGAGACAAGGCTGCGCGAGGATATCTGCCGCTTCGGACGGTCCCTGTTCGAGCGCGGGCTGACGCCCGGCTCCTCCGGCAATATCAGCGTTCGGCTGGACGGCGGCGGCTGGCTGGTGACGCCGACCAATGCCTCGCTCGGTTTCCTTGATCCTGCGAGGCTGTCGCGGCTCGACGAGAAGGGCCGGCTGGTGTCGGGCGATGCCCCGACCAAGGAAGTTCCGCTGCACACCGCGCTCTATGACACGCGCGGCAGTGCACGCGCCATCGTGCATCTGCATTCGACACACTCGGTCGCGCTCTCGATGCTGCCCGAGATCGACCCGCGCGCGGCGCTGCCGCCGATGACGGCGTATTATCTGATGAAATGCGGCGCCACCGCGCTCGTGCCATATTACCGCCCCGGCGATCCCGCGGTTGCGGATGCGATCAAGGGCCTGGCGGGGAAATATTCATCGGTGCTGCTCGCCAATCACGGCCCGGTCGTTGCCGGCGACACGCTGGAAGCGGCGGTGTTTGCGACGGAGGAGCTGGAGGAGACGGCGAAGCTGTACCTGCTGCTGCGCGGGATGAACCCTCGCTATCTGTCGCCGGAGCAGGTGAAGGATCTGGTGAAGGTGTACGGGGTGACGCTGCCGGAGCATGGGCACGACGATTGAGCCCCGCTCTAACCTCGTCATAGCGCAACGAGGCAAGAATCCCTCCGCGGAAAGACTCTGGATTGCTTTGCTACGCTCGCAATGACGCAGGGTGTGGCGACGGAGTAGCCCGCATGAGCGGAGCGATATGCGGGAACCAGCGGACCGGAATTGATTTGCATTGCCGGGATCGCGAGCACATGATCCCCCTGTAATTGACTGAAGGAGTTGTTTCATCGATCGCTGGGAGAATTGTCATGGATTTCAAAGTATCCTGCGCCTTCCTCTCTGCCGCCTGCTTTATTGTCTTGTCACTTTCCGCAAACGCCCAGACGTCCGGGCGCGGCGGCGTCCCCGATCTCAAGGTCGAGGCCAACTGCAAGGCAACTCAGGAGATCGACAAGTCGCTGACCGAGCCGCAGTCCTACGAGGCCTGCATGAGCGACGAGCAGACCGCACAGCAACAGCTCGGGTCCATCTGGACGACAACGCCGGAGACAATTCGCATCCAATGCTACACCGAGGCCTCCGCCGGTGGCATCGAAAGCTATGTCGACCTGCTCTCTTGCATTCAGATGAATGGCTTCGGGCAACCCTCGGCACCCGCGCCGACGCTGCGCGGCGCAAGCAAGAACCGGAACAAGAAACAATCAGGATAGGGATCGTAGCGAGCGGCTACAATCCGAGATACGCCTTCCTGACGTCGGGATTGCCCCTGATCTCAGCCGCGGGCCCCTGCATCAGCACGCGGCCGGTTTGCAGGATGTAGGCGCGGTCGGCAATCTCCAGGCACTCGGCCATGCGCTGCTCGACGATCAGCACGGTCATGCCGGCGTCGCGGATGCGCTTCACGGCCTGAAAAATCTCGTCGACAAGCTTTGGCATGATGCCCTGCGAGGGCTCGTCCAGCATCAACAGACGCGGGCGCGTCATCAGCGCGCGGCCGATCGCCAGCATCTGCTGCTCGCCGCCGCTTAGCGTTTCGGCGCGCTGCTCCAGGCGTTCAGCCAGGCGTGGAAACAGCTGGAAGACGAGATCGAGCGGTCCCTCGCGGTTCGCCTCACCGCGGTAGAGATAGCTGCCGAGACGCAGATTGTCGCGCACCGACAGGCGCGGGAACAGGCGGCGATTCTCCGGCACATAGGCAATGCCGGTCGCCGTGATGTGGTGCTGCGCCATGCCGTCGAGGCGCTTGCCGTCGAACGTCACGGTACCCGAACGCGGACGCTCGGCGCCGGCGATGGATTTGAGCAGCGTCGACTTGCCCGCGCCATTGGCGCCGGCAACACAGACGATCTCGCCCTTCTGAACCTCGATCGAGATCGCGGAGATCGCGACCAGGCCCTGATAGGCGGTCGTGACTTCACGCACCGACAGCATGACGATCTCCCAGATATGCGCTGATCACCTTGGGATCGCGGACGACATCGGCGGGCTTGCCCTCGACCAGCACCTTGCCGAGATCGAGCACGATGGCGCGGTCGACCAACGGCATCACGATCTCCATGACGTGCTCGACCATCAACACGGTGATGCCGGCATCGCGCACCTTGCGCACCAGCGCGACACCGGTCTGCGCCTCGGTCGGCGTCAGGCCGGTGAGGACTTCGTCGAGCAGCAGCAGCTTCGGCTCGGTCGCGAGTGCACGGGCGACTTCGAGACGGCGCTTCTCGGCCGGCACGAGGTCGCTGGCAAGCACGTCGGCGCGCGCGGCAAGGCCGGTGAATTCCAGCACCTCGTGCGCCTTGCGACGGGCTTCGCGCATCACGGTGTTGCGCACGAGCGCACCGACGATGACGTTGTCGATGACCGTCATGGTCTCAAAACTCTTGACCACCTGAAAGGTGCGGCCGACACCGCGCTGGCAGCGTTCGGCCGCCGGCATGTGGGTGACATCCTCGCCGTCGAACAGAATCGAGCCTTGCGTCGGCGGCAGAACGCCGGCGATGAGATTGAACAGCGTCGACTTGCCGGCGCCGTTGGGGCCGATCAGGCCGACGATCTCACCGCGGCCGACCGAGATCGAGACGTCGCTGTTGGCGACGAGGCCGCCGAACCGCTGCCAGACGCCGCGGGTTTCAAGAAGCGCGGTCATCGTGCGGCCCCCGTCTTCTTCGGGCGTGAGAACAGGCTGAGCAGTCCTCGCGGCAAGGCCAGCGAGATCAGGACGATCAGTGCGCCGTAGACGATGAGGTCGACGCCGCGCCCCGAACCGCCGAACTTGAAGCGGGTCAGCTCCGTCAGCGGGATCAGAATCGCGGCGCCGAGCACCGGCCCCCACAGGGTGCCGATGCCGCCGAGCACGGCGGGCAGCGCCATCAAGAGCGAGAACTGGAAGCCCATGACGCTTTCAGGATCGATGTAGGAGACGAACTGGGCATAGAAGCTGCCACCCACGGCGACCAGGAAGGCGGAGACGGCGGCGGCGCCCATCTTGGAATTGAACACGTCGACACCGAGGCTCTCGGCCGCGTCCGGATTGTCCTTCACCGCACGCCACCAGAATCCCCATTTGGAGTTCTCCAGCCACCAGGTGACGAACCAGGCAAGACAGCACAGCGCCAGCGCGAAATAGAAGTATGGCAGCTTGGTGCGCAGGAACTGGAATTTCAGCCAGCTGTCGCCGCGGATTGGAATGGTGATGCCCATCGCGGCGCCGGCCCATTCCCAGTTGTGGAACAGAAGCAAGCCGATCTCGGCGATGACGATGGTGGCGATCACGAAGTAATGGCCGCGCAGGCGGAAGAAGGGATAACCGAGCCCCATCGCGATCAGCGCCGACACCACGCCGCCCGCCAGCATGCCGAACCAGGGCAGCACGCCGAACTTCGTGAACAGCAGCTCGGTGGTGTAGGCACCCAGGCCGAAATACAGCGCGTGCCCGAGCGAGATCTGCCCGCAATAGCCGGACAGGATGTTCCAGCTCTGCGACAGGCCCGCATACATCAGCGTCAGGATCAGGATGTTCTGGACGACGACGTCCTTCACGAACAATGGCGTCAGCGCGGCAATCACGGCGAGCACCGCGGCGATGATGAGGTCGCGGCGGCGCCGCGCTGCAAAATCCTTGTCCATCAGATCGATCCGAACAGGCCGCGCGGCCGGATGAAGACGACCAGCAGATAGACCGCGTAGATGCCGACCGATTTTAGCGAGGGCGGCAGCACCAGCGCGGTGGTCGCTTCGACCAGGCCGACGATGATGCCGCCGGCGAAGGCGCCGAACACGCTGCCGAAGCCGCCGAGCGCCACCGTGACGTAGGCGATCAGCGCAAAGGACGCGCCGACATCGGGATAGATATAGAAGAAGCTTGCCATGATCGCGCCGGCGAGGCCGACCAGCGCGGCACCAAGGCCCCAGCCGAAAGCAAACACGCGGTTCTTGTCGATGCCGACCAGCGCGACCGCTCCGGGATCTTCGCGGGTGGCTTCCAGCGCGCGGCCGAAATCCGTGCGATGGATGAAGAAGTAGAGGCCGGCAAAGGCGAGGATCGAGACCAGCGCGCCAACCAGCTGCGGCTCCGGCAGGAAGATGCCGGCGACCGAGATGGTTTTGCCGCCGAGCCAGGATTGCGGAATGCTGCGATAATCAGGCGTGAAGAAGAACTGCGCCAGACCCCGCATCACGATGGCAAGGCCGAAGGTGGTGAAGATCTGCACCATGCCGGCGTTGGCCTTGGCCCGCATGGCGAAGCGTACAATGAGCAAGTAGACCACCGCTCCGAAGATAAAGAGCGCCGCGGCGACCAACGGCGCCGACAGCAAGGGGTCGATCGCGAAGAACGCGAACAGGAAGAAGGACAGGTACATCGCGATCATCAGGAACTCACCATGGGCGAAGTTCGTGACGTCCATCAGGCCGAAGATCAGCGCGAGGCCGACCGCGATCAGTCCGTACAGCAGCCCCATCAGGAGACCGCTGGCGAGACTTTGGATAATGGCTTGGGCTGTCAAAAGTCTGTCCCCCGAAATAGATCCTCATCCCGAGGAGCGCGCACAGGCGCGCGTCTCGAAGGATGGCCCAGCCCTCGTCCTTCGAGACGCGGGCTGCGCCCGCGTCTCAGGATGAGGGCGGGAGCTGCATCTGAGCTCCCGCGTCCCAGTCTTACTTCATCGGCCAGACCGCCTCGGCGATCGCGGCCTGCGGCGGGAAGATGGTGACGAACTTGCCGCCGATATACTGCAGCAGCACCGGGTCGGCATCGTTATTCTGGCCCATCTCGTCGAACTTGACGCGCTTCCATGGCATGATGGTCTGCTCGCCCGGGATGTCGGTCGCGGCCAGCGCATCGCGGATCTTCTCGCCGTCGGTCGACTTGGCGCGGCTGATGGCGTCGGCAAGGATGATCAGGCCCATGAATTGGCGCGAGGTGAGGTCGTTGAAGTCCTTGCCCGACCGCGTCTTGAACATCTCGTTGATCTTGCCGACCATCGGGCGCTTCTGCGCGAGATCGAGCGAGAAGGTGCCGCGCGAAATCACGCCTTCGAGCTTGTCGCCGACGGCATCATAGAGCGCCTTCTCGGAGAAGCCGGCGTCCTGCGCCACGATCGCATTCGGCTTGTAGCCGAGCTCGGCCATGGTCTTGACCAGCAGGATGCCGTCGGTGGTGTAGCTCGAGGGCATCAGCACGTCGGCATTCGCAGACTTGAGCTGCTGCACCTCGGCCGAGAGCGAGGGCGAATTGGCGCGATACTTGATGTCGGTGACGATCTTGTAGGCGCGCTCGCCGGCGATCTTGGCCTGGGCATTGCCGGAATCTGTGCCGAAAATGGTGTCCTCGTGGAACAGCGACAGCGTCTCGATCTTGGTGCCCTTCTTCTTCATGGCGTCGAAGAAGTCGAACATCGCGGCCGAATACATCTCGTCATGCGGCGCGGCGCGGAAATAATACTTCAGGCCGCGGCGATGCAGGCTCGGCGAGGAGTTGTCGGCGGAGACGAACGGGACCTGGTAGCGCTCGCAGATCTGGCTGACGGTGACGGCGACCGCGCTCTGATAGGTACCGATGATGGCGGAGACCTTCTCCTGTGTGATCAGGCGCTCGGCTTCGGCGCGGCCCTTCTGCGGATCGGCCTGGTGATCGGCGAACACGAGGCGGACCTTGGCGCCGCCGAGGCCCGGCAGGCCCTCGCCCTTCGCCAGCGGCAGGTCGAAATCGGTGTCCTTGTTGATGACCTCGAGCGCGGTCTCATAGGCCTTCTGCGCATCGACGCCCTGCTGCGCGCTGCCGCCGGAGAACGGATAGATGACGCCGATCACGACTTCCGAAGTCTGTGCGCGCGCCGCCAGCGGCATCAGTGCGGCAGTCGCGGTGGCTCCCAACAATACGTCGCGGCGAGTGATCGTCATGGCAAAGTCCCCTGTTACTGAATTTCGGCTGATCGAATGAAGCGATTGATGGATGCGGTAAAGCCCGAAGAAGCAGCAAGCGCTGCCCACTAAATCACGGCCATGGTCCTGTTCTTGAGATCCGTCACCAGCATCAGGCCGGGCGAATGCGTGATCGCGAACGGGAGCTTGGCGGCGTTGATCACCGATTGCGGCGTCACGCCGCAGGCCCAGAACACCGGGATCTCGTCGTCTGCGACCGGCACCGGATCGCCGTAGTCCGGCTTGGCGATGTCCTTGATTCCGATCAGATGCGGATGGCCGAGATGGACGGGCGCGCCGTGCACGGCGGGATAACGCGAGGTGATCTGCACCGCGCGGATCGCATCCGCCGGCTTGAACGGACGCATCGACACCACCATGGGACCGGCGAACGGACCGGCCTCGCCGCAGGCGATGTTGGTACGATACATCGGCACGCGCACATTGCGCTCGATGTGCCGGATCGGCATGCCCTCGTCGAGCAAGGCTTCTTCGAACGAGAAGGAGCAGCCGAGCACGAAGGTCACGAGATCGTCGCGCCAATGCTTCGTCACATCGATCGGCTCGTCGACGACCTCGCCGTCGCGCCAGACCCGGTAGCGCGGCACGTCGGTGCGGATGTCGAGATCGGCGCCGAGCGATGGGATGAAAGGGCTGCCGACATCGGACATGCCGATAATGGGGCACGGCTTCGGATTGAGCTGGCAGAAGCGATGAAAGGCGCTGGCATATTCCGCCGGCAGGATCGCCAGATTGCCCTGGACGAAGCCGGGGGCGACGCCGGCGGTGGAGGCGACCAGCCCTTGCCGGTAGGCACGCCGCGCCTTGCGGCTCGGGAGGGCGTCGGGCGTTTCAGTTTGCTGCACTGCCACCAAAACAGTCATGTAATCGACCTGCCTATAAACTCGACAAAGACAGCCAACACCAAGCGTGCTATAAAGTCTAATCGTCCTTTCTAATCGATATCGATAAATTCATTTTATCGACGAGGAAAATCCTTCCAATGCTGGACTTCAGGTCGATCGAGACTTTTCTCTGGGTCGTAAAGCTCGGCAGCTTCCGCGGCGCCGCAGCACGACTCAACACGACCCAGCCGGCGATCTCCCAGCGCATTGCCCAGCTCGAGCGCGAGATGGGCGTCAAGCTCCTCAACCGCGACCACCGCGTTGCCTCGCCGACGCCGAGCGGCCGGCAGATGATGGTCTATGCGGAGAAGCTGATCGGCCTGCGCGCCCAGATGATGGCCGAGATCGGCGACCGCTCGGCGATGCGCGGCGTGATGCGGCTCGGCGTCGCCGAGACCATCGTGCACACCTGGCTGCCGCGCCTCGTGAAGAGCGTGAACCAGGTCTATCCGAACCTGTCGCTCGAGATCGAGGTCGACATCACGCCCAATCTCACCGCGCGCCTGCTCGCGCAGGAGATCGAGCTTGCCTTCGTGGTCGGACCGCTGTCGGCGTCCGGCGTGCATAATCGCGTGCTCGCCGATTACCCGATCGGCTTCCTCGCAAGCCCTTCGCTCGGCCTCGGCAAAGGCCGGGTGACACCGGCGGAGCTTGCGCGGTTTCCGATCATCACCTTCCCGCGCAAGACCAAGCCTTACGAGGTCGTGCGCGAGGTATTCGACCGGCCGGAACTGCCGCCGATCCGGCTGCACGCATCCGCATCGCTCGCGACCGTTATCCACATGGCGGTCGAAGGCCTCGGCGTCGCCGTGATCCCCGACGCGATCGTCGAGAACGAGCTCGCCGACGGGCGGCTGCAACTGCTCGACACCGATCTCGCGATCGCACCGCTGACGTTCACCGCGAGCTGGCTCGCCTCGCCCGACGTCGTCGCCGTGGAGCGCGTCGCCGAGCTTGCACGGCAAATTGCGCAGAGCAGCCTCGCAGTTGACGCGCCCGCGCTGGCGCGTCATTGAAAAAGGCGCCGGACAATCGAGAGACCAACCGCATGAGCCGAGCCGCCACCAATCTGCAAATCGATTCCGCCCGACTCTGGGGCTCCATCCACGAGACCGCGCAATTCGGCGCGACGGCCAAAGGCGGCGTGCGGCGGCTGACACTGAGCAGCGAAGACAAGCAGGTGCGCGACTGGTTCCGCAAGGCATGCGAAGACGCCGGGCTTGAAGTGCATACCGACGCGCTCGGCTCACAGTTCGGCCTGCGTAAGGGCCGCGACATGTCGAAGCTGCCCGTCGGCATCGGCTCGCATCTCGATACGCAGCCAACCGGCGGCAAGTACGACGGCATCCTGGGCACGCTCGGCGCGCTGGAGGTGATCCGCACGCTGAACGATGCCGGCATCGAGACCGAAGCGCCGATCTGCGTCGTCAACTGGACCAACGAGGAAGGCTCGCGGTTCGCCCCCGCGATGATGGCCTCCGCCGCCTATGTCGGCGACTTCACCACCGACGACATTTTGTCGCGCAAGGACGCCGAAGGCACGACCGTCGGCCAGGCGCTGGACAGCATCGGCTATCGCGGCGACAAGCCGGTCGGCTTCCAGAAGCTCGGCTGCTTCGTCGAATTGCACATCGAGCAAGGCCCGATCCTGGAGGCCGAGGGCAAGACCATCGGCGTGGTCGATTCCGGCCAGGGCGTGCTGTGGTACGACGGCAAGATTTCCGGTTTCGAGAGCCATGCCGGATCGACGCCGATGCCGCTGCGGCGCGACGCGCTGGCGACGCTGTCGGAGATCGTGCTGGCGATGGAGTCCATCGCCAAGAAGCACGGACCAAACGCGGTCGGCACCATCGGCGAAGCCGTGATCGCAAACCCCTCGCGCAACGTCATTCCCGGCGAGATCGCCTTCACCATGGATTGCCGCAGCGCGGACGGCGCCATCATGGATGCGCTCGATCGCGATCTGCGCGCCGCCATTGCCGAGATCGCCGCGCGCCGCAAGGTCGAGGTCAAGATCGACCTAGTCTGGCGCAAGCCGCCGACGCATTTCGATCCCAAGCTGATCTCGGCGGTCGAGAACGCGGCTAAGACACTCGGCTATTCCTCGCGCCGCATCACCTCCGGCGCCGGTCACGATGCCTGCAACCTCAACACGATCATGCCGGCGGCGATGGTGTTCGTGCCCTGCAAGGACGGCATCAGCCACAACGAGCTGGAGGATGCCACGCAGCCGGATTGCACCGCCGGCACCAACGTTCTCATGCATACCGTGCTGGCGATCGCCGGCGTCGCGTCCTGACCGGAGAGAGCCATGCGCGGAGTTTTCGTCGACGCCAATGAAGCGCTTGCCGTGATCATGGAACGGCTGGAGAAGCCCGGGGATCCCAAGGTGCGGATCCACCGGGATCCCGACATCAAGCCCGAGCAATATCCTGACATCCTCGACGGCGCCGAGATCGCCATCGTCGATCACACCGCGCTGCCGACCGACGTCGCGAAGAAGTGCACCGGCCTCAAGCACGTCGTGTTCCTCGGCACCGGCGCGCGCAGCTACATGAACCCCGAGGAGCTGGCTGAACTCGGCATCTCCGTGCATCTGATCAAGGGCTATGGTGACACCGCGGTCGCCGAATCCGCAATCGCGCTGATGTGGGCCTCGGCTCGCGTCATCGCGATGATGGACCGCGAGATGCGCGGCGGCAACTGGCTGCGCGAAGACGGCATGCAGCTCACCGGCAAGACGCTCGGCCTGATCGGCTTCGGCGGCATCGCCGCCGAGGTCGCGCGCATTGCGTCCGGCAGCGGCATGAAGGTGATCGCCTGGAATCGCTCGCCGAAGAGCCATCCGGGCGTGGAATTCACCGATCTCGACAGCGTGCTGGCAAGGAGCGACGTCGTGTCGCTGCATCTGCTACTCAATGACGAGACGCGCGGCATGATCACGCGCGAGAAGATCGCAAAAATGAAGCGTGGTGTCATCCTCATCAACACTGCCCGCGCCGCTGTTGTCGACGAGGCCGCCATGATCGATGCGCTGAAGTCCGGCGACATCCGCCATGCCGGCCTCGACGTTTTCAACATCGAGCCGCTGCCCGGCGATCATCCGCTCACGAAACTGCCGAACGTGACGCTGTCGGCGCATTCGGCGTTCCGCACGCCGGAGGCGAGCGAGAACCTGATTGGCGCGGCATGGGAGCACTGCCGCCGGATCGTGAATTCGTAGGGTGGGTTAGCCTTGCAGGTGCGTGAAGCTCATCGGCGAGGCGTAACCCACCTCTTTAGTTTCCGCGGAGACAGACGTGGTGGGTTACGCCTTCGGCTAACCCACCCTACGCTCCCCGCCATATTGTGAAGGGATAAGAGCAATAACAATGGCCGACTATCGCACCATCAAGGCAGAGCCGCTCACCAACGCCATTCGTGCCATCGTCAAGGCGGGCGGGTCTTCGGACCGCGAAGCCGAGCTCGTGGCCACCAATCTGGTCGAAGCCAACCTCAAGGGCCATGACTCCCACGGCGTCGGCATGATCCCGCGCTACGTCCAGAGCGTCACCAATGGCGGCCTCGCAGTGAACGCGCACGTGAAGGTCGTGCTCGACACCGGTCCGCTTCTTACGCTCGACGGCCTTACCGGCTACGGCCAGGTGATTGGCCATGAGGCGATGGAGTTGGCCGCCGAGCGCGCCAAGAACAATGGCATATGCCTCGTCGGCCTCTCCAATTCGCATCACATCGGTCGCATCGGCCACTGGGCTGAGCAGTGCATCGACCACGGATTGGTCTCGATCCACTTCGTCAACGTCATTTCCCGCCCGATCGTGGCGCCGTGGGGCGGCAGCGATGCACGCCACGGCACCAACCCGTTCTGCGTCGGCATCCCGCGCGCCGGCAAGGACCCCATCGTGCTCGACTTCGCCACCAGCAGGATCGCGCAGGGCAAGACCCGCGTCGCCCACAACAAGGGCGTCGAGCTCGAGCCCGGCACCATCATCGACAACGAAGGCAAGCCCACCGTCAATCCGCGCTACACCGTGATCCCGCCGCATGGCGCCATCCTGCCGTTCGGCGAGCACAAGGGTTCGGGGCTCGCGCTGGTGTGCGAAATCCTCGGCGGCGCGCTCTCCGGCGGGCAGGTGGTCAAGGGGCCGTCCGACGGCAAGTACAACGTCCTCAACGGCATGCTCTCTATCGTCATCGACCCGAACAAGCTCGGCACCGGCGAGAACCTGGCGAGCGAAGTCGAAAGCTTCGTCGCCTGGCACACCGGCTCGCCTGCCGGCCCCGGTGTGGAGAAGGTGAAGATCGCCGGCGAGCCTGAGCGCGAGACCAAGAAGAAGCGCCTTGCCGAAGGCATTCCGGTCGATCCGACCACCTGGCAGGAGATTCTCGCAGCCGGCCAGAAGTTCGGGCTGGACCAGGCGGCGATCGAGAAGATCGTGAGCTAACCGGACGCGCATCCTTCGGACTTGCCGCGGCTGAGTGCACTATCGCGCACCCAGGTCTGGACTAAAGCGCATTCATGGAGCGGATTTGAACCGGCCCGTGTCGTCTCGCGACAACGCGGATATCCCGGTCCACATCCGCCCCAGAGGTTCAAATGTTCTCCCGCCTCGCAAAGCTCGTGTCCGGCTCAAACGGGCCGTCGCCTGCAGCTGACTCCTACCAACAACGGCTCGCGATCTATGAGAGCGAGCTTGGCGAGCCCGAGCACAGCTTCACGGACAGCGCCGAGCGCCGCATCGATATCCACGCCTTTGGCCGCGATTTCGTGCCGGTATGTCAGGAAGGTTCTGACGAAGGCTATGTGCTTCTGACCAACGGCATGAGCCAGCAGCGGATGCATGGGTCACATGGCGACGCCAAGCCGCGTGCCGAGCTGATGTGGTACGTCCGCGAGCCGACCGAGGAGATCTGCGCCAATCTGCGCTGGCTCGCGAATCTGCCATTCATCGACAAGACCTGGTTCGGCTTCGGTCATCGCGTCGCGCTGCCGATGCCGCCGGTCGCCGGAACGGACTTCGAGACGTTCCTGTTTCTGACGCCGATCATCGGCCCGGACAAGGAGCTCGCCGAGGCGCTGGAGATCGCCGGCGATCCCGTGGAGATTTTGACCGTGAACCTGATCTCGGATCGGGAGCTTGCGTTGATCAAGTCCGAGGGGCTCGATCCGTTTCTCGACCTGCTCGACGACAACGACTATCCGCCGATCTTCGATCCCGCGCGGAAGTCGTATGTTTGAGGCCAAGGCCAAAAACACAGCTGTCGTCCCGGACAAGCGAAGCGCCGATCCGGGACCCATAACCACAGGACGTGGTTTGGCGAAGACTCGCGGCAACCAGTTAAGGCAACAACCTCTCCCTGGGGTTATGGGTCCCTGCTTTCGCAGGGACGACAAGAGAGCTTGTTGCGGCGGCGGAATTAGCTTTCGCTAACCCCGCCTCAATCCACCATATCCGCGACCGCCTTGCCGCAGGCCGTGGTGTCGGCGTTGCCGCCGAGGTCCTTGGTGCGAAGCGTGCGCTCGGCCAGCGTGCGCTCGATCGCCTCGACGATCGATTGGCCGGCTTGCTTCTCGCCGAGATGCTCGAGCATCATCGCGCCCGACCAGATCGCGCCGATCGGGTTGGCGATGCCTTGGCCGGCGATATCAGGCGCCGAGCCGTGCACCGGCTCGAACACCGAGGGGAAATCGCCCTCGGGATTGATGTTGCCTGACGGCGCGATGCCGATCGTGCCGGTGCAGGCCGGACCGAGGTCGGAGAGGATGTCGCCGAACAAGTTGGAGCCGACCACGACGTCGAACCAATCCGGATGCAGCACGAAGTTCGCGGTGAGAATGTCGATGTGGTACTTGTCCCACTTCACGCCCGGAAACTTCTTCGCCATCGCCTCCACGCGCTCGTCCCAATAGGGCATGGTGATGGAGATGCCGTTGGACTTGGTCGCCGAGGTCAAATGCTTCTTCGGCCGCGACTGCGCGAGCTCGAAGGCGAACTTCAGGATGCGGTCGACGCCGGTGCGGGTCATCACCGTCTGCTGGGTGACGAACTCGCGGTCGGTGTCGGGGAACATGCGGCCACCAACGGAGGAATATTCACCTTCGGTGTTCTCGCGCACCACCCAGAAATCGATATCGCCGGGCTTGCGGCCCGCCAGCGGCGACGGCACGCCGGGCATCAGCCGCACCGGGCGCAGGTTCACATACTGGTCGAACTCCCTGCGGAATTTGATCAGCGAGCCCCACAGCGAGACGTGGTCCGGAATCTTGGCCGGCCAGCCGACCGCCCCGAAATAGATCGCGTCGTGCTTGGCGATCTTGTCCTTCCAGTCATCGGGCATCATCTGGCCGTGCTTCTCGTAATAGTCCCAGGACGAGAAGTCGAAATGGTCGAAATGCAGGGAGACCCCGTGCTTCTTCGCCGCGGCCTCCAGGACGCGCAGGCCCTCGGGCATCACTTCCTTGCCGATGCCGTCGCCGGGAATGACCGCGATCCGGTATTGTTTCTTGCTCATCGAGAACGTCCTTGGTTGGTCCGGCAGCCGCCGCCTTTTGACCGCATTGCAATGGACCAAACGCAGCGGCAGTGCAACGCTGCACTGCAATGTTGACCATGGCGCGGCCAAGCGCCTACTGATTTTATCCTGTTCCTATCCTGCGAGTAACCTCATGGATCTGCATCTGCGTGGCAAGCGCGTCCTGATCACGGGCGCGTCCAAGGGCATTGGCGCCGCCGCCGCCGAAGCGTTTGCCGAGGAAGGCGCGCACCTCCTGCTCGCCGCCCGCAACGGCGACCAGCTCAAGGCGCTGGCCGAGCGCCTGCGTTCCGCCCACCAGATCGATGCCGCAACGAGCACCGTCGATCTTCGCAAGGCCGACGATCTGGCGCGGCTCGCGAAGGAAGCGGCCGACATCGACGTGCTCGTCAACAATGCGGGGGACATCCCCGGCGGCTCGATCGACAAGATCGACGAGGCGACCTGGCGTCACGCCTGGGAATTGAAAGTGTTCGGCTATATCAACCTGACGCGGCAGATCTACGCGCAGATGAAGGCAAAGGGTGGCGGCGTCATCGTCAACGATATCGGCGCGGCCGGCGAAAAGTTCGACGCCAACTACATCTGCGGCAGCGCCGGCAATGCCGCGCTGATGGCCTTCACCCGCGCGCTCGGGGGAAAAAGTCTCGCTGACAACATCCGCGTGGTCGGCATCAATCCCGGCCCCGTCGGCACCGATCGCCACGTCACCCTGCTGAAGACGCGGGCCAAGCACCAGTTCGGCGACGAGAGCCGGTACAAGGAATTCCAGAAGAGCCTGCCGCTCGGCCGTCCAGCACATGCGCGCGAGATCGGCGATCTCATGGCGTTCCTGGCGTCGGACCGCGCCGGGTATACGTCGGGCGTGATCTACACCGTGGATGGCGGCATCAGCGCTGGCTGGGGCTAACTCTATCCGCATCATTGCGAGCGAAGCGAAGCAATCCAGACTGTTGCCGCGGACGGACTCTGGATTGCATCGTCGCGTCGCTCGTCGCAATGACGAACACAATAAGCACAGGAGTAAAGTAATTGTCTCAAGACCTGATCCGTGAAACTGCCTGCGCCGTCGTCGACAAGCTGCGGTCCGGCGATGTCTCGCCGCTCGAGCTGCTGGATGTCGTGGAGAAGCGCATCAGCGAGGTCGACGGCAAGGTGAACGCGCTGCCGATCCTGTGTTTGCAGCGCGCGCGGGACAGCGCCAAGGCGCTGATGCGGAAGCCGGCCGGTGCGCGGGGGCTGCTCGCGGGCCTGCCAGTGCCGATCAAGGATCTGACCGACGTTGCAGGCGTGTTGAACACGCAGGGCTCGCCAATCTTCAAGGACAACATCCCCGCCAAGTCCGACCTCATGGTCGAGAACCTCGAAGCCAACGGCGCAGTGGTCTACGCCAAATCCAACACGCCTGAATTCGGCGCCGGCGCCAACACCTTCAACGAGGTGTTCGGCGCGACCCTCAATCCCTGGGATACTTCAAAATCCGCGGCGGGCTCTTCCGGCGGCGCGGCCGTGGCGTTGGCCACCGGTATGGCCTGGCTGGCGCAGGGCTCCGACATGGGCGGCAGCTTGCGCAGCCCCGCGGCTTTCTGCGGCGTCGTCGGCATGCGCCCGAGCATCGGCCGCGTCGCGCATACCCCCAAATCCGGCATCGATCGCAATCTCGGCGTGGTCGGCCCGATGGCGCGTAACGTCGAGGATCTCGCGCTGCTGCTGGATGCGATGAGCGGCGACTACGCGGACGATCCGCTTTCGCTGCCGGCGCCCACGACCTCGTTCCTGTCGGCGGCTCAGGCCGGCAAGAAACCGAAGCGCATCGCCTATTCGCCCGATCTCGGCATCACGCCCGTCGACCCCGAGGTGAAGGCGATCACGCGCAAGGCTGCGGAACGCTTTGCCGAGGCCGGCGCCATCGTCGAGGAGGCGCATCCGGACTGGCGCGAGGCGCATGAATGCTTCCACGTGCTGCGCGCCTTCGATTTCGCGATCACCAAGGCCAATCTGCTGCGCACCAAGCGCGACCTGCTCAAGCCCGAGGTGATCTGGAACATCGAGGAAGGCCTCAAGCTCACGGTCGAGCAGCTCGAACGCGCCGAGGCCCAGCGCGTCGGCATGACTGCGCGGGCGGTCGAGTTCTTCAAGACCTACGATTTGTTGCTGACGCCGACCACGATCGTGCCGCCCTTCCCGATCGAGCACCGCTATGTCGCCGAATGCGCCGGCAAGCGGTTCGACAATTACGTCGAGTGGCTCGGCATCGTCTACGCCATCACGCTCGCCTGCTGCCCCTCGCTGTCGCTGCCGTGCGGCTTCACGGCGTCGGGCCTGCCGGTCGGCGTGCAGGTCGTCGGCGCGCCGCGCGCGGACGCACAAGTGCTCGCGGGCGCAAAGGTGCTGGAGGATATTTTGGGCCTGCGCGGCACGACGCCGATCGATCCGAAGGTGAAGAAGTAATCCCACGTGCCCCGGACGCAGCGCAGCGCCTCTTCGGCGGTGCGCTGCTGAGCCGGGGCCCATGTCGCCGAGACTTCCCGTGCATCCCTGGGTCCCGGCTCTGCGGCGCATCGCTTGCGCGCTGCGCCTTGTCCGGGACACGAGCCACCTACCTCCCGCTCGTCGCTTCCAGGCTGCGGCTGTACCGCGACATCGCGAAGCAGAAGACGAAATAGATCGCTGCGACGAAGATGTAGACTTCGACCGAGAATTGCTGCCAGGCCGGATCGATGATCGCGGTCTTTGCCGTCGTCAGCAGATCGAAGATGCCGATGATCAGCACCAGGCTGGTGTCCTTGAAGAACGCGATGAAGGTGTTGACCAGCGGCGGGATGACGTGGCGGATCGCCTGCGGCAGGACGATCAGCCGGTTCTTGCGCCAATAGGACAGCCCCAGCGCATCGGCAGCCTCGTATTGCCCGCGCGGCACGGCCTGAAGGCCGCCGCGGATGACCTCGGCCAGATAGGCGCCCGCGAACAGGATGATCGCGATCTGGGCGCGCAAGAGCTTGTCGATGTTGAACCCACTGGGCATGAACAGCGGAAACATCACGCTCGCCATGAACAGCAGGCTCACCAGCGGCACGCCGCGGATCAGCTCGACATAGAGCACGCTGAGCGAGCGGATCGCCGGCAGCTTTGAGCGCCGGCCGAGCGCGACGAGGATGCCGAGCGGGAAGCCGAAGGCCAATCCAAACGTCGCCAGTATCAGCGTCACCGGCAGACCACCCCAGCGATCCTGCGAGACGAAGGAAAGCCCGAGCACGCCGCCCCACATCAGCACGCTGATCAGCGCGAGCGTGCTGATCCAGAGATAGATGAGTTCGCGCCGCCAGAAGGCGCGGCGGGTCGAGAGAAAGTACAGCGCGATGAACAGTACGACCGACAGTGCCGGCCGCCACTGCTCGTCGAACGGATAGGTGCCGAACAGGATGAAGCGGTACTTTTCGGGAATGATCGCCCAGCAGGCGCCGAGGCCACGCACCGCGCGGCAGGCGCTGGAATCGTTCGCCGGGGTCAGCCACACGGCATTGGCGATGCCCCACTGCACGAAACTGAAGATGCCTTTGGCGAGGATCCCCAGCAGCACGACGGTGAGGATGCCGTTCGGGATCGACGAGAACAGATTGGCGCGCAGCCAGCGCAGCGCCGGATTTCCCGTCTGCGGGCGGCGGGCGGCGCGCGGCACTTCCGGCATGTCGGCGATCGCGGTCATGCTCAGCGCTCCACCAGCGCAATGCGCGAATTGTACCAGTTCATGAAGAAGCTGATGGAAAGGCTGATGGTCAGGAACACCGCCATGATCAGCGCGATCGCCTCGATCGCCTGCCCGGTCTGGTTCAGCGTGGTGTTGGCGATCGAGACCACGTCCTGGTAGCCGATCGCGACCGCGAGCGAGGAATTCTTGGTGAGGTTGAGATACTGGCTCGTCATCGGCGGCACGATGACGCGCAGCGCCTGCGGCAGGATGATCTGTCGCAGCATGAAGCTGCGGCGCAGGCCGAGCGCGTTGGCGGCATCCCACTGTCCGCGTGGCACCGACTGGATGCCGCTGCGCACGATTTCGGCAATGAAGGCCGAGGTGTAGGTCACGAGTGCGATCAGCAGTGCGAAATATTCCGGGGCAAGCGTCAGCCCGCCGACGAAGTTGAAGCCGCGCAGCTCCGGCCACTCGATCTTCCAGGACACGCGAAGCAGTACGGACACCAGCACGGGCAACGCGAGGATGAAGCTCACCGCAAAGGGCCATACCGGCCGCGGTTTGCCGTCGCGCATCTGCTGCACGATCAGCCATCGCCGGATGAGATAGACCACGGCAAGGCCGAACACCGCCGTGCCGAGCACCCAAAGCTGGGGCGGGCCAAGCGGAATGGCCGGCAGGATCAGGCCGCGGTTGGACAGGAACACGCCCTCGACCGGCCGCCATGCCGCGCGCGCGGCGGGCAACGCCTGCATCAACACGTACCAGAACAGGAGCTGAAGCAGCAGCGGGATGTCGCGGAGCGTTTCGACATAGACGGCGGCAAGTCGTGACAGCAGCCAGTTGGCCGACAGTCGCGAGATGCCGATCAGCGTGCCCAGGATGGTCGCGAGCACGATGCCGATCACGGCGACGCGCAGGGTGTTGCCGACGCCGACGACGAAGGCCCAGAGATAGGTGTCTCTCGGATTATAGGCGAGCAGGCTGTCGGCGATGGGCATGCCGGCCTCGCGGCCGAGGAAGGCAAAGCCGGTCGTAATGCGGCGCGCCGAGAGGTTGGTGACGGTGTTCGACCAGAGAAACGCGATGACCGCGACCGCGATCCCGACCACCAGCACCTGCCAGAACAGGCCCTGCAGCTCGCGGCGTCCCCATGCCCCGAACAGGCGGCGGCGCGGTGGCGGTCTCGGCGTGTCCGATGTCACGGCACAAAAACCCTTCTCGAGAGGCAGCGATTTCCGGCGACGCACGTCAACTGTTGCACCAATCTATATTTCGTGCAACAAATGTTTCATGGCCGAGCCCGCGAAATCCTCGCCGCTGAGCGAACTGCGCATTGCATTGCCATCGCTGCCGATGCGGCTGCAGGAAGTCGGGCGCTTCGTCGCCGCCAACGATTACGACGCCACCACCCGTTCGATGCGCGACCTCGCGGCGGAAGCCGGCGCCGATCCCGCCGCGTTCACGCGCCTCGCCAAGGCGATCGGCTATTCGGGCTGGGACGAATTGCGCGCGGCGCTGACCGAGGCGCGGCGTCCGTCGCAGACCTCGCCCTTCTCTGGCCGCGCCAGAAGCCGCCGGCCCGGCCCGAATGCCGATGTCGCGCTCGTCACCGACAAGCTCGAGGCCGAGGCCGCCGGCCTTCCGCGCATCCCGGCCCAGCCGATTGCGGAGGCCGCACGCTCCCTGCATGAGGCCAAGCGGATCTGGATCGCAGGCTATCGCAGCTGCCGCAGTGTCGCTGAGTTGCTGAACTACGAGCTGCGGCTGTTCCGCCCCGAACAGGTGCAGCTCGTCGGCGTGTCCGGCCCCGACGATCTCGATCTCGGCGCCTTCCGCCCCGGCGAGGCCGTCATCGTCATCGGCTTCCTGCCGTACACGCACGCGAGTGTCCGCGTCGCGCAAGCTGCCCACCGCAGCGGCGCAACGCTGATTGCCATCGCGGACAGCCTCTCTGCGCCGATGGCCGAGGGCGCCGACCATTTGCTGCTGTTCGAGGCGGCCTCCTCTCCCGGCTTCTTCCCGAGTCTCACCGGCGCCATCGCGATCGCGCAGTCGCTCGCTGCGGTGACGTTCTCGCTCGGCGGCGTGGCCGCGAAGAAGCGCCTGGAGAATACCGAGACGCGGCTCACTGCTGCCTCCATCTACGTCTCAGAGAAAGGTTGACCCATGGCCGCTCGCACCAGCCGCGTGCTGCACCGCTCGCTCCGCGAGACGCCGCCCAAGGCGATCGGCGGCGAAGGCGTCTATCTCTTTGCCGAGGACGGACGGCGCATCATCGATGCCTCCGGCGGCGCGGCCGTCTCGTGTCTCGGCCATCAACATCCACGCGTGATCGCGGCGATGGCAAAGCAGGCCTCCACGCTGGCCTATGCGCATACTGCTTTCTTCTCGTCCGAGCCGGCCGAGGCCCTCGCCGACACGCTGGTCGGCCACGAGCCCGGCGGCCTCGCTTATGCCTACTTCGTCAGCGGCGGATCCGAGGCGATCGAAGCGAGCATCAAGCTCGCGCGGCAATATTTCATCGAGCGCGGCGAGTCGCAGCGGCAACATTTCATCGCGCGGCGGCAGAGCTACCACGGCAATACCTTGGGCGCCCTCGCCGCCGGCGGCAACGCCTGGCGGCGCGCGCCCTATGCGCCGCTGCTCTCGGCCGCCTTCAGCCATGTGACGCCGGCGTTTGCCTATCACGAGAAACGCGAGGGTGAATCCCATGCGCAGTTCTTGGCGCGGCTGGCGGCGGAGCTCGAAGCGGAATTTCAGCGGCTCGGTCCCAACACGGTCGCGGCGTTCCTCGCCGAACCGGTCGTCGGCGCCACCGCCGGCGCGGTGACCGCACCGGACGGCTACTTCAGGGCGGTGCGTGAGATCTGCGACCGCCACGGTGCACTGCTCATCCTCGACGAGGTCATGTGCGGCATGGGCCGCACCGGCACCACGCACGCCTGGGAGCAGGAAGGCATCGCGCCCGACATCCAGGCGATCGCCAAGGGCCTCGGCGGCGGCTACCAGCCGATTGGGGCGATGCTCGCTAGCGGCAGGATCATCGACACCATCCGCGCGGGCTCAGGTGCCTTTCAGCACGGCCACACTTATCTGGCACATCCCCTCGCCTGCGCAGCCGCACTGGCAGTGCAAGAGGTGATCCGCGAGGACGGCCTGCTCGAGCGCGTCAAGGAGCGCGGCAAGCAGCTCGAACAGCGCCTAACCGAGCGCTTCGGCAATCACCGCCATGTCGGCGATATCAGGGGCCGTGGCCTGTTCTGGGCGATCGAGCTCGTCGCCGATCGCGCCAGCCGCGCCTCGTTCGATCCCGCGCTCAAGCTCAATCAGAAGATCAAGGCGGAGGCCTTCGCCAATGGGCTCGGCTGCTATCCCGGCGGCGGCACCGTGGATGGCGTGCGCGGCGACCACGTGTTGCTGGCGCCGCCCTATATCGCCTCCGCAGAGGAGATCGACCTGATCGTCGACAAGCTCGGCACGGCCGTCGATAACGTATTGCGTAGTGTCAATCACTGAGGGGAGTAGCATGATGAGGAAAGTGGTTATCGCAGCGAGCGTGTTCGCTGCATCGACGGTTGTCGCATCCGCCGCGACGCTCGATACGGTAAAGAGCCGTGGCACGCTGGTGTGCGGCGTCAGCGCCGGCTTTGCCGGCTTCTCCGCGCCCGACTCGCAAGGCAATTACAAAGGTCTCGACGTCGATTATTGCCGCGCGCTCGCGGCCGGCGTGCTCGGCGATGCCAGCAAGGTGCGCTACGTCTCGCTGACCGCGCAGAACCGCTTCACCGCGCTGCAATCGGGCGAGATCGACGTGCTCTACCGCAACTCGACGCAGACCTATCTGCGCGGTGTGACGCTCGGCCTGCGCCAGGGTCCGATCAACTTCTACGACGGCCAGGGCTTTGTCGTGAAGAAGGATCTGGGCGTCAAGGACATCAAGGACCTCAAAGGCGCCACCGTCTGCGTGGCGCAGGGCACCACGCACGAGGTGACGCTCGGCGATTACGGCCGCGCCAATGGCATCGACTGGAAGCCGCTGGTGTTCGACCGCGTCGACACCATGTACCAGACCTTCTTCGGCGGCCGCTGCGATGCCATGACCCAGGACGCCTCCGCGCTCGCGGGCGCGGTGACGACCGCCGCGCCGAACCCGGCCGATTACGTCGTGCTGCCGCAGACCATCAGCAAGGAGCCCCTTGGGCCCTTCACCCGCAACGGCGACGAGGTCTGGAGCGACATCATCACCTGGCTGCATTACGGCCTGATCGAGGCCGAGGAGCTCGGCGTGACGCAGGCCAATGTCGAGGAGATGGCGAAGTCGCAGACGCCCGCGATCCAGCGCCTGCTCGGCGCCTCCGGCGACCTCGGCTCCCGGCTCGGGCTCGACAACAAATGGCTGGTCACCGCGATCAAGGTCACCGGAAATTACGGCGAGATCTACGAGCGCAATGTCGGCGAGGCGAGCCCGCTCAAGCTCGATCGCGGCCTCAACGGCCTCTGGAGCAAGGGCGGCTTGATGTACGCGGTGCCGTTCAAGTAAACGACTGCCGTGCCCCGGCTCTGCAGCGCAATACTGCGCATTGCGCTGCGCCCGGGGCACGAGACCCATGGATAGCCACCTTAGATGACGACGTCCCCTCGCATCGCCCTGATCCACGCCCTCAAGCACTCCATCGCCCCGATCGAAGCGGCGTTCGCCAAGGCCTGGCCAGAGGCGCGGCTGATGAACCTGCTCGACGACAGCCTGTCGGCGGATCTGGCCCGCGACGGCGCACTCAACGATGCCATGACCGAGCGCTTCCTCGCACTCGGCGATTATGCGGCGGCGACCGGGGCGAACGGGATCCTGTTCACCTGCTCGGCCTTCGGCCCCTGCATCGAGGCGGTCGCACGCGCGCATGCGCCGATGCCGGTGCTCAAGCCCAACGAAGCGATGATAGCGCGGGCGGTGACGATGGGCAGGCGCATCGGCCTGCTGTCCACCTTTCCGCCGACCCTTGTGTCGATGCCGCCGGAGTTTCCGGCCTCGGTCCAGGTCGTGCCGAAGCTTGCCGAAGGGGCCCTGACGGCGCTCGATCGCGGCGACCGCGCTATGCACGACCGGCTGATTGTCGAAGCGTCTAAGGACCTGCGCGATTGCGACGTCATCGCGCTGGCGCAGTTCAGCATCGCCGCGACGGCGCCTCTGGTGGCGGAAGCCACCGGCCGTGCTGTCGTGACCACGCCTGACAGCGCCGTCGACAAGCTGATGACACTGCTGAAAGCGAAGGCTTAGGCACCTGTCGCTTTCCGACGCCGCGCGCCCTTGATCGCAGCCGCGAGCGCGGCCTTCGTTTCGCTGACGAAATCCTCGACCAGCTCCTCGCGGGTGGTATGCGCGGCCTCGCCGGTGAACAGGCCCTGCTCGGCCAGCATCACCACGCCGTGCAACGCCGCCCAGATCTTGAGCGCCTGACGTTCGCGCAAATAGCCGACGGCAGGCGCTTCCAGGGCTTCGATCACGAGCGAGAAGGTCTCGCGCGTGGCCTCGTGCAGCTCGCCGCCCTTGGCGGCACATGACACGGTACGTGACGCGAACATCAGGCGATAGATGCCGTTGCGGCGCAGGCCGAACTCGAGCGTCGCCTGCGCCAGCCGCGACAGCTTTGATTGCTTCGACGGCCTCGCCATGGCCTCACGCAAGATCGCGCTGAGCTGCCTGAACGCCTCCGCCGTCACCGCTGCAAGCAGCGCCTCGCGGTCGGCAAAATGGCGGTAGGGCGCCGGCTGCGACACGCCGAGCTGCTTTGCCAGCGCCTTGATGCTGATGGCCTCGGCGCCGCCCTGTTCCGCCTCGCGCAAAGCGGCCTTGACCAAGGCATCGCGAAGATCGCCATGGTGGTAGGTGTTCGCAGGCTTGCGGGCGAATTGTGAGCGCATGGTTTGGCGAACCTATAAGTTTGCGCTTGACAGGGAAAGCCTGCCGCGAATGTAATAGCATATAACTTAAAGCCCGCGGCAAATGCCGCGGATAAAATCGACATGAGGAACGCGCCGCCCTGCGGGCCCCGCGCATACGACCGAGGATGCCGCCATGACAGAGCGACTGAGGGTTCACGTGGATCCCGACAAATGCCAGGGCCACGCGCGCTGCAAGGCACTCGCGCCGGAACTTTTCGAGCTGGACGAATACGGCAACGCCCACGAAGCCGGCGACGGCACGGTCCCGCCGGGGCTCGAGGACAAGGCGTGGCTCGCCAAATCCAACTGCCCGGAAATCGCGATCGATGTGATCGAGGAGTAGTGCGGCCTGTGCCGCCCCGCGTCCTTTCAGCGAACACGAGCCAAAGGATTCCCAGCCATGTCCGACGCCAGTCCGCCCGCCGCCCATCCGCCCGTCACCGACTGGGTCCATGATTTCGACCATACCGATCCGCAATGGACGGAGGATCCCTTCCCGATCTGGGATGAGCTGCGCGCAGCGAGCCCGGTTGTGCACACCGAGCGGTTCCTCGGCTGTTACATGCCGACGACCTATGAAGCTGTGCGCGAGATCGCCAACGACACCGAGCATTTCTCCTCGCGCCGCATCATCGTGCGCGACGTCCGTCCCGAGATCGCGAGGAACGCCGCCCCGCCGATCACTTCAGATCCGCCCGTGCACAAGCCGGCCAAGCAGCTGTTGCTGCCGCCCTTCACGCCGGACGCGATGAAGAAGCTGGAACCGCGGATGCGCGCGATCTGCAACGAGCTGATCGACGGCTTCATCGCCGATGGCAAGGTCGACGCCGCCGTACGCTACGCCAAATATATCCCGGTTCGGGCCATCGCCCACATGCTCGGCATCCCCGAGAGCGACAGCGATCTCTTCATCAACTGGATCCACATGATCCTCGAGCTCGGCATCAAGGACGAGAGCAAGCTGCTGCAGGCCGTGCAGGAGATGAGTGCCTATTTCAGCGCGCATATCGAGGCGCGCAAGGACAAGCCGACCGACGATCTCATCTCCTACCTGATGAACGCCAAGGACAAGGAGGGCAACCCGCTCGAAGACTCGCACGTCCTGGGCTCGCTGCGCCTGCTCCTGATCGCCGGCATCGACACCACCTGGAGCGCGATCGGTTCCTCGCTCTGGCACCTCGCGAAGACGCCGGGCGACCGCGAGCGACTGATCGCCGAGCCAGGACTGATCCCGACCGCCGTTGAGGAGCTGCTGCGCGCCTATTCTCCGGTGACGATGGCCCGCGAGGTGGTCAAGGAGACCACGATCTCGGGCTGCCCGGTCAAGGCGGGCAACATGGTGCTGCTGTCCTTCCCGGCCGCAAATCGCGATCCCAAGATGTTTCCCGACGCTGACAAAGTCGTGATCGACCGTCGCGAAAACCGGCACGCCGCCTTCGGCCTCGGCATTCACCGCTGCGTCGGTTCCAACCTGGCGCGCATGGAGATGCAGGTTGCGCTGGAGGAATGGCTGAAACGCATTCCAGATTTCCGGCTCGATCCGGCAGGCGCCGTGACCTGGTCACAGGGCACGGTGCGGGGCCCCCGCCAGTTGCCATTCTTGCTCGGAAAGGCGATGTAGGCCTTTCCAGACAACGGAGAGGCCGGACGTGACTGAACAAGCAATTCAAGCGGCCTCCGACCACATCGACATCGCCGACGCCAAGCGGCGGATCAAGGCGATCTTCATCGGCTCCATCGGCAATCTGGTCGAGTGGTACGATTTCTACGCCTATACGGCGTTCGCGCTCTATTTCGCTCCCGCCTTCTTCCCCGGCAACGACCCCGTCGTGCAGCAATTGAACGTCGCCGTCGTCTTTGCGGCGACGTTCCTGATGCGGCCGCTGGGCGGCTGGTTCTTCGGCTATCTCGCCGACCATTTCGGACGGCGCATCTCGCTCACGCTCTCTGTCGTCTTCATGTGCTTTGGTTCGCTGATCATCGCGCTGACGCCGACCTATGCCACGATCGGATTCGCCGCGCCGGTGATCCTGGCGCTCGCCCGCGTGATCGAAGGCCTGAGCCTCGGCGGCGAATACGGCGCCAGCGCGACCTATCTCAGCGAGGTCGCCGATCCCAAGCACCGCGGCTTCTATTCGAGCTTTCAATACGTCACCCTGATCGGCGGCCAGCTCACCGCGATCATCGTGCTGCTGCTCCTGCAAAAGGTCTTCCTCACGCCGCAGGAGCTGAAGGACTGGGGGTGGCGTATCCCCTTCGCGATCGGCGCGGCGCTCGCGATCTTCGCAGCGGTGATGCGGCGCGGCCTGCACGAGACGGAGGCGTTCGAGGAAGCCAAGAAGGTGGTGAAGCCGACCGGTTCGATCACCAATTTGCTGCGTTATCCGCGCGAGCTCCTGCTGGTGGTCGGCCTCACCGCCGGGGGCACCGCGGCGTTCTACACCTTCACCACCTACATGCAGACCTTCGTCAAGCTTTCGGTCGGGCTGACCGAGGACCAGACCACTTTCGTGATCTTCGGCACCTTGGTCTTCGCGACCATCCTCCAGCCGATCTACGGCGCGATCTCCGACAAGATTGGCCGCAAGCCGCTCTTGATCTTCTTCGGCGTCGCCGGCACGCTCGCGACGGTGCCGCTGTTGATGACCCTGAAGGAAACCAAGTCGCCCTTCGTCGCGTTCGTCCTGATCTGCTGTGCCTGGCTGTTCGTCGCCGGTTACACCTCGATCAACGCGGTGGTGAAGGCCGAGCTGTTCCCGACCAATGTCCGCGCGCTCGGCGTCGGCCTGCCCTATGCCATCACGGTGTCGGTCTTCGGCGGCACCGCGCCGGCGATCGCGCTCTATTTCAAGAGCATCGGGCACGAGGAATGGTTCTACTTCTACCTCAGCGGCATCATCTGCCTGTCCCTGGTGATCTATGCTACCATGCGCGACACCAAGCACACTTCGGCAATGCATCGGCACGAGTAGACCATGGCTGACGAGACGCCATCCGACAGCAAGCTGACGCGCACCAAGGAGAAATGGGCGCGCGAGGGCCGCTTCCTCACGGGGAAGATCACGCGGCCGGAGGACCAACGGCTGCCGCCCGGCCAGCACCTCACCAAGGACTGGCCTGTGCTCGATCTCGGAGTCGTGCCGCCGGTGTCACGCGAGCGCTGGCGGCTCGACGTCTATGGCGCGATCGAGAGCCCCGTGTTCTGGACCTTCGCCGAATTCATCGCGCAGAAGCAGGCCCGGTTCACCTCCGACATCCATTGCGTCACCACCTGGTCGCGCTACGACAATGAGTGGGAAGGGCTTGCCACGCGCGAGCTGCTCGCGGCCTGCCAGCCGCGCGAGGATGCACGCTTCGTGACGCTGCATTCCCATGACGGCTACACCACCAACCTCGCGCTGGAAGACTTTGCCGCCGAGGATGCGCTGCTCGCCCATAGCTGGTCCGGCCAGCCGCTGACGGAGGAGCATGGCGGCCCGGTGCGGCTGGTCGTGCCGCATCTCTATTTCTGGAAGAGCGCGAAATGGCTCCAGGCCATCGAATTCCTGACCGAGGACGCGCCGGGCTTCTGGGAAGTCCGCGGCTATCATAATCGCGGCGACCCCTGGGCCGAGCAACGCTATTCCGACGATTAGAATTCAAGCAGGAACGAGGGGAAGCCCATGTCGACGGAGCGCTTTCAATTCACGGGCGAAGGCGGACATCAGCTTGCCGCCGCGCTGGAGTTGCCGGACGGCGAGCCCGCGGCCTACGCGCTGTTTGCGCACTGCTTCACTTGCGGCAAGGACACGCTGGCCGCCAAGCGCATCTCGGTCGCGCTGGCAGCCAAGGGCATCGCGGTCCTGCGCTTCGACTTCACCGGGCTCGGCTCGAGCGAAGGCGATTTCGCCAATTCGACGTTTTCGTCCAACGTCGCCGATCTCGTCCGCGCAGCCGACCATCTGCGCAACGCCCGCAAGGCGCCGTCGATCCTGATCGGCCACAGCCTCGGCGGCGCCGCGATCCTCGCGGCAGCCGGACATATCCCAGAAGCCAGGGCAGTTGTGACCATCGCGGCGCCATCCGATCCGGCGCACGTGACCGGCCTCTTCAGGGAGCATCTCGACACCATCCGCGCGCACGGCGAGGTCGAGGTCTCGCTCGCAGGACGCCCGTTCCGGATCAAGCGCGAGTTCCTCGACGACATCGCTGAGCACGAGTTGATGAAGGACATCACGGGGCTGCACAAGGCGCTGCTGGTGATGCACTCGCCGGTCGACGACACCGTCGGCATCGACAATGCGACCAAGATCTTCGTTGCAGCCAGGCACCCCAAGAGTTTCGTCTCGCTCGACCATGCCGATCATCTGCTCGCCAAGCCCGCCGACGCGCTCTATGCGGCCGATCTGATCGCGGCCTGGTCCAGCCGCTACATCGACGCCGCGAAACCCGCGAAGGCGATGGATCTGCCCGAGGCGCCGCGCCAGGTCGTGGTGCAGGAGACCCGCAAGAGCAAGTTCAACCAGATCGTCACGGTCGGACCACATCGTCTGGTGGCGGACGAACCCGTCGCCGCCGGCGGTGAGGATGCCGGTCCTGGGCCCTATGATTTCCTGCTCGCTGGTCTCGGCGCCTGTACCGCCATGACCATGCGTCTTTATGCCGACCGCAAATCGCTGCCGCTCGACCGCGTCACCGTCAGATTGAAGCATTCCAAGATCTACGCCAAAGACTGCGCGGAGTGCGAGACACGCGACGGCATGCTCGACCAGATCGAGCGCGACATCGTAATCGACGGTGCGCTCGATGCCGAGCAGCGCAGGAAATTGATGGAGATCGCCGACAAGTGCCCGGTGCACCGGACATTGACGTCGGAGATCCACATCGTGACGAAGGCCGTGGACTAGCGCGACTGCGCTAGAAGCATGATGCCATCGTCCGTAATGCCGCGCTGATCTCATTCTCGCGCCAGGCCGCAAAACCGAGCAGCAGGCCATGATCCCGCGGCCGGTCCAGTGCCAGGCTGGAGAGTGCCCGCGTTTCAACGCCCGCCGCAGCCAGTCGCTTGACCGCCGCCCGATCGGGGCTACCGCGTTTGAGACGAGCGACGAGCTGGATGCCGCCCGCGGGCACTTCGACCGCGAGCATCGCGCCCAGATGGCGCTCCAGTCCTGCGACGAGGTGATCGCGTCGCGCGTGATAGAGCCGGCGCATCCGGCGCAGATGCGCGAGGAAATGCCCGTCGGCGATGAACTCGGCCAGCGCTTCCTGGATGTGGCTGGACGCGATCAGCCCGATGTGCCGCTGTGCGATCTCGAAGGTGCTGACCAGCGCCGGCGGCACGACGAGATAGCCGAGCCGGATATCCGACGTCATCACCTTCGAGAAGGTACCGACATAGAACACGCGGCCATGGGCATCGAGCCCTTGCAAGGCCGGCACCGGCCGGCTGTCATAGTGGAATTCGCCGTCGTAATCGTCCTCCACGATCCAGGTCTTGCCGGGCCTGCACACACCAAGAAATTCGGTGCGGCGCGCCAGCGACATCAGCCGTCCAGTGGGATGCTGGTGCGATGGTGTCATGAAGATCAATTTCGGGGCCGCGAGACCCGGCATCCGCTGCATGCCCTGCGCGTCCAGCCTCATGCCGGTCACGCGCGCGCCGGAGGCGCGGAGGGCTGCGGCTGCGCCGGGATAGCCGGGGTCCTCGACCCAGACCTCGTCACCGGGGGAGATGAGAACAGCCGCGATCAAGGTCAGCGCGGCCTGCGCGCTCGGCAGGATCATGATCTGCTCTGGCGTGGCGCGAACGCCTCTGCTCGCGGCCAGATAATGCGCGAGCGCCTCGCGCAGGCGCGTTCGGTTGACCGGTCCGAGTTCGCGTTTGGCCGCACGCACGGCGCTGCGGCGCAGGCAGCGCGCCCAGATCTCGTTCGGAAACTCCCGCGCATCTCCAAGCCCTGGTCGCAACGGTCTGAGCGGCACCTGATAGGACATCGGCCAGTCGGTCTGCTTGAGCTGCGAGGCCCAGGGTGAAAGCCGCAGCTTGCCGGAGCGCACGCGCGCCGCAACGGTATCCGCTCCTTCGCGTCGTTCGCCACCGTCGACGGTGACGATTGGACGGCGGCCGTGCGAGGCCTCGAGGTATCCCTCCGCGGCGAGTTGCTCGAACGCATAGGTGACGGTGTTGCGGGAAACGCCGAGATCGCTGGCGAGCCGGCGGCTTGACGGGAGCGTGCGGCCTTTGCCGAGGCGGCCGGTCGCGATCAAGCCTCGGAGCTGGCTCGTCAGTTGAGCCACCAGCCCTTCGTCGCCGGTCCGCTTCAGGTCGATCAGGGCCGAGATCATATCATCCGAAACTGGCACCTTGTTCCTTTCTGATCTGGTGCTTTTGTGGGTACCAGCGCGAATGCTATCTGCCGGACCGGACTGCTTCAAGGATCTTGCGATGAACTCCCTGTCACCCCGCGCCGCCGTCGGCCTGTTCCTCATCGTCGTGCTGGCCTGGGGCGTGAACTGGTCGGTGACGAAGCAATTGGTGCAGCTCGTCCCGCCGCTGTGGAGCTCGGCGATCCGGAGCTGGATCGCGCTGGCAGGATTGTTTGTGATCCTCGGGCTGAGCAACAATCTCGTGATTCCGGAGCGGCGCGACGTGCCGGTGGTCCTCAGCGTCGCGCTGCTGCACATGACGCTCTTCTCCATTCTGGTCGCGGCTGGCCTGCGCTTCCTGCCCGCAAGCAAGGGCATCGTGCTCGGCTACACCACGCCGCTCTGGGTCGCGATTGCGGCCCCCCTGCTCGGGAAGGACACGCTGACCGCACCCAAGCTTGCCGGCGCCCTGCTCGGACTGATCGGCCTTGCCGTGATCCTGAATCCGTCCTCAATCGATTGGAGCAATGCCAACGTCGTGCTCGGCGCCGGCATGGTTATCCTGGCCGCGATCTCCTGGGCAGCGAACATCATCTATATCCGCGCGCATCGCTGGATCGCCTCCCCGCTCCAGCTCCTGTTCTGGCAGCTGCTCGTGGCCACGGGCGTGCTCTCGACCCTTGCGATGGTCATCGACGGACTACCACATGTGGAATGGTCGTGGAGGCTGGCTATGCTGTTCCTGTACTCCGGCCTGATCGGAAGCGCGCTGGCCTATTGGGCGATGTCGATGGTCAACAAGAGCATCTCGGCGCTGACGACGTCGCTTGGTACCACCGGGACGCCGCTCGTCGGCATCGCCAGTGCCGCGATCCTGCTGGGCGAGCCCATCGACATGAGCCTCGCCGTCGCGGCCGGATTGATCGTCGCCGGCATCGGACTTGCGACGCTCGGCGACCGGCTGTTGCGCAGTCAGGCCACCGCGAGCGGTTGAACCCGCAGCACGCCACGCAAACCTGCGGTCGTGCCGAGCAGGATGCCGGCGAGCGCGACGAACGAGCCCAGCGCCAGCGTCGACGCGCCCGTGAGCCCCTGCCCGATCGAACAGCCGAACGCCATCACGCCGCCGATGCCCATCAGCGCGGCGCCGCTGCCCGAGCGCAGCATGTGGCGCGGCGAGGAATAGCCTTCGAGCTTGAAGCGGCCCGTGGCGAGTGCGGTGATCAGGCTGCCGGCGAACACGCCGGCGACCGTCGCAATGCCGAAATTGAGCGTCAGGCCGGTCGAGAGCATGGCGTATTGCAGCGCGTCCGCGATCGGCGCGATGAAAGTGAGCGAGGTCACCGGCACCGGATTGAAGTCGTCGGCACCGAGATAGCCGGTCACGAACCAGCCGACGGCGACGAGCAGGCCGACGACGACGCCCGCCGCGATCTGGCCCGGCGAGCGCCGGAACATCGGATGCGCGAAGGCAAACAGGATCAGCGCGACGACGATCACGGCCGCCGCCAGCGCACGCGAGAGCGCTTCACCGGGGCCAAGCGATGCCAGCAACGAAGGCAGCGAATTGACATTGACGGTGGTTTGCGAGGCCTGAACCAACGCGATGCGCGCCGGCGCGACCAGCCCCTTGAGCGTCATCTGCGCTGCGATGGCGAGCACAATCACCACGACGAAGGATCGGAGATTGCCGCGGCCGAGCAGCACCAGGGCGCGCGAGCCGCAGCCGTTCGACAGCACCATGCCGTAACCAAACAGCACTCCGCCGAGGAACAGCACCGGCACCGAGAACGTCTGCTGCAGGTAGATCGACTTGCCCAAATCGGCCATGCCGTTGCCGGCAAGGAACTGGCTGGCGGCGATCGCAACGGCGATCGCCAGCGCATAGGTCCGCACCAGCCGCCCGTCTCCTTCCGCGAGCCAGCCGCGCATGCTGCTCATCAGGCAGAAGCCGCTGAGCAGGCCGACGGCTCCGTAGACAAGGCCGATGGCAAGGCCAGCGAAGATGACGATTGCTGCGGACGAGTCCATGATTACGGCTTCAGGACCACGCGATCGCGCGAGGAGCCGGCAACCGCGACATAGGCCTCCTTGGCGCGCTCCAGCGGATAGACGGCATTCGCTTTGATCGGGAACGGTTTCAGCTGCCCGCTCGCAAAGCCGGGGCCGAGATCGCGCAGCACTGCGCCTGTCGCGGCAGACGACAGGCCGAGCGTGTCGATGCCGACATAGGTGTGCTGGCCCCGGTAGAATTCGAGGATGTTGAACTGCACGATGCGGTCGATCGCGGCGATCAGGATCTGACGGCCACGCAATGCGAGCGACTTGTGCGCGGCCTGGAAGTAGGGATCGCCGACGGTATTGAAGACGATGTCGGCTCCCTTGCCACCGGTCAGTTCGCGCACGCGCTTGGCGACGTCGGTCGCGGAGGCGTCGACGACCTCGATGGGGGCGTTGGTGTGGCCTTCGTAAGCTTCCGCCTTGCGCACCACGCCGATGACGCGCGCGCCCTGCCAGGTCGCGATCTGCACCGCGGCCTGCCCCACCTTGCCATTGACGCCGAACACCAAAACGGTCTCACCGTTCTTCGGCACGCCCGCGCGGCGAAAGCCTTCCATCGCGGTGACGAAGGGCACGCCGATGCCGGCGGCCTCCTCCCACGACACCGTCTTCGGCTTATCGACGACGGCGTCAGCTTCGACCACGAGATGGGTTGCGTGGGTGCCGTCGCGGCGGATGCCGAGATCGCCGGAAGAGCCGAACACCTCGCGACCGACCGTGCCGGCCGGTCCGTCGATCACCACACCGGAATAGTCGCGGCCCGGCGTGCGCGGGAACACGGCATAGGGCATCAAGCCAGTCGCGGCCTTGACGTCGGAGGGATTGACGGCGGCGGCCTTCACCTCGATCAGGACATCGTTTGGACCGCGCGTCAGCGTGTGACGCTCGACCACCGGCGCAACCGCGGCGCCGTTCTCGGCCTTGGCATTGAGGCGCACGCAGCGCGCTTCGATGGTTTTGGTATCGGCTGGCGACATGAAAGACCCGCGACTTCTCGCCGGCCTTGTCGCCTTTGGGGCCGGTCAAGTCAATCCTTGGGCCGCTTGTCGTAGAGGCGCTTGGCCTTGCCCAGCGAGCGTTCCAGCGTGGCGGGCGCGACCACCTGCACCCTGGAGCTGATGCCGATGGTGTTCTTGATGTGGGTCGAAATCCGGTCGGCATGGTCGAGAAGACCCCGGCCGTCCCAGCTTTCGGATCGCGCCTCCGCGATGATGGTGAGCTCGTCCATACGGCCTTCGCGGGTGAGTTCCAGAATGAAGTGCCCACCGCACCAGTCGGTCGCGAGCAGCACCTCCTCGATCTGGGTCGGGAACAGATTGACACCGCGCAGGATGATCATGTCGTCCGAGCGGCCCGTCACCTTCTCCATCCGCCGCATGCCTGGCCGCGCCGTGCCCGGCAGCAGCCGCGTCAGGTCGCGGGTGCGATAGCGGATCACCGGAAAAGCTTCCTTGGTGAGTGAGGTGAAGACCAACTCGCCCTTCTCGCCGTCGGGCAGTACCGCGCCCGTTTCAGGATCGATCACTTCGGGATAAAAATGATCCTCCCAGATGTGCAGGCCATCCTTGGTCTCGATGCATTCCTGGGCGACGCCGGGGCCGATCACCTCGGAAAGACCGTAGATGTCGGTCGCATCCATATCGAAGGCGTCCTCGATCTCGCCGCGCATCGCATTGGTCCAGGGCTCGGCGCCGAAGATGCCGACCTTGAGCGAGCACTGGCGCGGATCGAGTTTCTGACGCTTGAACTCGTCCAGGATCGCCAGCATGTAGCTCGGCGTCACCGTGATGATGTCGGGCCGGAAATCGTTGATCAGCTGCACCTGCCGCTCGGTCATGCCGCCCGAGATCGGCACCACGGTGCAGCCGAGTTTTTCGGCACCGTAGTGCACGCCAAGGCCGCCGGTGAAGAGGCCGTAGCCATAAGCGTTGTGGATGATCATGCCGGTACGGCCGCCGGCCGCGCGGATCGAGCGCGCCATCACGTCCGACCAGGTGTCGATGTCTCCTTGCGTATACCCCACCACGATCGGCTTGCCGGTCGTGCCGGAGGAGGCATGCACGCGCACCAGCTTTTCGCGCGGCACGGCGAACATGTTGAAGGGATAGTTGTCGCGCAGATCCGTCTTCACCGTGAACGGGAATTTCGCGAGATCGGAGAGCTCGCGAAAATCGGACGGATGTACGCCGGCCCCGTCGAAGGCCCTGCGATAATGCGCGACGTTGTCATAGGCGTGCTTCAGCGACCAGGACAGCCGCTGCTTCTGCAGCGCCATGATCTCGTCGCGCGAGGCGCGCTCATGCGCGTCCATCTCGGCGCTATAGGCGCCGCCGCCTTCCTTGAGTCTCGTCAGAGCCATCCTCGTTTCCCATCATTGATCAGTTTTTTCTTGATTTGATTTATTGGTCCTGCGTCGGCAGCCACGTGCCGGGAATGACACGCGAGTGCCCGCGGAACTCGGCGATAACGGTATCGCCTGCGGTAACTCGCACGTCATAGATGCCGGAGCGGCCGCCGCGGGTGACCTCGCACGCCTTCGCAACAAGGCGGTCGCCGAGCTTGCCCGGCTTGATGAAGGTGATCTGCCCCTGTGCGGCGACCACGCGTTCGTTGTGCGAGTTGCAGGCAAAGGCGAAGGCGGAATCGGCGAGTGTGAAGATGAAGCCGCCATGGGCAATGCGTTGGCCGTTGACCATGTCCGGCCGCACCGTCATCGCGAGCGTCGCGAAGCCGGGGCCGATCTCGACGATCTCCATGCCGAGCCCTTTGGAGGCATCGTCCTCAGCCCACATCGCCTCGGCGCAGGCGCGGGAAATATCCTCGGGCGACAGGGCAGCTTTGACGTTCACGCGCTTCTCCCGGCCAGATGGTTGCCCATGATGTTCTGCTGGTTGGCCAAAACTGTCAAATAATGCGACGCATTTGCAACGTCAGCGTCTGATGTGCCAGCTCAGACATGGTCATAATCGACCACGACGCGCTCCGACGACGGCTTGGCTTGGCACGTCAGAACGAAGCCCGCCTTCAGCTCCCAGGGCTCCAGCGAATAGTTGATGTCCATCGGCGCCTCACCTTCGACCAGCTTGGCGCGGCAGGTCGAGCACATGCCGCCCTTGCAGGCGAAGGGCAGATCAACGCCGGCGCGTAGCGCCGCATCGAGGATCGCCTCGTCCTCGGCAACCGGAACGTCGCGGCGCTTGCCATCGATGATCAGCGAGGCGATTGCCTTCGGCGGCGCGTCGGGCGCGACCACCTTCTTCGGCCGCGGCTTGCCGCCGAACTCCGAGACGAAGCGCTCAACGTGGATGCGTTCTTGCACGATGCCGAGCTCGCGGCAGGTCACCTCGATATCCTCGCTCATGCCGAGGGGCCCGCAAATGTAGACATGATCGACGCTTCCCGCCGGCACCAGCGAGCGCAGCAGCACCCTCACCTTGTCGCCGTCGAGCCGGCCATGCAGGATCGGGATGTCCTGCTCTTCGCCGGAGATAACGTGGAAGATGGAGAGGCGGTCGATGAAGCGGTCCTTCAGTTCCTCCAATGCCTCGAGAAACATGATGTTATCGGTCGTGCGGTTGCCGTAGAACAGGAAGAAGCGACTGCCTGGCTCACGCGCGAGCGTGCCCTTGACGATCGACAGGATCGGCGTGATGCCGGAGCCCGCGGCAAAGCCGACATGGATGCGTGCGCTATCCGCCGGCGGGACTGCACCGAAGCGCCCGGTCGGCGTCATCACGTCGAGCTGGTCGCCGCATTTCAGCTCGTCCGCCGCCCAGTTCGAAAACGCGCCGCCGTCGATCTTCTTCACGGCGATACGAATCTCGCCGTCATCAGGGCCGGAACAGATCGAATAAGAGCGGCGCACCTCCTCTCCGTCCAGCGTGGTGCGAAGCGTGAGGTATTGGCCGGGCGTGAAAGCGTAATCGCGAGCGAGTTCGCCGGGGATGGCGAAGGTCATCGAGACGGCGTCGGACGCCTCGCGGCGAAGGTCGCTGACGGCCAGGCGATGGAAGCGCGGTGCGGCTGCTGACATGATCAATGACACTTGAAATAGTCGAAGGGTTCGCGGCAGGCCCTGCAGCGCCACAGCGCCTTGCAGGAGGTCGAGCCGAATTCAGACAAGAGCTCGGTATTTTCCGAGCCGCATTGAGGGCAGCCCACCGCCTGTTCGCCAAACAGCGCCCGGCGTGAGCTTGATGCCTGCGGCGGCGCGATGCCGTAGGCGCGCAGCTTCTGGCGGCCCTCCTCGCTCATCCAGTCGGTGGTCCAGGCCGGCGACAGCACGGTGCGGACTTTTGACCGGCGAAAACCGGCGCGCTCCAGCGCCAGCTCGATCTCCAGCGCGATCATGTTCATCGCCGGACAGCCGGAATAGGTCGGGGTGATCGCGACCTCGACGTGATCGCCGTCGAGCGCAACCTCGCGCAGCACGCCGAGGTCGGCGATGGTCAGCACCGGAATTTCGGGATCGACCACGCTCGCCGCAGCGTCCCAGGCGCGCCGGCGCAGCTCGCTGTCACGGTCGAGCAGGCTCACCACGTCAGCCCCGGAAAGGTGCGCTGCATCGATTGCAGCTCGGACAGGAGATGGCCGAGATGTTCGCTGTGCCGGCCCACGCGGCCGCCCTGCTGCATCCAGTCGTTGTGCGGCAAGACCAGCGTGGCTTCGCTGACGACATCGGAAAGCGTCTGCAACCAGCGACCACGCAAGGTGCCGGGATCGATCGCGATACCGGCATGGATCAGCGCGCGCTCGCCGTCATCGACGGCAAACATCTCGCCGGTGAAGGCCCAGAGCTGATCGATCGCGGCTTGCGCGCGGGCGTGGCTCTCATCGGTGCCGTCGCCGAGCCGGATGATCCATTCGGAGGCGTGGCGCAGATGATAGGCGCTCTCCTTCTCCGACTTGGCGGCAATCGCTGCCAGCGTCGTGTCGCGCGAATTCATCATCGCGCGCCAGTAGAGGTCGGCGAAGGCCGAATAGAAGAACTGCCGCACCAAAGTCTGGGCAAAATCGCCGTTCGGCTGCTCGACCAGAAGGAGGTTTCGGTACTGCCTGACGTCGCGCAGATAAGCGAGCTTGTCCTCGTCGTTGTCCTTGCCTTCAGCCTTGGCGGCATAGCTGTAAAGCTCGCGCGCTTGGCCGATCAGATCGAGCGCGATGTTGGAGAGGGCCATATCCTCTTCCAGCATCGGCGCGTGACCGCACCATTCCGACAGCCTGTGGCCGAGGATCAGCGCATCGTCGGCGCGGCGCAGCGCATAAAGCACCAGCGGCGTTTCGGAGACCTGGATGTTGGCGACGGGCATCACATATGCCCCACTTCCTCGGGCACCTCGTAAAAGGTCGGATGCCGGTAGATCTTCGATTCCGCCGGCTCGAACATCATGCCTTTTTCGGCGGGATCGCTCGCGGTGATCGCGGTCGACGGCACGACCCAGATCGACAGGCCCTCGCCGCGGCGGGTGTAGAGGTCGCGGGCGGCTTGCAGCGCCATGGTGGCATCGCTCGCATGCAGCGATCCCACATGCTTGTGCGCGAGCCCGTTGCGGCTGCGAATGAAGACTTCCCACAGCGGCGTGTTCGGCGTGGCCATATTGATCTCCCTATTCCGCGGCTTGCGCAGTCTGGCGATGCGCACGTTTGGCGGCATAGCTAGCTGCGGCCTCGCGCACCCAGGCGCCGTCTGCATGCGCCTTGCGACGCGCGGCTATGCGGTCGCGATTGCACGGGCCGTTGCCGGCGAGCACCTGCTTGAACTCGGTCCAGTCGATCTCGCTGTAACGCCAGTGCCCGTCGGCATCCTGCGTCATGCCGGGATCGGGGATGGTGAGGCCGAGATATTGCGCCTGCGGCACCGTGGCATCGACGAATTTCTGGCGCAGCTCGTCGTTGGAGAAGCGCTTGATCTTCCACTTGGTCGAGGTGTCGCTATGCTGGCTGGTGCTATCTGGCGGGCCGAACATCATCAGCACCGGCCACCACCAGCGGTTCAGCGCGTCCTGCGCCATCGCCTTCTGCTCGTCCGAGCCGCGGCACAACGTCAGCATGATCTCGTAGCCCTGACGCTGATGGAACGACTCCTCCTTGCAGACCCGGATCATCGCGCGCGCATAGGGGCCGTAGGAGCAGCGGCACAGCGGGATCTGGTTCATGATCGCAGCGCCGTCGACCAGCCAGCCGATGGTGCCGATATCGGCCCAGGTCAGCGTCGGATAGTTGAAGATCGAGGAGTACTTGGCTTTGCCCGCGAGCATGGCATCGACCAGCTCCTCGCGCGATGAGCCGAGTGTCTCGGCCGCGGCATAAAGATAGAGCCCGTGGCCGCACTCGTCCTGCACCTTGGCGAGCAGCGCGGCCTTGCGGCGCAGGGTCGGCGCACGGGTGATCCAGTTGCCCTCAGGCAGCATGCCGACGATTTCGGAATGGGCGTGCTGGGAAATCTGGCGTGTGAGCGTCTTGCGATAGGCCGCCGGCATCCAGTCGTTCGGCTCGATGCGCTCCTCGGCATCGATGCGGGCCTGGAACTGCGCAGCTCGGCCTGCGTCCTCAAGACCGCGGTCGTCGGTCTCGGCCGTATTCAGCGCCTGGGTATACATGCGCATCCTCCCGATTTATTGGGAGGCAATATATAACAAAAATTACGTCATGCAAGATATTTCTGTAACATAAAACTCAGACCCCGAACCTCCTTTCCAGCAGCTTCCGCGCCGGCGACAGTGGCCCTTTCTCGTTGGTTCCATGTCCATCGAGCCATTGTTCGGAGGGGGCAAGCAGCGCGCGATAGATTTCGCCGCACAGCTCCCGTGCGGCCCTGCCCGGCCAACTCGTCGGCAGCAGGCTTTCGGGCAGCAGCGGATCGCGCAGCACGACGCGGCGGTAGTGGTGGATCAAGAGGATGCGCGCGGTGAAGGCGTCGGCCTCGGACAAGTCCGTGCCGCGCCCGATCGCGGCGCGCAGCGGCTCGAACGTCTTCATGAATTTCAGATAGGCATCCGCGGTGCGATCCAGCGGCCAGCTCGCACTGAGCAGGCGACGCCCGCTGTCGTCTTCCGCAGAGACTTCGAGACGGATCGCGCCTGCGGCTTCATCCGGCACCGGCACCCCTGACGGCGCGACCCAGACGCCCGGCAGCGGACTGCCAAAGCCGGCATTGCGCAGCGCCTCGCGCGAGGCGTCGCGATCCTCGCCATTGCCGATCAGCAGCAGCTCGAAGCGGCCGGTCCAGTCGGATGGCGGCGGATCGTAGATGTGGCGCGTCGCGGCCTCGAACGTCTGGCGCCCCTTGTCGGCCAGCCGATAGAAGCTGTTGCGGCCGACCTTCTCGCGCGTCAGCCATCCGTCGGCGGCGAGCCGCGACATCGCCGTGCGCACAACCCCGCTGTCGATGTCGAGCCCTTGAAAGAACTCCAGCAGCGTACCGAGCCACACCGAACCGCCGCGCGGCACGATGGCATCGCCGAACACGGTGATGACGATGGAGCCGGTGCGCGACGGTTCACGCTTGAGCTGATCGACGATGCGGGAGAGCGGATGCGCCATGCGCGAGGCATAGCGCGTTTTGTGCAGGCGCGACAATGGATGGGAGCGACGCTCTTGCTCTCCCTCTCCCCGTTCTTACGGGGAGAGGCGAAGAAAACTACCGGTGCGGATCGGGATATGCCAAGCTGCGCCAACCGCTGCGGTCGAACGGCCGCCACTGGCCTTCCTTTTGTGCGAGCCGGTCGGCGACCGCGTAGACCACGGCGGGATGATGACCCATGCCGCAATGGCTGCTTTCGACCTCGATGCTCTCGGTCTGGGCGCCCGTCTTTTCCATGCAGCCCTGCCAGGCGCAGACGCCGTCGGTGCGGCTGAAGATGGCGGTGGTCGGCACCGGCGGCGGGACAGCGAGCTCGCCGCCGAACCGCGGATCGACCTCGTCGGACTTCCGCCCGCTCGCCCATTCATAGACGCGCCAGGCATTGGTCGAACGGGGATTGCCGGCAAAGGGACTGCCGAGCGTAATCACCTGCCGCACGCGCTCGGGCATCATCTTGGCGAGCTGGCGCGCATAGAGGCCGCCGAGGCTCCAGCCGACCAGGCTGATCTTGCGGCCATGGGTGTCGCTGAGCTCCTCGACCAGATCGACCATCGCATGCTGCACGCCCTCGCGCAGGCCATAGTTGCGGCCCTGGCGCCAGCCGCTCACCGCATATCCCTTGCTGGTCAGAAACGTGCGCAGCGCACGCGTGGATGCATCGGAGGCCACGAGGCCCGGCAGCACCAGCACCGGATGCCCATCGCCGCGCGGCGCAAGGCTCAGCAGCGGCAGTGCGCCGAGAAATGCGCCGAACTCGTGGATCGCGCGCCCTTCCATAAACATCAGAGTTCGGGACGGCGGACGCAGCGTCTGGGCAGTAGCGGTCATCAATGTTTCCCCTGAGAAGACGCCGGGCGCGATGCCGGCAAATGGGCATGAATTCCAATACGCCGGCTTCTTGATCGTTCCGCAGCGCAGCATGAATCAGCTAGGCGGCCGGTTCCCGACATTCAAGCGGGAGAGTCGCGGGGCGACAATAGGCCCGCGCGTTAATGCTAACGTCCGTGACGCAAAAGTCACAGCAATCGGAGCAGGAATTCTACGGAGTAGAGCACCAGCCCAGCGAGCCCACCGATCAGCGAACCGTTGAAACGGATGTATTGCAGGTCGCGCCCGATGTTGATTTCGATCAGCGAAATCAACTGAGCCATGTCCCACGCCTTGACCTGGTCGGAGATGAAGATGGAGACGCCGCTCTTCTGGTCGGCGACGAAGCTGCGCAACACCGTCACCAGACCCTTGTTGATCTCGTCGCGCAGCTCGGCATCGCCGGCGAGGGCTTCTCCAGCAGCGGCGAACATGCCGGCGAGGTGATGCTGAAGCACCTGTGTCTCACCGCTCGCACTGCGTTCGATGAAGGAGCGCGTGTTGGCCCATACGGTGCGGGCGAGATCGGCGAGCTCGGGCCGCGCAAGCAGATCGCGCTTCAGCCCGTCGATCCGGTCGATATAGGCCTGGTCGGTGCCGAGCCGGTCGACGAAGCTCAGCACCATGCGATCGAACTCGCCGCGGAACGGATGCTTGGGATCGCTGCGCACTTCATTGAAGAAGGCGGTGGCGGATGCCACGATCTTGTTCACCAGAAACTTGTCCGCGCGATAGAGCCGCAGCAGGGTCGGCAATTCCGCGCGCACCTTGTCGCGGATCATCCCCATCGTCTCTTTCTGGTTCAGCGTCTCGTGCATCACGCGCAGGAGATCGTCGAACAGGATCTGATGGCGCCCCTCCGCCACGAAACCGCGCAGCGTGCCCGCGGCGAGTGGCGCAAGGTCGATCGCCTGGAGCTGCGATGACATGCGGCGGATGATGAAGGTCATCAAGCCCGAGCTCTCCGTCGCCGAGACGGCCTCCGGCAACAGGCGGAGCGCGAAACGCGCGAGATCGTCGCTGCGCTTGCGGTCGCGCAGCCAGTCGGCGACGAAGGAGCCGAAATCGATCTCCTTCAGCTTGGCCTCGACCGGACCCGCCTCGAGGAAATGCACCTGGATGAATTCGCCGAGCTTGTCGGCGATCCGGGCCTGGTTGCTCTGGATGATCGCAGTATGCGGAATCGGCAGGCCGAGCGGCCGCTTGAACAGCGCGACCACGGCATACCAGTCGGCAAGCCCGCCGATGGTCGCGGCTTCCGCGAAGGCGGCGATGAAGCCGAACACGGGATGCACCGGCAGCAGCCATTTCGCGACGATGAAGAGCAGAAGCGTCGCGGCCAAGACCAGTGTCGCCAGCGCTTTCACACGGCGCAGCTCGGCCGCACGTTCGGCATCGCCGGGGGTGTCGAAGGAGAAGGTGGCGGGTGCATTCATGACGGATGGGAGATTACGTCATTCCGGGGCGATGCGAAGCATCGAACTATGGTGCGCTCTTGCGCACCTGAGAAGCTCGAGATTCTCTGGTGCGCAATTGCGCACCAGAGTTCGCCCTTCGGGCGCCCCGGAATGACGGTCAGACACGATGACGGCAGCGTAGAAACAAAAGGCCCGCCGAAGCGGGCCTCAAATTTCAGTTTTCACTCAGGGCGCCGGATCAGGCGGTCTTGTTGTAGACCTTGGCAAAATTGTCCTGAGCGGACTTCGCACCGTTGGCGGCGAGCTGGCCGAAATAGTCGGCGGTCGCCTTGGCACGCGAGACGAACACTTCGCCGCGGGCGCGGAGCAGGCTCGACTGGATCTCGACGGCTTCGCTGACCGACTTGGCAGAAGCAAGCTTGTCGATGCCGGCGAAGAACGCCTGCGCGTCGTCGTAGATCGCCTGCTGGATGTTGCGGCTGATCTTGCCGGCCTCGGTGACGGACTCGGTCACCGCGTTCTCGACGGCGGCGGTCACGCGCTCGGAGCCAGCGAACACTTCGGCAGCACGGTCCTTGGCGGTGTTGGCGGTCTTCTTGACGAACTCGCGGGCGGCCTCCGGAACTTCCAGGTTCTGGATGTTCTTGAAAGCGTCCTTGAAGCCCTCGAAAGCGGTGTTGGTTTCAGTGGTCATGGGGTTCTCTCCATCCTCATTGTTTGAGCTATGGGCTCACCCCGTCCGCATTGGCCCGAGGCACGGCCTATATGGCATAGTTAATTGTGCGATGCAATATTCTTATTGCACTGCGATATCACGAAACTGTGAACAGCCTTAACAGGAGGCAATATGATGCCTCCATGGCCAAGCAGGTTCCCGGAAAGCGGTTGGGACCTTTCCCGGTGCTGGACGGCGGTCCTAGTGCTGGACGGCGCCTGGCAGCCCGTAGGCCTCCATCTGGGCCTGGACCTGCGCGATGTTGTGGCCGAGCACAACGATGTCGTGGGTCTTGCCGTCGACGTCCCGGACATGGTCGCGCAGCAGCGCCTCGGCCTTGAAACCGAGGCTCTCGAACACGGCGATCGCGGCCTGCTGGTCGACCGTCATCTGAACCGAGAGTTTTTCCAGGCCGGCGCCGAGCGCGAGGGCGAAGGTCTCCTGCGACAGCGCCCGCCCTACCCCCTTCCCGCGAACGTCGAGCGAGACCACCATGCGGATCTCGCCGACATGGGGCGACCAGGAGTGCGGATCGCGCACCAGCGTGCCGCAGCCGACGACCTTGCCGTCCCTGACCGCAAGCAGGCTCGTAATCGCGCCACGCTCGATCTCCTTGACCCAGGCCGACAGCACCTTCGGCTCGCTGATGTTGCGCGGCAGAAACAACAGGTCGTGGGTCGGCAGGCCTTTGCCGAAGGCGAGCACCGCGGCTTCATCCGCGGGCGACATCAGGCGAATCTCGATATCGCCGGCGTCGGTCTTGACGTGGCGCGGATAGGAACGCTGCTCGCTCATGTCGATCTCTTCCCTAGCCAGGAATCCAGTTTCGGCCATAGCCGCTTGACGGCGTTGGCTCCCGCGACGAGCGAGACGTGACCGCCCTTCAGCATCACCTCTTCCTTGTCCGCTGATCCAATCTTCGCGATCAGGTGCTTGGCGGCGTCATACGGCACGATGTGATCATGCTCGGCGACCGCATGCAGGATCGGCACCTTGATGTTGTCGAGCTTGGCGGCGCGGCCGCCGACCGACATGGTGTCGTTGAACAGCTTGTTGTCCCACATCAGGTCTTTGGTGATGGCGCGGAAATACTCGCCCGCCAGCGGCAGCGTGTCGGTCGCCCAACGATCGAACATGCGGTAGGACTTGACGAACTCGTCGTTCCAGATGTTTTCCCAGAGCTGGATCTGGCTCACCGTGCGCGAGGCCGGACGCAGCATCTCGAACGAGGACAGGATCATCTCCGGCGGCACGTTGCCGACACTGTCGACGAGTCGGTCGACGTCGAAATAGCGACGGTCGGAGAAATTCGAGAACAGCTTCATCTCGCGGAAGTCAATCGGCGTGGTGAAGCAGATCAAATTCTTCATCGGCCCATCCTTGTGGATCGCGCCGTAGAGCAGTGACAGCACGCCGCCGAAGCAATAGCCGATGACGGAGACGTCCTGCTCGCCGGAATCAGCTTGCACCCGGCGAACGCAGTCCGGGATGAAGTCGAGGACATAGTCTTCCATCCGCAGGCTCTTCTCCTCCGGCCGGGGCGCGCTCCAGTCGAGCATATAAACGTCGTAACCGCGCTTGAGCAGGAATTCGATAAAGCTCTGGCCGGGCACGAGGTCGAGGATGTAGCCGCGGTTGGTGGTGGCCATGACGATCAGCACCGGCACGCGGTAGATTTCGTCCGACATCGGCCTGTAGTGATAGAGGCTCATCGTGCCGCGCGAATGCAGCACGTCCTTCGGCGTCGACCCGAGCGACGGGCCCGAGGTCGAAAAATATTCAACGCCCTTGATGCTGCGCTGGATGGCGCGCTGCACCTCGCTCTGGATGCGTTCCGGGATAGATGCGAAATCAAGTCCGGGAGCTGCATTCATGCCTGCTCTCCGCCCTCAGACGGCGGACGCTTAGTGCGCGGCGGCCGCAATGCGGAATCGGCCCCTTGAGACACGCCGGCACTTGCAGCCATCTGGCTCAGCAGCGACTTGATCTCACCTATCTGGCCTTCGATAGCTTGCAGCCTTTCGGCAAGGCCTGTGACCTGCTCCCGGCTCGGCAGGTTCATGGAGACCAGGTACTTCTCCATGAGTTCGCCGAGCTGCTTCTGAGCACCTGCAGCAACTCCCCCCGCTCGGTTCATCGCCTGCGAAAACTCGGGCGACGACATGGCCTGGTTGGCGAAGGAGTTGAACCCCTTCTCCATCTCACCAACCATCTTTTGCCACATGGCGACCGGGTCATTGGTCTTGTCGGTCATCGGCGTCCTCCAGATGTCGAGAGCTTCGATGCCCTTCCTTTTTCGCCATACCACACCGTTGCGCCGTGCCGGTCAACCGGCAAGCAGCAGCTCGGTGCCGCGTGCGGCTTTCATTGCAACGGGAAACCGTGCGATACACAATCGAGCAAAAGCCAAGGGAACGCGCCCGTGAACGCCCATCAGCCGCCTCAGACCGTCCGCGCCAACGGCATCGACATCTGCTACGAGATCTTCGGCAGCGACAATGCCGAACCGCTGCTGCTGATCATGGGGCTCGGGGCGCAGATGATCCATTGGGACGATGCGTTCTGCGAGCAGCTTGCCGCACGCGGCTTCCGCGTGATCCGCTTCGACAATCGCGACATCGGCAAGTCGAGCCATCTGACGGGCGGCAAGCGGTTGACGCCACTCGAGCTACTGAAGCTGCGCTTCTTCAAGATTCCCGTCGCGGCAACCTACAGGCTGATCGACATGGCGAAAGACACGGTCGGGCTGATGGATGCGCTCGGCATCAAATCGGCGCATCTTGTCGGTGCCTCCATGGGCGGCATGATCGCGCAGGAGGTGACGCTGTCGTTCCCGCAGCGCGTGCGCTCGCTGACCTCGATCATGTCGACGACAGGCAATCCGCGCGTGCCGCCGCCGACGCGCGAGGCCGCCGCAATGCTGATGGCGCCGCCGCCGCGCAGCAAGGAAGAGTTCATTGTCCGTTACGGCCAGACCTGGAAGGTGTTGCGCGCCGGACATTTTCCGGAGGAGGAAGCGCTCGACCCGGAACGCGCCGAGCGCGTGTTCGCGCGCGGGCTCAATCCGGCCGGCGTCGGCCGCCAGCTCCGCGCCGTGCTGGCATCCGGCAGCCGCAAGGAGCGGCTGCACGCCGTGCAGACGCCGACGCTCGTGATCCACGGCACCGTCGACCCCCTGGTGCGGCCGGAGGGCGGCAAGGACACCGCCGAGTCAATTCCGGGCGCAAAACTGCTGATGATCGACGGCATGGGCCACGCGCTACCGATGCGGTTCTGGCCCGAGATCATCGGCGCCATCGACAAGCACGCGCACGGTGCGGCCGCGCAGGCGGCTTAACTCTTCTTCGCCATCCAGATTACGTGGCGCGCGCCGCCGCCTCTGCCGGTGGCGCGGACGGCGACTTCATTGACGTCGAAGCCCGCGCGCTTAAGGCGCTTGGTGAAGGCGGGGTTGGGTCCCGACGACCAGACGGCGAGCACGCCGCCCGGCCGCAGTGCTGTCTTCGCCGCCGCCAGCCCGCTTGCGCTGTAGAGCGCATCATTGCCTTTGCGGGTCAGCCCCTCCGGCCCGTTGTCGACATCGAGCAGGATAGCGTCGAAGGCTGCGCTCTTGGTACGGATGACGTCGCCGACGTCGGTTTCCCGGATGCTCACCCTGGCATCATCGAGGCTGTCGCCGAAGACCTCCGCCATCGGGCCCCGCGCCCACGTGACCACCGCGGGGACCAGCTCGGAGACCACGATCTTCGACTTGGCTCCAAGCACGGTAAGCGCTGCACGCAGCGTAAAGCCCATGCCCAATCCGCCGATCAGGACAACGGGCTTGGCGACCGTCTCGATCTGCTTCGCCGCGAGCGTTGCGAGCGCGGCTTCCGAGCCCGACAGGCGGTTGTTCATCAGCTCGTTGGTGCCGAGCTTGATGGAAAACTCCTTGCCCCGCCGCATCAGGCGGAGCTCTTCGTCGGAGCCGGGGATTTTGGCGGTGTCGATTTTTTCCCAGGGAATCATCCCTGACGTTTAGCATGAATAATTCGTAGCCCGGGTGAGCGAAGCGATACCCGGGACCGCTCGTGCCGCGAGATCCCGGATGTCGCTTCGCTCATCCGGGCTGCAAGGGTGATCTCTGCCTACCCTCCCGCCCAGACGTCAAGCACATACCGGTTCTTCGTCCCCATCACCTCGATCCAGCGCGCAGCTGCGGCCGCGTCGCTGCCGCTCTTCTCGCGATGGATTGCGACCAGCGCCGCCTTCACATCGGGCTCCATCTTGCCGCCGTCGCCGCAGATATAGATGATCGCGCCCTGCTCGATCAGCGGCCAGACCTTGTCCTTCTGCGCGGCGAGCAGGTGCTGCACATAGGTCTTCGGTCCGTCCGCGCGCGAGAACGCAGTGAAGAGTTCCGTGATGCCGCTCGCCGCCAACGCCTTCAGTTCGTCCCCGTAGAGAAAATCCTGGTCAGGATGACGACAGCCGAAGAACAGCATCGCGGGTCCGAGGCTGGCGCCCTTCGCCTTGCGCGCGGCGCGTTCCTGAAGGAAGCCGCGGAACGGCGCGAGGCCCGTGCCGGGGCCGATCATGATGATGGGCACCGAGGGATCGTCCGGGAGCCGGAAGCCGGCCTTGGTCTCGCGCACGGTGGCGTAGATCGCATCGCCGGCGCGCCGGTTGGCGAGATAGTTCGAGCAGATACCCTTGTAGGTGCCGCGGCCGGAGGCGGCCGGCCCTTCGACCACACCGACCGTGACACTGCAGCGCGCCGGCTCGACCGACGGCGAGGACGAGATCGAGTAATAGCGCGGCGCCAGCAGCGAGAGCATTTCCAGATAGACATGAAACGGCAATTCGCAGGCCGGATATTCGAGCAGCAGGTCGAACACTGATTTGCGCCTGGCCAGGATCTCGCTGCGGTAACGCTCGAGCGGCTCAGCCTCCTCGCCGACGAAGGCGAGCAGCTTCGGCTTGGTGACCGGGCATCGGGTGTGCTCGGCCATGATCTGGATCTGCTTGCGCGTCGCGACCTGCTGCAGCTCGACGAACTCGCTGAGCAGGCGGCCGACTGACACGGCATCCCCTACCGGCAATTGCGCACGGCGGCCCTCGGCGACCTGCAGTCTGATCTGGTCGGCGGGCAGGAAGCCGAAGCGGCGCGCGACCGAATCTACCAGCGTGGGATCGTTGCGTGGCACGACACTCAAATGATCGCCGACGCGGTAAGTGACGTTGGACGGCAGCTGCACCTCGATGTGGCGCGTCGAACGCTCCGACGGATTGGACCCACCCTTGTTTTGAAGCTCGTCGTTGGCGAGCACCTTCATCGCGACAGCACCGCCCTGGGCCACGATGGTGTTGACGGCGGTCATCGCCACCGGCTCAATCGCATAGAGCGGATCGTCCTCGGCCGTGCGGGTGAAATTCCAGTCGATGCCGAATTCCTTGGTCGCGACCTGGGCCGCCGCCGGGAACCATTTCTGGAACTGGCCGTCGAGATCGCTGCGCGCATCGCCCTCGCCGCGCGGATAGACCGCGCGCGCGCCATGCGCCGACAACTGCTCGTCGATCAAACGCGGCACCGATTGATAGGTCGCGGCCCAGTCGCTGTTGCCGCAGCCGAACACGGCGTAGCGGACATTGGCAAACGCATCCTTCGGCAGATCGCCGCCGAGCCATTTGACGAACTGCGTCGCGTTATCCGGCGGCGCGCCGTTGTAGGAGGCGCAGATGATCAGCACCCCGCCCTCCTGCGGCAGCTTGCCGACGTAATCGTCGAGCGGGCCGAGATGCACGGCAAAGCCATTGATCTCGGCGAGATCAGCCATGCGCGTCGCCAGTTCCTCGGCCGTGCCGAGATTGGAGCCGTAGAGCACCAGCATCGGCGTATTATGGCCGAGCCGCGCGGTCGGCTGGCGCGGCGCCTTCGGCGCCGAGGACGCAGCCGCGATGGGTCCACCATAGGCACCACGCTCGCGATCGGCGCGCGGACGCACCCTGATCTTGAAGCCTTCCGGCTTCATCGTCAGGGTTTCCTTCAGGTGCATCTGGTAGCGCTGGTGATCGACCAGCTTGAAGCGCTGCAGGATCATGCCGAGCGCGAGCGCGGCCTCGTGCATGGCAAAGCCGCGGCCGATGCAGGCGCGCTGGCCGTTGCCGAACGGCTTCCAGGCATTGACCGGCCGCTTGGCCTCCGCCTCACGGCTGAAATTCTCGGGATCGAACGCATCCGGATTTGGCCCCCAGACGCTGGGATCGCGATGCAGCGCCGTCACCAGGATGGTGGTGAAGGTGCCCTTGCGGAGCTTGTACTTGCCGCCGCCGAGCGTCTCGTCCTTGAGCGGCGAGATGCCATAGGCCGGCGCCGGCGGCCACAGCCGCAGCGCCTCTTTCAGAATCTGCGTGATGTAGGTGAGCTGCGTCACCTGCTGGTAGGTCGGCTTCGCGTTGACGTCGGGGCCGAAGACACGATCGACCTCGTCATAGGCCTTCTTCAGGATCTCCGGATGCTTGAGCAGCGCATAGAGCGTGTAGGACAACAGGCCGCTGGTGGTCTCGTGGCCCGCGATCAGGAAGGTGTTGATCTGGTAGCGGATGTTGACGTCGTCGAGCTGCTCGCCGGTCGAACGATCGACGCCGGTCATCATCGCGGCCAGCATGTCCTTCTTGTCGTCGATCCCTTCCGCGCTCTTGCGGCGCTCGGCAATAATCTCGTCGACCATCTTGTTCATGAAGGCGACGTCTTCGGCGAGCGTCTTGCGCCGCTTCTGCATCCAGATCTGCTCGAACGGCAGGCCGCGTGTCATCATGATGGTTTCGAGCGAGCGCACCAGCGACTCGACGAAGGGATGGTAGTCGCGCCGGTAGAACGAATTGAAGCGATACTCGAAACCGCACAGGCCGATCGTATCCAGCGTCAGCGCCGTCATGTCGTGGACGACGTCGATCTCGTCGTCGGCGTTGAGCCGCTCCCACTTCTGGACGAGCTGCTCGGCGATATCGACCATGCTCGGATGATAGGACTGCATGGCTCGGTTGCCGAACGGCTGGAGCAGGATGTTGTGCGCCTTGCTCCAGTTCGGCTCGCGGGTGTCGGCCGTGAACAGCCCGTCGCCGCCGACCGCGCGTACGCGCCGCAATGCACCGCGCACCGTCTTGTCGAAGCGCTTCTCGTCGGAGAGTTCATCGACGAGATCGTGGCCTGAGACGACCACGATCGGCGAGCCCATCATGTCGAGCCAGAAGATCGGACCGAGCTCCTTGGCGAGCCGCGTCAAATGCTGCACGGGGGCGGCCGAGTCCAGCGACAGCATGTTGCCGACCACCGGCTTGGTCGGCGGATGCGGAATCGGATCCAGACGGTTCTTGGATGACATTGACGTGCGTTTCCCCCTCAGTAACCCTCGTCATTGCGAGGAGCCCTTGCGACGAAGCAATCCAGATTGCCTCTGCGGATACATTTCTGGATTGCTTCGCTCCGCTCGCAATGACGAGCGCTAGCCAAACCGCCTTCTACGCCATTCGATCAGCTTGGCGCTGACCTCTTCCGGCTTCTCCTGCTGCGTCCAATGGCCGCTGTCCTTCACCAGATACTTCTCGAGGTCGGGGATCAGCTTGTCCATGCCATCGGCGGAAGACGGCGGCAACACCGCGTCGTTCTCGGCCATGATCATCAACGACGGCACCCGCACCGTATGATCGAGCCCTTCGGCGCGCGTCCAGTTGCGCGACATGTTGCGGTACCAGTTGATGCCTCCGGTAAAGCCGGTTCTGGTGAAATTGTCGACGAACACCTTCTTCTCTTCCGGCGACAGGATCGGCGTACGCGGATCATGCTTTGCGTCATAGCTGGCGATCATCTGCGGAAACGCCAGATTGACCCGCGGAGAAGCGCCGACGCCGGCAACCACCTCCTCTGCCGGCGCGTCGGCCGGGCGCGGTGCCGGCTTGCGCATGAACGCGTCAAAAGTCTGTTCGACGCGACTTCCGAAAATCCTGTCGGGCTCACGCGCCGGGTCCTGGAACTGCACGATGTACATCTTGTCGCCGAAGCGCGCGCGCAAGAGCTCGATCGGATCGGCCCATGCACGGTTGGTATGCGGCGTGTTGATCCCGACCACGCCCGCCACCCGGTCGATGTGCCGCAACGGCATCTGCCAGACGATGAAGCCGCCCCAGTCGTGTCCGACGAAGACTGCCTTGTCGATCTGCAAATGGTCGAGCAGCCCGACGAGATCACCGGTCAGGTGCTCGATGTCGTAATCCTCGACCGCCTCGGGCCGGTCGGTCGCGCCATAGCCGCGTTGGTCGGGCGCGATCACGCGGATGCCGGCCTCGCTCAGCGCTTTGATCTGGTGGCGCCAGGAGAAGGCGAGCTCGGGCCAGCCGTGGCACAGCACGATCGGCGGCGTGTCCGTGATCGGGCCAGCCTCGTAATAGCCCATGCGGATTCCGTTCGTCTGCACGAACTTGAGCGGTGGCATTTCAATCATCGAACCATTCCTACTCAGCGGCACCCTTGATGTCGGTCGCCGGCGGCGCGTAGGCCGCCTCCAGCGCGGCGAACTCCTCCGGCAGCATGTCGCACATCACCTGCACATGCGGAATGATGTTGGCGCCGACGATGAAACCGAAATCGAGCTGGTCGCGATAGCTCTGCACGGTGATGTTGAGCGCCTGCCCATGCGTCGAGATCGACACCGGGAAGATGTGCAATAGCTCCGCACCGGCAGCGTAAAGCGTCTGCCGCGGCCCCGGCACGTTCGACACGGTGATGTTGGCGGCTGGCGGCAGCACGTCCGACAGGTTCGAGCGGCTGTAGAGCAGCGCCAGGATCTGCACCATGATCGGCGCGCCCAGCATCGAGATGTTGGAGACCTGGGGCATCAGTGCGCGCAAGGGGTGCGACATCTCCTTGGACTTGGTCGATTGCGCGATGATGGCTTCCAGCCGCGCCTTGGGATCGTCGATGTTGGTCGCGATGGCGCAGATCATGCCGAACACCTGGTTATTGGCTTCGGTGTTGCCCTCCTCGCGCAGCGAGATCGGCACCGCCGCGGTCAGCGATTTCGCCGGCAGCGTGCTGTACTCCTTCAGGTAACGCCGGACCACGCCGGAGGCCAGCGCCAGCACGACGTCGTTGAGCTTGCCGCCGGCGAGCTTCGCCAGCGCCTTCGCCCGCGACAGCGGGATCGACACGCCGGCGAAGCTCCGCTCCGACGAAATCGTCTTGTTGAGCATGGTCGGCGGCGACACCATGCTGGCGAGACTCTCGCGCGACTTGGGATCGGCAACCTTGCCAAGCACCTCGGAGACGCTCTTGACCATGGTCGGGATATTGCCCGCGAAGCGCACCGCGCTCTCGATCTGATACATCGCGTTGTCGAACAGAATCGAGCCGATGTCGCTCTTGCCGGTGCGCGGCAATTGCAGGTTCTGGGCGGCCTTGCCGGCGTCGAGCGGCTGGTTGAACAGCTGCTGATAGGAATCGAGCAGGTTCGCGGCGATGTCGCGCGGCTCCTGTCCAGGCTTGGCTCCCGCAGCCGGCGGATCGACCTTCCGCGGGATCGGCGAGATGTCGTAGATCATGTTGGTCAGCGCCGCACCAGCACCGCCGTCGATGGCGGCATGGTGCATCTTGGAATAAAGCCCGACCTCGTTGTCCTTCATGCCCTCGAACACGTAGAACTCCCAAAGCGGGCGAGCCCGGTTCAAGAGCTTGGCGTGCATCCAGCCGACGATGCGCTCCAGTGTGGCGCGGTCACGCGGCTGCGGCAGGCTGGCACGGAAGATGTGTCGGTCGATGTCGAACTGATCGTCCTCGACCCAGGAGGGATGATCGATGTCGAGCGGTGCCTTCTCCAGCCGCGCCTTCAGGATCGGCGCGATGTGCAGGCGCGAGACGATCATCGCCTTGAAGTCTTCGAAGAAGTCGCCCTTATAGTCGTCGGGCAGGCGAAAGATCGCCATGCTCCCGACATGCATCGGCATTTCCGGCGTTTCCAGATAGAGAAACGACGCATCCAGCGACGACAGCTTCTTACCGTCAGCCATAGTTCCCTCCCGCAAAATTTGACTGGCGCCTTGGCCGGCGCTTCTCGTCAGGCCGATACTGCCTGTTCCGGCGGGGCATATGCAATGGCAAACGGCCCGGCCCGGTCAAATGGCGAGAATTCCCCCTCCGGTTGCGCCAGGCGGTCGGCCACGGCCCACAATGCCGCGGGGTTCACCCCGAGCCCGATATGGCTCGCCAGGTGCACCTCGATGTTCTCGGCACGGTCGGAGGGGCGCAACAGACAGGTCCTCCAATTCACGACACCGTCGGCCCGCGAATAGATCGACGTCGCCGGCACCGGAAGATCGCCGGCGATCGCTTCGCGCAGTTCGGCGAAATCCTCGACCCGTTCGCCGGACAGCGCCTCGTAGAGCCGCGTGGCGTTGGTCGCCCGCACGTCATTGGCAAAAGGGCTGCCGAGCGTGACGACATAACGGACCATGTGGGGCGCCTGGAGCGCGAGATCGCGGGCATAGACGCCGCCGAGGCTCCATCCGACCAGGCTGACCTTGCGTCCGCTCGCAGCATGGATTTCGGCAAGACGGGCGCGCAGCGACTCCCGCATCCGCCCCAGCCCGCCGAGATTGCGGCCCATCCGCCAGGCATGTGCCTCATAGCCGAGCTCGGCGAGATAGCGCCGCATCGGGGCCATCGAGAGGTCACTGGCCAGAAAGCCCGGCAGCGCCAGCACCGGATGACCGTCGCCCCTGGGCGCGCGCATCAGGACTGGCGACAGCAGCAGGCTTGCATTGAATTCGAACAGGCCGCGCGCTTCTGCAAGCAGCAGGACAAGGCCCGGCGGACGAAGCCCGCCCGGCGCCTGCCGCCCGTCCGGCCCGGACGACATTATTTCTTCTTGTCGCTGCTGCGCGTGCCGCCGAGGCCCGCCATCGTGACGAACATGTCCTGAAACCGCTCGGCGATCTTGGGATCGAAGGTGAACCAGCTCTGGATCAGCGATTCCGGCGAGACCTTGTCAATATTGGACATCATCTGCTGCTGCAGCTTATCCATCACGGCGGTCTGCATCGGCATCACGTCGGGCAGTCCGAAGAACTGGCGGGCCTCGAGGGGGGTGCAGTCGATTTCAATATTAACTTTCATGTCCCCTCCGGATGAGATTCGAGCGGCCTGTCGGCAGTATCGCCGCGAGTTGTGGTGCGACGCAAGCGACCTGATGCAGGCGCGACATGCCCCGTCCCGCAATCGGTCGATATAGTCAACCAAAGTCGAAAGACACCGTCGTCCATGCCAGGCGGCACGGTCAGCATTGCTGCACAGCGGTGCAACTTGGCGCGTTCCTTGCTGGAATGGCGCTTGCACCGGTCGAGAACTCTGGGCAACATGGATCAATCAGCCCTGCCGAACAATCAAAAATCATCGGCACGGCAGAGTGGAGAGGGTCAAGAATGTCAGTCGGTCGAAGTCTGTTTGCGGCGACGCTCGCCGGTACGCTTGCGTTGACGGTCGCGCCGGCGTCGAGCCAGACGCTGCGTTATGCCAACCAGGGTGACCTGAAATCCCTCGATCCCTATACGCTCAACGAAAGCACCACCCACGCCCATCTCGGTCACGTCTATCAAGGCCTCACTGCGCGCGACAAGGACCTCAAGATCATTCCGGCGCTGGCGGAAAGCTGGGAAACTCCGGAGCCGACCCGCTGGCGTTTCCATTTGCGCAAGGGCGTGAAATTCCACAACGGCGACCCCTTCACCGCCGACGACGTCGTATTCTCCGCCGATCGCGTCCGCAAGAAAGGGTCCAATATGCAGACCCGCCTTGCGCCCGACGTCAAGGTCGTCAAGGTCGACGACTACACCGTCGACTTCGTCCTGCCTTCGCCCAATCCCATCCTGCATAACTCGTGGGATGTCTGGTACATCATGGACAAGAAATGGGCCGAGGAGAACAACGTCGTCGATCCGACGCCGGTGGCGGCGACCACGCCGAGCTACGCCTCGCTCCACGAGAACGGCACCGGTCCGTTCACCATCGAAAGCCATCAGCCCGGCGTGAAGACGGTTTTCAAGGCCAACCCCAACTACTGGGGCAAGGTCGAGGGTAACCTGAAGGAGATCGTCTTCACCCCGATCGCTTCGGACGCCACCCGTGTCGCTGCGCTGCTCTCGGGCGAAGTCGATGTCATCGAGCCGGTGCCGATCCAGGACATCTCCCGCGTCGATTCCAGCCCGAACGCCCAGGTGCTGAAGGGGCCGGAGCTGCGCACCATCTTCATCGGCTTCGATCAGATGCGCGATGAGCTGCTCTACTCCAACATCAAGGGCAAGAACCCGTTCAAGGACGTCCGCGTCCGCGAGGCTTTCTACAAGGCGATCGACATCGAGCTGATCAAGAAACGCGTGATGCGCGAGCTGTCGACGCCGTCGGCGCTGATGATCGCTCCGGAGTTGTTCGTGCTGTCCAAGGAGTTCACGCGGCCAAAATTCGACCCTGATGGAGCCAAGAAGCTCCTGACCGAAGCCGGCTATCCCGATGGCTTCGAGGTCACGATGGATTGTCCGAACGACCGTTACGTCAACGACGCCGCGATCTGCCAGGCCGTCGTCGGCATGCTTGCCCGCATCGGCGTCAAGATCAACCTGCTGGCGCAGCCGAAGGCGCAGTACTTCGCCAAGGTGCTGAAGCAGGGCGGCTACCAGACCTCGTTCTACCTCCTGGGCTGGACGCCGAGCACGATGGACTCCCACAACGTGCTCTACGACATCATGGGCTGCCGCGACGATGCGAAATCCTCACGCGGCGAGGCCAATCTCGGCGGCTACTGCAACAAGGAGTTCGACGCCATCACCGACAAGGTGCTGGTCGAAACCGATACCGCCAAGCGCAACCAGCTGATCAAGCAGGCCTACGAAATCGGCAACAAGGACTGGTCCTACATCCCGCTGCACCAGCAGGCGCTAGCCTGGGGCGTGTCGAAGAAGGTCAACCTGCCGCAGCGCGCCGACAATCTGGTTATGTTCCATTGGGCGACCAAGAAGGAATAGCACCAGTTGAACACGAGGTCCCGGCGGCGTCAGGCATCCGGGACCTTTCCTTTTCCGGCTGACAAAGACGTCGACCGCACGCACACCCAAGGATAGTGGAAGGCATGCTCGCTTTCACTCTTCGCCGCGCCGTTCAGGCCATCGGCGTCATGTTCGCCGTCGGCATCATCGCCTTCTCGATGTTCCGTTTCGCCGGCGACCCCGTCAATCAGATCGTCTCGATCGACACGTCGGCGGCCGAACGCGAAGCCGTGCGCAAGTCGCTCGGCCTCGACGATCCCGTGCCGGTGCAGTTCGTGCGTTATTTCGCCGACGCCGCGCAATTCAAGTTCGGCGTCTCCTACCAGTTCCGCCAGCCGGTCTCGACGCTGTTGATGGAGCGTATGCCCGCCACGCTGGAACTTGCGATCTGCGCCACCGTATTTGCGATGGTTTTCGGCATTCTGATGGGCGTCTATTCGGCGCTGAGGCGCGACACCGTGCTCGCCAAATTATTCCAGGCGGTTTCGCTGATCGGCATCTCGTTGCCGACTTTCCTGATCGGCATTCTCCTGATCTATTTATTCGCGGTGACATTGGGCTGGTTGCCCTCGTTCGGCCGCGGCGAGGTGGTCAAGCTCGGCTGGTGGAGCACAGGCCTGCTCACGCTGTCGGGACTGAAGGCATTGATCATGCCCTCGATCACGCTCGGCCTGTTCCAGATGACCCTGATCATGCGGCTGGTGCGCGCGGAGATGCTGGAAGTGCTGCGAACCGACTATATTCGTTTCGCCCGCGCCCGCGGGCTGACCACTCGCGCCATCCATTTCGGCCACGCGCTGAAGAACACGCTCATTCCCGTCATCACCGTGGCCGGCCTTCAGTTCGGCTCGGTTATTGCATTTTCGATCATCACCGAAACCGTGTTCCAATGGCCGGGGATGGGACTGCTGTTCGTGCAGGCGGTGCAAAACGTCGATATCCCGATCATGGCGGCCTACCTGCTGATGGTCTCGCTGATCTTCGTCACCATCAATCTGGTGGTCGACATTCTCTACACCGTAGTCGATCCGCGCCTGCGCGCGACCGTCGGCCGCGCTACATAAGGCCCCTGCATGTCTGACGCCGTCGCCTCCAATTCCGACAAGCAGAGCGCGCCGCCCGCGCATGCCGGTCGCAGCTGGCTCAGCCGCGCCCTCGACAGCGACATCTTCTATTCATTCCGCCGTTCCAAGCTGACCATGGTGGCGGCGGCCATTACCGTGCTGCTTTTCCTGCTCGCGATCTTTGCATCCGCGCTCGCGGTGCAGAACCCATTCGATCCGGCGCAGCTCCAGTTGATGAACTCGCGCATCTCGCCGCTCTGGACCGCCGACGGCCAAAGCCCGTTCCTGCTCGGCACCGACGAGCAGGGTCGCGACGTGTTCTCCGCCATTCTCTACGGGATGCGCATCTCGCTCGCCGTGGGCGTGGCCGGTGTGATCTTCGCCGGCGCGCTCGGCATTGCACTCGGCCTGATCGCCGGCTATTTCGGCGGCGCGATCGATGGCGTGATCATGCGGATCGCCGACGTGCAACTGACCTTTCCCGCCATTCTGATCGCGCTGCTGGTCAATGGCATCGCGAAATCGATCCTCGGCAACCGCCTTGATGCCACCAGCATGCTCGTGGTGCTGGTGATCTCGATCGGCCTCAGTTTCTGGGTCGGATATGCAAGGACGGTGCGCGGCTCCGTGATGGTCGAGAAGAACAAGGACTACGTGGCCGCCGCGCAGCTGATCGGCCTGCCCGCGCCAAAGATCATGCTGCGGCACGTGCTGCCGAACACGATGGGCCCGATCCTGGTCATCGCCACCATCAACCTCGCGCTGGCCATCATCACCGAGGCAACGCTGTCCTTCCTCGGCGTCGGCCTGCCTGACACCATGCCCTCGCTGGGCACGCTGATCCGCATCGGCAACAATTATCTGTTCGCGGGCGAATGGTGGATCGTCGCTTTCCCCGGCCTCGCGCTGGCCGGGCTGATCCTGTCGATCAACCTTCTCGGCGACTGGCTGCGCGACGCGCTCAACCCGAAGCTCCGATGAGCAAAACCTCGACAAGAGCGCCTCACTCATGACCGAGCCCATCCTCTCCGTCCGCAACCTTCAGGTGGAGTTCGCCTCCCGCCGCGGCACGCTGCGCGCCATCGACGGCGTCTCCTTCGACATCGCCAAGGGCGAAGTGCTGGGCGTGGTCGGCGAATCCGGCGCCGGCAAATCCGTCACCGGCCTCGCCGTGATCGGCCTGATCGACCCGCCCGGCCGCATCGCCGGCGGCGAGGTTCGCCTGGCCGGCCTGCGCATCGACAATCTGCCGCCCGAGGAGATGCGCCGCATCCGTGGCAAACGGATCGGCATGATCTTCCAGGACCCCCTCACCTCGCTCAATCCGCTCTACCGGGTCGGTGACCAGATCATCGAGACGATCCGAACCCACCTGAACCTGTCCGAGACGGCCGCCCGCCGCCGCGCCATCGACCTGCTTGCCGAGGTCGGCATTCCCGCGCCGGAAAAGCGCATCGACGGCTATCCGCACGAATTCTCCGGCGGCATGCGCCAGCGTGTCGTGATTGCGCTCGCGATCTGCGCCGAGCCCGAGCTGATCATCGCGGACGAGCCGACCACCGCGCTCGACGTCTCCGTGCAGGCGCAGATCATCTCGCTGATCAAGCGGCTCGGCCGCGACCACGGCACCGCCGTGATGCTGGTGACGCACGACATGGGCGTGATCGCGGAGACCTCCGACCGCGTCGCCGTGATGTATGCCGGCCGTGTCGCCGAGATCGGTCCGGTCCAGGATGTCGTCAGAAATCCACTGCATCCCTATGCCAAGGGCCTGATGGGCGCGATCCCGACGCTGGCCGGCGACGACAAGCGTCTCATGCAGATTCCCGGCTCGATGCCGCGGCTGTCGGCGATCCCGCGCGGCTGCTCGTTCAATCCGCGCTGCGCGTTCGCGTTCGACCGTTGTCGCGTTGATCGACCGGAGCCGCTGCCGCGCGGTGCGCAATCGGTCGCCTGCCATCTCTATGACAGCGTGCCGGCGGAGAGCGCGGCATGAGCGCTTCCTTCGTCCAGGCCACAAATCTGCGCCGGGTGTTCGACGTCTCGAAGCCCTGGCTCAACCGCGTGCTCGAAGGCGGGCATCTCGAATATCTAAAGGCGGTCGATCACGTCACCTTCGATATCAGGAAGGGCGAGACGTTTGCGCTGGTCGGCGAGTCCGGCTCGGGCAAGACCACGGTGGCGCGGATGGTCGTCGGCCTGTTGCCGCCGAGCTCCGGCGATGTCTTGATCGACGGCGTCTCGATGACGGATCCGCGGCAGGCGCCGGCGCGCAGGAAGCTGCGCCGCCGCATTCAGATGATCTTCCAGGATCCCTATGCGAGCCTGAACCCGCGCTTCCGCGTCGATGCCATCATCTCCGAGCCGATCCGCGCTTTCGACCTGATCCAGGGCGAGCGCGACATCCAGGCGCGCGTCGGCGAGCTGCTCAGCCTGGTCGGCCTGCATCCCGACGACCGGCTGAAGTTTCCGCACGAATTCTCCGGCGGCCAGCGCCAGCGCATCGCGATCGCCCGGGCGCTCGCATCGGATGCCGAGTTCATCGTCTGCGACGAGCCGACTTCGGCGCTCGACGTCTCGGTGCAGGCGCAGATCCTGAACCTGATGCGCGACCTGCAGGACAAGTTCGGCCTGACCTACATGTTCATCAGCCACAACCTTGCCGTGGTCCGCCACATGGCGAGCCGCGTCGGCGTGATGTATCTCGGCCGCATCGTCGAGATCGCGGAGGGACGCGAGCTGTTCGCCCGTCCACGTATGCCCTACACCAAGATGCTGCTGGGCGCCGTGCCCGACCTCGCCATGAGCGGCCGCCAGCGCATTCCGGTGAAGGGCGAGATCCCGAACCCGATCAACCCGCCGCCCGGCTGCGCCTTCAATCCGCGCTGCCCGCTGGCGTTCGATCTCTGCCGCAAGGAGACGCCGGAACTGATTGACGGCGTCGCCTGCCACGCCGTCAACACCGCGCCGGTCCCGGCGTGACGCGCGCGTGCCATGCTGGCAGCGCATTGGCGGCGCGGCATCGCCTGTGATCAATTGCGCGCGCCGCAAATGAGGTAATCCATGGCCAGCAATGTCAATCCCGATCCGTTCACGACCCGCCCCGAGATCGAGGGCACGTTCGGGGTCGTCGCCACAACGCACTGGATCGCGACCGCCGTCGGCATGGCCATCCTGGAAAAGGGTGGCAATGCCTTCGATGCCGGTGTCGCCACCGCCTTCACGCTGCAGGTGGTCGAGCCGCATCTCAACGGCCCCGGCGGCGACGTGCCTGTCATCGTGCACGACGTGAAGCGCGGCCGCACCGAGGTGATCTGCGGCCAGGGCCCGGCACCGGCACGCGCCACCATCGCGCATTACAAGAGCGAAGGCCTCGACATGGTGCCCGGCACCGGCCTGCTCGCGGCCTGCGTCCCCGGCACCTTCGAATCCTGGATGATGCTGTTGCGCGACTACGGTACGATGCGCGTGCGCGACGTGCTGGAGCCCGCGATCTCCTATGCGCGCGACGGCTACCCGCTGGTGGAACGCGCCTGCGCCACGATCCAGACCGTCGAACAACTATTCCGCAAGCATTGGCCAACGTCGGCCGCCGTCTACCTGCCGAACGGCGAGGTGCCGAAGCCCGGCACGCTCTTTACCAACAAGACGCTGGCCGCGACCTACGCACGAATTCTCAGCGAGGCCGAGAGCGGCGGCGGTGGCCGCGATGCCGAAATCGAGCGCGCGCGAAAAGCCTGGTCGCAAGGTTTTGTCGCGGAGGCCATCGACAAGTTCTGCCGGACCCAAGAAGTGATGGACGTCAGCGGCTCGCCGCATCGCGGCGTGCTCTCTGCTGACGACATGGCGCGCTGGCAACCGACGATCGAAGCGCCGCTCACCTACGACTATGGCCGCTATACCGTCTGCAAGGCCGGCGTCTGGAGCCAGGGTCCGGTGACGCTGCAACAGCTCGCGCTGCTGAAGGGCTTTGCCCTCGACGGGCTCGACCCGACCGGGCCTGAGTTCATCCACCTCCAGATCGAATGCGCAAAACTCGCCTTTGCCGACCGCGAGAAATTCTACGGCGACCCCAAGTTCAGCGAGATCCCGATCGCGACGCTGCTATCGGACGCCTATAACGACGAACGACGTAAGCTGGTTACCGAGAAGGCTTCGCTCGATCTCCGGCCCGGCGCGATCGAGGGCTTTGGCGGCGTCGTCAAGCTGCGCCGCGCTGAAGGCCAACGCGAGGCCGTTGGCGCGCTCGGCGCCGGTGAACCAACCGTGGGGCGCTTCGGCGAGGTGCGCGGCGACACCGTGCATTTCGACATTATCGACAAAGCCGGCAACATGGTGTCCTCGACGCCGTCGGGAGGCTGGCTGCAATCCTCGCCTGTCATTCCCGAGCTGGGTTTCTGCCTCGGCAGCCGCGCACAGATGTTCGATTTGGAGGAGAACCAACCCGGTTCGCTCGCGCCGGGCAAGCGGCCGCGGACCACGCTGTCGCCGACCATGGCGCTGCGCGACGGCGAGCCGTATCTCGCCTGGGGTTCGCCCGGCGGCGACCAGCAGGACCAGTGGATCACGCAGTTCTTCCTGCGCCACGTCCATTGCAACCTCAATCTCCAGGAGGCGATCGACGCGCCGGCCTGGCATTCCGAGCATTTCCCGATCTCGTTCTGGCCGCGTACCGCGCGCCCCGGCGTGCTCGTGGTCGAGAATCGCGTGCCCAGGGCGACGATCGAGAACCTTCGTGAGCGCGGACACATCGTGGAAGTCGGCCCCGACTGGTCCGAAGGCCGCCTCACCGCGGCCTCGCGCGTGGGTCGGCGTCGGCGCGCCGCCGCCAATCCGCGCGGCATGCAAGGTTACGCCGCGGGACGCTGAAGGCAGCACATGACCTGGTCGATCATCGCGCGAGACCCTTCCACCGGCCAGTTCGGCATCGCTGTTGCGACACGCTTCTTCGCCGTCGGCGCACGCGTGCCGTATATTGCCGCCGGGCTCGGCGCCATCGCCACGCAGGCCTTCGTCAATCCCTATTACGGCATCGACGGCGTCAGGCTGCTGCGTGAAGGCCTCAATGCGCACGACGTGCTGGCCGCGCTGCTCGCGACCGACGATGGCCGCGAGAGCCGTCAGATCCACATCATGGGTGCGAGCGGCGAGATCGCCGCACATACCGGGCGTGACTGCGTCGACTGGTGCGGGCACATCGCAGGTAGCGGCTTTTCCATCGCCGGCAACATGCTGGCGGGCGCCGACGTAATCGATGAGACCGCGAAGACCTACATCGCCAACGACAGCCTGCCTTTCCCGCGCCGTCTGCTCGCCGCGATGCGCGCCGGGGAAGCCGCCGGCGGCGACAAGCGCGGCAAGCAGTCCGCCGCGCTGTTGATCCACGGCGAGGAGGAATGGCCGGCGCTGGACATTCGCGCCGACGACCATCCCGATCCGCTCGGCGAGCTCGAACGGCTTGAGCAGGTCAGCCACGAGCTCTGGGTGCATTTTCGCACATCCATGCCGACGCGGCAGAACCCGGCCGGCAACACCGATCGCAGCGTCATCGACGCCAGCATCGCCGCCGCGCGTGCAAGGCAATCATGAGCGCGAGCCCTCTCATCGAGATCAGGGACCTCCGCATCCGCTTCCACGGCGACGACGGCCGCATCACCCACGCGGTCGACAGTGTCGACCTCAGTGTCGCCAACGGCGCGACGCTCGGCCTCGTCGGCGAATCCGGCTGCGGCAAGAGCGTGACGTCGCTGGCCATCATGGGCCTGCTGCCGAAACAAAGCGCGGAGATATCGGGCGCGATCCGCTTCGACGGCCTCGACCTCCTGCAGACTCCGGACCAGACCCTGCGCAATTTGCGCGGCAACCGGCTCGCGATGATCTTCCAGGAGCCGATGACCTCGCTCAATCCGAGCTTCACCATCGGCGACCAGATCATCGAGACCATTTTGCGCCACCGCGGCGGCTCGCGGAAAAGTGCGCGCGAGCGGGCGATCGAGCTGCTGCGCCGGGTCCACATCCCCTCGCCCGAGCGGCGCGTCGACGAATATCCGCACAAGCTCTCCGGCGGCATGCGCCAGCGCGTGATGATCGCGATGGCGCTGGCCTGCGACCCGCGCCTGCTGATCGCCGATGAGCCGACCACTGCGCTCGACGTCACCTTGCAGGCGCAGATCCTCGAGCTGATGCGGGAGTTGAAGGCGGCAAGCGGCGCCGCCATCATCCTGATCACCCACGATCTTGGCGTCGTCGCCGAGGTCTGCGACGAGGTCGCGGTGATGTATGCCGGCGAGATCGTCGAGCGCGCGCCGGTGGACGAATTGTTCTCGGCGCCACAGCACCCCTACACCGTCGGCCTGCTAGGCTCGATCCCGCGGCTCGACCACCGGGCCGAACAGCTTGCGACGATCGAGGGTATGGTGCCGAACATGGCGCAGCCGCCGGCAGGCTGCCGCTTCGCCGCGCGCTGCCCGTTCGTGCTGGACGCCTGCACCACGGCGCCGCCACCGCTGATCGAAGTCAGGCCCGGCCACCTCTCGCGCTGCGTCCGCGCGCCGCTCGAACGCCTGGTGTCGTGATGGCGCTGCTCGAGGTCACAGGCCTGGTCAAGCATTTCGTCGCCGAGCGCTCGCTGTTCGGCCGGGCACTGGCGCACGTCAAGGCGGTCGATGGCGTCAGCTTCTCGCTCGAGGCCGGCAAGACGCTGGCCCTGGTCGGCGAATCCGGTTGCGGCAAATCCACCGTCAGCCGCCTCGTGCTGCGGCTGATCGAGCCGGATGCGGGCATGATCCGGTTCGACGGGCGCGATCTCCTCTCGCTTGATCCCAATGCGCTCCGGGCCTTCCGCCGCGAAGCTCAGATCATCTTTCAGGACCCCTATGCCTCGCTCAATCCGCGCATGACGGTCGGCCAGATCCTGACCGAACCGCTGGCACTGCACGATCTCGTGCCACCTGCGCAGCGGCGCGCGCGCGTCGCGGAGCTGCTGCGGCTGGTCGGCCTCGAGCCGAGGCTGGCGCGGCGTTATCCGCACGAATTCTCCGGCGGCCAGCGCCAGCGCATCGCCATTGCCCGCGCGCTCGCGGTCGAGCCGAAGCTGATCATCTGCGACGAGCCGGTCTCGGCGCTCGACGTCTCGATCCGCTCGCAGATCCTCAATCTGCTGCGCGAGCTCCAGGACCGGCTCGGCCTCGCCTATATTTTCGTCTCGCACGACCTCGCCGTGGTCAAGCACATCGCCGACCACGTCGCGGTGATGAATCTCGGCCAGATCGTCGAGACGGCGGAGGCGGATGCGCTGTTCGCCTCGCCGCGCCATCCTTATAGCCGGGCGCTGCTGTCCGCGATCCCGCTGCCACAGCCGAAGGCGAAGCGCGCGACCGTCCTGCTGGAGGGCGAGATTCCGAGCGCGCTCAATCCGCCCGCTGGCTGCCGCTTCCACACCCGCTGCCCGTTCGTGATCGAGCGCTGCCGCAACGAGGCGCCGGCGCTCTTGGCCGACGGCTCGGGCCACGCCACCGCCTGTCACCGCACGGCGGAGCTGCCGTCTGCCGACGGCATCCTGCCGGCAGCCGGCGGGTTTTCGCCGGCGCTTGCAAAATTGGTCGCGGCCTTCAGCCGAAAGACGGAAGGCGCTGCCACCGCCGGGGTTGGTATACAAGGCGCCGCGCCCACAACGACATAGCCGAAGTAATGGGGATTGTCCGATGAAGATGTTTCGCCTGGCCGCAACGGCCGCCGCTGTCCTGCTGTCGCTTGGAGCCGCGCAGGCTCAGACCACGCTGCGCATCGGCCTCGCCGAGGACCCTGACATCCTCGATCCCACGATGGCGCGCACCTATGTCGGCCGCATCGTGTTCTCCGCCTTCTGCGACAAGCTGTTCGACATCGACGAGAAGCTCAACATCGTGCCGCAGCTCGCGCTGTCGAGCGAAACCGCCGACGACGGCAAGGCGCTGGTCATCAAGCTCCGGCCCGGCGTGAAATTCCACGACGGCGAACCGTTCGACGCGGAAGCCGCCAAGTTCTCGCTTGAGCGCCATCTGACGTTCCCGGGATCCTTCCGCAAGCCCGAGCTTGCCTCGGTCGATCACATCGACATCGTCGATCCCCTCACGGTCAAGCTGGTGCTGAAGTCGCCGTTCTCGCCGCTGCTCGCTCAACTCACCGACCGCGCCGGGATGATGGTGTCGCCGAAGGCGGCGAAAGAGGCCGGCGACAAGTTCGGCCTGCGCCCGGTCTGCGCCGGCCCCTATAAATTCGTCGAGCGCGTGCAGCAGGACCGCATCGTGTTCGAGAAATTTGCGGACTATTGGAACAAGGACAACGTCTTCATCGACAAGATCGTGTTCCAGCCGATCGTCGATGCCACCGTGCGGCTTGCGAACTTGAAATCCGGCGGCCTCGATTTGATCGAGCGCGTGCTCGCCACCGATCTGAAGGAGGTGCGCGCGGATTCACGGCTGAAGGTCGCGACCGCCATCGAGCTCGGCTATCAGGGCGTCACGCTCAATATCGGCAAGGACAAGGCCAAGGGGCCGCTCAGCCAGTCCGCCAAGGTGCGCCAGGCGCTCGACCTCGCGATCGACCGCGACGCCATCAACCAGGTCGTGTTCAACGGCGAGTTTCAGGTCGGCAATCAATGGGTCAACCCTGATCATCCCTACTACCAGAAATCCCTTCCGGTCCGTCCCCGCAACGTCGAGAAGGCCAAGGCGCTGCTGAAGGAAGCCGGCGTGACACCGCCGGTCAGCGTCGATTTCCTGGTGCCCAAGGGCGCGGAGACCGAGACGCCGGCGCAAGTGATCCAGTCAATGGCAGCCGAGGCCGGGTTCGACATGAAGATCCGCCTCACCGAATTCGCGACCGGGCTGAAGCAGGCGGAGTCCGGCGATTACCAGGCCTATATGCTTGCCTGGAGCGGGCGCGTCGATCCCGACGGCAACACCTTTGTATTCCTGCACAGCGGTGCGCCGCAGAATTACGGCGCGTGGAACAACCCGCAGGCCGACAAGGCGCTGGAGGACGCGCGATCGGTCACCGATCCCACCAAGCGCAAGGCCAGCTATGAGGCCCTGGCCAAGCTGGTCCAGGACGAGGAGCCGCTGCTGTACCTCTACCACCGCCGCATCATCATCGCGCACACGACCAAGCTCGAAGGCTACAAGCAGATGCCCGACGGCCTCGTGCGCGTGATCGGGCTCAAGCTGAAGTGACGCCGCCAGAATGCTGAACTTCCTCGCCCGCCGTCTTGCGCAGATCGTGCCGACACTGTTCTTCGTCTCGGTGCTGATCTTCTCGCTGCAGCAATTGCTGCCGGGCGATCCCGCGCTGGTGATGGCGGGCGAGGAGCGCGATCCGGCCGTGATCGAGCAGATCCGCCACCAGTACCGGCTCGATCAGCCGGTCCCGGTGCAGTACGCCTACTGGATCAAGGGCGTGCTCTCGGGCGATTTCGGCGAGTCGCTGCGCAACAAGATGCCGGTGCGCGAGCTGATCGCTCAGAAGCTGCCGGTGACGCTGCAGCTCGGCGGCATGGCGATCGTGATCGCGTTCCTGATCGGCATCCCCGCCGGCATCGTCGCCGCCGTGAAGAAGGGCTCGGCCTGGGACTACGGCGCGAACCTGTTTGCGCTGTGGGGCATCTCGACGCCGAATTTCTGGCTCGGGATCATGCTGATCTTCCTGTTCTCGATCGAGCTCGGCTGGCTGCCGGCGTCCGGCTACGTGCCGCTCACCGAGAACTGGCGCGCGAGCCTGGCGGCCACCATCATGCCGGCTTTCGTGCTCGGCAATGCCATTGCCGCGGTCCTGATGCGGCATACCCGGAGCGCCATGCTGCAGGTGCTGGAAAGCGACTACGTCCGCACCGCCCGGGCCAAGGGACTGTTGGAGCGCTCGGTGATCCTGAAGCACGCCATGCGCAATGCGCTGACGCCCGTCATCACGCTCGGCGCGCTCGAGCTCGGTACGCTGTTGTCCGGTGCCGTCCTGACCGAGCAGATCTTCTCCATTCCCGGCTTCGGCAAGCTGATCGTGGATGCCGTCTTCAACCGCGACTACGCCGTCGTGCAAGGCGTGGTGCTGGTGACGGCCACGATCTACATCACGCTGAATCTCGTTGCCGACATCGCCTATATCCTCGTCAATCCGCGGCTTCGGGGCTAGATCCATGACCGACGCCGCGCTGCCGGGCCCTCTCACGCAAGCCGACGAGCTGGATAGCCCGGCCCGCCGCGCGCGTCGACGGCTGTTCAAGCGCAAGGCGGCGGTGTTCGGGCTCGTCGTGCTCACGATGTTCATCGTACTCGCAATGCTGGCTCCGCTGATCGTGCCCTATGATCCCATCGCGACGAGCTGGAGCCTGGTGCGCAAGCCGCCCACCTCGGCGCATTGGTTCGGCACCGATGAGCTCGGCCGTGACATCTTCAGCCGGATCGTCTACGGCGCGCGCGCCTCGCTGCTCGCGGGCCTCATCTCGGTGGCGATCGCGCTCGGCATCGGCGTGCCGCTCGGTCTCGTCGCCGGCTATCGCGGCGGCTTTATCGATGCGCTGATCAGCCGGATCACGGATGCGATGCTGGCCTGCCCGTTCCTGATCCTGGCGATCGCGCTGGCGGCGTTCCTCGGGCCGAGCCTGGGCAATGCCATGATTGCGATCGGCATCTCCGCAACACCGATCTTCATCCGCCTGACCCGCGGCCAGGTGCTCGTCGTCAAGGCCGAGGACTATGTCGAGGCCGCGCGCGCGCTCGGCAACCCGCCGTGGCGGATCGCGCTGTCGCATATTCTGCCGAACATCCTGCCCGCGCTGCTGGTGCAGGCGACGCTCTCGATCGCCGCCGCCATCATCGCCGAAGCCGCGCTGTCGTTCCTCGGCCTCGGCCAGCAGCCGCCGGCGCCGTCCTGGGGCAGCATGCTCAATGCCGCGCAACGCTTCCTGACCCAGGCACCGTGGATGGCGATCTGGCCGGGCCTTGCGATCTTCCTCGTGGTGCTGTCGCTGAACCTGCTCGGCGACGGCCTGCGCGACGCGCTCGATCCGCGGCAGCGCTGAGATCTAAAGAAAGAGACCTCGCCTGGCGCGCCGACGGAGGTAGCGTTCCCTCCCCCCTTGTGGGGAGGGCTAGGGAGAGGGGTAGCCCAGGAAAAGGCGCCGGTTGATTGCGCGCGGAGGACGGCTGCGCCACGGAGGGAATCCCCGTGTGGCACCCCCTCCCTGCCCCTCTCCCACAAGGGGGGAGGGAACGGAGAGAGCGTTGCCGTCAGAAACTCTAGATCACCACTTCCCGCAATACCCGACGGCAATCCATCTCGTATTCGAGATCGACCACGGGCGGGCGGGCGAAATGCCAGGTCAGGCCGGAGCGCAACGCGCCACGGCGCACCAGTTCGTCGACGAGCGCATGGTGGAAGTCGTGCACGGAATAGGCCTGCACCGCGGTGGTGTCGCTCCAGCCGAAGCCGAAAGCCGCCATCCGGTTTTCCATCTGCGACGTCGTCGTGAAGCGCACCTTCTCCCGCAGCCCCTCCGGGCTGAGGTCGCGATAGCGCACGGTGCGCTCGACATAGGTGCCGCTGCCCTCGCGCGCCTCGGCACCGCCTGATATCACGAAGGACGGCGCTTTCGAGCGGGTCGGACGCGTGAACGAGAACGCATAGAACGACGGCTCGGACGGCGGATCGATCTCGGGACAGACATTGCTGCGCGCCACCGGATTGGTGGTGCCGTCGAAGATGCCCCATTCGGACAGCGTCTTCACGTAGTGCAGGTTGAAGGCGCGAAAGCCCTCTTCGCTGAAGGCTGCCGGTGAACGCAGCTCGCAGGCACAGAACGCCGTCAGCGGACGCCCTGCCTCCTGGATGAATTTAGCCGCCAGCGCAAACCCTTCCGCGAGCGGGACCACACGGTCGAAGCGGACGCGTTCGATTTCGTAGCCGTCATCCGCGGCCGCGCCTGCCGAATACTGGAACACGGACGGAATGAAACGATAATTGCCGGCGGAGAAGTCACGCATCATGTCGAACCCCTATTCCAGTTGCATGCGAATGCCCTTGGCGCCGTTGAGCAGGCGCTTCAGGTGAAAGCCGGCCAGGGAATCGTCGGCGTGCATGCCGACCAGCGCGGCAAAGGCCGGCATGGCTGCGGCATCGCCGGCCTCCATCTTGGCGAAAGCCTCCGAATACAGCGCCGTTTCCGGCGCTTCGAACTTGCCCGGTGGCAGCGGCTCGAAGGCGCGCAACGGCTCGCTGCGTCCGCGCAGCATCAGCTCCCCCACGGGGCGGCCCTGAAAATTCTCGGCCGCCTCGGCGACGCTGGCGCTGACGCAAATGCGGGTGCCCAGATGCTTGTTGGCGGCCTCCAACCGCGCCGCAATGTTGATGGAATCCCCATAGGCGGTGTAGTCGAAGAAGCGATTGCCGCCGAAATTGCCGACCAGCGCGGGACCGGCGTGAATGCCGATGCGGGTGGCACCGAAGGTCACCCCCATGGCGCTCTGGCGCCTGCGAAAGTCCTGCGCCCAGGCGTCGAGCTCATGGGCGCAGGCGACCGCACGCGTGGCATAATCCGGCTGATCGCCGGGCGCGTTGAAGAGCACCTGGATCGCATCGCCGATGATCTTCGCGACCGTGCCCTCATGGACGAAAACGACTTCGGTCATGCCGCCGACATACTCGTTGAGCAACTTACCCAACGTCTCGGGTGGCGCGCTCTCGACCAACGAGGTGAAGCCGGTAATATCGGTGAAGATGGTGGCGACATCGCGCCACTGTACTTCGATGCCCTCGCCGTCGCCGCTGGCGGCCAAACGCTTGGCAAGCTCGGGCGAGAAATGGCGTGACAGCGCGGCGTGGGCGCGCTCGGCTTCCATCTGGCGCCGCCGCACCTCGCGCAGCATCTCGATATGGCGGATGGTCTTCCCGATCGTGGCTTCCAGATCGGCAAAGTCGATCGGCTTGGTCAGGAAGTCGAACGCGCCGCGGTTCATGGCGGTGCGGATGTTGCTCATGTCACCATAGGCCGAGACGATGATGGTCGATTTCTTGTCCTCGGCCTCCTGGAGTTTCGCGAGCAGCGATAGCCCGTCCATCCTGGGCATGTTGATATCGGAGACCACCATGTCGACCTGCGGATTCTGCTCGAGCGAGGCCAGCGCCTCGAGACCGTCGCGGGCGAATATGATGGCGACCTGTCCGTCGCGGATCTGCCTGCGAAACTTTTGCAGGACGAGCGCTTCGAGATCCGGCTCGTCGTCGACGAAGAGGATGGTCGCGCTCATGCGGCTTGCTCGAGCCTCGTGTCGATCTCCTGCCGCAGCAAGGCAAAGTCGATCGGCTTGGTGAGGAGGCCGACGGCGCCGCGCTCGATCGCCTTTCGCCGCGTCTCGGCGTCGCCATAGGCCGTGATCATGATGACGGGAACGTCCGGATGCGCGGCACGCACCTTCGGCAGCATGTCGAGCCCGCTCATGCCGGGCATGTTGATGTCGGACAGGATCAGGATCAGCGAGGGATCGCGAACCTCGGCGGCCCGCTTCAGGGCATCTGGCGCGGAGGAGGCAAACTCCATCTGGAAGCGGCCGGCGCGCAGCTCGCGCCGGAATTGCTGCCGGAACAGCGCCTCGACGTCGGGCTCGTCATCGACGACCAGGATGTAAACGTTCACGACTTGCCTCCGGAAGTGCCGTCCGCCGCCATCGTGCGCGGCAGGGTGATGATGAATTCGGTGAATACACCTTGTGTGGTGTTCACGTCGATGGTGCCGCCGTGCTGCTTCACGACGATGTCATGGCTCATGGACAGCCCGAGCCCGGTGCCCTCGCCGACCGGCTTGGTGGTGAAGAAGGGATTGAACATCTTCTCCTTCACCTCGGGCGGAATTCCGGTGCCATTGTCACGGATTCGGATCTCGACCCTGCCGCCGAGATCCTTGGTTGCCGCGCTCAAGGTCGGCTCGAAGGTCTCATCCGCGCTCTCCTTGCGTTTTGCCGTGGCATAGAAGCCGTTCGAGATCAGGTTGAGGAAGACGCGCGTGATCTCCTGCGGATAGATGTCGACCATGCCGGCAGCGGGATCGAACGTGCGCTGGAGCGTGACGTTGAAGGAGGGACGTTCGGCCCGCGCGCCGTGATAGGCGAGATTGAGGCTCTCCTCCACGACCGCATTGATGTCGACCGCCCGATGCTCGCCGGAGCCCTCGCGCGAATGCAACAGCATGTTCCTGACGATGGAATCGGCGCGCTTGCCGTGCAGCACCACCTTCTCGAGATTGCTCCTGAGTATGCCGGTCAGCTCGTCGACCTCCTCCCTGGTCTTACCGTCGAGCGCAGCCGATTGCAGGGCCTCCTTGAGCTCGTCGATCAGCTCGGTGGAGACCGCGGAGAAATTGTTGACGAAGTTGAGCGGATTCTTGATCTCGTGAGCGATGCCGGCGGTGAGCTGACCGAGCGAGGCAAGCTTCTCGGTCTGGATCAGGCGATCCTGAGCGGCGCGCAGGTCGTCGAGAGATCGCGACAACTCTGTCGTGCGTTCCTGAACCTCCTCGAACAATCGAACATTTTCGATCGCGATAAGGGCTTGGTCTGCAAAGGTCGTGGCGAGTTCGATTTGCTTCTCGCTGAAGGGACGCACCATATGTCGCGTCAAGACGAACACGCCGATTGGCGATCCTTCTCGAAGCAGGGGGACACCGAGCATCGTACGCACATTGGACCGCCTTCGCGCGGATGAGGGTGCATAGTCCGGATCGGCCTGCACATCGGGGACGTGAACCGTCTTGGCTTCGAGCAGCGTACGCCCGACCACACTTCCCCGTTCTGGTAAAGAAGCAAAGGTCCGAAGCTTGCTTTCCTGCTCCGCATCGAGGCCGCAGCTTGCCGCCAAATAGAAAACGCCATCGCGCGGTCGAAAGATCGTTCCCTCGTCGGCGTCACACAAGCGGGCGGCCGATCCGACGAGCGTATTCAGCACGGTTTGCAGATCGAACGCCGAGCGGCTGATGACCTTCAGCACGTCGGCGGTCGCCGTCTGCTGCTGGAGAGACTCGCTCAATTCCGCTGTTCGCCGTTCGACCTTGTTTTCGAGGTCGGCATAGGATTCCTGCAAGCGCGCGCCCATGTCGTTGAACTGGTCGGCGAGCCCTTCGAGCTCGTCGCCCGTCCGGATCGAGATGCGCTGGGAGAAGTCGCCACCGCCGATCCGTTCGGCGCCGCTGCGCAGCGCCTGGATCGGCCCGACCATGCGGCGCGCAAGGAATATCCCCGCAAGCACCGCGAAGATCGACGCCCCGAGCAGCACGATCGCAAGCCGCTGCAGCGAGGCGTAGAGCGAGGCATAGGCCTCCTCGACCGGCAGCTCGACGAACATGGTCCAGTGCAGCGGCTCGATCGGCGCCGATGCGGTCAAGACCTTCTGGCCCTGGATGTTGCGCGCTTCCTCGAGCGCGTCCGGCATGGTGCCGCCAGCAGCCTGCGCGGCGCGCACCTGCGCGAGGCCGGACATGTCGGTATTGCGCAGCACGAGACTGATATCGGGATGCGCGATTAGGCGCCCTTCCGGGCCGACCACATAGGCATGCCCGTGCTGCCCGACCTTGATCTGCGAGACCACGTCCCAGATCAGCTTGAGATTGACCTCGGCAATGCTGACGCCGGCATCCCTGCGCGCGCCGGCTAGCGCCAGCGTCATGTAGGGCTCGGACTCCCGGCGGAAATAGACCGGGCCGTAATAGACCTTGTGCGCGACCGCCGCGGTGAACTTCGGATCATTGGATAGGTCGATCCCGCTCTCGATCGCGTCCATCGCCAGCCGCGAGACCCGCAACCGTTCCTTGCCGGTCGAGTCCACCTGGGCAAGCTCGGTGATCCCGGGGACCTGGCGCAGCAGCCGCAGCGCGTCGAACCGGCGCTGCTCGATCGAGCCCGCCGACCACGGCAGTTGCGTGGTCCAGCCGAGCTGGCTTTCGATCTCCTTGACGAACTGGCCGATCTTCGCCGCGGCCGCCTCGGCCTGCTCATGCTGGACCCGGATCAGCGAAGCCTTGTGCTCGCGATAATAAAAGAAGACCTCGAATAGGCCGTTGGCCAGCAGCGCGATGGCCACGACGGCCACGAACAGAGCGACATATTTGGTGAACAGCCGGGTCCTGATCCCCCGCCCCGCGGCCGCGCCGGAGGCAGCGCCAGCCGTAGCCGCGCTCGGCAGCGTCCTGGCTTGCGGGGCGTCGGGATGAAGGGAAAGGCTCATGCCCCCAAATCTAGCAAGAAGGCGGCACCTTGTCTTTCGCTAGCACGGGACAAGGCCCTGTCCATTGGACCCCGCGCCAGCGCCCCGGGCACAACGAAAAAGGCGGCAGCGGAATGACCGCTGCCGCCCTCTGGTTCGCTTGCTAGTTAACGGCGTCAGGTCGGCCGCAGCGCCTTGGAGCCGAGGTCGAGCTCGTTGACCTGCTTGTTCCGCTCGGAATCGGCCGCCGCGCGATGGTCGGTCGCCAGCACCACGTAGACCGCGGGCAGCACGAACAGCGTGAACAGCGTGCCGATCGACATCCCGGCCACGACGACCAGGCCGATCGAGAAGCGGCTGGCCGCGCCCGCGCCGGTCGCGGTCAGCAGCGGGATCAGGCCAGTCACCATCGCGGCCGTCGTCATCAGGATCGGCCGCAGGCGGATGCGGGCCGACATTTCGATGGCCGAGCGGCGGTCGAGCCGCTCGTTGACCTGGAGCTCGTTGGCGAACTCCACCATCAGGATGCCGTGCTTGGTGATCAGGCCGACCAGGGTGAGCAGACCGACCTGGGTGTAGATGTTCATGGTCGCCACGCCGAAGAACAGCGGGATCAGCGCACCGACGATCGCCATCGGCACCGAGATCATGATCACCAACGGGTCACGCAAGCTCTCGAACTGCGCGGCCAGCACCAGGAAGATGATGATCAGCGCGAAGCCGAAGGTGATCGCGAGCTGATTGCCTTCCTGCACGTACTGCCTGGAGTCCGCGAGATAGTCGTGGCTGAAACCTTGCGGCAGCTTCTTGGCCTCGCTTTCGAGGAAGTCGACCGCCGCACCGACGGTCACGCCGGGCATCGGCACGGCCGAGAACGTCGCCGAATTGAGCTGATTGTAGTGCGTCAGCGAGTTCGGATCGGTCTTGGTCTCGATCGACACCACCGTCGACAGCGGAAGCTGTTGGCCGGTGTTGGTCGTCACATAGAAGCCGCCGAGCGATTCCGGCGAGAGCCGCTTGGCGCGCGGAACCTGCGGGATCACCTGGTAGGACCGGCCCTCCAGATTGAAGCGATTGACGTAGTTGCCACCCAACAGGACCGCGAGCGTGGCGCCGAGGTTCTGCATGTTGACGCCGAGATCTTGTGCCTTGGTACGGTCGATCGTCACCTTCACGTTCGGCTGGTTGTAGGCAAGATCGCTGTCGGAGACGATGAACATGCCGCTCTTGCGCGCAGCGTCCTTCAGCTTCTCCATCTGCTCATAGACCGTCTGGAACCCGGCGGTGGAATTGATCACCATCTGCACTGGAAGACCGCCAGGCCCGCCCGGCAGCGGCGGCAGGTTGAATGCGAAGGCCTGCACGCCCTCGATCTTGGAGAGCTCGGCCTGCACCAGCGGCTTCAACTGGATCGACGAGCGCTTGCGCTCCTCCCAGGGCTTGAGCAGCATGCCGGCGATGCCGCCCTGCGGGCCGTTGATGCCGTTCAGCACGAAACGCAGATCGGTCTCGGGAAATTTCGAAAATTCGTGGTCGAGCTTGTCGCCGTAGAAATCGACATAGTCGATGTTGGCGTATTTCGGCGCCTTGGTCACCGCGAACACGATGCCCTGGTCTTCCTCGGGCGCCAGCTCCTTCGACGTGTGCATGTAGAGGAAGCCGACGAGTCCGAGGATCGTCACCGCGAACAGGCCCGTGATCGCCTTGTAGTCGAGCGAGCGGTCGAGCCTGCGGCCATACCAGCGCGTCAGCGCACCGAACACCTTGTTGACGGCCTTGGCGAAGCGGCCCTCTTCGGTGTTCTTCAGCAGCACCGAGCACATCATCGGCGACAATGTCAGCGCGATCACGCCCGACACGATCACCGAGCCCGCCAGCGTAAAGGCGAATTCGCGGAACAGCGAACCGGTGAGGCCGCCAAGGAAGCCGATCGGCGCGTACACCGCGGCGAGCGTGATGGTCATCGAGATGACCGGGCCGACGATTTCACGCGCGCCTTGCAGCGACGCCTGGACTGGCGTCTTGCCCTCCTCCAGATGGCGATGGATGTTTTCCACCACGACGATGGCGTCGTCGACCACGAGGCCGATCGCGAGCACCATCGCAAGCAGGGTCAAAAGGTTGAAGCTGAATCCCAGCGCCAGCATCAGGGTGCAGACGCCGATCATCGACAGCGGGATGGTGACGACGGGAATGATGACCGACCGCAGCGACGCCAGGAACAGGAAGATCACCACGATCACGATGATCACGGCTTCGCCGAGCGTCTTCTCCACCTCGTCGATCGAGGATTGGATGAACTTGGTCGAATCATAGGCGACCTTCATCTTCATCGACGGCGGCAGATTGCGCTCGAGCTCGGGGAACAGCGCGCGCACGCCCTTGACCAGTGTCAGCGGATTGCCCTGCGGGGTTGCCTGCACACCGATGAAGATCGCGTGCTCGCCGTTGAAGGCGACGCTCGCGTCCGTGCTTTGGGCGGCAAGCTCGACAGTGCCGATGTCCTCCATCCGCACGAAGCCGCCGTCCTTGGCCTTGACGATCATCTTCTTGAACTGGTTGACGTCGGTCAGGCCCGTGTTCGTCGAGACGTTCGAGACGATGAGATAGCCCTTGGTCTGGCCCGCCGCGGACTGGAAGTTGTTGGCGGTGATCGCCGCAGCGACGTCAGCCGGCGACACGTTGCGGCCGGCCATCTTCTCGGGATCGAGCCACAGCCGCATCGCGAAGGTCTGGCCGCCGAGAATGTCGGCGGAAGCCACGCCGTCGACGGTCGACAGCACCGGCTGCACCACGCGCGTCAGATAATCCGAGATCGCCGAGCCCGAGAGCTCCTCGGACGAGAAGCCGAGATACATCACGGCCGTGGTCTGGCCAGTGGTCTTGGTGACGATCGGGTCGTTGGATTCCTTCGGGATCAGGTATTTGACCGAATTCGTCTTCGCCAGCACCTCGGTGAGAGCCTGGTTCGGATCGAAGTTCAGCTTGATGTAGACCTGGATCGTCGAGGTGCCGAGCACCGAGGACGAGGTGATGTAGTCGACGCCCTCGGCGGACGCGACCGCCTGCTCGATCGGCGTCGTGATGAAGCCCTGGATCAGGTCCGCGGACGCACCCGGATAGACGGTCGTGATGTTGATGACCGTGTTCGACAGCTTGGGATATTGCCGGATCGGCAGCACCATCGCCGCGCGCAGGCCGATCAGCAGGATCAACAGGCTGACGACGACCGACAGAACCGGGCGTTTGATGAAAATGTCGGTAAAGCGCATCGCGGCGATCTCGATTTATATGTCTCAAGAAAAGTGATCCGGCCGAGCCGGATCACTTGAGTGCCAATGGATCAGTAGCGCGGCGGCTGCGCCGGGATCTGCGGAGCCGGGTCGGTCGAAATCGACACCGCTGCACCCGATTGCAGCTTGAGCTGGCCGACGGCAACGACCTTGTCGCCCGCCTTCACGCCCTTGATGATTTCGACGCGACCTTCGACCCGATTGCCGGTCTGCACGAAGGTGCGCACCGCGGACAGGCTGGTCTTGCCGTCGGCTTCCTTCTTCTCGGTGATCACGAACACCGAGTCGCCGTACAGCGTGTAGTCGACCGCCGTCTCCGGAACGGTGATCACGGCCGGCTTGTCCGGCAGCACCACCGTGGTGGTCACGAACATGCCGGGCTTCAGGATCTTCTCCGGATTGGCGATCGTCGCCTGCACGCGGATATTGCGGGTGTCGGTCGAGATTTGCGGTTCGATCGTGGTGATCTTGCCTTCGAAGATGCGGCCCGGATAGGCATCGACCTTCAACCTGACCGTCTGGCCGACCTTGAGGCTGCCGGAATCCTTTTCCGTCACGGTGAAGTTGGCCCACAGCTCGGAAAGGTCGGTCAGCGACACGATCGCCGTACCCGCCGTCAGATATTGACCGACCTCGACCTTGCGCATGCCGAGATCACCGGAGAACGGCGCGCGCACCAGCTTCTGCGAGATCAGCGCTTCGGTCTTGGCGATACCGGCTTGCGCCTGGTCGTAGGCGGCCTGCGCGTTATCGACGGTCGCCTGCGGACCGAACTGGCGCGAGGCCAGCTGCTTGGCGCGATCGAGTGACAGCTGCGCCACGGTCGCCTGGGCCTTGTAATTGGCAAGATCGCCCTGCTCCGGTGCGTCGAACAGCTGGACCAGCGGCGTGCCGGCTTCGACCCGCGTGCCCGGCGCGAACTTGATCTCGGTGACGCGGCCGTTGACGTCGGCGCTGACGTCGACCTGGTGCACGGCGACGAGGCCGCCGACCGCGGTGAGCAAGTTCGGCACCACCTCGGACTTGGCCTCTGCCGCGCTGACCGCGGTCGGCGGGGGCTTGTTGTTGGCGAAGAACTGCTTGATCATCTGGCCGCGGAAATAATTGAACCAGACGAGGCCGCCGACCAGCACCGCCAGGAGCGTGCCGACGATGATGAACCAGAGCACCGGCCGGACCGGACGCTTGGGAGCCTTGTTGTCGATCGGTTCGCCCGAAATCTTGTGTTCGGTTACGATGTTCATGTCATGCACTCTCTGCAATCGCCGCCTTGCCGGCATCCGCGGCCTGATTGTGGCCCAGATGCGAAGCAATTGCGGCGTCGTTAAGTCCGATACCCCTCAGGAGAAACTCACACAGCTGCCGCTCGAGATCGTCAGCCTTGCCGTAAGCGAGGCAAGGCGTGGCCGGCAGCCTGGTCAGCGCCGCAGTCATCACCGAGTGATGCGCAAACCAGAACAGATTGAGCGGATCGCCGCTGCATAGCCGCGCGTCCCCGGCGGCAACGGCACGTTCGAGCGAGGAGACGAAGATCGCCCCGATCAGCGTCTCGATCTTGGCATACAGCAAACGGGCGAATTCGCCATCATCCAAATGGCTGGTGGCCATCAGCCGCAGGCGCTGGGCCTCTTCCTGATCGGGACCATCAGCGATGTGCAGGAAATGCTCGACCATGCCGCGGATCACCTCGACCAGCGTGGCGGTCGAAGGCTCCCGCTCGAGAAGCTCGGTGAGTGCCGGGTCCGCCTCGCATTCGTCGCTGAGGATTTCGGCGTAGAGGGCGGCCTTGGACGGGAAATGCTTGAACAGCAACGCCTCGGAAATGGCAGCGGCGGCCGCCACGCTCTTGGTCGTGGTGCCGGTATAGCCATGTCGGGCAAAGCAGCGTTTCGCGGCTCCGAGGATCAATTGACGCCTCAGGTCGCTCGTCATACGCAATGAGCTCATGCTAGTGAGTAAGCACTCACCCACGCAAAAGTCAAGCACTATGTTGCATCGCAACCTGAGTGCGTCGTTAATTCAGTGGAAATTGGCCCCGCCTGCACGGCTTCCGTGCAGGACCTGGGCGCCGGTGGGGAATGGACAGGCCCGCCCTAGATTGGCTGGAAGCCTAGGTCGCCGCGGATCCGGTTGAGGATGTACGTCCCGTCCCGGCTTGGCAAAATCCGCTCCAGGCTGGCGCTGTCGATCTTCATATTGGCAAAGCGAGGCCCCGCAGAGACGTCGTGGACGGCTTGGGCGAAGGCCTCGACCTCCGCCATGGTCGTGACGGCCCGGCTATCCCCGATGCCGCAGGCCCTGGCGACGCCGACGAGGTCCGCGGCGGCCGAGGTGTGGCTGGTCTGGCCGCCCGTTTCGCCATAGGCCTCGTTGTCGAGCACTGCGATCGAGAGGTTGGACGGCTTTTGCAACCCGATGGTGGCAAGGCTGCCCATGCCCATCAGCATCTCGCCGTCGCCGGTGATGACCAGCACCGGCAATTTTGGCTGCGCCAGGGCGAGGCCGAGCCCGATCATCGCGGCGCCGCCCATGCCACCCCAAAGGTAGAAATTGCGGGCGTGGTCGCCGGCCGCGCACATGTCGTTGGTCGAGGCCCCGAGGCCGCCGATCGCGACGACGTCCTTGCGGTTCGCAAGCAGCGTGGACACCACCTGCCGACGGTCGAGGAGATTGGCCTTGCTCATTTGGTGAAAACCTTGGCGCCGATCAGGCGCTGCGACAGAAGGACGGCGGTGGGCGTGAGCGCGTTGTAGGCTTGCGACGCAGCGGCTTCGAGCACGGCCGGCACCTCGGCTGCGTTCGAGGCCCGCAGCACCTGGACACCCGACAGTTCGAACACGCCCTGCGTGGTCGAACCCATCGGTACCTGCCACGGATTGAACTCGCCCCACTCGCCGCGCATGGTCACCAGCGTCAGGAACGGAAAGCGCAGGATCGGGATCAGCGACAGCATGTTGATGCAATTGCCGACGCCGCTCGACTGCATCAGCAAGACGCCGCGTTGTCCACCGGCCCAGGCGCCGGCGAGAAGCGCCACGCCCTCCTCCTCCGTCGTGAGCGGAATGCCGCGCATGGTGGAGGAGGCCAGCACGCGCTGGATCAGCCTCGAATGGCCGGCATCCGGCACGTAAGGCACCTGCCGGATATCGAAGCGTTGCAGGGTCGCGAAAATATCGTCGGGCCAATTCGGCGCCGTGTCGGCAGCGTCAGCGCGTGCGTGCATTTTCCTGTCCGGTCGGCTAGCAAGGTGGGAAGACTGTAGACGCATGAATGCGCCGACCAGAACAACAAAAACGGCATAACGGCTTTAACCGGCGAGTATAACGGGATGAACGCAGATGCGAAGGCGCTGGCGGCAAGCTTCGACCTTGAGAAGCTGACGCCGGAGTTTTACGACGACCCTTACCCGACCTATCGTGCACTGCGGGAGAACGAGCCGGTCAAGCGCCTGCCGAACGGCACCGTGTTCCTGACCCGCTATGACGATCTCGTCACCACCTACAAGAACACCAAGTCGTTCAGCTCGGACAAGAAGCGTGAGTTCGCGCCGAAATACGGCGACACCCCGCTCTACGAGCATCACACCACCAGTCTCGTCTTCAACGATCCGCCGGCGCATACCCGCGTGCGCCGCCTGATCATGGGCGCGCTGTCGCCGCGGGCGATCGCCGGCATGGAGTCTGACATCGTCAAGCTGGTGGACGGCTTGCTCGACGCCATCGCGGCCAAAGGCGCTTGCGAGCTGATCGAGGATTTCGCCGCGTCCATTCCCATCGAGGTGATCGGCAATCTGCTCGACGTGCCTCATGAGGAACGCGGACCGCTGCGCGACTGGTCGCTGGCGATCCTTGGTGCGCTCGAACCTGTGGTGTCGCCCGAGGTCGCCGCGCGCGGCAACAAGGCGGTGACGGATTTTCTCAGCTATCTCCAGACGCTGGTGGCACGCCGGCGCGACAAGCCGGGCAATCCCGAGCGCGATGTGCTGACGCGCCTGATCCAGGGTGAGGAAAACGGCGAGCGGCTGACCGAGAAGGAACTGCTGCACAATTGCATCTTCCTGCTCAATGCCGGCCACGAGACCACCACCAATCTGATCGGCAACGGCCTCGTGGCGCTGGACCGCAATCGCGACCAGAAGCAGCGCCTGATCGGCAATCCCGACATGATCAAGACCGCCGTCGAAGAGATGCTGCGCTACGAGAGCTCGAACCAACTCGGCAACCGCATGACCACGGAGAAGGTCGAGCTCGGCGGCGTCACGCTCGATTCCGGCACGTCGGTGACGCTGTGCATCGGGGCGGCCAACCGCGATCCCGCGCAGTTTCCGGACCCCGAGAGCTTCGACATCGCGCGCACGCCGAACCGGCATCTCGCCTTCGCCACCGGCGCGCATCAATGCGCCGGCATGGCGCTGGCGCGGCTCGAAGGCGCGATTGCGATCTCGCGCTTCCTGGCGCGCTTCCCGAACTATGCCGTGAGCGGCCAGCCGGTGCGGGGCGGACGGGTGCGGTTTCGTGGCTTCTTGAGCGTGCCGTGTGCGCTTCGCTGAGGGCTCGACACTAAAAACTGCGAAAACAACCCCATGCACAGTAGAGAACCCTCTGATACTTTAAGCAAATCAGATCGGGCTACACCATCGGAAGGATGAAGACTTCCAAGGCGGCAAGTTGATACCCAGATCAAGCTGAGGGCCGGCGGTGCAGTCGGTTGGCACCGCCGCGCGCAGCAATGGAGTGACGACAGATGAGCGCGTCGGTCATTGATTTCGTCGCAACGGAAGCACGCTTTGGGGCCCACAATTACGAGCCGATCGGGGTCGTCCTGTCGCGCGGCGAAGGTGTCTGGGTCTGGGATACCGAAGGCAACCGCTATCTCGATTGCCTCTCGGCCTATTCGGCGGTCAGCCAGGGCCACTGCCACCCCAAGATCCTGGCGGCGATGGTGGAACAGGCGCACAGGCTGACGCTGACCTCGCGCGCCTTCCACAACGACCAGCTCGCCCCCTTCTACGAAGAGATCGCGGCGCTCACCGGCTCCCACAAGGTGCTGCCGATGAACAGCGGCGCCGAGGCGGTCGAAAGCGCGATCAAGTCGGTGCGCAAATGGGGCTATGAGGTGAAGGGCGTGCCGGACGGCCAGGCCGAGATCATCGTCTGTGCCAATAATTTCCACGGACGCACGTTGGGTATCGTCGGCTTTTCAACCGACCCCGACACACGCACACATTTCGGACCGTTCGCGCCGGGCTTCAAGATCATCCCGTTCGGCGACGCCGCGGCGCTGGCGGAGGCAATCACCCCAAACACGGTCGCCTTTCTGGTCGAGCCGATCCAGGGCGAAGCCGGTGTCATCCTTCCTCCAGCCGGCTATTTCACTGAGGTGCGGGAGCTCTGCACCGCCAACAATTTGATGCTGGTGCTCGACGAGATCCAGACCGGGCTCGGCCGCACCGGCAAGCTTCTCGCCGAACAGCACGAGGGAATCGAGGCGGACGTGACGCTGCTCGGCAAGGCCTTGTCCGGCGGCTTCTATCCGGTGTCGGCCGTGCTCTCGAACAACGACGTGCTCGGGACATTGAGGCCCGGCCAGCACGGTTCGACGTTTGGCGGCAATCCGCTTGCCTGCGCGGTGGCGCGCGCGGCGCTGCGCGTGCTGACCGAGGAAGGCATGATCGAGAACGCGGCCAGGCAGGGCGCGCGCTTTCTGGAAGGCTTGAAAGACATTCGTGCCAACACGATCCGCGAGGTGCGCGGACGCGGCTTGATGCTGGCGGTCGAGCTGCATCCCGAGGCCGGCCGCGCCCGCCGCTACTGCGAGGCGCTTCAGGGCATGGGCATCCTCGCCAAGGATACTCACGAGCAAACGATCCGCATCGCTCCGCCGCTGGTGATCACAAGCGACCAGGTCGACTGGGCGCTGGAGCGGCTCACCACCGCCCTGACGCAGGATTTCTCCTGAGCTGCCTGCGTCGGAAGATCGCAATGCCGGCCGCGGCCAGCAACGAACGATTCCGCCAGCTGCGCGTTGAACGTCGTGGGCGATTACGAGCTGGGAGCGACAATCATGCTTCCGCATGGCGCTTGCCTTACGGCTGCTTTAGTTGGTGTCTCGATGCTGACGAGCGTCGGCGCGCTCGCCCAAGGACCCGGCCATGGACATGGAAGGGGCGGACCTGCCGGTCCAGCCGCAGCGCCGGCAGCACGGCCGGCAGCACCACCGGCCATGGCCCGTCCGGCGGCACCGCCAGCCATGGCACGTCCCGCCGCCCCGGCGTTCCATCCACCGGCCATGCCGCAGCGACCGGCCATGGCGCCGCACCGCCCGGCGCCCCACATCGCCGCACCGCCGCCGCGTCCGGCCCCCCGCTTTGCAGCACCACCGCCGCGAGCGGCCCCGCACGTGGCGGCGCCGCGACCTGAATTCCACCGGGCGCCGGCAGCGCCGCAACGTCCGGCCATGGCCCCGCGGCCGACGCCGCATATCGCCGCCCCATCGCGCCCAAGCGCGCCACCGGCTGTGAGCGCGCGGCCGTCGCGACAGGAGCGGATTGAGCAGCGCGCGCAGCAACATCAGCAGCAGATCCAGCAGCGACAGCAAATCGTGCAGCAGCGGCAGCGCGAGATGCTCACACGTCAGAGCTCGGAACGGCAGAGCCGCATCGATCGGATGCAACAGCGCGTGCAGCAATTGCAGTCGCAGAAGCCGGAAGGCGTGCGGGCGCAACGTGCACAGGAGCGGACGCTGCAGACGCAGAACCGCCTGCTCCAGCGCGAACAGAGCATGCAGCAGCGCGATCAGGCGCGCCTGCAGCGGTTGGCCCCCGAGTCCACCACAGTTGGGCGAGCTGCCACTGCCGCCGCCGTGCAGGCGGCCGAGCGCGGGCGATTTGCCGAGCGCTTCCGCGAGCAGGCCCCCGCGCAAGCGCAGGCAGCGCTCACCGCCCGCCAGAGCGGCTGGGCTCCCCGACAGGCCTGGCGACACCGCCATCCCGCGGTGTTCGTGGCGTGGCTTGGGCCCGTGTTCTGGCCTTACGCTTATTCCGACATTTTCAATTACACGTTCTGGTCCTATGGCTACGAGCCCGGCTATTGGGCATACGCCTATGACGACTTCGTCGACACCGTGTTCTGGGGTGGTGACGGCCCCTATTCCGCCTATGCCAGCACCAACCCTTATGACTATCCGCAAGCCGGTGGCAGCAGCCGCGCCCGTCCGCGCGCGAGCGTGAGCCCGCAAACGCTACAGCAATTGTGCGGCACACCGGACAAGGGCGTCACCGCCTGGCCGCTTGCCGATATCGCGAAAGCGGTGCGGCCGGCGCCGGAGCAACGCGCACTGCTCGACGAATTGAAGACCGCGGCGGCCAACGCTGCCGGCGTGTTCAAGGACTCCTGCGCGGAGACTTATGCACTGACTCCCCCTGGCCGCCTGCGCGCGATGATGAACCGCATCAGCGCGACGCTTGAAGCCGTCAAGATCGTGCGACCGGCACTGGAGAATTTTTACAACTCGCTCAGTGACGAGCAGCAGGCCGGCTTCAATGCGCTCGGTCCGAATATCGGCGAGCGCTCGCCGCAGCAGCAAGCCAACGTCGAGGGCTGCGGCGATCCGAAATCCGGCCTGACCCAGCTGCCGATGCAAAGGATCGAGGCCGTGCTCCACCCCGCCGGCAAGCAGAAAGAGGCGCTCGACCGCCTCAGTGAAGCGACAGCCAAAGGCGTTGAAGGCTTGCAAGCGGCTTGCCCGAACGATGTGCCGCTGACGCCGGTCGGACGGCTGGAGGCGATGCAGCACCGGCTTGAGGCGATGCTGACGGCCGCCAAGCTGGTAGAGCCTGCGCTGGACGAGTTCTATGCCACGCTGAGCAGCGAGCAGAAGGCGCGCTTCAACACGCTGCAACAGGTCGCGGGGCCGTGAGGATGCATCGCGTTCTCTCGCTGCAATTTGCGCCGCGGTCGAACGAAGCGGGGTGACGTTAATCGTCCTGCTTCAAAGCTCGACGAGACCATGCATGTCCCTGCGCGCACTCTCTGCGAGAGTGCGGCGGCACGTAACGCAAGCGACTGCCTCGTTTCCGACCTCACGAGGAAATCGTCTTCCGCCCAGCCTAATTCGCGCTTGGGATCGCGTTGCATTGCTCGAAGTGAGAAGACAACTCGAGATTAGCCAGATGATCCCAGTATTCCGCTTCCGCGAGCAGCTTCCATTTGTTCATGCTGTTGTACGCTGCCTGTTGGCGGCACAGTGAGCTCATCGCACGCAAACGCTGCACCTTATCCACTGCGACCCTCCTTCACGCTTGCTTGTTTGCAAGCGCATTTGTGTTGTCACAGCTTCGCAGATCGAATTGACGGGTGATAGTCCGGTGTTTGACGGTGAATCAATGATAGCGCAATCGCCCGACTTTTCAGCGGATGGCCGTGCCCGGCAAATTCGAATCGCAAACCAGTTTGGCCCCGCGCATTGAATTGCAGATCGTCCTTGGCGGTCTTTCGCCGCAATAAAGCACGCTGGTGCCTTCGGCAAAGCTACCAGCTATGTCACGCCGATCACGGCAATGGCCCCGACGGTTGCACGTCGGGGCCATTCAAGATCAACAGGCATGGGTACATCCGCCGCCCCTGCTGATCGTTGATGCCACTGATTACCGCATCCGATCTGGCACAGACTGTGGCGAGGCTGCGGCATCGGCATGATGACATTCTGCCTGAAAGCTGATGGTAGTCCACCACATCTTTGGTGGTACTCCGACCAGCTCGCTGCTTCACCAGCGGGGCGAACTTGCGCTGGACGAGTTCTATGCGACGCCGAACAGCGAGCAGAAGGCCCGCTTCAACACGCAGCAACAGCTCGCAAGCCCGTAGGGGCCGCACTCGTGGTAACTCTACACCACCGTCTTATGACGCGCGATGCAGGTCTGCAGCACCTCGCCCATTGGCCTGCTCCACCAGGCGTTGGAGAAGATCTCGATCTCGGAATAGCCAGCAAAGCCCTCCGCCTCGACCGCCGCACGCACTGATTTGATGTCGATGACGCCGTCGCCCATCATGCCGCGGTCGTTGAGGATGTCCTTTGTCGGCACCAGCCAGTCGCAGACATGGAACGCGAGCAGGCGATCCTTGCCGGCGCGCGCGATCTGCCTCATCAGCTCCGGGTCCCACCAGATGTGATAGACGTCGAGCGCGACGCCGAGCATGCCGCTGCGAGCAGGATCGAGCCGGTCGCAGATATCGAGTGCCTGCTTCGTGGTGTTCACACAGGCGCGGTCAGCCGCATAGGCCGGATGTAGCGGCTCGATGGCCAGCGGCAGGTTTGCCTGCCTGGCATAGTCGAGCATATCGGCGAGAGCCTCCTCGACCTGCCCGCGCGCCGCCGCGATGTCCTTCGACACCTCGCTGCCCGGCCGCGAATATTGCGGCAGGCCGCCGACGACGAGGACGATGCAGGGCGCGCCCAGCGCCTTGGCTTCATCGACGCAGCGCCTGTTGTCGTCGCGCACCTCGCCTCGGCGCGATGCGTCCGAGGTGAACATGCCGCCGCGGCAATAGCCTGAGAGCTCGAGGCCGGCATCGCGCACCGCGCGCGCGGCGCGCTCGATACCGACGGATGCGACCTGATCGCGCCAGGGATCGATCGCACGGATGCCTTGCTTTGCACAGGCGTTGATGATCTCGACGAGGTCACCCTGTTTGCGGACGGTCGCCGTGTTCAGCGACAACCAGCGGTGGTCGGACGAAAAATCGCGCATCAGGATTCGATACCGTGGGTGGCGAGCACGGTCTTCATCCGCTGCGTCGCGAGTTCAGGGTTGGCGAGCAGGCCGGCCTTGTCGGCCAGACGGAACAGCTCGGCCAGATGCAACGTGGAGCGCGTGCTCTCCTGTCCCCCGACCATGGTGAAATGGTCCTGGTGGCCATTGAGATACGCCATGAACACCACGCCGGTCTTGTAGAACCGCGTCGGCGCCTTGAAGATGTGGCGCGACAGCGGCACTGTCGGCCCCAGCACGTCGTGGAATCCGGCTTCGTCGCCGGCCGCCAGTCGTGACAGTGCGTAGGATGCCGCCGGCGCAATGGCGTCAAAAATACCAAGCAGCGCGTGTGAAAAACCCTGCTCGTCGCCGGCGATCAGCTCCGCATAATTGAAGTCATCGCCGGTGTACATCTTGATGCGCTTGTCGAGGCGACGGCGCATGTCGATCTCGCGCTGCTTGTCGAGCAGCGACACTTTGACGCCGTCGACCTTGGCGGCGTTGCCGTTGATGATGGCGACCGCAGTGTCCATCGCCTCGTCGAGATCCCCGGTGCCCCAATAACCCGTCAGCGCCGGATCGAACATGTCGCCGAGCCAGTGGATGATCACGGGCTCGCGGACCTGCGACAGCACGCGATCATAGACCTTGGCGTAGTCATCGGCGTTGCGGCCGAGTTTCGCCAGCGCGCGCGATGCCATCAGGATGATGCGGCCACCGACCTTCTCCACCGCCGAGATCTGCTCCTCATAGGTGCGGATCACGTCGTCGAGGCTCCTGGCATCCTCGACCGCGAGATGGTCCGTGCCGGCGCCGGAGAACACCAGCGCGTTGCGGCGCTTGGCGGCGGCGACCGAGCGCGTGATCAGCTCCAGCGAAGTCGGCCAGTCCAGCCCCATGCCGCGCTGAGCGGTGTCCATGGCTTCGGCAACGCCAAGACCAAGGTCCCAGACGTGCTCGCGGAAGGCGATGGTCTTGTCCCAGTCGACGGCAGCCGACAGCCAGGGATCGTTGTCCGCGAAGGGATCGACGACCGTGTGCACGGCCGAGAAGGCGATGCGGTTCAAGGGGCCTTCGAGCTTAGCGGGAAACGTACGTGAGGCCGCAAGGCGGTAGGTCTCGATGGACCGATCGGCCTTCGGCAGCTTCAGCGACAATGACGACATCGGCAGGACGGGCTTGTTCATTGATCCCTCCTCAGACCTTAATCGGCGCGACGTCGATCCAGCGCCGCTCCTTCCAGCTCTTCAGCGCGCATTCGGCGAGTTGCACGCCCTTGACGCCTTCGAGCAGCGTGAACTTGTAGGACGCATCCTCGTAGACGTGGCGGATGAACATCTCCCACTGCTCTTTGAAGCCGTTGTCGTAGCTGACGTTGTCAGGCAGCTTCTGCCAGTCGCCGTAGAAATCATGCAGCCGCTTCTCGTCGGGATTCCACACCGGCCTCGGGGTAGCCTGTCGCGCCTGGATCATGCAGTCGGTGAGCCCCGCGACGGCCGAGCCGAGCGTGCCGTCGACCTGGAAGGTGACGAGGTCGTCGCGATAGACACGCGTCACCCAGGACATGTTGATATGGGCGATGGCGCCGCCCTTGAGCTGGAACGTCGCATAAGCCGAGTCGTCGGCGGTCGCCTTGTACTTCTTGCCCTGCTCGTCATAGCGCTCGGGGATATCGGTGTTTCCGATGCAGCTCACGCTCTCGACCTCGCCGAAGAGGTTGTCGAGCACGTAGCGCCAGTGGCAGACCATGTCGAGGATGATGCCGCCGCCGTCCTCGTCGCGATAATTCCAGGACGGCCGCTGCGCTTCCTGCCAACCACCTTCGAACACCCAGTAGCCGAACTCGCCGCGCACCGAGAGGATGCGGCCGAAGAAGCCGCTATCGCGGAGGAACGCGATCTTCTTCAGGCCGGGCAGGAACAGCTTGTCCTGCACCGTGCCGTGCTTGACGCCCTTGGCGTTCGCAAGCTTCACGACCTCGAGCGCTTCCTCGAAGTTCGTCGCGATCGGCTTTTCGCAATAGACGTGCTTGCCGGCATTGATCGCCTGGGTCAGCAAACCCGGGCGCGCCTGCGTGGTCGCGGCATCAAAGAACATGGTGTCGTTCTTGTCGGCGAGCGCCGCATCGAGATCCGTGGTCCAGCGTGTGATGTTGTAGCGCTTGGCGAGCGCCTCGACCTTCTCGGCGCTGCGGCCGACCAGGATCGGATCGGGCATCACGCGGTCGCCGTTCTTCAGCCGTACACCGCCCTGCTCGCGGATCGCGACGATCGAGCGGATCAGATGCTGGTTGAGCCCCATGCGGCCGGTGACGCCGTTCATGATGAGGCCGAGGCGTTGGGTGGTCATGTCAAATGCTCCTGAAGTGATCTTGGCTGTTCGAGCGGGCGGAGCGCCGACCAGTCCGGATGGACCGACGTCGCAAAGCCCACCGTGTTGAGCGATCCCGTCAGGAGATCGCCGTCGTGAATGGAAAGCCGGATGCCCTGCCCGGAATCGGCATAGAGATCGGGATGCGCCGCGGCGAAGGCCCGCGCTTCGGCGAGAGGCGTCTCGCCAAAGCCGTCGACATAGTGATGGCCGTTGCGTTCGGCATGGGTGACGCCAAGGAAGGCCCCCAGTGCGAGGTCCTGCTGCACGGCGAGGCCGGCCTGGCAGGTGAGGTCCTCGCCGGTGACGAAGAACCTCTCGCCGTCCGCGCTCCACTTCGCGGCGCGCGTCGCGTTAATGATGGACTTGTAGAGTCCCTTGCAGGATTTCGAGGAAATGCCGCAATAGCCGAGCGCCCGCGCTGCCGGGAACGCATCGTAAGAATCGTCGGCCTCGTCGATGATGAAACCGTGCGCGACCAATGCGCCAAGCGGCGATTGCCTCGTGATGTCGCGCGGCATCGGCTGCTCGACATAGAGCAAGCGCGTGGCGATCGGGCGTAGCGCTGCGTCGTGATCGAGCCGGCCCATCAGCGCCTGCAACGCAGCGAGGTCGGCATATTGCTCGTTGGCGTCGAGCGTCACCTTGTAGTCGTGTCCCAACGTAGCGAGCTCCTTGCCGATGCGGGCGAGCCGCGCCGCGTCGGCTGCGGGATCGCCCGACAGCTTCAGCTTGAAGTATCTTGCAGCGGAGTTCTCGCGGGCATCGGCGACGCCGCCCTCGCCTTCGACGGCATCATCAAGGCCTACGGTATGCCTGATGGCAACACGCTCCAGCGGTACCCGGCCGGAGAGAAAGGTGGTGATGTCCAATCCCACGAGGTCAGGCGAGAGTCGCGCATCGATGCCGGCGATGTTGCCGGCCATTCCATCGAAGAAGCTGGTTTCGGCGGCGCGCAGCAACGCGTCGAGGATGGCCTTGTCGATTTCCGCCGGACCGTAAGCCGCGGCGAGCGGCGGAATGTTCTTCTTCGCGCAGGTCGCGACCTGGGCACCGATGCACGAGGCATGCAGATCGAACGCGGTCTGGTATCCGGTGCGCGCCAGATAGAGCCCCCGCGCAATCTCGAGCGATCGTCGCAGCCCATCCACCGTCTGCGCCGGTGAGAGCTCCGGCCGCTTGTCAAACCACTTTGGCACCAGCAGCTCGGCACTGGCACCGACCGCAACGCCCCTGCCCTCGACCTCGATCTCGGCGCGCACGAACAGCTGCGGCGCCGCGTTGATCGTGATCGCGCCGAAGCGGAACGGTCGCGCGAACTGCACGGGACGTTCGAAGAAGGCGATGTCTCGCAGCTTCAAGCGGGGTGACATAGTGCTAGTTAGTCCCGACGATTTCGCCACGGCGGCGGTGCACCTCTCCCGCTTGCGGGAGAGGTCGGCGCAACGCGCCGGGTGAGGGTTTTTCTCCTCTTAGGGGTCCTCGCGAGCGGAGACACCCCCTCCCCAACCCTCCCCCGCAAGCGGGAGAGGGAGCGCACCGTCGTCGTGGTTGCAGCCGAGATCAATCGCATTGCCTCAGTCCAATGCCCCTTGCGAGAAGAAATGCTTGCGGATGCGCTGCACGAGTTCGGTGAAAACCGGGTCGGCCATTACGTCGAGCGAGCGCGGGCGCGGCAGCGGTACGTCGTAGATCGCGGCGACCGCGCCGGGACGCTCGGTCATGACGAGGACGCGGTCGGCGAGGAACACGGCTTCCGGAATCGAATGCGTGATCAGCAGCACCGTCTTCCTGGTCTCGCGCTGGATCCGCATCAGCTCGACATTCATCCGCTCGCGCGTCAGTGCGTCCAGCGCGCCGAACGGCTCGTCCATCAGCATGATCTTGGGATCGTGCACCAGCGCGCGGCAGATCGAGGCACGTTGCTGCATGCCGCCGGAAAGCTGCCAGGGCAGCTTCTTCTCGAAGCCTTCGAGCCCGACCAGCTTCAACAGCGCCTTGGCACGGGCAAGATATTCGTCCCGCGGCAGCCGCTTCATGTCGATCGGCAGCATGACGTTGGACAGGATGTTGCGCCAGGGCAGCAGCAGCGCATTCTGGAAGACGATGCCGACATTGCCGTGCGGGGTCGTCACCTTCTCGCCTTCGACCAGGATCTCGCCCGATGTCGGCGGCAGCAAGCCCGAGATCAGCTTGAGCAGCGTGGACTTGCCACAGCCGGATGGCCCGACCACGACGAAGAACTCGCCGTCATTGATGTGGAAGTCGAGCGGCCGCAGCGACGGCACATCGCCGTCGCGCGTCCGGTAGGTCTTCGACACGCCTGAGAGCTTGATACCCGAGGCATCACCGGCCCGGTCGCTCACCAGTCTCAGATGTGCGGTGGGCTGGACGGGAGATATCGCTTCTGCTGCTTTCATCCGATCAAGTCCACACGGCGATATGAATCGTCATTCCGGGGCGCCCGTAGGGGCGAACCCGGAATGACGGTGTTGGTTGCTTTCACGAGCCACTCTTCGGCAGATAGTCGTTGGTGTAGAAGGCTTTCGGGTTGTCCTTGGCCTTGGCATCCAGTCCGCCATATTCGACCATCAGATTGACGGAGTCCGTCATGTTCTGGTCGGTGACCTGGAACGGCCGCTTGCTCTTGGTCTCCGCGGTCCGGTACAGCGGAATGGTCAGCTCAAAGCCCTGCGTCAGCGTGTCGATCTTGCCGCCCTTGGGGTTGGCATCGAGAATCGACTGCGCGGCCGCCTTCGGCTCCTTCTCGCCGGCTTCGACCGCCTTGGTCGTCGCCGACATGAAGCGGCGGACCAGATCGGCATTGGCCTTCACATAGTCGGCATTGGCGATGATGCCGGAGGAGACCATGTTGATGCCATAGTCGGCAAACTTGATCGGGTAGACGTCCTTGCCGGTGGCGTCCTTGATCTTCATCGACTGGTCCATGACATAGCCGAGCAGCAGATCAGCCTGGCCGTTGATGACCGCGTTGAGCTTGGTCTGGCCGTCGCCGGCAACGGTCTGGAAGTCGCTCTCCTTCAGACCCGTCTTCTTCAGGAACAGCGGCCAGATCTGGGTCATGGAATCGGCCGGCGTGATCGCCACCGTCTTGCCTTTGATGTCTTCGGGCTTTTTGATGTTCTTGTCAGCAAAACCCATGGCGGACATCGGTGAGGTCTGCAGCAGCACACCGGTCGCAACCACGGGCGCGCCCTTGATCGCGGCGCGCATCATGGTGGGAACGTCGACATAGCCGAAATCGGCGGTCTTGGCAGCGACGGCTTGCGTGGTCGCAGCTGAGCCGCGGCCTTCCTGGATCTCGAGATCGATGCCTTCGGCGGCGTAGATGCCCTTGGCCTTGCCGTAATAGAACGGCGCGTGCTCGCCGTAGACGTACCAGTTCAACATCAGCACGACCTTGTCGGCCGCTTGCGCCGGCATGGCCGCAAACACCATCAGCACCGCTGAGACAGCCCCAATCAACCGCTTCATCGTCACTCTCCCTTGCCGTTGTTGTTTCGGCCGCTGGTGGCCGTTTGTGCTAGTTAAGAAGCGAAAATCACGTCCTCGCGCTGGCTGACATGCCATGGAATGACCAGCTTCTCGATCCGGTCCACGATCCAGAACAGGATCACGCCGAGCAGCGCGAGAATGACGAGGGCCGCGAACATGGTCGGCAGGTCGAAAGTGCCGATCGAGCGCTGCATCACGTAGCCGATGCCGGAATTGGACCCCACGAACTCGCCGACGACGGCGCCGACCACCGCGAGCGTCACCGACACTTTGAGACCCGAGAAGATCGCAGGCAGCGCGTGCGGCAGATTCACCGCACAAAACACCTGGAAGCGGCTGCCCTGCATGGCGCGGGCGAGGTCGACCATGTCAGGATCGACCGATTTGAAGCCCTGCACGGCCGAGACCACCACCGGGAAGAAGCCGAGCAGGAACGCCGAGATCACCTTTGGAATGATGCCGAAGCCGAACCAGACCACGAACAGCGGCGCGATCGCGATCTTGGGCACGGATTGCGAGAACACCAGCAGCGGATAGACGTAGCTCTCCACCGTCTTCGAGCCTGCGATCAGCATCGCGACGGGAATGCCGAACAGCGCCGACAGCGCGAAACCGCAGACCGTCGCATAGGTCGTCGGCCAGGACTGGCGCAGCAATTCCGGCCAGTCGGTACGCAGCACCGCAACAACGTCGAGAGGCGACGGGATCTGGTAGGCAGGGATTCTGAACAGCCGGATGGCCAGATCCCAGGCAACGACGATGAAGACGAGGAACAAGAACGGCCGAACCCAGGCCGCATTCAGCACCTTGGAGATCGCATTCTGCGGCTTCGGCTCGGCCAATTTTCACTCCCGGCAGTCTTCTTCGTTGTGGGGAGAAATTAACCCGTTGGATAAATACTGTCCAGAGCTTTCCCTGTGACGTTTTGCGGCGGCGGTTCCGGATGGTTTCGAAGAGCGCGCCCAATCCTCGGTGTCATTCCCCGCGAAAGCGGGGAATCCGGTACGCCGCGGCCTCTCCGGGGCGCCCTCACGCTCTCTGGAATACTGGATCGCCCGCTTTCGCGGGCGATGACACTGAAATTGTGGGAACGGTCGGGCCGTCTACCAGCGCGCTGTACGCCGCTACACCGTCTGCGCCACCGCGGCGCGCGACTTCGGCGCCTTCGCGATCTCGAACAGCGCCACGGACTGCCCGGTCAGCGCGGCCAGCACCAGGCCGACCATGTGGGCCAACCGCTCGTCCTTGGCCTTTTTGTCCAGGAGGTCGCGGCCGAAGATCACGCTAAGCGTCGCCGAGTTCGAGAGGTAGAAGAAGCAGAGCCCTGCGATCGAGATGTAGAGCTGCACCGGATCGACTGCGACCTGGAAGTCGCCGCTGTCGACGCCGCGCCGCACCACGGTGCGGATCATCTCGACGAAGGGCGAGTGCATCGACTTGACCTTGGTCGATTTCTTCAGGTGCTTTGCGCGCGCGAGGTTCTCGGTCTGGAGCAGCGACAGGAATTCGGGATTGCGCAGGAAGTAGTTCCAGGTGAACTCGATCAGCCGCCTGATGGCCTCGGGCGGCTCGAGATGCTCGAGATCGAGCCCCCGCTCCTCGCTGCGGATCTTGTCATAGGCGCCTTCGAGCACCGCAAGGTAAAGCTCGTCCTTGTTGCCGACGTGGTAGTACAGCATGCGCTTGTTGGCGCCGGCCTTGGCCGCAATGCGGTCGACGCGCGCGCCGGCGAGCCCGTGAGCGGAAAACTCCTGCTTGGCGGCTTCGAGAATGCGCAGCCGCATCCCCTCGGGATCGCGCTGCCATTTCAGGGTTCGCTTTGCCTTCGCCAAACCGGGTGCTCGCTGGGTGCTCGGGATACGCGTGTAACACGCGGGCAGCCCGCCGCATAGTTTCGCGACAGTGAAAGCCAAGCAAGCCGGTTTCGTAGGGTGGGCAAAGGCGCTCTTGCGCCGTGCCCACGTCATCCCATCATTGGGCATGACGTGGGCACGCTTCGCTTTTCCTACCCTACGAGAGTCTTCGAGTGGAAAGACCGCTTTCACTCCACCGGCTTGGGCGAGCGCTCCAGCAGAACCGTCGGAATGCCGCAGGTGCCGTTGCGCACCGTCATGATTCGCGTGCCCGGCTTGCGGCCGTTGCGAACCTCGGTGACGTCGAGGCCGGCGGCGATCAGGCGGGCGCGCGTGGCGTCGATGTCGGCGACCCGCCAGCTCAGGCCCCACAGACGGTCATGCGCGAGGTCACCGCCGGCGACTGGCCGGCGCACCACCTCGACGATCAGATCGCCGCAGCGGAAGAACATCAGCTGGCCCCAATCCTGGTGCGAGCGGTCGAGCGCCAAATCGAGCCTGAGCCGTGCGCCATAGAGCGCGGCAGCGCGTTCGGAATCCTCGGTGGTGACCACGACATGGTCGAGCGCGTCGATCGGTGCGACGTCGGTCGCGACTGAAAGCGGGCGCTCGTCGGCCAGCTCGAGGAAGAACATGCGTACGCCGCGCGTGAGTTCCGTGGCGGCGCGCGTGCGCTTCCAGTGCAGGACGTTGCCGGTTTCCGAATCGCTGCTTTCGACCTCGGCGACCGGATCCGGGCTCAAGGCCACCCGCTGCAGCCGCCGATGCATCCTGCTCATGTCTGCGACACGAAAGCACAGGCTGGCGAGCACGCCCTCCTGGTCGTCGAGCAGCGCGCGCATGCGATCGGCCGTCACGCTGAAACCGCTCGGCGCCATCAATTCGATCGTCATGTTCTCGAGGGTGAACAGCACGCGATCGGCGCCCTCGCCGGAATTCTGCCATGCCGGCGCGCGGGCGAGCAGCGTCTGGTAGGCCGCCTTGGCTGCACCGATATCCCTGACCAGAGCGACGACGTGATCGAGGCCGGTGATCATATGTCCCCCTTTTGATCGACCCTTATATTGACCTGGAACCAATGCACCGAAACACGGCGCTTGTCCGGGCTTGGCATCGCCCGGTGATGGTCGTATTCCGGCCTCATGCTGACCTCAAGCGCTTGGGGCGGCAGATTTGCGAATAATTTCAGCGATCCCTGAGCGGAACCGGTGCTACAGTAAGCGCGCCGGCCTGGACCACAAAGCGCATGACGGACAAGCAATGCAGGCTCTCTTCATCGGACAGACCTATATCGACGTCGTCTTCATCACCGACCACATGCCGACCGGGGACGAGAAGCACGTGGCCTCGGACTACGCGGTCTCCTTCGGCGGCAACGCGGTGACGGCGGCGTTCTGCTGCGCCAAGCTCGGCATCGTGCCGGATCTCATCGCCACCGCGGCCAATGACTGGCTGGGGCGCATGTTCCAGGACATGTGCGCGAAATACGCGATCTCGCTGCACGGGCGGAAGGTCAACCAGTCCTCGCTCTCCTTCATCATGCCCAAGGACGGCAAGCGCGCCATCGTCCGCTGCCGCGACGACGAGCACATCCATCCCTTTCCGATGCTCAATCTCGGCGGCTGCCGCGCGCTGCACGTGGATGGTCATCAGCCCGATGCCGCGATCCACTACGCCAAGGTCTGCCGCGAGGCCGGCATTCTGACCTCACTCGACGGCGGCGGCCTGCGCACCAACACCCATGAGCTGCTGGAATATATCGACGTCGCCATCGTCGCCGAGCGCCTCTGCGAGCAGATGGACCTGACGCCGGAGAAGATGCTCGACTATCTCAAGAGCCGCGGCTGCAGGATCGGCGGCATCACCATGGGCGAGAAGGGCCTGCTCTGGTACGACGAAACAGGGACGGTGCAGGTGATGCCGGCGATGCCGATCCCGCGCGAGCGCGTGATCGACACCAATGGCGCCGGCGACGTTTTCCACGGCGCCTATGTCTATTCCTACCTCGCTCATCCCGGCAAAAGCTGGCGCGAGCACTTTGATTTTGCCCGGGCCGCCTCGACCTTCAAGATCCAGCGCCTCGGCAACGAGGCCGGCTTGCCGACGCTCGTCGATATCGCCAAGGTCCGGCACGAGTTCGAGGTCAGGGTTTAGATCCAGATGGGGCGCGTTTTCGTCGCCGGCAGCATCAACATGGATGTGGTGGCGACCGCCGATCGCCACCCGCGCGTCGGCGAGACCGTCGCCGGCCGGGAGGTGCTGTATTTTCCAGGCGGCAAGGGGGCGAACCAGGCGGTGGCCGCGTCACGGCTTGGCGCGAAAACCACGTTGATCGGGCGATTGGGGAAGGATTCATTTGGCGCTGAGCTGAAGACGTTCCTCGGCGCGCAGGGTATCGACCTCGGCTCGGTGCGCGACGCCGACACGCATACTGGCACCGCGATCATCACCGTCGCCGCCTCCGACAATACGATTGTCGTCATCCCCGGCAGCAATGCGCAGGTCGGCGCGGATGATGTGGCGGACGTGCCGCTGGCGAAGGGCGATGTCGCGGTCAGCCAGTTCGAGATCCCGCTGCCGACGATCGCCGCGTTCTTCCGGCGCGCGCGCGAGGCCGGCGTCGTGACCGTGCTCAACCCGGCGCCGGCGCAAAAGATGTCGAGCGAGCTGCTCACGCTGGTCGACATCCTCGTGCTGAACGAGACCGAGCTCGGCTTCCTCGCCGGCGCCGAACTCTCCGACAGCGACGAGCCCGCGAAAATCTTCGACGTCGCGCGAAAACTTCAGGCGCGCGCGGACCAGACCATCTGCATCACACTCGGCAAGCGCGGCGTGCTTGCGCTTGCGGGGCGCGAAGAGGTCGCCGTGCCCGGGCATGCCGTAAAGGCGGTCGATACCACCGGCGCCGGCGATTGTTTTGTCGGCGCGCTCGCCGCGAAGCTGGCTGACGGTGTGCCCTTACGTGCCGCCCTCGCCTTCGCCAACGCCGCCGCCTCGATCAGCGTGCAGCGCATGGGCGCGGGGCCGTCGATGCCGACGGCCGCGGAAGTGGCGGCTGTGCTCCGCGCTGGCTGATCACGCCAGCGCGCTCTTCAGGTCAAAGCTATCGTCCGCAGCCTGCGCCGGCGTGATCGAGCGATTCATGCCCTGCAGCCTGCGGCCGAACATGTGGTCGCCGGCGCGGTTGATGGATTCGATGCCGAGCAGCGTCTCACCCTTGTAGCAGAACGCGGAGAACGCCTTGTTCGCGGCGCTGCCACGCAGCACGACGCGGTCGTAGCCAGTGGTGAGGCCTGAGATCTGGAGCTTGTCGTCGCCCTGGTCGCTCCAGAACCAGGGATGGCTGTCGTAGGGCTTCTTGTCGCCGGTCAGCCGCGCGGCGAGGCAGCGGGCGTGGTCGGTCGCGTTCTGCACCGATTCCAGCCGCAGCGAGCCGCCGAAGCGCGGGCTTGCGAACAGCGCGCAATCGCCGATCGCGGAAATGTCAGGGTCAGCCGTCGACAGATATTCGTCGACGATGATGCCGGCGGCGACCGGCAGCCCGGCTTCAGCTGCAAGCTCGATGTTCGGCAGCACGCCGACGCCGACCACGACGAGGTCGGCGGGCAGATGCCGTCCGTCGCTCAGGGAGACCCCGGTGACCTTGCCGCCTTCTGCCTCGATCGAGGTCGCCTGCACGCCGAGATGGACGCGGATACCGGCCTCGCGATGGCGCTCCTGAAAATACTCCGACACCTCCGCCGTCACCGCACGCGCCATCACGCGCGGGGCAAGCTCGAGCACGTCGACCTCGAGGCCCTTGATCCGGGCGGTGGCCGCGAATTCGAGACCAATGAAGCCGGCGCCGATCACCACGACCCGTGTCTTCGAGGGCATGATCGCACGCAGCGCATCGCTCTCGTCGAGGATGCGCAAATATTTCACGTCGGGCAGATTGGCGTTGGGCAGGTCGAGCAGCCGGTTGCGCGCGCCGGTCGCCAGCACGAGGTGAGCGTATGCCAGCGTCTCGCCCGAGGCGAGCAGCACCTTGTGGCCGGCACGATCGATCGACACCGCGCGCCCCGCGATCAGCTCGATCTTCTGGTCCTGGTAGAATTTTTCGGGGCGGAACATCAGGCTCTCCGGCCCGGCCGATCCCTTGATATAGGCCTTGGACAAAGGCGGCCGCTGATAGGGCAGATGCGCCTCGTCATTGATCAGGCAGATGCGCTCGGAAAAGCCCGCCTGGCGCAGCGATGCCGCGACCTGATAGCCGCCATGGCCGGCACCGACGATGATCACCGGACCGTCGCTCATTGGACAGCCCATTTCCGGAAGACACGAGCTTGACCCATGTCGTCTCCTCTCTCGCTGATTTTGGTTGCTGGCCTTACGAGGAGCCGGCGCTCGTGTCCGTCCCTTGGCGAAGGCGGCCCCATTTGAGCCTATCGTTTCGCCCCGCGCAAGGGCGGCGGTCGGGGATTGTCACTCCTCCGCTTCTGCGATTTAGTTGCAGCAACCACCTCCTGCCGGAGACCTTCTCAGATGCCAGATCCCATCTCCCAGCCCGATGATCCCGCCCTGCTGCGGATCGACGGCCCGATCGCGACCATCACGCTCAACCGCCCCACAGCGTACAACTCCATCAACCTCGCCATCGCGCAGAAGCTCGAGCAGCTCGCGGCCTATCTCGAAGGCGACGACGCCATCAGGGTCGTCGTGCTCGAAGGCGAGGGCCGAGCGTTCTCGGCCGGCGGCGATCTGCAGACGATTGGTGCCGCCGCCGAAGCGGGCACGGTGACCCCCGTGGTCGGCGAGCTCTTGAAGCACTATCACGCCTTCATCGAGATCGTCAGGCGCATGCCGAAAATTTCGTTGTCCAGCGTGCACGGCTCGGCCGCCGGCGCCGGCATGGGCCTCGCCTTCGTCACCGATCTCTGCATCGCCGCCGATGATGCCAAGTTCACACCTGCCTATGCCAAGATCGGCGTGTCGCCGGACGGCGGTTCGACGGTCGGCATCGTCGGCACGGTCGGCTCCCGCCGCGCGCTGCAGATCTTCCTGTCCGAGGACAATTTTACCGCGCAGCAGGCCTATGAATGGGGCCTCGTCGCCAAGACCGTTCCGGCCGCCGAACTGAAGGCGGCCACGCGAAAACTCGCCGAGCGTCTGGCGCAGAACCCGCCGGCCGCAATCGCCGGCACCAAATCGCTGGTCTATCAGGCCGCCACCACGCCGGTGAAGCAGCAGCTCGATGCCGAGGAGCACAAGATCATCATGGCGATGAACACGGAGGAATTTCGCAGCGCCGTGAAGAAATTCACGAGCAAGTCGAAGTGACGACGCCAGCGCGTACGTTCTACGGCCTGCGTCACGGCGCAACCGACTGGAATCGCGAGGGACGATTCCAGGGGCGGACCGACAATCCGCTGAACGAGGACGGCCTCAGGCAGGCGCACGAGGCCGTGGACATGCTGCGCGATGCCGGCATCAGCCGTATCGTCGCAAGTCCCTTGGCCCGCGCGGCGCGCACGGCCGAGATCATCGCGGCCGCGATCTCGGTGCCGCTCGCGATCGACGACGGCATCATCGAGTTCGACTTCGGGAGCTTTGAAGGCCTGCCCGTTCGCGACCTCATGATCAAGCACGGCGTCACGTCAGCGACGGGCCTCGTCTCGATCCTGCCGGCCGACGGCGAGAGCTGGGACGCCATGACGGAACGGTCGCTGGCTTGCGTCTCCGCGTGGCTCGGCCGTCATCCCGGTGATAATTTGCTGTTCGTCTGCCACGACGCCGTGATGCAGGGGATGGCCAACGCGCTGTGCGGCAGCTACTTCAAGAATAGCCATGGCACGCCGTTTCGCTACGTCTGCGACGGCGCGCATTGGCGGGTCGAGCAAGTCGTTACTTTGGACAGATATAGCCCGTCCCCGCCGGCGACTTGAAGCAGCCGACCGATTCCGGCAGCACCTTCTGCGGCAGCCACAGCACCACGCTCGGGAAGTAGATCGCGAATGCGATCGTCCCCAGGAACACCAGATAGATCGGCAACGCAGCGCGTAGCGCTTTCGCGAAACTTATGCCGACGAATTTCGACGCCATCAGCAGCACCAGCCCGTAAGGCGGCGTGATCAGGCCGAAGGCCAGCGTCGCGATCAGCACCACGCCCATATGGACGCTATTGATGTCACCCGCCTCCGTCAGTGTGTTGACCAGCGGCATGAAGATGATGATGGTCGGCACCGGTTCGATGAAGTCGCCGACGACTGTGAAGAGCAGCACCATCAGCAGCATGATCAGATGCGGATCGTTACCTGCCATCGAGGTGATGATTTCGGCGATGTAGCTCGCGCCCCTGAGATAAGCGAGCATCCAGCCGAAGGCATTGGCTGCGCCGATGGTGACCAGCGGCAGCGAGAAGATCAGTCCGGCAATGCAGAAATCGTAAGGGATATTCTTGATGTGCCCGCGATTGAGCGCGGGGATCACGACCAGGACGATCCAGACCACGGCGACCACGCCGGCTTCGGTCGGCGTGAACCAGCCGGTCAGGATGCCACCGAGCAGGATCACCGGGATCATCAGCGGCAAGGCCGCATCGCCGGCGGCGAACACAACCTGCCGCAGCGGCGCGCGCGGCTTGCGCAGGCCCGAGGGGCCGAAGAAGTAGCAATAAAGCATCAGACCGAAGCCGATCATCAGGCCGGGCACCACGCCCGCCATGAACAGGCCCGCGATCGAGACGTTGCCGACCGCGCCATAGACTACGGCGGTAATGCTCGGCGGCACCAGCGCGGCAATTGTGGAGGCCGAGGCGATGATAGCGGCGATGAAAGCCGGATCATAGCCTTCGCGCTTCATCGGCCCGCCAAGCGCCCGGCTCATCACGGCGACGTCGGCGGTGGTCGAGCCCGACATTTCCGAGAAGAACATGCTGAAGACAACCACGACCTGCGACAGCCCGCCCCTGATATGCCCGACCAGCGATACCGAGAGATTGGCTATTCGCACCACCACGTTCGCCGAGCTCATGAGCTCGCCGACCAGCAGGAAGAACGGGATCGCCAGCAGCGCCTCGGAATCGACACCGTCAAAGATCTTCTGGATGATGGCGGCGAGCGAAACGTCGGACAGGAGAGCGCCGATGAAGACGCCGGCCATCAGCGAGAACGGCACGGGCACGCCGAGATAGCCGAATGACAGGAAGCAGATCGTCATCAACGCCAGAACAACAGGTGCGCTCATAGCTGCGCCCTCGCCTGCGCGTCGGTGACGATGGGCGTTCCATCCTCCTCGGGCGGCTCGGGATGGTCGAAGCCGTTGCGCAGGCCGTTGACGAGCTGCTCGATGGTGAACAAGCCGATCAGCACGCCCGACAATGGAATGATCGCGTAGAGCGAAGCGATCGGGGTGCCGGACGGCAACCGAAAGCTGCCGAAGCCGCGCAGATAATTCTGATAGCCGTACCAGATCAGGCAGAAGGCGACGCCGAGCACGACGAGGCGGATGATCAGCTCGACGATCAGCCGCGAGGTGCCGTGCAAGGCCTCGGAGATCGCGGTGAGATAGAGGTGGTCGTTGCGCCGGGTCGCGGCCGCCGTGCCGACGAAGATCGCGTAGATGAACAGCGTCGAGGTGACCTCCTGGAGCCACAGCCAGGGATGACCGATGGTCCGGGTGACGATGTCGGCGGTGACCGACAGCGAGAAGCCGAAGCAGAGCACGCCGCAGAGGATCATCAGCGCGAGCTCGAGCCAGTCGAGCCAGCGCCATTTCAGGTGGCGTTGGCGATGCACGAGCAGTTTGTCGGCGATGGCCATTAGTCCCCCCTCCCAAAGCTATCGGATGTGACGGCTGGGAAGCTGCCGATCACGCTTGGCCTGCATGGTTCGAGACGCCCGCTTCGCGGGCTCCTCACCATGAGGGTCTAAAATCTCGCCGCGAAACGAGACCTCATCCTGAGGGCCCGCCGCAAGGCGGGCGTCTCGAAGGATGGCCGCAAGCGACCTAATTGATCGACCGGATCAGATCCTTGACCTTCTCGGCGTGCGGGCCGAGCTCCTTGGCGAGCTTGTCGAGATAGGGATCGGCGACCGCCGTGAAGCTCTTCTTGTCGACGTTGTCGACGATCTTCACGCCCATCTTCTTCAGCTTCTCGGCCGCGGTGCGCTCCAGCTCGAACGCCTTCGCCGGCTCCTTGGTGCTGATCTCGTTGGCCGCGGCCTGCACCCAGCCCTTTTGCTCGGCCGAGAGGCTCTGCCAGAGCTTGTCGGAGATGAACACCAGCGCGTTGTTGGCCTCGTGCTCGGTGATGTTGAGGACCGGCGCGACCTCGTAATGCTTGTTGACGAGGTAGACGTTGATGCTGTTCTCGGCGACGTCGACGACGCCAGTCTGCAGGCTCGTGTAGACGCTGCCGAACGGCATGTGCACGGTCTGGGCACCGTAGGCCGGGAACATGGTGTCCTCGGTCGCGGTCGCCTGCACGCGGACCTTTGCGCCCTTGATATCAGCCACATTGCGGATCTCCCGCTTCGCGTACATGTGGCGCACGCCCTGCGAGCCGGTCGCGATCACATGCAGGCCCTGGGTGGTCTCGTCGATCATGGCCTTGAGCGCTTCGAACACGCGGGGATCCGCGAGGCCCTTGACCACGTGGTTCTCGTCGCGGAACAGATAGTGCAGCGACATCACGCCGGCTTGCGGCGAGATCGTCGCGGTGTTCGCGGAGGAGATGATGGAGAATTCGACGTCTCCGGCTTTCACGAGCTGGAGCACTTGCGGCTCCTGCCCGAGCTGGGCGCCCGGATACTGGTCGATGATCATGGTGCCTTTGCTCAACTCCTTGAGCTTTTCGGCAAAGATGTCGCCCGCGATGGAATAGCCGGTGTTGCGCGGCTGGTCGTAGGCGAAGCGATAATGCTTCACCTCCTGCGCCCCCGCCCCGGTCACGAACAGCACGGCGGCCGCAGCCGCCAACCCACGCATGGATCGTGCAATCATCGTTTCCCCCTGTGTTATGCCCGCCGCTTCTGCGGTCTGAGCAGTCGTCGTTCGGTCAGCTTGTCTCGGTCTTCCCAGTCCTCTGCATGAAATCGAAGTCGCAGCCCTCGTCGGCCTGCATAATGGTTTCGTTGAACAGCCAGGCATAGCCGCGCCGCGCTTCATCGGGCGCGGCGGCCGGCTTCAATGCAGCGCGCCGGCGCTCCAGCTCGGCCGCGTCGACCAGTAGCTCGATGCTGCGCTTGGCCACATCCAGGCTGATCATGTCGCCGTTCTTCACTAGCGCCAGCGGCCCGCCCACCGCGGATTCCGGGGTGATGTGCAGAACGATGGTGCCGAACGCGGTGCCGCTCATGCGCGCGTCCGAAATGCGCACCATGTCCTTGGTGCCGCCGCGCGCCAGCTTTTTCGGGATCGGCAGGTAGCCCGCCTCCGGCATGCCCGGCGCGCCCTTCGGGCCGGCATTGCGCAGCACCAGCACGTCGTCGGCGGTCACGTCGAGATCGGGATCGTCGACCCGCAAGGTCATGTCCTCGACGGATTCGAACACGACGGCCCGCCCGGTATGCTTCAACAGCTTCGGGCTCGCGGCCGATTGCTTGATCACCGCGCCGCGCGGCGCGAGATTGCCGTGCAGGACGGCGAGGCCGCCTTCCGTCTTGATCGGATTGTCGCGCGGACGGATCGCATCCTGGCCCGGCACGTCCTCCGCATCGGCGACGACGTCGCGCAGTGTCTGGCCCGAGATCGTCTTGGCGTCGAGATCGACGAGGTCGCCGAGCTGCGCCAGCAGCTTCGGCACGCCGCCGGCGTGATGGAAATGCTCCATATAGTGTTCGCCCGACGGCTTGAGGTCGACCAGCACCGGCACCTCGCGGCCGATCTGGTCGAACACTTCGAGATCGAGCCGATGCGGCGAGCGATGCGCCATCGCGGTCAGATGGATCAGGCCGTTGGTGGAGCCGCCAATCGCCTGGAGCACGACCTGCGCGTTCTTGAAAGACGCGGGTGTCAGAAGCTCGCTCGGCTTCGGCCCCTTGGACTTGGCCATTTCGGCGGCAACCTTGCCGCTCGCTTCCGCCAAACGGAAACGTTCGGCATGCGGCGCCGGGATCGTCGCGCTCATCGGCAGCGACAGGCCCATGGCTTCGATCATGCAGGCCATGGTCGAGGCCGTGCCCATCACCATGCAGGTGCCGACAGACGGCGCGAGGCGGCCGTTCACTGCTTCGATTTCGACATCGTCGATTTCGCCGGCGCGATACTTGCCCCAGAGACGGCGGCAATCGGTGCAGGCGCCCAGCACCTCGCCCTTGTGATGGCCGACCACCATCGGACCGACCGGAATGACCACGGTCGGCAGGTCGGCGCTGATCGCGGCCATCACCTGCGCGGGAAGGGTCTTGTCGCAGCCGCCGATCACGATTACCGAATCCATCGGCTGGGCCCGGATCATCTCCTCGGTGTCCATCGCCATCAGATTGCGCAGATACATCGAGGTCGGATGCGCAAAGCTCTCGGCGATCGAGATGGTCGGGAACACGAACGGCATCGCGCCCGACAGCATCACGCCGCGCTTGGCGGCCTCGATGATCTGCGGGACGTTGCCGTGGCAGGGATTGTAGTCGCTATAGGTGTTGGTGATGCCGACGATCGGACGCTCCAGCGCGTCGTCGGAATAGCCCATGGCCTTGATGAACGCCTTGCGCAGGAACAGCGAGAAGCCGGCATCGCCATAGCTCGTCAGACCCTTGCGCAAACCACTCGTCATCATGCCACTCCTTCACTTGCCATTGTGGTACAGCCTGAACCTCGATTGTCAATAAGCTTGGTCCATATTGTCGCATTTTCGGCCGGTAGGCACCCTCTTCGGCACAAATTATTGACAATCCGTCCCTTCCCTGCTCCACAGGGCGAGCCGGCCAGACGCCGGGAGGCCGAGGGCATGTCCGACATTCGCACCGCAGACAGCATGCCGGTCCGGCACGACGATCCGGACGACATTGTCGCGCGGCTGGAGGAGGACATCATCTTCGGCCGCCTGCCGCCCGGCGCGCGCCTCACCGAGGACGCGCTGATGTCGCGCTACGGCACCTCCCGCCACTTCGTGCGCCAAGCCTTGGTGGATGCCGAGCGCCGCGGCATCGTCCGCCGCGAGAAGAACGTCGGCGCCACCGTGCGGTTCTACTCGGCCGAGGAGGTCCGGCAGATCTACGAGGTCCGGGAGATGCTGACGCGGCAGGCCGCGCTGATGATCCCGCTGCCCGCGCCGCGAGTGCTGATCGACGAGCTCTCCGCGCTGCAACGGCAATATTGCGCGAGAGCCGATGCGCAGGATCTGCGCGGCATCCACGAAGCCAATGACGCTTTCCACCTCGCGCTGTTCTCGGCCTGCGGCAATCCCTATCTGGTCCGCTCGCTCCAGGACTACATGAACCTGACCCTGCCGATGCGCGCGAAGAACCTCGCCGACCGCGAAGGGCTCGCGCAATCGCGGCGGCAGCATGAGATGATGATCGAGCTGTTGAGGGGGCGCGACAGCTGGGCGCTGGCGCAGCTGTGTGTGGATCATATGCAGTTCAGCAAGAAGGACTATCTGGCGCGGATTGCGGACGAGGCCGGGCGCTAGTCGGCAAACTTCTGCTGCAGGCATCCATCACGGAACGCCGGTGCCCCGGGCGCGTTGGAAGGCCAAGCATAAGGCTCGGTCTTGGTTCGGATGCCGCGGGTGGCAGTTTCTCGCAGCATGTCACGCCCAAGGGAGGACTGACCGAGCAGGTTGAACAATGAGGGTCTGCGGAGCGATGCGGACCGGTTTGTTCATCGCATTGATTGCGGCGGCCTGGCTCGGCGGACAGGTCCAGGATTCTTTCGCGCAAAAGCGGCCGTCGGCTTCTCCGAGCGAATCCACGAAGGTGTCTCCGAGAAAGGAAGGCACCCCCAAGAAGGAAACGGGACGACCTGCGGACCCGTTTACGGTGGGATTTGTAACCGGTTCGCCGCAATGCACTGAATTCGCGATCGCTCGGGACATTGCGACCACGCTCGCCGGCGGTCAGGAGACCGGTCCTCATGGCCAGGTCGCATTGCGGGTCCTGCCCATTGTGGGAGACGGTGGTGTCCGCAACGTCCTTGATGTGCTCACCCTCGCAGGTGCCGACGTGGCGATTTCGCCCGTCGTCCTCGTCGACCGGCTCCGGGAGACAAGGACCTTCGGGGATATTTCTGACAGGCTGACCTACATTGCCCCGCTCCATATCGAAGAGTTCCATCTTCTCGCACGGGCGGAAATCGGCAGCCTGACGGAGCTTTCGGGAAAGAGGGTCAATCTCGGGGACGACGGCAGTGCCGGCGCCATTCTCGGCCGCGAAGTGTTGAACCGTCTGGGCGTCAAGATCATGGAGTCGAACCTGGGACCGGAGGCCGCGCTGGATGGTCTGAGGAAGGGAGATCTCTCTGCCGCTCTGCTGGTCTCAGGAAAACCGCTCAGCTTCCTGACGCAGGTCTCGCAACTCGATGGTATTCACCTCCTGCCGATCCCCTACTTCAAGGAGCTGCTGCAACAAGATTATCTGCCATCGACGTTCCGCCACAAGGACTACCCGAATCTGATCGCCGCCGAAGCGAGCGTTGACACGATCGCGATCAAATCCGCCCTCTTCGCCTACAACTGGCCGAGCGGCAACGAGCGATTTCGGTTGCTGGAATTCTTCGTCCAGACATTGTTCACGCGCTTTCCCGAATTTCTCGGCGATGCCCATCATCCTAAGTGGCGCGAAGTAAACCTGGCCGCACAACTCCCCGGATGGCGACGATTCCGACCGGCAGAGCGCTGGCTCCAGCAGCAATCGGGAGGGGAAGCCGCGCTTCGCAAGGCGTTCGGCCGGTTCCTCGAGGGAAAGCCCACTGCCGATCTACCTGATCGCGAAGAACTGTTTCGGGATTTCCTGCGCTGGAGAGAACGCAATCCGGCCAAGTGAGCAAACTTGGGCAAACAAACCTCGGGAGGTATCGATGCGCAAAACCGTGGTGGGCGCAGCCCTTGTTGCGTTGCTCGCCTTGATCGCCGATGTGAGGCGCCCCGCCGCCCAATTTGCTCCCTTCTGGCCACAAGCGCCGCAGCTGCTCCCGGGCACAGCGCCACCGGCCGACGAGGTCGAAAAAACCAGGACAGCCCCTCACCGAAAGAAGGCACATAGAAAGCACAAAGTCGTTCGTCCACCGCCAAACCAGCGGGAGGTCGCGGAAAAAAACGGATACCAGCGGGTCAGCGATCTCGTGAACTTTCCGAAGTTCTTTCCGGGCCTCGGCATCATATTCGTCAAGCCCGACACCTTGCCGCTGGGGCCGTTCCTGACCTTCGATCGCAGGGACCGTCTGGTCGCGACCGTCTACATGGTCCCGAACAAGGACATCGACGATCACAAAAGTTTGGAGGGGGCGGGGTCAGCAGGACCAGTTGACCACGTCAGCTTCTACTTCAACCCAGGTCACCCCGGCGTGGATGTGCCGCATTACCATGTGGTGCTCTGGCACGTGACCAAGAAACAGGAAGCGCGCGTTGCCAAATGACGTACGACAGGTCATGCGATCACGTCACTGACGACGTCAGTACCGCCTCAGCAGGCCACGCTCCACGCTGGTCTCGCCATAATCGGCGCAGGCCCTTTTCGGGTTTTGGATCAGGTCCGTTCGGACCCGCCTGAACGTTTTGCGGGCCGCGTCGGACACTTCAGGACGGAATTTGCGGGGATCGTAGCTCTCTCCGTCGCGAGCCTTGATGGCAGCGGCATAGGCGTCGATCATGGCCATCGCGACGTCGGGACTGCCGAGCAGCCGGGCGCCGAGCTGAACGCTGCCGCTGCCATCGACCTCGTAACCGTCGCATCGCTGTTCGAGCACCACTGATGCGGTGACAAGCTGGTCGAGGAATGCCGCCTCGGCCTCGGTGAGGGGTACGGCTAGCGCTGAACTAGACACTGTCATCGCGAAAACCGCGATGACTGACAATTTGATTTGCATTGTCGTGGGTCTCGCTGGCGATGGCCGAACTATGATCGTACAGATCGAGAACCAGACGATGAGAGCAAGGTTGATCTAGATCAACGGACCGTCATGCCCGGGCTTGTCCGCCTGCGCGGCCGAAGCCGCTTCGGCAACGCGAGGCCCGGGCACCCACGTTCTTTGGGCCGCGTGGCAGGGCGTAGATGGCCAGGACAAGCCCGGCCATGACGACAGGCCCTACCGCGTCTTCCAGTCGATGATCCGGTCCGGATCCGCATCGAACTCCATGCTGCAGAACGTGCCGCCCTGGAAATAATCCCCGATCGGATCCGGCTTCAGCTTGGCCTGCTCGGCCATCGCGTGCTCGCGGAAATCCTCGGCGCGGCCCGTGGGGCGATAGCCGAGTTCGTAGGCGCGGCTGTTGTCCCACCAGGCGCGCTCGTTGAGGGATGCACCGTAGAAGATTTCAAAATGGATGTCGGGATGCTCGAGCCCGATGCGGCAGAGCTGCACGAGATCATCGGGCTTGAGCCAGATCGAGAGCCGGCGCTGGTCGAGCGGCATGTCGCCGAAATTGCCGATGCGCAGGCACGTCACCTTCAGCCCGTGCTTGTCGGCGTAGAGAGCGCCGACGGCTTCGCCGAACACCTTGCTGACGCCGTAGCGCCCGTCGGGGCGCGGGGTCACGTCGGTGCCGATCTTGTGGTGTCGCGGATAGAACCCGACGGCGTGGTTCGACGAGGCGAACACCACGCGCTTGACGCCCTTGCGGTAGGCCGCCTCGAACAGATTATAGCCACCGATGATGTTGGCCTGGAGGATCTGATCCCAGCTGCCTTCGACCGAATAGCCGCCGAAATGAATGATGCCGTCGACGCCCTCGCAGATCGCCTCGCACTGCGCGAGATCGGCGAGGTCCGCTGCCTTGAACTTCTCGTTCGCGCCGAGATCGGCGGGCGGCTTGATGTCGGACAGCAGGAGATCCGAATAGATCGGCGGCAGCAGTCTTCGCAGGCTCGTGCCGATTCCGCCCGAAGCTCCCGTCATCAAAATACGCGGCATGTCTTCCCTCGCCTGTGGTGACCGATTTGCGGTCACATGTCTCTAATGATAGCAGGATTGTCCAGAGGGAACGAAACGAGAGAACCGACATGAATGAGGCATCGTCCCACACCCAGGAGCGGCCAGGCTGGCAGCCGGCGACGTATTACCCCGACCCGGCCATTCGTGCACTCGATCCCCGCTTCGAAAAATACTGGCTGAAATTGTCCGCAGTGGAGCGGCTGGCGACCGGCCTGCGCTGGGCCGAGGGTCCGGTGTGGTTCGGCGACGGGCGCTATCTCTTGTGCAGCGACATCCCGAACCAGCGCATCATCAAATGGGAGGAAGAGACCGGCGCGGTCTCCGTGTTCCGCAAGCCCTCCAATTTCGCCAACGGCAACACGCGCGACCGCCAGGGCCGGCTCGTCACCTGCGAACATGGCGGGCGGCGCGTGGTGCGCACCGAATACGACGGCAGCATCACCGTGCTGATGGATCAATTCAACGGCAAGCGATTGAACTCGCCAAACGATGTTATTGTTAAATCGGACGGCTCGGTCTGGTTCACCGATCCGACCTTCGGCCTGCTCGGCAATTACGAGGGCTACAAGGCCGAGCCCGAGATCGACCCGAACGTCTACCGGCTTGATCCCGCGACCGGCAAGGCGACCATCGTCGCAGAGGGCGTGCTCGGGCCGAACGGGCTGTGCTTCTCGCCGGACGAGAAGATCCTCTATGTCGTGGAATCCCGCGGCGTGCCGAACCGAAAAATCCTCGCCTATGACGTCTCGGCTGATGGCACCAAGATTTCCAACAAGCGCGTCCACATCGATGCGGGTCCTGGCACGCCGGACGGCATGCGCTGCGACATCGACGGCAATCTCTGGTGCGGCTGGGGCATGGGCGATCCCGAGCTCGACGGCGTCGTGGTGTTCGCGCCCGACGGCGTCATGATCGGCCGCATTGCGCTGCCCGAGCGCTGCGCCAATCTCTGCTTCGGCGGCGTCAAGCGCAACCGCCTGTTCATGGCGGCGAGCCAGTCGATCTACGCGTTGTATGTGAATACACAGGGTGCGCTCGGGGGTTAGTCGCTGCAAGCGATGATCTCGTAGGGTGGGCAAAGCGAAGCGTGCCCACCACTTCTGAATGGTGGGCACGTCGCGCGAAGAGCGCGCCTTTGCCCACCCTACGAGATCTCTCCTCGCAATGACGAAACAAAAAACGCCGGAGCGGTTGCCCGCTCCGGCGTCATTTGCTCACGCGCTAAAACTTACGCCGCGTTGAAGCCGGCGACGGCCTTCACTTCGAGGAAGTCCTCGAGGCCGTACTTGCCCCACTCGCGTCCGTTGCCCGACTGCTTGTAGCCGCCGAACGGCGCGGTGCGGTCGTTGGGCACGCCCTGGAGATTGACGTTGCCGGCACGGATCTGGCGGCCGACGCGCTTGGCGTCTTCGACCGAGGCACCCGTGACGTAGCCGGCGAGGCCATACGGCGTGTCGTTGGCGATCTGCACCGCCTCGGCTTCGTCCTTGGCGCCGATGATGGTCAGCACCGGTCCGAAGATCTCCTCGCGGGCGATCGTCATGTCGGGCGTGACGTCGGCGAAGATGGTCGGACGGACATAGAAGCCCTTGTTGACGCCTTCGGGCAGGCCCGGGCCGCCGGCGACGAGCGTTGCGCCCTCGTCGATGCCCTTCTTGATCAGGCCCTGGATCTTGTCCCACTGGCCGCGGTTGACGACCGGACCGATGGTGGTGCCTTCGGCGCGGGGATCACCGGCCTTGGTCTTGTCGGCGACCGCCTTCGCGATCGCGGCGACGTCCTTCATCTTGGACAGCGGCACGATCATGCGCGAGGGCGCGTTGCAGGACTGGCCGGAATTGTTGAACATGTGCATCACGCCGCCGGTCACCGCCTTCGTGAGGTCGGCGCCTTCGAGGATGACGTTCGGCGACTTGCCGCCGAGCTCCTGGCTGACGCGCTTCACGGTCGGCGCGGCGCGCTTGGCCACGTCGATGCCGGCGCGGGTCGAGCCGGTGAAGGAGATCATGTCGATGTCGGGGTGCTCGCTCATGGCGGCGCCGACCTCGGGGCCGAGGCCGTTGACGAGGTTGAACACGCCCTTGGGCACGCCGGCTTCATGGAGGATTTCCGCAAAGATCAGCGCCGAGGTCGGGGTGAACTCACTGGGCTTCAGGATCATGGTGCAGCCGGCGGCGAGCGCGGGTGCGACCTTGCAGGCAATCTGGTTGAGCGGCCAGTTCCAGGGCGTGATCATGCCGACCACGCCGATCGGCTCGCGCAGCACCATGGCGGTGCCGACCGGCTCCTCGAAATGATAGTTCTTGAGCACGTCGAGCGTGGTCATGAGATGGCCCAGGCCGGCGCCGGCCTGGAGCTTCTCCGCCATCGGCAGCGGGGCGCCCATCTCGTCGGACACGGCGGCGCCGATCTCCTTGAGGCGGCCCTTGTAGACCTCGATGACCTTGGTGAGCAGCGCGACGCGCTCATCACGGCTGGTCTGGGAGAAGGTTGCGAAGGCGCGCTTGGCGGCGGCAACCGCCTTGTCCACGTCGGCCTTGGAGCCCAGCGCAACCTCGTACATCGCCTCTTCCGTCGCGGGATTGACCACGGCGGTGGACTTCTTGACGGCGGGATCGACCCAGGCGCCGTCGATGTAGAATTGCATGCGATTGACCATCGTTAACCTCTTCTTGGGGGCATGTGGGGGCGTTTCGGCAGGCATCCTTGCACGAAAGCGCCGGCAATTGAACCCGCCATATGCGGGGCCAGCGTTGCGGCGGACGCGCGGAATATGGGACGCGATTTGAAGCGAGGCAAGCGGCCTGGGTCCCGGCTCTCCGTCGCGACATTTCATGTCGCGCCTTGTCCAGGACACGAGATTGGAGTGAGTCCAACCAGGCTCGTGCCCCGGACGCAGCGCAGCGCTATCCTGGCGATGCGAAGCATCGTCCAGAGCAGCGGTGCGTTGCAGAGCCGGGGCCCATGCGACCGGTTACCTCTACTACACCGCCATCTTCCGATGCAGCACCGGCGCGCCGGTGGTGAGGCTTTCGGCCGCATCGATGATGGCGTTGGCGTCGATGCCGTAGTGCCGATAAAGGTCCGCGATCGTGCCGGTCTGGCCGAACTGCTCGACGCCGAGCGCCTCGACGCGGTGGCCGCGGACGCTGCCGAGCCAGCCGAGTGCGGAAGGATGGCCGTCGATCACGGTCACGATGCCGCAGTCGCGCGGCAGCGGCGCCAGCAGTTTTTCGATGTGGCTGAGATGCTGCACGCCGCGGCGATCCCGCCGCAATTTCCGTGCGGCGGTCCAGCCCGCATGGAGGCGGTCCGCCGAGGTAATAGCGAGCAGGCCGATATCGCGCCGGCTCTCGCCGATGAAGCCGGTCGCCTCGATCGCCTCAGGTGCCACCGCGCCGGTATAGGCGATCACGACTTCGGCATTCGGGCCCGGCTTGCGCAGCCAATAGGCGCCGTCGGTGATGTCCTGCTGCAGCTCCGGTGTCATGATCCGCTGCGCCTGCTCGATGCTGCGCGTCGAGAGACGCAAGTACACCGAGCCGCCCTCGCCCGCTTCGCGCTGCATGTGCTCAAAACCGAAAGCCATGATCACGGCGAGTTCGTCGACGAAAGCGGGCTCGAACGAGGCGAGCCCGTCCTGTGCCATGCCGATCAGGGGCGTTGCAATCGACTGGTGCGCGCCGCCCTCCGGCGCGAGCGTGATGCCTGACGGCGTCGCCGCCACCATGAAGCGCGCGTCCTGGTAGCAGGCGTAGTTCAGCGCATCGAGCCCGCGCTCGATGAAGGGATCGTAGAGCGTGCCGACCGGCAGCAGCCGCTCGCCGTTGATCTGGTGCGACAGCCCGAGCGCCGAGAGCATGATGAACAGGTTCATCTCGGCGATTCCAAGCTCGAGATGCTGGCCCTTGGGCGAAAAGTCCCAGTTGAAGGTGGACGGAATTTTCTCGCTGCGGAATAAATCCGCCTTTTCGGCGCGCGCGAACAGACCGCGCCGGTTCACCCAGGGGCCGAGATTGGTCGAGACCGTGACGTCGGGTGAGGTGGTGACGATGCGCCTCGCCAATTCACTGTCGCCGCGGGCGATCTCGTTCAGCGCGAGGCCAAAGCCCTGCTGGGTCGACATCTGCGGTGACGGCTTGAAGGCGAGCTGCGGGGGCACCTCGACGACCGGTGCGGTCAGCCGGCGGCCGTCCTGGTTGAACGGCACGCGCGCGAGGAAGGCATCGAGCTCGGCGGCGGATTGCGCGAGGCCTTCGTACTTCTCCCATTCATGCCCGGGCCGGATGTCCTGGCTGTCGCGATATTTCTCCATCTGCGCGACCGTCATCAGGCCGGCGTGATTGTCCTTGTGACCCTGGAACGGCAGGCCGACGCCCTTGATGGTGTAGGCGATGAAGCAGACCGGGCGATCGTGATCGATGGATTCGAACGCCTCCAGCATGCTCGCCATGTCGTGGCCGCCGAGGTTCGACATCAGTGCCAGCAATTCCTCGTCGCTGCGCCTGTCGATCAGTTTCGTGATCGGGCCCTGGTCGCCGATCTCATCGTGCAGGTGCTTGCGGAACGCGGCGCCGCCCTGGAAGCAGAGCGCGGCGTAGAGCGCGTTCGGGCAATTGTCGATCCAGCGCTTCAGCGCCTCGCCGCCGGGCTCGGCGAAGGCCTCGCGCATCAGGCGTCCGTATTTCACGATGACGACGTCCCAACCGAAATTGCGGAACATGGTCTCGAACTTTTCCCAGAGCCCTTCGCGCACGACGGCATCGAGCGACTGGCGGTTATAGTCGACCACCCACCAGGTGTTGCGCAGGCCGTGCTTCCACCCTTCGGCAAGCGCCTCCCAGATGTTGCCCTCGTCCATCTCGGCATCGCCGACCAGCGCAATCATCCGCCCTTCGCGGCGATCCTTCATCCAGCCATGCGCCTTGACGTAATCCTGCACCAGCGAGGCGAACAGCGTCTGCGCGACGCCGAGGCCGACCGAGCCGGTGGAGAAATCGACGTCGTCGACGTCCTTGGTGCGCGAGGGATAGGACTGCGCGCCCTTGAAGCCGCGAAAGTTCTCAAGCTTCTCGCGGCTCTGCCGGCCGAACAGATACTGGATGGCGTGGAACACCGGGCTCGCATGCGGCTTCACCGCGACGCGATCCTCGGGGCGCAGCACGTGGAAATACAGCGCCGACATGATGGTGGCGAGCGAGGCGGACGAGGCCTGATGTCCCCCGACCTTGAGGCCGTCGGCATTGGGGCGGATGTGGTTGGCGTGGTGGATGGTCCAGGACGAGAGCCACAGCGCCTTGCGGCTAAGCGCGGTCAAGGTGTCGAGGCGAGCGGTATCGACGGGCATGGCAATGCTCCCGAGAACAGGTGGCGCGATGATACGCCCGCGGGAGGCGCCAAACTTCTCAATTTTTCGCGCAATACCGCCCGATATTGGGATACCATACTAATGATTACCCCGAATATACAGGTTTCATCCCAATGCCAGAGCTCGACGCCATCGACCGCAAAATCCTCGCGTTGCTTCAGGCCGACAGCCGGCTGACCATGCAGGAACTCGCCGACAAGGTCGGGCTCTCGGTCTCGCCCTGCCATCGCCGGGTCAAGCTGCTGGAGGAGCGCGGCGTCATCAGCCGCTACGTTGCGACCGTGGACCAGAAGGCGCTCGGCCTGCATGTCAGCGTCTTCATCTCGATCAAGCTGGCGCGGCAGAAGGAGGAGGATCTCAACCGCTTCGCGCGCGCGATCTCGAAATGGGACGAGGTGCTGGAGTGCTATCTGATGACCGGCAACCGCGACTACCTCCTGCGCGTCGTCGCGGCCGACCTCGCCTCCTACGAGACGTTTCTCAAGACCAAGCTGACCCGGCTCGACGGCATCGCCTCGATCGAGTCGAGCTTTGCACTGAGCCAGGTGAAATACTCGATCGCGCTGCCGGTGTGACCTGCCTCAGCGTGACAGAGCGGCTGTCACATGGACGCAACAAACCCCGCCGATGGTCGTTGGTAACACTGGCACCCTAGCCGAGAGAAGAAGCCCATGACCGCATCCGACCGCACCTTCCAAACCGCCAAGCGCGAGCGCATCATTCAGGAGATGGCCGACGACCTCGACGAGGAGCTGGAGATGGAGCTCGATGACACGAGGCTCGACGAGCTCCTGGAAGAAACCGACACACCGGGTCCGACGGTCGATCGCAAGCTCTATTTCCGGGAGCTGCTGCGGCTCCAGGGCGAGCTGGTCAAGCTGCAGGACTGGGTGCAAAGCGAGCGGAAGAAGGTTGTCGTGCTGTTCGAGGGCCGCGACTCCGCCGGCAAGGGCGGCGTCATCAAGCGCATTACCCAGCGCCTCAATCCGCGCATCTGCCGCGTCGCGGCGCTTCCCGCCCCGAGCGAGCGCGAGCGCACGCAATGGTACTTCCAGCGCTACGTGTCGCACCTGCCGGCCGGCGGCGAGATCGTGCTGTTCGACCGCAGCTGGTACAACCGCGCCGGCGTCGAGCGCGTGATGGGCTTCTGCTCGGAGGAGGAGTACCAGGAATTCTTCAAGACGGTGCCCGAGTTCGAGCGCATGCTGATCCGCTCCGGCATCATCCTGGTCAAATACTGGTTCTCGATCACCGACGACGAGCAGCAGTTCCGCTTCACCATGCGCATCAAGGATCCGCTCAAGCAGTGGAAGCTGAGCCCGATGGACGTCGAGGCGCGCAGCCGCTGGGAGGCATACACCAAGGCCAAGGAGACGATGCTCGAACACACGCACCTGCCGGACTCGCCATGGTGGATCGTCGATGCCGTCGACAAGAAGCGGGCGCGGCTCAACTGCATCGCGCATCTCCTCAGCCAGATCCCGTATCAGGAGGTCGCTCGCGCGCCGGTGATGCTGCCGCCGCGCGTCCGCCACCCCGACTATCAGCGCGGCCCGGTTCCGCCGGAGATGTACGTGCCGGAGAAGTATTGACGGGGGCGAACGAATTCGGCCTGCATGGGTATGGCCGCAAACTCAGGTCTCGTAGGGTGGGCAAAGCGAAGCGTGCCCACCACCTGCGTTTGAATCGGGAAAGATGGTGGGCACGGCGCTTTGCGCCTTTGCCCACCCTACGAGACCGTCACCGCCACGGCTGCACGATGATCTTGGTGTGGGCTTCAGGGTTGGCGAGATCGGCGAACGCCTTGGCGACGCCGTCGATGCCGACCTCGGCCGTGACCATCGCCGCCGCATCCACCTGCCCTTCCGCGATCAGGCGCAGTGAGCCTGCGAATTCGTCCGGCGTGTAGCCCAGCACGTATTGGACGTTGAGCTCCTTCATGACGCCGAGCATCGGCTCGCTCTTGTCGGTCTCCATGCAGACACCGACCACCACGATGCGCGCGTCACGCGGTGCGCCTTCGAACACCTGCTGCAGCAGCCCGGGCACGCCGACGCATTCGAAGATGATCGCGGGCTTCAGCGCTGGCAGCATGGCCTGGAACGGCGGCCGCGCGGCCTTCTCCGCATCCGACATCTGCGCGTGCTCGGCCCAGGTCGCATAGGACTGCGACACCCTGGGATCGACGACGACGTCGGCGCCGAGCCTTGCAGCGAGCGCGCGGCGCGCCGGCGAATAGTCGGCGGCGACGATCGGGTGCAGCCCCTTGATCTTCAGCGCCGCGATCACTGCGAGCCCGACAGGGCCGCAACCGATGACGAGCGGCACCTCGCCGCCCCGGATATTGGCCTTTGCCACGGCGTGAATGCCGACTGCGAGCGGCTCGGTCAACGCCGCATGTTCCGGCGCAAGACCGTTGGGCACTTCGAGCAGGAGCGGCTCGCTCAAAAGCATCTGCTCCGCATAGCCACCGACGAAGTCGTTGGAATAGCCGATCCCCTTGATGCCTTCCGGCGTCACCAGCGCGGGCAGCGAGCAGACATGCGTCCCCGGTTTGAACTTGCGTTCCGTGCCGGGGCCGTAATCGACGATCTCGCAGCAGAATTCGTGACCGAACACGACGTCACGCGACAGATCCATCGGCGTGCGGCCGGTCTTCCTGGCCATCTCCACCATCCGCGGTGCGTGCTGGCGCGCATGCAGGTCGGAGCCGCAGATGCCGCAGGCGAGCGTCTTGACCAGCACCTGGCCGGGGCCCGGCTTCGGCTCGGCCATCCTGTCGACGACAATCTCACCGTTCCTGAAAATCGCAGCGCGCATCCGGCTCCTCCCGTATTGTTGGAGCCGTTGATAGCACGTAACAGGGCGCGCGAACTTGCGTCAGGGGTTCGGGGAACGCTCTTCCAGCACCAGCAGCTGGGCGCGGCGGATACGCTCTCGATGGGCGATGTAGAGACCGCTGGCGACGATGAAGGCTGCGCCGACGACCGTCCAGAGATCGGGGACCTCACCGAAGATGAAGAAGCCGAGAATGCTGACCCACAGCAGCTGCGTGTAGGAGAACGGCGCCAGCACCGAGGCATCGCCATAGCGATAGGCCAGCACGATGATCCACTGGCCGACGGTGGAGGCGACGCCGATTACGATGCCGAGCCCGATCGCGGTCCAGGTCGGCGTGACCCAGACGAACGGCACCATCACGGAAAGGATCGCAACGCCCGTGAGCGCGGAATACGCCATCGTGGTGAGCACGGCTTCACGCCCGCTCATCATGCGCGTCAGGATCAGCGCGGCCGCCCAGCAGAACGCCGAGATGATCGGGAAGAACGCGGCGGCGTGGAACGCGCTGGTGCCTGGCCGCAGGATGATCAGCACGCCCGTCAGGCCGATCCCGGTCGCGATCCACCGTCGCAGGCCAACCTTCTCGCTCAGGAAGACGATCGAGAGCGCGGTAACGAACAGCGGCGAGACGAAGCCGGTGGCGGAAGCTTCCGCAATGGGCAGGAAACTCAGGCCAGTGATGAAGAACAACGAGGAGCCGAGCAGCGCGGCACCGCGCATCAGCTGCAGGCCGAGCCGCTCGGTGCGCATCGCATGCAGCGGCGAGCCCGGCAGCATCACCGGCGTGAACATCAGCGCGAAGGTGACGAAGCGGATCCAGGTGATCTCGATCGACGGCAGGCTGGTCGAGAGATATTTCGCGGTGGTGTCGGAGCAGCCGAGGAAGATCGTCGACAGCAGCACCAGCGCGATGCCCTTGAAGGGATGGTCGACGCGCGCGGGCGCGCGGCGAGCCTTCTGCTTCTTCTCCGGCACGGGCATAGGGATACTGTCGAGCCTTGCGGCTGCGGCGGGCGGCGGTGTCACGGCTGGAACCCGGGAAAATGCGAATCGAGAACGGTCGTAAAAAACGACAATTGCGCCGCGTTCACAACTTCCGAAAACAGGATGCCGATATGCGCGAGCCGCCGCGCGCGTCAATGCTCCGTTAATAATGGCCGTTTGTGCATTACAGCATCGGCAGGCTACGCGGCTTCGGACCGCGCGGAAACGCCGCATCAAGCGCCGAAATCTCGTCTTTCGTCAGCACGAGATCACCGGCCGCCGCATTCTCGCCGGCATGTTCGGCGGACGACGCCTTCGGAATCGCGAACACCGTAGTCGCACGGGTGAGAAAGCTCAGCGCGACCTGACGCGGTGTCGCACGACGCTCTTCGGCAATGCGTGCCAACACGGCGCCGCCCTTGCTGCGCGCATCCGGAAAATCGTCGTGACCGAACGGCGAGTAGGCGACCACGGCGACACCATGCCGCTCGCACCAGGGGATCACCGCGTGCTCGATCGCGCGTTCCTTCAGATGATAAAGCACCTGATCGCAGGCGATACGACCCTCGCCGGCGACGTCGAGAATTTCGTCGAGATCGTCAGCATCGAAATTGGAGACGCCCCAGGATTTGATCTTGCCCGATTTCACCAGTTCCTCGAACGCGGCCACGGTGTCTTCCAGCGGATAGGAGCCACGCCAGTGCAGGAGATAGCAATCGAGACGGTCGGTCTTGAGCCGCTTCAGGGACCGCTCGCAGGCGGTGATGGTTCCGCGGCGCGACGCGTTACTCGGCAACACCTTGGAGACCAGGAACACTTCATCACGGCGACCCGCGATCGCATCGGCAATGACGAGCTCCGCATCGCCATACATCTCGGCGGTGTCGATGTGGGTCATGCCCAGATCGAGCCCGCGCTGGAGCGCCGCGATCGCCCGCTTGCGGTCGCCATGGTCGAGATACCAGGTGCCCTGCCCGACGACGGAGACGTTGGCGTCGGTCTTGCCGAAGAGTTTTGCATTCATGTTCGTCTCCGCTGTCGCTCCTCTGCTCGGGCAACTGCCACAAGGCTCAGGAGTTCAATCCGCTGATATCAGCAACCAGCACGCTGCCGGTCGATGACTCCGTGATATAGAGACGATCCTTGTTTGCGCCACCGATCGCCACATTCGTGCAATTCGGCCCCGCGCACGACTTGATCCGCGCAAGCAATTCGCCGTTCGGCGCGAACACGAAGACGTGGCCGAGCGAAGCATGACCGACGAACAGGCGGCCCTTGGCGTCCATGGTCAAGCCATCGGGGCCGCTGGTGCCAAACAGCGAGCAGAAGCGGCCGACCTTGGACACGCTGCCATCCTTCATGAACGGCAACCGCCACACCGCGTTGTCGCGCGTCATCGCGACGAACAGCACGGTTTCTGTTGGGTCGAGCACCAGGCCATTCGGGCTGATACCGGTGTTGATCAGACAATCGAGCCTGCCATTCGATGCGAGACGATACACGCGACCGCTGGGGTCGTGCAGGCCGGTCTGGCCCTGATCGGTGAAATAGATGTCGCCGTTCGAAGCAAGATGCAGATCGTTGCAGCCGCGAAACGATTCCGAATTGCGCGCGGTCAGGACGGGCTTGATGCGACCGGCCTTGGGGTCGAGCTCCATGATGCCGTGCATGTAGTCGGCCACCAGGATGCGGCCGTCGGATGCGATCTTCAGTCCGTTCGGCCAACCCTCATATTCGAGGACCTGCGACCACTCACCGTCAGGCGCAATACGGAAGATGCGGCCGAAGGGAATGTCGACGATGTAGAGATTGCCGTCCGTGTCGAAGGAGGGCCCCTCGATGAAGCTGTCGGTCGGCACATTTGGCCGGTTGGCATCAGCCCAATCGGTCCGCACGCCCTTGCGGCGGAACTTTTCGGGCATGGCGGAAAAGATCTTCGTCTCGATCAGGCGCGGCGGCGTTTCCAGGTACATCATTGTTGTTTTTGGACGTGTTGAGGGGGGAGCGCGCAGCATAGGGCACAATCGACGGCGCGTCGATTGAGGCGGAGGCATGGCGCCTCGCCCTCACTGTCATTCCCCGCGAAAGCGGGGAATCCAGTACGCCGCGGCCTCACCGCTTCATCACAGATGTCTCGGCGTACTGGATCGCCCGGTCAAGCCGGGCGATAACAGCCGAGCCTATGCGACGACCTTCGCCTGCTTCACCGGCGCCACGTCCGTCGTCGCGATCAGGCGCTTCAGTTCCGGAATGCAGGAGCCGCAATTGGTGCCGGCCTTGAGCTTGGCGCCGATCTCGGCAGCCGAGCGCGCGCCGGCTGCGATGGTCTCGCAGATGGTGCCGCGGCCGACGCCGAAGCAGGCGCAGACGATCGGCCCGGTCGAGGCGGCGCCCTCGCCGGACTTGCCTGACAGCAGCATGCGACGCTGATCGTCGGTGACGAGGTCGGCCACGAACAGGCTCTTCACCACCTCCCAGTCGCCGGCGTCATGCGCCGGACCGACGAACAAGCAGGTCTCGATGCGGTCGCCTGCGAAAGACGCAGCGCGATAAACGCCGCCGCCAAAGTCGCGATAGTCGGCAACGTCCTCGCCGGCGACGCTCTCGAGCCAGGCCGGCCAGCGCGAAAGGTCGGCGTTGTCGGCGAAGAGATAGCCGAAGCCGCCGGTGACCGTGACGCGGGTCCACAACAGGTTCGGCGGCAGATCGAGCTGCTTCCGCGACAGCGCAAAGCCACGGAAGACGAATTCGTAAGGCGCGATCGCAGCCGGCGTCGCCTTGGATTCCGGCTGCCCCGAGAACGGATCGGTGAAGGACTGCACCAGCGCGCCGACGCGGCCATGCGAGGCGTTCATCGCGCTCCAGTGGATCGGCGCGAACAACGTGCCACGCTGAGTGCCGTCACTGACGACGACCTTCAGGATGCACTGACCGTAATCGGTGGTAACGCGGGCAAAGCCGTCGTGAACGATGCCGTATTTGCCGGCATCATCAGGGTGGATCTCGACGAAGGGCTCCGGCAGATGCGCACCAAGCCGCTGGCTGAGACCCGTGCGCGTCATGGTGTGCCACTGGTCGCGGATACGTCCGGTGTTGAGCCTGAGGGGGCGCGAGGCGCCGGTCTCGCCGCGCAGCGACGGCACCTCCGGCGCAATGAAGCGGCCCTTGCCGTCATTGGTGAAGAAGCCGCCGCTCGCGAAGAAGCGATCGCCCGGCACTCCGCCTTCACGCACCGGCCACTGTACCGGCTTTAGGGCATCGAAGCCTTCGTCCGAAAGCGAGGTCAGCGCGCCGATGTCGAAATCGCGGCTACCGTCGTTCTCGAACGCCGAGAGCGCGGCGTGCTCGCGGAAAATCTCCGCGGCGGATTTGTAGTTGAAGCTGTCGCCGAAGCCGAGACGCTTTGCCGTCTCGCTCAGGATCCACCAGTCCGGCCGCGCCTCGCCCGGCGCCGGCAGAAACGAGCGCTGGCGCGAGATGCGGCGCTCGGAATTGGTCACGGTGCCCGACTTCTCGCCCCAGGCGAGCGCCGGCAGCAGCACATGCGGACCGGCATCGACCGTGTCGTTGGAGAGCACGTTCTCGGACACCACGAACAGCTCGAGCTTCTTCAACGCCTCGCGCACGAAGTCCGCATCGGGCAGCGACACCGCGGGATTGGTGCCCATCACCCAGAGCGCCTTGACCTCGCCGCGATGGATGGCTTCGAACAGCTGCACCGCCTTCAAGCCCTCATGGGTGGCGATGCGCGGCGCCTTCCAGAACCGCCTGACACGATCGATGTCGGGCGGCGTGAAGCCCATATGGGCCGCGAGCATATTGGCGAGACCGCCGACCTCGCGGCCGCCCATCGCGTTGGGCTGGCCGGTGAGCGAGAACGGCGAGGCACCGGGCTTGCCGATGCGCCCCGTCGCGAGATGGCAGTTCAGGATCGCGTTGACCTTGTCGGTGCCCTGCGCCGACTGGTTGACGCCCTGCGAATACAGCGTGACGACGCGGTCCGTGTCGCGGAACATCTTGAAGAAGGTGGCGACATCCTGCTCGGAGAGGCCCGTCGCGAGCGCCGTCGCAGTGACGCTGCCGGCGATGCTGCGCGCACGCGCCAGCGCGTCGTCGAAACCGCTCGTGTTCTGCGCGATGTAGTCCTGGTCCAGCGCACCATTGTCGGCGAGATGGACAAACAGGCCGGAGAACAGCGCGGTATCGGTGCCGGGCTTGAGGCCGAGGAACAGATCGACATCGCTTGCAGTGTCGGTGCGGCGCGGATCGATCACGATCATGCGCGCGCCACGCTCCCCACGGTTCTTCAGCATGCGCTGGAATAGCACCGGATGGCACCAGGCCGCGTTCGAGCCGACGAAGACCAGCAGATCGGCCTGGTCGAGATCCTCATAGCAGCCGGGGACTGTGTCGGCGCCAAAGGCGCGGCGATGGCCGGCGACCGAGGACGACATGCAGAGCCGCGAATTGGTGTCGACATTGGCCGTGCCGACAAAGCCCTTCATCAGCTTGTTGGCGACGTAATAATCCTCGGTGAGGAGCTGGCCGGAGAGATAGAACGCGACCGCATCGGCGCCATCTCGCGCCACGATGTGCTGCATGCGGTGGGCAACATGATCGAGCGCATCGCTCCAGGCGACGCGCTCGAGCACGCCCTTGCAGCGGATCATCGGATAGAGCAGACGGCTTTCGAGGCCAACGGTCTCGCCGAGCGCTGAGCCTTTCGAGCACAGCCGGCCGAAATTGGCGGGATGGTCAGGATCGCCAGCGATCGCCGCACCGCCCTTGCCATCCGGCGTCGCCAACACGCCGCAGCCGACGCCGCAATAGGGACAGGTCGTCTTGGTGGCACGAAGCGTGGGATCGATCGCCGTCATATCAAGCTGCCTTGTCACGCCGGCTCTATCAAGCCGCCTTGGAAGGACGCGCGAGCGCGCGGCCGAACATCATGTCGGTGCGGATCGCCGCAACCTTGTCGCGATTGCGGATCAGCTCGAGATACCAGAGCGCATCGACGGTATCGCCGATCAGCACCGCGCCGGTGAGCCGGCCGTCGGCGATCACGAGCTTCTTGTAGGTGCCGCGCCTGCGGTCGGTCAGCACCAGGCTCTCGCTGCCCTCCCCGCCCATGAAGTCGCCGGCGGAGAACACGCTGACGCCGGAGACCTTCAAATTGGTCGAGACCACGCTGCCCTGGTAGGCGGCGGGCCGGCCAGCCAGATGCCGTGCCAGCACCCGCGCCTGCTCATAGGCTGGCTCGACCAGGCCATAGCAGGTGCCGCGATGCTCGGCGCATTCGCCGAGCGCGAAGATGTCGGGTGATGCCGTCTGCATCAAATCGTTGACGACGATGCCGCGGTTGACCGCGATGCCGGCGTCTTTGGCAAGCGCCACGTTCGGCTTGATGCCGGCGGCGAAGATCACCGCATCGGCCTCGATGCGGCTGCCATCGGCAAGCTCGACGGCCTCGACATGACCATCGCCTTGGATGCGGGCGGTCGAGGCATTGAGCAGGATGCGGATGCCCTTGCGCTCGACTAGCGTCTTGAGCAGGTCGGCAGCCGGCCCGTCGAGCTGACGCTCCATCAGCCGGTCCATCAGGTGCAGCAGCGTCACCGGCGCACCGGCCTTGGCAAGGCCGTAGGCTGCCTCGAGTCCGAGCAGGCCGCCGCCGACGACGACAACGCGCTTCTTCGCAGCGGCCAGCGTCAGCAAAAGGTCGACATCGCGCGTATCGCGAAACGTGTGCACGCCGGCGAGATCGGCGCCCGGCAAATTGAGCCGCAGCGGCGTCGATCCGGTGGCGAGCACGAGCTTGGAATATTCCATGCTCTCCTCGCCCTCGATCTTGAGCTCGCGGCGGCCGGTGTCGATCTCGGTGACGCGATAGCCGTAGCGCACCGTGACGCCGCGATGACGCCACCAATCGGCCGGCCGGAGCTCGATCTCGTGCGAGCCGGTCTCGCCGGCCAGCACGGATGAAAGCAGTACGCGATTGTAAGCGAGCCGCGGCTCCTCGCCGATCACGGCGACCGCGTAGCGGCCGAGTGCGGTCTTGGCGAGCTCGTCGACCAGACGCGCGGCTGCCATACCGTTACCGACGATGACCAGCGGTTCACTCACGAGGCATCTCCTATTCAGCGGCCTGCGCTTGCGCGCCATAGGCCTCGGACATCATGTAGCCGGACAGCACGCCGTAAGCGTCGGTCCAGGCCTTTGCCAATTCGGGCGTCCAGGCCTCGCCAAGGCCCTTCTCAAGGGTCCACAGCAAGGTCGCACCGACCACGGGGTAGTGCTCGGCCGTGGCGCCGTAAGCGACGTGACGCTTGGCGAGCGCGGAGGCCGCGGGAAGAATCGTCTCCAGGTTCGACAGGCCGCTGACGACGGCGGCGAGCATGCCCATCAGCTTCTTGCGCTGCTCGGTCATATCTTCAGGGAACATCGCGCGCACGGACGGCGCCACCTCGAACAGGCGATCGTAGAACAACACGGAGGCTGCTTGCGAAATCGGCGCGACCTTGGCGAAGCTCTGCTGGATGAGGGTGATCTGTTCTGGCGTCATGATGTTCTCCTGCCTGTTGGGTTTGCCTTGGTGCGCGCCATTGCGAACCAGGTTCATGGTCAAACTGTCGGGCAATGCTTCTCCCCGCGTACGGGGAGAAGCGAGATTCGTACCAAGTGTCAGACTCGCGCCTCCGCGAGGCTTGACGCGCCCTCACCCTGCGGGCCGCGACGCAGGTAGAACCACCACGTCAAGCCGAGGCAGCTGGCGTAGAAGCCGAGATAGATCGCGAGCGCGAGCTGGGGGCCGCCGGTCAGGGCGATCGACTTGCCGAAACCGGTCGGGATCAGATAGCCACCAACGGCGCCGATCGCGCCGATGAAGCCGACCGCCGCACCGCTCTCGATGCTCGCCGTCTTCAGCGCGAGCGCGCGCGCCGCATCGCCCTTGCCGCGCACCTTGAACAGGTTCTCTTCGCGGAAGATCGAGGGGATCATGCGATAGGTCGACCCATTGCCGATACCCGTCGTCACGAACAGGATCAGGAACATCGACAGGAAGCCGATGAAATCCTTCTGCCCGACGAAGTAGAGCACGCCGACCGTTGCGCCCGCCATCACCATGAAGTTCCAGAAGGTGATGACCGAGCCACCGATCTTGTCGGCAAGCCAGCCGCCGAGCGGCCGCGACAGCGAGCCGACCAGCGGCCCCAGGAACGCGATCGCAATCGTGATTTGTGGGAACTGGGTCTTGATCAGCAGCGGAAACGCAGCCGAATAGCCGATGAACGAGCCGAACGTTCCAATATAGAGATACGCCATGATCCAGGTGTGCTTGCGCTTGACGATCGCAAGCTGGTTCTTCACCGACGACTTCGCCGTGGTCAGGTTGTTCATGAAGAACACGGCACCGAACACCGCGATCGCGATCGGCAGCACCCACATCAGGCCGGCATTCTGCAGGAAGATGCCGTCGACCGGCGTCGCCTGGAACAGGTTGAAGACGGCGAGCGTCATCAGGATCGGGGTCAGGAGCTGCACGCTGGAGACGCCGATATTGCCGCCGGCCGCGTTCAGGCCGAGCGCCCAGCCCTTCATCCGGTCGGGGAAGAAGAAGGAGATGTTGGTCATGCTGGAGGCGAAGTTGCCGCCGCCGAGACCCGCGGTCGAGGCGATCAGTAGCATCAGCCAGAACGGCGTGTCGGGCTGGCTCACGAAATAGGCAAGCGACAAGGTCGGAATGAACAGGATCGCCGCGCTGAAGATGGTCCAGTTGCGGCCGCCGAACGTGGTCACCGCGAAAGTGTAGGGAAAGCGCATCAGGGCGCCGATCAGCCCCGGCACCGCGATCAGCTGGAACAGCTGGTCGGTTGAGTAGTAAAAGCCCGCCTGCGGCAGCTTGGTGGTGACGATGCTCCAGATCAGCCAGACCGAGAAGCCGATATGCTCGGCCACGATCGACCAGATCAGGTTGCGTCGCGCGATAGTCTTGCCAGTCGCATTCCAGAACGCCTCATCTTCGGGGCGCCAGTCTGAAATCCAAGTAGGATTCTTCGTCATTGAGTATCCCTTCCAGGCTCACCGCTGCGTCGTTGCAGGCTCTGCCTCACATGGAGGCGCGCTCCGAGGCTTCACCCCGGTGGCGAGTTCACGATGCTGATTGATGATGTTGAGGGACGTCGTCGTTGGCGTCGCGCAAAGACATTTCAATTTCCGTGCCAATTGCGCGCACGCTGGAAATACAGGGATTTCAGGACGTTATTCGTATTGCCAGAAATTTCTGCAGGGCTTTTCCGCACGCTAAATTTGCGATTCGCTCAATCCTTGTGCGACGCACAAGGATTGAGCGGGATGTCGATTATTTGTGCGCGGGCATCCGCTCGCGTTAACTCTTCGTTACGCGGCCTCGACGAAGCGATGACGCTCGTAGAGGAATTCGAGCACGCGCTGGCGGCACTTCAGATAGGTGGTGTTGGTGGCGAGCTCGAGCCGCTTGCGCGGGCGAACCAGCGGCACCTCCAGCACCTCGCCGATCCGCGCGCTCGGCCCATTGGTCATCATCACGATGCGGTCGGACAGCAGCACGGCCTCGTCGACGTCGTGAGTGATCATCAAAATGGTATTGCCGAGCTTCTGATGCAGCGCCATCACCGAGTCCTGCAAGTGAGCACGGGTCAGTGCGTCGAGCGCGCCGAACGGCTCGTCCAGCAGCAGCACCTTCGGCTCCATCGCCAGCGCCCGCGCAATGCCGACGCGCTGTTTCATGCCGCCGGAGATTTCGGAAGGACGCTTGTCCTTGGCATGGGCCATCTGCACCAGATTGAGATTGTGCATGACCCAGGCGTCACGCTCGGCGCGGGACTTGGTCCTGGCAAAGACCTTGTCGACGCCGAGCCTGACGTTCTCGTACACGGTGAGCCACGGCAACAGGCTGTGGTTCTGGAACACCACGGCGCGGTCGGGCCCCGGCGAGTTGACCTCGCGGTTTTCCAGCAGCACGCCGCCGGTGGTGGCGTTGGTCAGCCCCGCGATGATGTTGAGCAGGGTCGACTTGCCGCAGCCGGAATGGCCGATGATCGAGACGTATTCGCCCTTCTCGATCGTGAGATTGATCTCCTTCAGCACCTCCGTGGTGGCGGCGCCGCGGGTAAAGACCTTGTCGATGTGGTCGAGCTTCAGATAGGCGGTCATGTACCCTCTCCTCTCAGTTCAGCGCGGTGCCGCGGGTGACGACCTTGCCGAGGCCAGCGATCACGCGGTCCAGCACGAAGCCGACGATGCCGACATAGAACAGCGCCAGGATGATCTCGCTGATATGCGAGGAGTTCCAGGCGTCCCAGATGAAGAACCCGATGCCGACACCGCCGATCAGCATTTCCGCCGCGACGATCGCCAGCCACGACAGGCCGATGCCGATGCGAAGGCCGGTGAAGATGTAGGGCGCGGCCGCCGGGATCATGATCTTGGCAAAGAATTCGAGCGGATTGAGCTGCACCACCGCGGCGACGTTGCGATAGTCCTGCGGGATGTTGCGGATGCCGACCGCGGTGTTGATGATGATCGGCCAGATCGAGGTGATGAAGATGACGAAGATCGCCGAGGGCTGACCGTCGCGGAAGGCCGCGAGCGACAGCGGCAGCCAGGCCAGCGGCGGAATCGTGCGCAACACCTGGAACAGCGGATCGAGCCCGCGCATGGCCCAGACCGACTGTCCGACCAGGACGCCGAGCGCGATGCCGGCGATCGCCGAGAGCGAATAGCCCAGGGCAACGCGCTGCAGACTGGCGGACAGATGCCAGAACAGGCCCTTGTCGATGCCGCCATGGTCGAAGAACGGATCGAGGATCAGCTCCTTGGTGTCCTTGAACACTTTCGACGGCGGCGGCAGCGCCGAGCCGGCGCGACGGCAGACCAGTTCCCACACCAGCGTCAAAAGCGCGATCACGACCAGCGGCGGGATCACGCGCACGGCGGTTTCCCGCGCCATCCGTGCATAGGCTTCCGTGCGCGGCGGACGCTTCGGTGTCAGCGCGACGACCGGCGCGGCAACGGCCGCAGGCGACGCGGTCTCAAGCTCAATCTTCGTGGCAGGCATGTTCATCGAAATCCCTCTCCGGCTTCAAAGGACGAAGCGGCCGCCTGACGGCGGCCGCAGGCTCCATCAGACTTCGACGCGCTTGATCGCGAGCGATTTCAGATAGGCTGCCGGATTTTCCGGATCGAACACCTTGCCGTCGAAGAAGGTCTCCTTGCCGCGCGAGGTGGAGGTTGGAATTTCTGCGGCGGCGATGCCCAGAGTCTTGGCCGCATCGCGCCACATGTCCTCGCGATTGACCTTGGCGATCAGCGCCTTGGTGTCGAAGCCAGGCTCATACTTGCCCCAGCGGATGTCCTCGGTGAGGAACCAGAGGTCGTGGCTCTGGAAGGGGTAAGAAGCGAAGTCGCGCCAGTACTTCATGATGTGCGGCGAGTTCTCGACCACCTTGCCGGGAATGCCGTAGTCGAACTTGCCGGCGCTGCGATCGAGCACATCCTCGACCGGGCAGTTCATCCACTGCCGTTTGCCCATGATGGCGGCGAGCTCGGCCTTGTTCTCGGCCTTGTCGGCCCATTGCTGGGCTTCCATCACGGCCATCAGCAGCGCCTTGGCGGCCTTCGGATATTTGTCGACGAAGGCGGCGCGCATGCCGAAGGACTTTTCCGGATGCTTATTCCAGAGCTCGCCGGTGTTGACCGCGGTGTAGCCGATCTTCTGATTGATCAGCTGCAGATTCCAGGGCTCGCCGACGCAGAAGCAGTCCATGGTGCCGACCTTCATGTTGGCCACCATCTGCGGTGGCGGCACCACGATGGTCTCGATGTCCTTGTCGGGATCGATGCCGCCGGCAGCGAGCCAATAGCGGATCCAGAGGTCGTGCGTGCCGCCGGGGAAGGTCATCGCGGCTTTGATGGCCTTGCCGGAGGCCTTCTTCTTCTCCAGCGCGGCCTTGAACGGCGATGCGTCGACGCCGAGCTTGAGGTCGGCATATTCGTTGGCGACCGAGATGCACTGGCTGTCGAGATTGAGCCGCGCCAGGATGTACATCGGCGTCGGCTGGTTGTTCTGCGTCACCTTGCCGGCCGAGATCAGATACGGCATCGGGGTCAGGATATGCGCGCCGTCGATGCCATTGCCTTCGGAGCCGAGCACGAGATTGTCGCGCGTGGTGCCCCAGGAGGCCTGCTTCTGCACGTCGGTGTCGGGCATGCCGTATTTGGCGAACAGGCCCTTGTCCTTGGCGACGAAGAGCGGCCCGGCATCGCTCAGCGCGATGAAGCCGAGCTTGGCACCCTTGACCTCGGGGCCTGAATCCTGCGCGAAAGCGCCGGCGGGGAAATTCAGTTTTGCGGCGGCGAGAAGTGCGGCGGTCGAGCCGGTGGCCTTCAACAATTGACGGCGGCTGAGGCCAGTCTCCGAGGGCCGGCGGGTGCGCTTGGTCATAGGCTGTATCGTCCTTTGCGTCGTTGCAGAATTGATGGCGTCAGTGCACACGAGCAGCCCGTCCGTCCGGTGGCGCCGTCTTTGGCGCATGCGAACGCACGACGGGGAGACCCCCGTCTGGTGGCGTCGGCAAGTCGGATGAGAAGTCTCGCGGGACGGCTTCAATGGCGTCGGCATGGAACTATTCAAGCTTCATGCCAAGCGCGCCACCGCGAAAACATATTATAAATCAGAATGTTAAGGAGACCGCGCGTGACTGTCGCAGGTCCAACCCGCATGCGAAAGTTGCGGCCTGCTCAATTCTTGTGCGGCGCACAAACCTTGTGCAACAGATCAAGCAACAGGCCGCCAAGTGCTGTGACGCCGGATTGGACCGAGATCCATCTCATTGATATTGCTATATCTTTCTTGCCAGACGGCGCGGCACGCAACTTGCTTATCCATGGACGTCAACGAAGACTGCGGCTCGCCGCATTGTTGCAGCCTCTGGCGGCTGCATCCGGAAGCTCAACTGCCTCGCGGCCCTTCCCGGCTTTAGTCCTCGTGACGCGATTCCCACGGCTTCCAGACATTTCCTAGCCCTCGTGCGCGGCAGGCCAGCCCGCACGGCCAATGACGTTGCAGCCGCGCTTCCGGGCGCGTCGATCTCTCTTACGAAGCAAAAGGAACCATTGATGTCGTATCTCGCGCCTTCGGAATTCGTCACCAAGATGGTGGATGCGGGCGAGTCCAAGATCTTCATGTCCACCCGGGATACCATCATCCGCGCCTACATGGCCGGCGCCATCCTCACGCTCGCCGCATGGTTCGCCGTCACGATCAACGTCAACACGGGTCAGCCGCTGGTCGGCGCGCTCTTGTTTCCGGTCGGCTTCGTCATGCTGTACCTCCTCGGCTTCGACCTCCTGACCGGCGTGTTCGTGCTCTCGCCGCTTGCCCTGATCGATAAGCGTCCGGGCGTCACGATCGGCGGCGTGCTGCGCAACTGGGGCCTCGTGTTCATCGGTAATTTCGCCGGCGCGTTCACGGTCGCCTTCATGATGGCGTTCGTCACCACCTTCGGCTTCACGCAGCCGCCGGACAAGGTCGGCACCGCCATCGGAATCATCGGCGAAAGCCGGACGCTCGGCTACGCCGCGCACGGTGCGGCCGGCATGGCGACGCTGTTCATGCGCGGCATGCTCTGCAACTGGATGGTCTCGACCGGCGTCGTCGGCGCCATGATCTCGACCTCGGTCCCCGGCAAGGTGATCGCGATGTGGATGCCGATCCTGGTGTTCTTCTACATGGTGTTCGAGCATTCCGTCGTGAACATGTTCCTGTTCCCGTCCGGCCTGCTGCTCGGCGCAAAATTCTCGATCCTTGACTATCTGATCTGGAACGAGATCCCGACTGTGCTCGGCAACCTCGTCGGCGGCCTCGCCTTCACCGGCATGACCCTCTACGCCACGCACGTCATGACCCTGCCGAAGCGCCAGGTCGACAAGGCTGCAAAGCCCCGCGTCGCCGCCTGATCGAATACGTCTCGACAGGGGAGCCTCGCCCGAGCAGGGTGAGGCTCCCCTCTCCTGGTGATGACGATGACCCGCGGACTCCTGATCTCGGTCGGCCAGCACTCCGACAAGGGTCGCAAGCCCCTCAACCAGGATTTTCACGGCGTCCTGATTCCGGAGGAGCCGCTGCTCGGCCTGAAGGGCATTGCGGCGGTTCTCGCCGACGGCATCTCCAGCAGCACGGTGAGCCAGATCGCCAGCGAGTCGGCGGTCAAGAGCTTCCTGATGGACTATTACTGCACGTCGGAATCCTGGACGGTGAAGACCTCCGCCCGCCGCGTGCTCGACGCGACCAATTCCTGGCTGCACGCGCAGACGCGCAAGAGCCAGTACGCCTATGACCGCGACAAGGGCTACGTCTGCACCCTGAGCGCCATGGTCATCAAGGCGACCACCGCGCACATCTTCCATGTCGGCGACTGCCGCATCTACCGCGTCGCCGGCAAGGCGCTCGAGCAGCTCACCGACGATCATCGGATCATCGTGTCGTCGGAGCAGACCTATCTCGGCCGCGCGCTCGGCATCAATCCGCAGCTCGAGATCGACTACCTGGCGTTCGAGGTCGAGGCCGGCGACACGTTCCTGCTGGCGACCGACGGCGCCTACGAATTCGTCGACGCGCGCTTCATCACGAGCGCGCTGAACGAGCACGCAGGCGAGCTCGACGGAGCGGCAAGGGCGATCGTCGAGGAAGCCTACCGGCGCGGCAGCGACGACAACATCACCGTCCAGATTATCCGCATCGACGCGGTGCCGCAGCGCGAGCCGGCCGGCATCTTCAATCAGACCTCACAATTGCCGCTGCCTCCGCTGCCGGAGCCGCGCGCGATGTTCGACGGCTACCGCATCGTCCGCGAGATCCACGGCAGCAGCCGCAGCCACATCTATCTCGCCGTCGATGTCGAGACCGAGGAGCCGGTCGCACTCAAGCTGCCGTCGGTCGATTTGCGCGACAACGCCGCCTATCTCAAGCGCTTCCTGATGGAGGAATGGATCGCGCGCCGGATCGACAGCCCGCACGTGCTGAAGCCGCTGTCGCAGTCGCGGCGCCGCAATTATCTCTATGTCGCGACCGAATTCGTCGAGGGGCAGACCCTGAAGCAGTGGATGACCGACAATCCGCGCCCCGATCTCGAAACCGTGCGAGGCATCATTGAACAGATCGCCGCGGGCCTGCGCGCCTTCCACCGCATGGAGATGCTGCATCAGGACCTCAGGCCCGACAACATCCTGATCGACAAGACCGGCACCGCGAAGATCATCGACTTCGGATCGGTCAGGGTTGCGGGCGTCGCGGAGGCTGCGCCACGGGACGAGGCCGACGAAATCCTGGGCACGGTCCAGTATACGGCGCCGGAGTATTTTCTCGGGCAAGGCGGCTCACCGCGCTCCGACATGTTTTCGCTGGCGGTGATCTGCTACCAGATGTTGACGGGAAAGCTTCCCTACGGCGCCCAAATTGCCAGGATCCGGCGCAAGGCGGACGTGCGGAGGCTCAAATATCGCTCCGCAGACGACGACCGCAATGTGCCGGCCTGGATCGACGGCGCGCTCCGCCGCGCGCTGCATCCCGATCCCTACAAGCGGCACGAGGACCTGTCCGAATTCGTCTTCGAGCTTCGCACGCCCAATCCAGCCTATCTGGACACGCGGATCACGCCGCTATTGGAGCGCAGCCCGCTGATGTTCTGGAAGCTGACCTCGGCCGCGCTCGCCTGCGCCGTCGTCGTGCTGCTGGCGCTGCTGCACGCCCGCTAGGGCCGAAGCGTCAGCTTCTGACGGTCATGCGGAACTTTTATCGAGGTCTCCCCTGGATCAATCTTTTGTCGGACGCGTTCACCGGCGTCGACTATCCGCCAGCGTAATAGCGCCTGCAGCCACTAGGACAATGATGATGACAGTGGCAAGCGCCTCCACCGAGGCCAGGGTGTCGTACCAGCTGTTCCAAAGCTCAAGCATGCGCTGACCTCTATCGAGCGCCGCCCATCAGCGATAGAATACACCTCCTCAAAAGGACGCGCCTTCGCGCGCAAGTACAATGCTGCGTTTCGCCGCGTGCGTTTTGATCGCGCGGCAACGTGACCCATGCCGGAGGCTGGAATAACGAGCGAACGTAGTTTGCGGTCGCCGCGTAGTGAGATCGCCCGCGGCTATGTCGAAGATGTTGACCAACTGTGAAGTGGTTTACATCCTTGGGGGCTCGGCTCGGGCTAAAGTGACGAAGGCTTCTTACTTCGAAGGAGGCATCCAATGCTCGCGGCAATCAAATGGAACTCTCGATATAACGCTCGCGAATGGGTGATGAAGGCCGGGGCGCTCGTCGTCCAACTCCGTGCACCGAATGCAAACCGACAGAGCGATGAAAGTAAGTCGAGGCGGCCGCTCTGGAAACAGTTTGACGACACCCATCATTGGGACTCCACCGCAGAGGAATGGGTCCCAAACCCTGATCGGTAATCGTGCAACGCATTGTGCGCGCACCGGCCGAATTCCGAGACTTCAAGAGCCCCGTCGCTGACGGGCCCGTCTAGCGGTGAGGCCGCGTCTTGACTTTTGTTTGCCTGACATCCGTATCACGGACAGACGCAGTCGGCCCTACGGGGCTTGATCGTAAGCCTGCAGGATCCTGACAAAATCAGCCATGCTGGATCGATCCTGGTTTTCAGCCATAGCCGCAATCCGAGTATTGGACGCGGGTCGGCTTCCCTGCCAGAACCGCATCAGGAGATCGGCGATGTTTCTCATGGCGTACTCTCTGCACCAACCATGGCAATAAGCATCAATCGAGCGGCAAAGCGCCCGCTAGTTCGGGAGAAGGGCCGGCGGGCGCTACGCCGCCGGCCTTGTCCCGCAACTGCCGGCTCGCAGGGCCGGTTCCGTTGCTTTCACTCTGGATGCATCGGTAACACCGAGCGCATGGTCGGCGCCATCGCGCGCAGGTATGAAGTGACCATACCTAGGTAGACTTGGGTGGTGACTCGGGATCAGTTGACCAAGTGTCGGTTTAATCGCTGGTAGGTTGACGACTTCCAACTCCGAACGCTGAGGTCCGTTATTGTGCCGCTATCAGAAACACAGCGGACGTCGTACGCGCCCGGAGTGCCGCGGCATCCCGGCGGACCATCAGACCCGCTCCACAGCCTTCACACCGAGCGGCGTCGGCGCCATGCCGCCACCGGGCTTGAGGTGGAATTCGTAGGTCATCAGATGCCACCGACCGTTCGCCTTGGAGCCGTCAGGCATCGCGGGATCGTTGCGCGGCTCGACCTTGGCGACGAGATCATCCTTGACCCCGAACACCACGTCGGAATCCAGATATTTGTCGCCGTCCATGAAGACGTGCGTGATCAGCGGCTCGTATCCCTTCGCGTTGACCAGGAAGTGCACATGCGCCGGGCGCATCGGATGACGCTTGGTCTGCACGATCATCTCGCCGACCGGGCCGTCGGTCGGAATCGGATAGCTGCACGGCAAAATGGTACGGAAGAAGAAGCGGCCGTCGTTATCGGTGATGAAGCGCGCCCGCGCCGAAGCGCCGACCTCGTCATAGTTCGGCTTCTGGGAATCGTAGAAGCCGTCGTCATCGGCATGCCAGACGTCGACGGGGACATTGGCCAGCGGCTTGCCATTGAGATCGGTGACGCGGCTCTGCACGAACATCCGCTCGCCGGTTTGATTGTTCGGCGAGATGTCGGTGCCATGCGCGGTCACCTTGTGCTCGCCGACATAGAACGGGCCGAGCACGGTGGTCTGGGTGGCGCCCTCGCGGTCGCGGTGGTTGACCGCGTCGACCAGCATGGAGACACCGAGCACGTCGGACAGCAGGATGAACTCCTGGCGGGTGTCGGTGCATTTCTGCCCGGTGCGGGTCAGGAAATCGATGGCGTAGTCCCATTCCTCGAAGGTGAGACCCGTCTTGCTCACGTAATCGTGCAGCGACTTCACCAATTCCTGGAGCAGGAATTTCGCGCGCGGATTGGGCGTGCTGTCGAAGCTTTTGACGACGGCCTGGGTGAGATCAGTCTCGTTGAACTGGGTCATGATGGTTTGCCCTGCGTTTTCTCATTGGCCCCGGGGGGCCTGGAGGCGTTCCAGGGGCCAGCCTACACCAGTCGGCCCGCTCGCGTTAAGCGCGAGCGGCTTGGAATGGGGCCGTCATTTGGCTATCAACGGACCGACAAAACTGCCCGGAGGAACTGATGCTCGCCCCCACCCCCGCCTCGCCCGAATCCGTCGGCATGTCCAAGGCCGCGCTCGACCGCATCGATGCGCATCTGAGGAAACGGTACATCGATGCCGGCCGCTTCCCCGGCACGCATCTTCTGGTCTACCGCCGCGGCAAGGTCGCGCACAGCTCGGTTCAAGGCTTTGCCGACGTCGAGCGCAAGCTGTCGGTCAAGGACGACACCATCTACCGCATCTATTCCATGACCAAGCCGCTCACCAGCGTCGCCTTCATGATGCTGGTCGAGGAAGGCCTGGTCGCGATCGACGAGCCTGTCGCCAAATTCATCCCGGAATGGAAGGATCTCGGCGTGTTCGTCGCCGGCAACTCGCCGGCCTTCCTGACCCGTCCGCCGTCCCGGCCGATGCTGATCGTGGATCTGTTGCGCCACACCTCCGGCCTCACTTACGGCTTCCAGCAACGCTCCAATGTCGATGCCGCCTACCGCACTGAAAAAATCGGCGAGGTCGAGAAGTCGGGCACGCTCCAGACCATGATCGAGAGCCTCGCAAAAATCCCGTTGGAGTTCTCGCCGGGCGAGGCCTGGAACTATTCGGTCTCGACCGACGTGCTAGGCTATCTCATCGGCAAGATCTCGGGAATCCCCTTCGAGCAATTCCTGAAGCAACGCATTCTCGACCCGCTCGGCATGACCGACACCGATTTCCACGTGCCTGCTTCCAAGGCCCACCGGTTCGCCGCCTGCTACTCGGCCGACCCCGGCGGCGGCATGACCTTCCATGCCGGCCAGCGGCGCGAGGGCCTGACGCTCCAGGACGATCCGGCAACGAGCTCATTCCTGTCTCCGCCCTCCTTCATCTCCGGCGGCGGCGGCCTCTGTTCGACGGTCGCCGACTATCTCACCTTCTGCCGCGCGCTGCTCAACGGCGGCGAGCTCGGCGGTATCAGGCTGATCGGACCAAAGACGCTGGCGCTGATGACGAGCAACCACATTCCGGGCGGCGGCGCCCTGCCCGAAGTGTCGCGCTCGCTCTTCTCCGAGGCCACCTATAACGGCATCGGCTTCGGCCTCGGCTTCGCGGTGACCATGCGCCCGTCCGAGACGCTGATCGCCGGCAGCCCCGGCGAATACAATTGGGGCGGCGCGGCGACGACCTCGTTCTGGATCGATCCGGCCGAAGAGCTGATCGCGATCTTCATGACGCAGGTGCTGCCGTCGAGCGCCTACCCGATCCGGCGCGAGCTGCGCAGCATGGTCTACGCCGCGATCACCGAGAGCAATCTGTAACCAATCCAACCGATCCCGCAGCCCACACGGCCGCGGGATCGCGCCATCAGACGTTTATTTGAGCATCTCCGGCACGATCAGGCGCGGCAAGAACAGCGACACGCTTGGCCAGACGATGACTGCCGCCAGCACGAGCAGCATCGGAATCAGCATGATCACCGTATCCTTCAGAGCATAGCGCAATCGCACGCCGGCGATCGAACAGGCGATCATCAGACACAATCCATAGGGCGGCGTCACCAGTCCGAAGGCCAGCGATACGATGGAAATGATCGCGAACTGGACCGGATGGAGATCGACGGACCTGGCCAGTGGCTCCAGCACTGTGCCGACGATGACGATCGCCGGGATGGCGTCGAGGAAGCAGCCCACCACCAGAAAGCAGAAGGCGATGAAGAAGCCGGCTGCGACGGTGCCCATGCCCCATGTCGAGACATTGGCCAGCAGCTCCTGAGGGATCTTGTAGTAGGCGAGCAGCCAGCCGAACGCACTTGCGGTGCCGACGCAGAACAGTGCCACGCCGGCAAGGCGCCCGGTGTCGAGCAGGGCCTTGTACAATTCCCGTATGCCTGTCTCCCGATAGAAGAACGCCGACAGCGCGACGGAATATAGCACCGCGACGCAGGCGGACTCGGTTGCGGTGAACCAGCCGAGCAGAATGCCCCCAACGATGATGAAGGGCGTCATCAGCGCCGGAATTGACTTCCAAATGGCGCATCGCATCTCGACCCAGCTTGCCCTCGGATAAGTCGGGTAGCCGCGGCGCACTGCATAGACGTGCACCGTCGCCATCTGCGCGCCCGCGATCAGCAAACCCGGCACGATGCCGGCCAGATACATCGCCGCAATCGAGGTCGAGATCAGCCCGCCCCACACGATCATGAGGATCGACGGCGGGATGATCACTGCAAGCACCGCTGAGACCGCGGTGATCGCGATCGAAAACGAGAGGTCGTAGCCCTCCTTGGTCTGCGCATCGATGAAGATCTTGGACTGGCTCGCCGCGTCGGCGGTCGACGAGCCCGAGATGCCGGCAAAGAACACCGATAGCACGACGTTGATTTGCGCCAGCGACCCCGGCCAGTGCCCGACCATCGAGCGCGACAGCGCCACCAACCGGTCGGTGATGCCGCCGATGCTCATCAGATTGGCCGTCAGCAGGAAGAACGGCACCGCGAGCAGGATGAATGAATTGTAGGCGTTGAAGGTTTCCTGCGCGAGCATCATCATCGAGAGATGAGGCTCGATCAGCAGAATCGGCACGCAGGCAAGGCCGAGCGCGAAGGCGACCGGCACGCGCACGATGAGCAGGCCGATGAAAACCCCGAACAGCACCATCGCGGCCTGTCCGGCAGAGAGTACATTGCCGCTCATCGCCCTGCCCCAACCAGAATGCGCATTTCATCGATGATCTGTTCACCCCCAAAGACGATCCACGTCACGCCGGTCACAGGCCAGGCGACGTGAATCAGCCAAAGCGGCAGATCGGCCAGTTCTGAAGTCCTGTTCCAGGCAAAGCGGGTGAACTCGAGGCCGGCCGATACGAACACCAGCGCCAGCGCCAGTATGCCGAGCCGCGCGAGGATTCGCACCGCGGCCTCCGACCGCCGCGACAGGTCAGGCCACACATCGACCTCGAAATGCTGCGCTTCGCGCACGCCGACCATGGCGCCGATCATGATCGTCCAGACGAACAGGAAGCGCGCCATCTCCTCCGTCCAGATGTAGGACGGAATGAAGGGCGTGTAGCGTGAGATGATTTGCAGCGTGACCGGAACGACCAGGACGCCGACGCAGGCGGCCAGCAGGAATTCCAGCAGCTTCGCATAGGCCGCCGATACGCGGCGCCACAGCGACGGTGTGGACGGGACGGGCATTTCAGACATTGGGGCTCCGTGCAGCGGCTCATCCGCCAGCGCCGGGCAAGAAGCGGGGCTTGCCCGGAGATGCTGTCGGCGGACGCAAAGACTCAGACGACGTTGATCTTCTCGAAAATGCCCTCCGCACCGATTTCCTTGGCGTAGGTGGCCATTACGGGGTCGGCAAGCTTCTTCATGGCGTCCCGCTCCTCGAAGGGAACGCGCTTGAGCTTGCCGGCCTTCTCGAGCGTGTCGAGCTTGACGACCTCTTCGCTCGATTCGAGCTGACGGCCGTAGTCGCCGGCCTCCTTGCCGGCCTTCATGATCGCGTCCTGCAGCTCCTTCGGCAGGGTCTTCAGCGTCTTCACCGAGAAGCAGATCGGCCGGATCGACACGGCGTGCTGGGTCAGGTTGAGATGCGGAGCGACTTCGTAGAACTTCATCGCCTCGACGCCGGCCGCCTCATTTTCGCCGGCCGATATCACGCCGTTCTGTATCGCGTTGTAGATCTCGTTATAGGCGATCACCGTCGGGCTCATGCCGACGGCCGCAAAGGTCTTCGACCAGATCGGCGCGCCCTGCACGCGAACCTTGAGTCCCTTGAGATCGGCGAGATTCTTGAGTGGCTTGTTGGCGAAGATGTTGCGGATGCCGCCGCCGGAATAGCCGATCAGGACGACCTCGGCCTTCGCCGCGACTTCATCGGCGATCGGCGCCAGGATATTGGCTTCGACGACCTTGTTCATGTGCTCGATGCCCTTGAATACGAAGGGCGCATCGATGAACGGGGCCGCCTTGGCGAAGGTCGACATGTGAGCCGGCGAGACGATGCCGTAATCGACCGCCTTGCCCTGCGACATGTACTCGAAATACTGCTTCTCGAGGCCGAGCGAGGAGTTCCTGTGCAGGGTGAAGTTGACGGGCTTGCCGTAATACTTCTTCACCAGCTCCTCGAACCGGAGCAGTGCCCGGTTGAAGGCGTGGTCGTCGTTGAACTGGACCGCGCCGTTCAGCGAGATCGGCGCTTGCGCCCTGAGGATCGACGGCATCCCAATCGTAGCCGCCGCAGTGGTCGCACCGATACCAGCGAGAAATGACCTTCGCTTCATCGTCTCCCCTCCCTTTGATGCTCCGGCCCTGTAGCCGGGCCGTGAGCGCAGCCGGTATGCGGCTGGCGAAGGGGAAGCGTATGAAAAACGCCGGCCGGACGGAAGTCATTTCGCGTGCGCCGGAGGTACTCTTCGTCGCAGGGCTACGCCCGGCACACCTGTTGCACTGCAACTGCGCCCCTGACGGCGCGGACAGGCCATGGGCACACTCGCACTCCCGGAGGAGGCCGGCCACGAGCGGACCTGTGCGCTGCACGCACGGACCCGCTCGCCCGCTGCTGCAGGCCTAGTGCATATGCCCGATCAGATAGATGCCGCCGCCGATCACCAGCACGGCCGGTACGGCCCACAAGATCAATACTGGCATTTGTCATCCCTCCTCAATTTGACGTGCAGACCTTCACAGTCTTCATGCCGCTTTCAGCTTCGGTCCGCGATTTGTAGATCGTGCCCGACGGGCTGACGACGGTCATCGTCGTGTCCGTCGGCTTCTTGTCGACGACGGTGCACTTCTTGGACTTGACGTCCTGCACGACATAGAACTCGTCGGCCGCGAACGCGGGCAGGGACAATGCAGCAAGCATCAACGCTGCAGTCGCTATTCTTAGCTTCATTTTCTTCCTCCTCCAATTGCCGGGCCTTCCCGCCCGGCTCATTCAAAGCGGGAAAAACTGGCAATTTGTTCCTAGCTGTTGGAACGCTGTGCACGATGAGATGTTGTTGCGGCGCTTATTCTCGTGAGGAGGACAAAGATGAAGAAGCTGCTCTTGCTATCCGCCGCGGCTGTTCTGATCTCGACCGGCGCCTTCGCGCAATCCACCGTGGTGACCACCACCGGAACCGGTCACGCGGCAGCGGTTCAGATCGAGCCGCAATACCGGACCAGGATCAAATCCTACGTCACCGAACATCATCTTCGCCCGGTCACGACAAAGGAAAAGATCATCGTCGGCGCGACCGTGCCGGGCGACGTCGAGCTGGAGGCCGTGCCATCCGATTGGGGTCCTTCGCTCACCAAGTATCGCTACGTGTATTCCGGCGATCGCGTGATGCTCGTGGACCCAGGCTCGCGCACAGTGGTTCAGGAAATCGATTGAACAAGTTGTGAGGCGGCCGTCTTGAAGGCGGTCGCCTGCCCGGACTTGACCGCGTGACATCGCATCGAGAGGCCCGGATCGCCACTCCTGACCGCACTCCGCATGAGCTGACGCGCGGACATCCCGGACTGCGCTGCAACATCTCGCTGCTCGCCATCTGTGAAATACATGGCGCTGCGCAAGTCCCGCACGTATGGTCTGCCCAAAATCATAATCCGGCGCCGCTGCGCCGGAACCGGGACGCCCGCGTTTGTCAAAGCTCACCCTGCCGGTCCGGCTCGCTCTTCTGGTGACGGGAACGATGTTGCCGCTGATCGTCTTTGCGGTCGGCATTGTGTTCTACAATTACAAGCAGGATCGAAGCGACGCGACCCGCCGGGTGCTGGAGAACGTGCGCAGCATGCGCCTCGTGCTCGACTCCGAAGTGCAGCGGATGACCGGCGGCCTGCAGGTCCTTGCACTGACGAATTCGCTGCGCAACGACGACTTCCAGAACTTCCGCCGCATCGCGCTCGGCTTCGTTGACCAATATGGCAAGGGCGGGCTGGTGCTGATCTCCGATCGCAAGGGCCGGTTGCTGTTCTCCTCCGCAACGGAAGACACCGCAAGCCTGCCGCCACGCGGCCATCTCGAGATCATCGAAAAGGTATTTGCGACCAGGTCGCCGCAATATTCCGACCTGTTCACCGGCGCGATCAACGGGCGGCAGGTGCTCACCGTCGAGGTTCCGGTGTTCCGCGACGGCGAGGTGATCTACGACCTCTGCTTCAGCCCACCGATCAGCATCTTTCAGGAGCTGGTGGAGAAGCAACGGCCCGACCGGCTCTGGACCGTGACTCTGCTCGACACCAAGGGCATCGTGTTTGCGCGTGCGCCGAACCCCAGCGAGACCTTTGGCAAGCGCGCCTCGCCCTCGCTTTATGCCGAGATGTTTCGCCGCAGCGAGGCATCGCTCCCGACGGTGTCGCTCGACGGCGTCGCTCTGGCCGCGGCCTACACACGATCGCGGCTGACGGGCTGGACGATCGCCGCCGGCGTCGACGAAAGCTCACTGATCGCGCCGCTCTGGCGCAACATCGCGATCACCAGCCTGATCGGCGGCATCCTGCTGCTGACCGGCCTGACCTTCGCGGTCAGGATGGCGACCACGATCGCGCGCGGCGAGATGCTGCACAATCTCCTGATCGATGAGCTCAACCATCGCGTCAAGAACACTCTTGCCTTGATGCAGGCGATCGCGGTGCAGACCTTCCGCAGCGCCAGCCGGGACGAGCGGACGAAATTCGAGGGACGGCTCGGCGCACTGGCCGAAGCGCATAATCTGCTGAGCCAGGAGAAATGGGCGGGCTCCGAGCTGCGCGAGGTGATCGCCCGCGCGCTTCAGCCGTTCCTGATGAACAGTCCCGACCGCATCCGCATGGCCGGACCCGCCGTGCCGCTGTCGCCGCGGCTCGCCGTGGTGCTGTCGATGATCGTGCACGAGATCGCCACCAATGCCGCGAAATATGGTGCGCTGTCCAACGAGACCGGCCGGGTGACGCTGGACTGGGAGATCATCGCCGATGCCCCGAAACCGCGGCTGCGCCTGATCTGGACCGAGATCGGCGGACCGCCGGTGACCGCGCCGGTACAGCGCGGCTTCGGCTCGCGCCTGATCGAGCGCAGCGCACGCGACCAGCTCGGCGGCGAGGCCACCGTCGACTTCCTGCCGCGCGGCGTGGTCTGCACGGTGGTCTGTACGCTGGACGAGGCGCGGTAGCCGCTCCGGGCCCCGCGCCATATCGCAGCGCAATACAGCCTTCCTGCGACAATTGCGCTCGCCCCACGCAATCATCCGATGTTAAACATCGGATGATTGTGAAGCTGCCGGCGGGCGGCCAATACAAAATGAACCGGCCGCGACAGGCCGGCGGGGAGAAACAAACCGGTGGCAAGAGCGCGGCCGAGCCCAGCCGACAAACTGATCAAGCCCGGCCGCATCCGCGCCGTGCTGACGACGCTCGGCCGCGAGATCGCCCAGGATCTCATTCCCGTCGGTACCACCCTGCCGCCGGAGCCGGAACTCGAAGCCCGTTTCGGCGTCGGACGCGGCGTGGTGCGCGAGGCGATCAAGACGCTCGCCGCAAAGGGCCTCGTCAGCGTGCGGCCGCGCCACGGCACGCAAGTGCTGCCGCGCCACGAATGGAGCCTGCTCGATCGCGACGTGCTGAGCTGGCTCGTCGGCCAGGACGAACCGGATCGCGACCTCCTGCTGGCAATCCAGGAGGTGCGCTCGATCATCGAGCCTGCAGCCGCAGCGCTTGCGGCCGAACGCGCGACCAGGAACGATCGCTGGCGGATCGATACGGCCTTGGCCGCGATGCAGACTGCAAAGGACCAGGCCAGCGCCCTCGCCGCGGACAAGGCTTTTCATCTTGCCATCCTGGATGCGACCCATAACCCGGTGTTGCAGGGCTTTCGCAGCGCGATCGACACCATCCTGAGCACCGTCTTCACCGTCGCCGTCGGAAGCCCCGGCGGTTGGTTCAAGGATAATTTGCCGAACCACGTGGCGGCGGCGCGGGCCATCGAGAGCGCCAACCCGGAGAAGGCGCGCGCCGCGATGGAACGCCTGCTCGGCTATACCCGACTGAAGCTCTCGAACCGGAAGACGGTCATCGCTGCGGCAACTCGCAAAACCGATGGGTCGGCCGTGCGCGCGGCCAGGACGTCGAGCGTCAAGAGCAGGAGGAAACGTCGTGGACCGTGACAGGAAGGGCTCGCCCCACATCCTCGCTCCGCCCGGGATCGCGGTCGTGGCAACCGACGGGCAGCCGCGATCGCGCGAGACATGGTTACGACGTCAGGAATGATCAGCGTGAAATGCCGGCACAGGCATAGCTGAACGCCAAGGAGGACAAATGCAGGTGACGGGCAGTCTGAAAGGTCGATCGTCGCGATTGATCCGCAGCGTCAATTCGCTGGCGGGCGCTGCGATGTTCGTTGCGCCGCTGCTTGCGCTGGTGGTGATCTGGGCGATCGTCGTCCCGCTGTTCAACGTCAATCCGCGCGTGTTTCCATCGGTCGGTGCGGTCGGCGCGGCCGCCATGGAGTCGATCCGCGACGGCACGCTGTTCGCCCATGTCGGCGCCAGCCTTTTGCGCGTCGGCCTCGGCACGCTGATCGGCATCGCCACCGCCGTACCGCTCGGTATCGCCATGGGCGTGAGCCCGACGGTGGCGGCCTTTCTCACGCCGCTGTTCCGCTTCTTCTCGGTGCTCGCCGGCATCGCCTGGATCCCGATCGCGACCTTATGGTTCGGCTACGGCTTCGGCGCGATCGTCTTCGTGATCTTCAACGCCGTGTTCTTCGTCGTCGCCTACAACACCCTGCTCGGCGTCAGGACCATTCCACACACGCTGCGCAATGCTGCCGCCTCGCTCGGCGCCGGCCGCTGGGCGCTGCTGACCGAAGTAATGCTGCCGGGCGCGCTGCCCAACATCGTCACCGGCATCCGCACCGGCCTGGGCTTTGCCTGGCGCGGGCTGATCGCCGCCGAGATGATCGCGACCAATGTCGGGCTCGGATACATGCTGTTCGTCGCACGCGATTTCTACCGCACCGAAGTGATCGTGTTCGGCATGATCGTGATCGGCGTGCTCTGGCTATTGATCGACCGTCTACTGCTGGTCCCGCTGGAACGCGCGACCATCGAACGTTGGGGCTTGGTGAGGCGCGCATGAACCTGCTGCTGCAAATCTGGGGCGGCTATACCCGCCTGACCCGGCGCTGGCCGGGGATCGCCGCCATCATTCCCTTCATCCCGGTGCTCGCGCTGTGGACCGCCGTCAGCGAGGCCGGGCTGTTTCCACGCGCGTTCTTCCCGGGCCCCGCCGACGTGGTGCGAGCGTTCTTCACGCTCACCTACAAGGGGATCCTGCCCGACTATCTCCAGGACAGCCTGATCCGGCTCGCAACCGGCGCCGCCGTCGGCATGGCGCTCGGCATTCCCTTGGGCATCCTGATCGGCACGAGCCGCTGGGCACACCGGATCTGCTGGCCCGTGCTGCTGTTCTTCCAGGCGATCGGCGACATCGCCTGGCTGCCGATCCTCTTGATCTGGTTCGGCTTCGGACTGACGACGATGACATTCGTCATCGTCTACACCGTGCTGTTCCCGGTCGTGCTCAACACCGTGCTCGGGGTTGAATCCGTGCCGCGCGACCTCGCGCGCGCCGCCCTGAGCCTCGGTGCCTCGCGCGCGCGGGTGCTCTGGGAGGTGACGCTGCCGGGGGCGCTGCCCAACATCATCACGGGCCTGCGCAACGGCCTCGGTTATGGCTGGCGCGCACTGATCGCGGTCGAGATGATCGTCGGCACGTCGGGCATCGGCTTCATGATGTTCGATGCCCGCCGCGCCGGCTCCACCGTCGAGATTCTGCTCGGCATGATCATTCTCGGATTGCTCTGGTACATCGTGGACGCCTGGGTCCTCGCGCCGCTCGAGCGCGTGACCGGCCAACGCTGGGGATTGGTGACATCATGAAGACGCTTTCGCTGCGCAATCTCGGCAAGACCTATTTCGATCCTTACGCAGGCGCGCATGTCACCGCCGTTCACGACGTCTCGCTGGACGTCGAGCCCGGCGAGTTCATCTCGGTGGTCGGCCCGTCCGGCTGCGGCAAGACGACGATCCTCAACATGGTCGCCGGCTTCATCCCCTATTCGAAGGGGGACATCCTGCTCGACGGCAAGCCGGTGCACGGGCCCGGCCCCGAGCGTGGCGTCGTGTTCCAGTCGTTCGCGCTGTTTCCCTGGAAGACGGTGCTCGACAATGTCGGCTTCGGCCCGAAGATGCGCGGCGTGCCGAAGGCCGAGCGCGACCGCATCGCGCGCGAATATCTCGCGCTTGCCGGGCTGTCGCACGCGGCGCACCGCTATCCAAACGAGCTCTCCGGCGGCATGCAGCAGCGCGTCGGCGTGGTGCGCGCACTCGCCAACAATCCCGACGTCCTGCTGATGGACGAGCCGTTCGCCAGCGTCGACGCGCAGACGCGCATGACGCTCCAGGAGGAGCTGACCCGGATCTGGCAGGAGCGCAAGCCGACGGTGATCTTCATCACCCATGACGTGCCCGAAGCGGTGTTTCTCGCCAACCGCGTGGTCGTGCTGTCGAAGGGACGCGTGCTGGACGAGATCGCGGTCGACCTGCCGCGTCCCCGCGTCTGGGACGACCTCGTCAAGGACGACCACTTCAAGCAGCTCTCGGCGCGCGTGCTCCAGATGGTGCGCGCGGCATGAGCATCGCTTCCGACGCCCTGCGCTCGCCCAAGGGCCGCATCGTGCTCGGCGCGATTGCCGCGTGGGCGCTGTTTCAACTCTGGTTGACGGTCGCCGCGCCGGGAAAGATCTCGCCGGAGCTCACGGGCACATCGGAAAAGGTGAACGTGCAGATCGAGCTGCCGTTCACGCCGGAGCGCTTCCACGTGCTCGCATTCCAGCAATATGGACGCGTCTCGGGAACGGACGAGCATTCGATCGAACTACGCGGCGTCAAACGAACGGACCTCAACGCCGTCGCCCGCCCCTATTGGGTGACGGCGGTGGGGCCGATAAAAGAGGGAGGCTGAGAATATGAAACGACTCTTGCTGCTCGGAATCGCGCTCTTGGCCGGCATGGTGCCGGCGAGCGCCCAGACCCCGACGAAACTGAAGGCCGGCATGGTCACCGGCATCGACCAGATCGGCCTGCCGATCGCACTCGAGCGCGGCTTCTTCGAGAAGTACGGGCTCGATGTCACGATCGCACGCCCCTATGCGACCGGCGTCGACGCGCTGAACGCGTTGCAGGCCGGCGAGAGCGAGATCGTGCAGGTCGGCGTGCCCATGATCGGCGCCGTGCTGCGCGGCATGGACCTTGTCGCACTCGGCAATTACAGCGGCAACGCCACCAAGGCCGGCTCCGATGCCACCATGGCGATCATCGCGCGTGAAGGTTCAGGCATCGTCAAGGGTGACCTGTCGACGCTCAAGGGCAAGAAGATCGCGGCCTCCTTCGGCACGATCAATCACCTCTACATCCTGGCGACGCTGGAGAAGGCCGGGCTGAAGCCCGATGACGTGACGCTGGTCAACACGCCGCCGCCGGACATGACCGTCGCCCTGCTCGCCAAGGGTATCGACGCGTTCTCGGGCTGGGATCCCTGGCCGATCGTTGCAGGCAAGGATGTGCCCGGCGCGGTCGAGATCATCAGGGGCGGCGACGTGATCTCCTATATCGGCTTCAACGTCGCGCTTCGTCCCTGGGTGCAGGCCAACGGCGAGACCATCGAGAAATTCCTCGCTGCCGTCTCCGAGGCGGACCAGTGGATGCGCAAGAACCCGAAGCAGGCGGCGCAAGTCGCCACGCGCTGGATTCCTGGGCTCAAGCAGGACGTCGCCGAGGCTGCGATGCAGTTCAACATCCAGCAGGCGGACCGCCGGCTGTCGGCGAATAATTACCGCGCGCTGTGGAGCGCCGAGGATCGTCTCTCCCGCCTCGGCATCCTCAAATCGACCTTCGACGTCAATGCGCATATCGAGCCGAAGCACATTCTCAAGGTCATGAAGGATCGTCCCGAACTGTTCGCCGACCTGCCGCCGATCCCGGAGACGGCGGCGATCTCGCCGGGCTACGTGTTCAAACCCTGAGCAGCTGCACACGGGGACGCCGGCGCGATCAGCGCGCCGGTATTTTCCGGATCACGCCCTACCCGATGGTCTGCAGCGCCGGGAACGTCTCCAGCAGCCAGATGCTCACATTCGAGACCGCGCCGGTGAGAAAGCCGATGCCGGTGATCACCATCAGGACGCCCATGGCGCGCTCGACATTGACGAGATGTCCCTTCATGCGCGCGAACAGCGCGGAGAACTGCTCGATCATCAGCGCGGCGATCAGGAAGGGAATGCCGAGACCGGCTGAATAGACCGCGAGCAGCCCTGCGCCCTTCGTCACCGTGGCCTCAGCGGCGGCGATCGAAAGGATCGCGGCGAGGATCGGGCCGATGCAGGGCGTCCAGCCGAAGGCGAAGGCGAGCCCCATGATGTAGGCGCCCCAGAGGCCGACCGGTTTGGGGATCGGCAGCCGTCCCTCGCGCATCAACAGGCCGATGCGCGTCAATCCGAGAAAGTGCAGGCCCATGATGATGATGATGATGCCGGCGAGGATCGACAGCTCTGCCGACCAGGCGCGGATCAGCCCGCCGACCAGCGAGGCGCTGGCGCCGAGCGCGACGAACACCGTGGAGAAGCCGAGCACGAACAGGAGCGCCGACATCATGATCGCGCGCTTGGAGGCCGAGCCCGGCTCGTCGCTCTCGACATGCTCGATCGTGGCGCCCGTGAGATAGATCAGATAGGGCGGGACCAGGGGCAGGACGCAAGGCGAGAGGAAGCTGACGAGGCCGGCAATCAGCGCCGCCGGGATCGAAACATTTTGCATGATGCCGTCTGAGCCATCTCAGGCCCCGGTGCGGCGCGCCGGGAATGCGCGCGGCCCGGAGCCGAACCGGCTCTGGTGTAACCGATGCCGGAGAATGCGCAACAGAGGCGCACCAAACCAGGGCTCCTCCCGATGCCGCCTGCGATCACAGGTGCGGCATCGGGACGCGCACAAACCTCGCCAAAAAGCGAGATTCGGCGGCGCGGCTACTTCACCACGCGGAGCAGCGGACGCCGGGGCTGGTCCTGCGTCTGCTTGGAAGGGGACGGCGGCTCGCTCGCAGCGCTCCGCAGCATTTCGTCGCACAGTGCCTTGAGATCGGCACTGTCAATTCCTTTGAGTTTCATCCTGACGTCGAGGATGACAATGGACAGCAGCTCGGCCGACTCACGGCTGTCGCACGCGTTGAGAACCCTGCGGCACCCCTCGAGCGTTTCCAGCACCGACTGCAACTGTTCGTCTGAATGCGACACCGGCGTTCTTTCCGTTAATTCGGCCTGCGAGACGTGTTGGTGACGACCCCTTCGGCCCCCATGGAATACGGAGGATAGCACGAGGCCACAGCGCCTCTGAACCTGATTTCAGTGGGTTTCTGCCGCGGAACTGCGGTTTCGGCTAACATCGCCGCGCTGCGCCGTTGGCCATGGTCGAAACGGTCCGAGAGCAAACGCCCCGCGCGCTGTGATTGATCCATTGAGAGAGATGGCGCCGGCTTTCGCGCAAGCACACTCATTGCCGACAGCGCCTGCAATCCCGCAGCCATTTCACGGCTCGCAACGGAACTCACGCCACACCCCTCATCCGGGCAATGGCCTGCCCGATTCCCAACTCTTGGCAGCACTCAGATACCACCCACCGGTAGTAAGGATGACGTTCAAAACTTATCATCCCCCAACCCGCAGTGGTTGTGGTTTGCGCCAGATTCTGCCAGTTTAGCTAACCGAAGGGACTTGTATGCACTCCTTGGCGGAAAGGGGCGTTCCTGTGGCGGAACGCCCAAAGACAAATCTCAGCGGCCTCTCTGATTGGGATGCGGCCCGCATATTCCTTGAAGTCGTCCGATGCGGAAGTTTCCGATCGGCGGCCGAGCGCCTGTCGCTGTCGATCAACGCCGTGCGCCGGCGAATCGACGATTTCGAACGCCAGACCGGCACCACACTCTTCACCCGTGATGTCCATGGCACCCATCTCACCGATGAGGGCGCGCTGGTGGTCTCCGCCGTCGAGCGCATGGAGGCCGCCACCTTCGACGTGCTGCGCGCAAGCGATTCGATGGCCAACGCCCTGTCCGGCGAGGTGCGAGTCGCCGTGACCGAGGGGCTCGGCACGTTCTGGCTCGCCCCGCGCCTGGTCGAATTCCAGCAGGCCTATCCGAAGATCCTGGTCGACCTGCATTGCGCGATGCGCTCGGCCGACGTCTCACGCCACGAGGCCGACGTCGCCATCCATCTGTCGCGTCCCTCGGCGCTCGACATCAAACTGGTGCGGCTCGGTCGCATGCACCTGATGTTCTGGGCCTCCGAGAAATACATCGAGAAGCATGGCGCGCCGCGCTCGGCGGCGGAATTGATCAAGCATCGCCTGGTGCTGCAATTCGCCGACCAGCTTGCCGCCAAGGAATCCTTCGAGAGCTTCTTCCCGGGCGTATCGGAACGTGACCTTCTGGTCATGAAGACCAACGTCTCAAGCGCCAACTACTGGGCGGTCGCGAATGGCGCCGGCATCGGCGTCTTCCCGAGCTACGCCATTGCTCTTGGCGGGAAGTTGATTCCACTGGAGGTCGAGTTGAACCGACCGCTGGATATCTGGTTGTCCTACCATCCCGGTAGCGGCCGTATTCCGCGCGTGCGGCACATGATTGATTGGCTGATCGAAGCTTTCAGTCCGGCTCGCTTCCCGTGGTTTAAGGAAGAGTTCGTGCATCCGCATGAATTCAAGGACTCGTATATGGGCGAACCCCTGACCCAGCTCTTCGGGGGATTTTCAACCGAAGAACAAAGGTGAAAACGAAGATGAAAGCAGCGGCGAAAAGAATGAAGCAGCGCAGTGCTGGCAAGCCGGACATCGAGCTTGGCAAGCGGATTCGTCTGCGGCGCGTCGAGATGAAGATCTCGCAGGCCGAGCTCGGCGAGAAGCTTGGCGTCAGCTTCCAGCAGGTCCAGAAATACGAGAAGGGCGTCAATCGCGTCGGCGCGGCTCGTCTGCAGCAGATCGCTTCCGCCCTCGACGTTCCCGTGACCTTCTTCTACGACGGCGACAACAAGGCGCGCGAAGTCGAGAGCCTGCTGTTCCTCGATTCGGCCTTCAGCCTCCGCCTGCTGCGCGCCTACAGCAAGATCAAGGACCAGACCGTGCAGCGTCAGCTGGTCTCGCTGATGGAATCGATCGCGGCGAACGAGAGCTGAGACCGGTCGACGGTCTGGCCTTTGCGGCCGATCTTCAATCCGCCGCGTCGCGGGGACGCGGCCGGATTGAACGATCATATTCCGGCTCGCGCGCTTGCGCGCGGCCTTTGCGGGGCGGCACGACCGCCCCTTTTTTTTGCGCGCGCGACACTCGGGACGACGCGCCATGCAATCCCGGTACAGGCGGATGCAGACTCGCCCACCCTGCCGCGGTTGACCCCGGAAGCGCCAGCGCAGCACATTGCCCCTCGCACATGACGAGCGAGCAAGCGATGTCCGACATATTCAGCACGACCGGTACACCCTACGCGGACGGCAAGATTCTCCAGCACACCGCCGACGGCGTCGGCGTGATCACCTTCAACAATCCCGACAAGCGCAACGCGATGTCGCTGGAGATGTGGGAGGGATTTGGCGAGGCCTTGACGAGCCTGCGCGACGACGAGACGGTGCGCGTCGTGATCCTGCGCGGGGCCGGCGGCAAGGCCTTTGTCTCCGGCGCCGACATCAGCCAGTTCGAGAAGACCCGCCATAACGCGGCAGCGTCCGAGGAATATGCTAGGCGCAGCGCCGCCCAGCGCGCACTGCTCGCAGACTATCCCAAGCCGACGATTGCCTGCATCGAGGGGTTTTGCCTCGGCGGCGGCATGCAGGTCGCGATGCTCGCCGACATCCGCATCGCCGCGCACGCCAGCCAGTTCGGGATTCCAGCGGCCAAGCTCGGCATCGCCTATGGCTTCGACGGCCTGCGGCACCTGGTATCGCTGGTCGGCCCGTCCTGGGCGCGGCTTCTGATGTACACGGGCATGCGCATCGATTCCGCCGAAGCGCTGCGCATTGGCCTTATCGAGCGCGTGTTCCCGGTCGACGAGCTCTGGGGCGAGACCATGACGATTGCCGAGACGATCTCGCAGAACGCCCCGCTCGCGATCAAGGCCGCCAAGATCACCATCGCGCAGGTGCTGAAGGATGAGAGTCAGCGCGACATGGACGCGATCAAGGCGATCGGCAATGCCTGCATGGACAGCGCAGACTTTCGCGAGGGCCGGCAGGCCTTCATGGAAAAGCGCAAACCGCAGTTCCAGGGGCGTTGAAGCTGAACCGACGTTCAGGAAGATTAAATTCCTCGTCCAGCTCCGCGCGGTAGCAACTAGTTGATCTGACGAAAGTTCTCCCGCCACAACGAGGGAGATCGCGATGACACTGAAATCTGCTGTTCTTGCTCTGGCTGCCATCGGCGGTGTGGCGCTCGCGTCGGGCGAGGCGCTCGCAGCCATGCCGAATGGCATCCCGCAGGCGGACAAGATTGCAAGCGGTCCGGCCGCTGACGTCGATCAGGTGCGCTGGGTGTGCAACCCCTGGGGCCGCTGCTTCTGGCGTCCGAACTATTACGGCGCCTACGGCTATTACGGCGGCCCGCGGCGCTTCTACGGCCCGCGCCCGTGGGGCTGGGGCCATCGCCACCACCATTGGCGCCGCTGGTGAACGACAAAGGGGCCGCAAGGCCCCTTTTTCTTTGAGATGAACTGGCGCCGCGGCTCGACTGCTTCTCAGAGCGCCGCGAGCACCGCTTTCGTGATATCCGCGGTGCCGTTGCTGCCGCCGAACTCCATCGGCTTGATGCCGCCCGCATAGACCTGATCCACCGTACGCTCGATCGTCTCGCCGGCTTCCGCCGCGCTCTCGACGCCGTGCTTGTCGGCGAGCCAGTCCAGCATCATCGCCGCCGACAGGATCATGCCGGTGGGATTGGCCTTGCCCTGCCCCATGATGTCGGGCGCGGTGCCGTGGCAGGGCTGGAACACGGCATATTTGTCGCCGATGTCCGCCGACGGCGCCATGCCGAGGCCGCCGATCAGGCTCGCAGTGATGTCGGAGACGATGTCGCCGAACATGTTCTCCATCACCATCACGTCGAAATCCCAGGGACGCTTCACCAGCATGGCCGAGCAGGCATCGACATAGAGCCGATCGGTCTTCACGTCGGGATGCTTCTTGGCGATCTCGTCGAAAATGCCGCGAAAGAACGCGAACGCCTTGAACACGTTCGCCTTGTCGACGCAGGCAAGCGCGCCGGGCTTGCCGCGCGCCTTGCGCCGCTCGGCGAGGCGAAACGAGAAGTCGAACAGGCGCTCGGATGTCCTGCGTGTGATCACCATGGTCTCGCGCGCGTCCTCATGGGTGACGACGCCCTTGCCCATCGAGGCGAACAGGCCTTCGGTCGATTCCCGGATCACAACGAGATCGATGCCGCGCGCATCAGCGCCGACGATCGGGCTCGGCACGCCCGGAATGAGGCGCGCCGGTCGCACGCCGGCATAGAGATCGAAGATGAAGCGCAGCTCGATCTGCGGCGCGATCTCGGTATTGTCGGGGTAGCGCACCGACGGCAGGCCGCAGGCGCCGAGCAGGATTGCGTCTGCCTCCTCGCACAGCTTGATGGTCGAGTCAGGCATCGACTTGCCGGTGGCAAGATAATTGTTGGCGCCGGCGGGTGCCTCGGTGAAACGGAAGCGCAAATCCGATTTCTGCTCGATCTTGCGCAGCACCTCGACGGCCGGCGCCATGACTTCGGGACCGATGCCGTCACCGGCGAGCACGGCAATGTGGAAGGCGTTGTTTGCGGACATTTAAGGCCTCAAGGAATGGAGCTAGCCAAGTCGTCATTGCGAGGAGCTCTTGCGACGAAGCAATCCAGACTGTGTCCGCGGAGGGATTTCTGGATTGCTTCGCTGCGCTCGCAATGACGGCGGAGAGAGTGTTCGCTACGGCGTCAGCACCGTGCGCCCGACCACCGCGCCCTGCTGCAATTGCACCAGCGCGTCGTTGGCTTTGGCGAGCGGTGCCGTCGTTACCGGGATCGGCGGCACCTTCTTGGTGCGGACGAGGTCGAGCAATTCCTGCGTCTCGCGCAGGTTTCCGACATAGCTGCCCTGGATCGTCACCGCCTTGATCGGAATCAGCGGCAGCGCCCAGGTCGCGCCGCCGCCGAACAGGCCGACGATCACGAGCTTGCCACCCTTGGTCAGGCAGTCGAATCCAAGCTGCGTCGTCGCGGCATTGCCGACGAGGTCGATCACGGCACGGATCGGCCCGCCCGCTTTCTTGGCGAGTTGCTCCAGCGCATCCGGCGCCTTCGGGTCGACGGTGGCGAGCGCGCCGGCCTTTTCCGCCGCCTCGCGCTTCCTTGCATCGATATCGACCATGATCGCGCCCTTGCCGCCCATGGCTTTCAAGAGCGACAGCGCCATCAGGCCGAGGCCGCCGGCGCCGAACATCACGATCGGCGTGTCGAAATGCTGCTCGACCTTCTTCAGCGCGCTGTAGGTGGTAACGCCCGAGCAGGCATAGGGCGCGGTCGTTGCGGGATCGAGTCCCCTGAGATTGAGTAGATAGCGCGGATGCGGCACCAGCATGTGATCGGAATAGCCGCCGTCGCAATAGACGCCGAGCGAGCGCGGCGTCAGGCACATGTTCTCGTCACCGGCGAGGCACGTCGCGCACTTGCCGCAGCCGATCCAGGGATAGACCAGCCCGACATCGCCGAGCTTCAGGTCGCCCTGGTCGGTCGGTTTCACGTCAGGGCCGAAGGCCAGGATTTCGCCGACCGTCTCGTGACCCATGGTCAGCGGCAGATTGATGCCGCGGTCCTTCAGCGACAGCGGCTTGCGGCCATGGCCGAGATCGTAGCCGCCCTCCCAGATGTGGAGGTCGCTGTGGCAGACGCCGGCGGCCTTCACCTTGATTAGCACCTGCGTGCCCGAGGGCTGCGGCGTCGCCTCGTCGAACTCCTGCAGCGGCGCCTTGAAATCGGCGACCTTGAAACTCTTCATCGGCGTTCTCCCGGCATGTTTCTCGTTGTCGCGCCACCATGCCATGGCCGGCGAGGCGAGACAAACCGGTCTTAGTTCAGGTCAGCGGACGATGGCAAGCTGCGAACTGGCCGGGCCCGATTTCGCGCAACTCCGGTATCTCCGCGCTGCATCGCTGATCGGCTCGCGGGCAGCGGGTGCGGAAGCGGCAGCCGGACGGCGGCGCAATCGGCGATGGTGGCTCACCCGCCGCCACACTCTCGGCGGGACGCACATCCGGATCGGGCACCGGGATCGCCTGCAACAAGAGCCCGGTATAGGGATGCGCTGGATTTGCGAACAATTGCTCCGACGGACCGACCTCGCAGAGCCGGCCGAGATACATCACCGCGACGCGGTCGCTGACCGCTTTGACCACTGCGAGATCGTGCGCAATAAACAGCAGCGTCAGGCCGAAGCGTGCTTTCATCTCCTCCAGCAAATTGAGGATCTGTGCGCGGATCGAGACGTCCAGCGCCGAGACCGGCTCGTCGCAGACGATGAACTCGGGGTTGAGCACCAGCGACCGCGCTATACAGATGCGCTGGCACTGCCCACCGGAGAATTCATGCGGCAGGCGGCCCGCCACGAGATCAGGATCGAGCCCGACCGCGCTGAGCACCTCGTGGACCCTGCGCTTGCGCTCGGCGGCATCCTTGACGCCGGCGATGATCAGCGGCTCGGCCACGATGTCGCCGATGCGACGGCGCGGATTGAGCGAGGCGATCGGATCCTGGAAGATCAACTGCACGCGGCGGCGCATCTTGCGCAACGCCTCGCCCTCCATCGCGGTGAGGTCCTCGCCGTCGAACAGCACCCGGCCGGATTTGGCGCGGCGCAATTGCAGCACGGCGCGGCCCAGCGTCGACTTGCCACAGCCGGATTCTCCGACCAGCCCCAGCGTCTCGCCGCGCGCGACCGCAAGGCTGACACCGGAAACCGCATGCACCGTCTTGTTGCCGAGACCATATTCGACGACGAGATTGTCGACGTTCAGCAGCGGCTCGGCGCGCGTGGCAAGCTGCATCATACGCCAACTCCCTCCGTCATCTGGATCGGATGGAAGCAGGCATAGAGATGATCGGGCATCTCGGCGCTCTTCAGGTCGGGCTTGGCCTCATGACAGCGGCTAGCGGCATAGCGGCAGCGCGGCGCGAAGGAGCAGCCCTTTAGCGGTCGTGTCGGATCGGGCGGACGGCCGGAGATCGCGGGCAGCGGCGTATGCGGCGCGGTCTCCAGCTTCGGGATCGCCGCCAGCAGCGCCTCGGTGTAGGGCATGTGCATGCGCTTGAACAGCGCCTGGGTCGGGGCGCGCTCCACCACCCTGCCCGCATACATCACGGCGACCTCGTCGGCACGGCCGGCGACCACGCCGAGATCGTGGGTGATGATGATCATCGCCATGTGGCGGCGGCGCTGCTCGCGCGCGAGCAGATCGAGGATCTGTGCCTGGATGGTGACGTCGAGCGCGGTGGTCGGCTCGTCCGCAATCAGCAGCTTCGGTTCGCAGGACAACGCGATCGCAATTGCGATGCGCTGGCGCATGCCGCCGGAACATTGATGCGGATATTGCGCGAGCCGCTGCTCAGGCGCCGGGATTCCGACAGCCGCCAGCAGCTCGATGCTGCGCTTCCGCGCCGCGGGAGCATCGAGCTCGAGATGCTCCTGGATCGTCTCCATCAACTGCGTGCCGATGGTCAACACCGGGTTGAGCGAGGTCATGGGGTCCTGGAACACGACTGCGAGATCGCGCCCGCGCAAGCGACGCAAGCGTTCCGCATCGAGCCGCACCAGATCCTGGCCGTCGAACATCACGCGGCCCGTGAGCTTTGCTTTTTTCGGCAGCAGCTGAAGCACCGCGCGCGAGAGCATGGTCTTGCCGCAGCCGGACTCGCCGACGATGCCGAGCGTGCGGCCCGCCTCCAGCGAAAGGTCGACATGATCCACGGCGCGCAGATTACCGCGCGGCGTCGGTAGCTCGACTGCAACGTCCTCGATGGTCAAGAGCGGAGCGCTCACAGCGCCCCCTGACGCGGGTCGGTCAGCGCCCGCAAGGTGTCGCCGACCAGATTGAAGGCCAGCACGGTGAGGAACAGTCCGGCGGCCGGCAGGAACGCCAGCCGCGGCGCGACGTCGAGGCTGTCGCGCCCCTCGCCGATCATGCTGCCCCAGCTCGCCATCGGCGGCGGCACGCCGAGACCGAGGAACGACAGCGCCCCCTCGACCACGATGGTGACGGCGACGCCGAGCAGGAAGAAGGCCAGCAGCGGCAGGATCACGTTCGGCAACAGCTCGCGCAGCAGGATGCGCGCATGGCTGGCACCTAACGCCTCGGCCGCGATCACGAATTCCCGCCGCGCCAGCGTCAGCGTCGCGGCCCGCGCCACACGCATGAAGGCGGGAATGCCGAGCACGCCGAGGATCAGGGTGAGGTTGGGGACGGACTGACCGAGATAAGCCGTCACCGCGAGCGCGAAGATCAGCGGCGGAAAGGCGAGCAGCACGTCCATGCTGCCGACCACCAGCGTCTCAAACCGGCCGCGGAAATAGCCGGCGAGCAGGCCGAGCGCGCCGCCGAACGTAAGGCCGATCATCGGCGCGATCAGCCCGACGGTCAGCGACACGCGCGCGCCAAAAATCAGGCGGGCGAGCTCGTCGCGGCCGAGTCCGTCGGTGCCGAGCCAGTGCTCCCCGGAGAAGGCGGCGCGGCGCTCCAGCATGTCCATGTCCACAGGGTTCTGCAGCGGCAGCACCGGCGCAAGGATCGCGAGCGCAAGGATGATCGCGAGCCAGGCGCTCGCGATCCAGAACAGCAGGCCGAGCCTGCGCTTGCGGCCGACGGGCACGGGCGCCGCCTCGTCCTGCATCGAGAGCTCAAGCGTGGCCATGGCGGATCCTGGGGTCGAGCACGGCGTAGAGCATGTCGACGATGAAATTCACGATAACGAAGCCGCAGGCGACCAGCAGCACGACGCCCTGGAGGATGACGAGATCGCGGGTGTAGATCGCCCCGACCAGAAGCCGGCCGATGCCAGGCAGCGCGAAGATCGATTCCACGATCAGCGTGCCGCCGAGCAGGCGGCCGATATTGATGCCTGTGACCGTCACCAGCGTCAGCGACGAGGGCTTGAGCGCATGCACGAACAGGATACGCGCGGGCTTGAGACCCTTGGCCTTGGCGAGCGCGATATAATCCTCCTGCAAGGTCGCGATCATGTCGGAGCGCAGCACCCGCATGATTCCCGGCCATTCCGCCAGTGCCAGCGTCAGTGCCGGCAGCACGAAAAAGCGCAGATTGGCCAGCGGCGCCTCGGTGAACGGCACATAGCCGGTCGCCGGCAGCCAGTGCAGCTCGACCGCGAACAGATAAATCAGCAGGATCGCCACCAGGAAGGACGGCATCGACAGCATCGCGAACGCACTACCGGTCATGAAGCGGTCGAAGGCGCCGCCGGCGCGCGCGGCGCAGGCGATCGCGACGGGGACGCCGATCAAGAGGCCGATGAACTCGGCCATCAGCATCAATTGAAGTGAAACCGGAATGCGCTCGGCGACCGCCTGCAATACCGTCTGCCCGGTGCGGAACGAGCGGCCGAGATCGCCCTGCAGGACGTGACCGAGCCAGCTCAGGTAACGCCACCACAGCGGCTGGTCGAGCCCCATGTCGCGGCGCAGCGCCGCGACATTCTCCGGCGTCGCCTGATCGCCGAGGATGACGAGAGCGAGATCGCCCGGCAGCAGCGAGGCGATCAGGAATGTCAGCAGAGAGACGGCGAGCAACACCGGCAGCATGCCAAGCAGCCGCCGAACGACGAAGTTCAGCATCGCGCGTTCATTCCAGCCAGGTCCGCGAAACGTCGATCACGCCGTTGTAGATCTTGGGGAAGCCCTTCAGCTTGGCGCTCGACAGCGCGTAATAGGTGTTCTGGAAGGTCCAGAACCAGATCGCCTCCTTGTTGATCAGGCGGCTGATGGCGCAGTAATCCTCGGTGCGTTGGCCGAGGTCGGCAGTGACGCGGGCGTGGTCCAGCAGCTTGTCGAGCTCAGGATTTGAGTATCCGGCCAATGCCAGCGGGCTACCGCTGCGGAAATTCGCGTACATCTGCGGATCGGGATCGGCGAGATCGACGATGCGCCACGGCGTCATCTGGAACTGGCGGGTGAAGGCGCGCGAGGGAATGGTTGCCTGATCGACCTGCTCGATCTCCATATTGGCACCGGCGCGTTTCCAGAACTGCTGGAGCACCTGGCCGATCATCCGGCCGCGCGGCGTCGCGGTCACCAGCATCTTGAACTCGACCGGCTTGCCGTAATCCTTGATCAGCGCCTTGGCCTTCTCGACGTCGAACGGCAGCGCGCCGTCGTCCTTGCATTTGACCCAGGAGCCATCGCCATAGGGATTGGTCGCGGGCCGGCTCAGGCCGTTGCTGATCGCCTGCGACATTTTCGGGCGGTCGAGCGCCATCACCAACGCCTGTCGCACGCGGACATCGTCGAACGGCGCGACCTTGGTGTTGACGGCATAGACCTGCGCGCCCGAGCCCTTGTAGGTGTGCACGGTGAGCTTGGGGTCCTTCTGCGCCTTCATGATGTTGTCGGCGTCGTTCTCGTCGTCCCAGATGATGTCGGCCTCGCCCGATTGCAGCGAGGCAAAGCGCGACTGCGCGTCGGGCAGTGGCTTTAAGATGATGCGATCGAGATAGGGGCGGCCCTTGTCCCAGTAGTTGGGATTCTTCTCCAGCACCATGCGGTCGCCAGCGGTCCATGATTTAAGGATGTAGGGACCGGTACCGACGGGATTGCGGTTGTAATCGTCGCCCTTGGTCTTCCAGGCCGTCGGCGAGTGTATCGCGTTGTTCTGGCTCTGGATGGTGATCACCGCCGGCAGGTTCACCGAGGGGTCGGTGAGCTTGTAGACGAGGGTGTAGTCGTCCGGCGCCAGGACTTCCTTGACGTTGGTGATGTAGAAGGCGCAGCGGCATTTGTTGGCCGGGTCCTTCTGCCGGTCGAAATTCTCCTTGAAGGCCTGCGCATTGAACGGCGTTCCGTCGTGGAATTTCACGCCCTCTCGCAGCTTGAAGGTCCAGCTCATGTAGTCGTCGGAATGGGTCCATGACACCGCGAGCTTCGGCGCGGCTTCGCCCTTGTCGTCGAGCGTCGTCAGCGTATCGAAGATCGCTGCGGCCGCGGTGAAGGTGGAGGTGTCGTAGACGCCGACCTTGAGCGGATCGAAGCCCGCAATCTCCAGCTCCTGGCCGACGGTGATGCTGCCGCCCGGCTTCTGTGCCTGCACCGGCCCGGCCAGCGGAAGGAGGGCAAATGCCGCAACAAGGAAAATCGGCGCGTGCTTGCGCGCCGCGGCAGCAATGTTCGTCATGGTTCCTCCCGGGATCCCTCGTCCGATGTTTCGGATCGTTGAATGACTGGGACGAGATTGGCGACAAAAGCTCGCCACGGCAAGAGGAACGCGCGACAGATCACACGCCGCACGTGCGGCGTAATGGTGCTCAGCCTGTCGCGGCAGTTTTGCCTGTCGGAATTGATGCATCATCGGCGAGGCTGATCTCCTCGCGCAGCGCATCCGTATGCTCGCCGAGCACGGCCATCGTCTTGGCCGGCGTGGTATCGGCACCCGACATCCGGAATGGCAGGTTGAGCACCTGAAAGGAGCCGCCCTCGTCCCGCACCTCGGAGAGCGCCTGCCGGTGAGCGAGTTGCGGATCGGCCAGCGCCTCGGACACGGTGCGATAGGCCGACGCCGGCACGCCGGCAGCCCCTAGCGCTGCGAGACACGCGTCGGTCGTGAGTTCCCGCGACCAGGCCTCGACGCCGTCCATCACCTCCGCCCAATTCTCGCGGCGCGCGGCATAGGTCGCAAAGCGCGGATCGGAGATCCATTCGGGGTGACCGATCACGCCCATCAATCCCTGGAACGTCTTCTCGCTGGCGACCGTGATCATGACATAGCCGCTTGCCGTCTCGGTCGGGCCGAACATCGGGCGCGGCGGCGGCTTCACGGCGAATTGTGCGCTCTGCAATTCGGTCAGCGTCAGTGACAGCATCGATTCCAGCATGGAGACGTCGATATGCTGGCCAAGGCCGGTCACGGTCCGCTGATAGAGCGCCGAAGCAATCGCGCCGAAGCCATAGGTGCCGGTGACCACGTCGGCGTGATAGATGCCGCAATAATCAGGGCGATTGCGGCCCGGCTGGTAGGCCAGATGCGCCATGTCGTAGCCGGAGGCCGCATGGATCACCGGAGCATAAGCCGGCAGCTCGGCCGAGGGGCCGGTCTGGCCGTAGCCTGAGATCGAGCAGTAGATCAGCCTCGGGTTGACGGTGCGCAGCCTATCGTAGTCGAGCCGCAGTCGGTGCATCACGCCGGGGCGAAAGTTCTCGACCAGGATGTCTGATGTCGCGGCCAGCCGGCGCACCGCCTCCTTGCCATCCTCGGACTTGAGGTCGAGCACGACGCTCTTCTTGCCGACATTGAGCTGGCCGAACGCGGTGCTGCATCCCTTGCGCAGCGGCGGCCGGGTCCGCATCGTCTCCCCGCCGTCGGTCTCGATCTTGATGACCTCAGCGCCCATGTCGGCAAGCATCCGCGCGCAGTGAGGACCGGCAATGGTGGTCGAAAAATCCAGGACCCTGAGCCCTGCGAAGGCTTTTGTCGTCGTCCCCTCATGCTTATCTGCTAGCTGCATGCCTGCTCACGTCCTTGGGTCTTAGGAACTCTCGAAGTTCTCTGTTGTTGATGCGCGACCCTAGAGGGCGGCGGCCGAGTAGGAAAGTGTTTACCGAACCGACGCGCCGCGTGGGTGGGCTTTAAGAATTCCCGGACAACTGGACCCGTTCTTGCATAGCATCGAACGGGATCGACAGAGGGCAGCTGTTCTTGAGGGTCTTGTTCGTCACCACGGAGATGGACGACTTCGTCCGCGTCGGCGGCCTTGGAGCCGTGTCCGCTGCGCTGCCCCGCGCCCTTCGCTCCTTTACCGATATCCGGATCATGCTGCCCGGCTATCGCGACATCATCGAGCAACTCACGCATATTCAGATCGTTGGCCGCTGCCCGGCCTTCGCGGAGATGCCGGCCTGCTCGCTCGGACGGGCAGCGACCAAGGACGGCCTGCCGGTCTACGTGTTGCTCTGCTCGCAACTCTACGACCGGCCCGGCAACCCCTATGGCGACGAGTCCGGGCGCGACTGGCCCGACAACGACATCCGCTTCGCGCGCTTTGCCTCGGCAGCCGCTGAGCTGGCCATGGGCAAGCTGGACAAGAATTGGGCAGCAGACCTGATCCATGCCAATGACTGGCAGGCCTCGCTCGTGCCGGCGTATCTCGCCTGGCGCGGCTCCAAGCTGCCGTCGATCCTGACCATTCACAACCTCGCCTATCAGGGCCTCTTCCCGAAGGACTCGCTGCGGCGGATCGGCGCACCGGAAAGCTCTTTCCACATCGACGGCGTCGAGTTCTACGACCAGCTGTCCTTCCTCAAGGCCGGCCTCGTCTACGCCTCGCACCTCACCACCGTCAGCGGCACCTATGCGCGCGAGATCACCACGACCGAATTCGGCTGCGGCCTGGAGGGCCTGCTCCGCCTGCGTTCGGACGCGTCCGAGCTCACCGGCATTCTCAACGGCATCGACGAGAGCTGGGACCCGCGCTCCTGCGCCCAGCTCGCCCAGCAGTTCGGCGCCGGCGACTGGATCGGCAAGAGGGCCAATGCGGATTACGTCCGCAAGCAGTTTGGCTTAGCGGTGTCGCGCGGCCCGATGTTCGGCATCGTCGCGCGCCTCGTCCATCAGAAGGGCATCGACCTCGTGCTGTCGGCGGCCGATGAGATCGTCGATGCCGGCGGGCAGATCGTCGTCACCGGCTCCGGCGAGCCGGCGCTGGAGCAGGCCCTGATCGACGCGCATCGCCGCCGCCCCGACGCGATCGGGGTGGTGATCGGCTTCAACGAAGCCCAGGCGCGCCGCATCTTCGCCGGCAGCGATTTCACCCTGATGCCCTCCCGCTTCGAGCCGTGCGGGCTCAGCCAGATGTACGCCCAGCGCTTCGGCTCGCTGCCGATCGGTCACCAGACCGGCGGCCTTGCCGAAACCATCACCGACGGCGAGACCGGCTTCCTGTTCTCGAGGCCCTCGCGCGAGTCCTTCCTTGGCGGTGTCCGCCGCGCCTTCTCGGCCTTCATGGCGCAAGACCAACTCGACACCATGCGCCGCAGCGCCATGGGGCGATCGTTCTCCTGGAGCATTTCGGCGGGGACCTACAGCGCGCTCTACCGGAAGCTGGCATCGGTGTGAGGCGCGCCGCTCATTCTCCGTCATTGCAAGCGCAGCGAAGCAATCCAGAATCCTTCCGCAGCGACTGTCTGGATTGCTTCGGTCGCAAGCACTCCTCGCAATGACGGTGCGGAAAAAGTGTGCGCCTCCTCTCGTGCCCCGGAAGCAGCGCAGCGCGTCGCGCTTGCGACGTGGTGCGCTGCTGAGGCGGGGCCCATGTCTCGGCGGAGCTCGTGGCCTCTGGGTCCCGGCTCTGCGCCGCAACGCTTATGCGTTGCGGCTTGTCCGGGACACGCCGGAAGCGCTTAGCGACGCACATCCATCTGCGGCCGCCCGATCCACGCCCTGTTGAGGCAGCGCGTCATCCAGTCCGGCTGCGGCTCGCCCCGCAGGCGCGCCTGCGCTTCCTGGTAGGGGCCGACGTAGCGCAGCCGGTCCGGCAATGTCGGATAGATGCGCCGGATCCAACGCAGCGCGTTGTCGGCCGATCTGACCTCCCGCTCGCCGAGCTCAAACCCGAAGCCGGCGCGCAAGCGCTCCGACAGCAGGCTCGCCGTGAGCGCGCGATACCATCGTGGCGGCCGCAACCACGGTCGCGCGCCGCTAAAAATCTGCGCCGCGATCTCGCGCGCCGCCGGGCTCACGGTCAGCGTGTCCGACTGCGCCATAGCCGCCGTGTAGGCCGTAAAGCCCGACCAGTCCGCGGGCAGATCATCCGCCGTCAATCCGAACAATGCACCGAACGTTCGACTCTCGGTCCAGTAGCGCTCGCGCTCCTCCACCGAGAATGGCGGCAGAACCAGCTCGTGCGCCATCAGCGCCGTCTCGACCAGCGTCGCATGGACCCAACGCAGCGAGGGGATATCGTTGGCGCTGTAGCGCGAGCCTGCCGCAAAGGGACCGACCGTCTCGGGCATCTCTCCGACGATCATGCTGTGCCGCCGATGCAGCTGCCGGGACGAGCGCAAGGCACGGTCGAGCGAGCCGAACACCATGGCAAAGACGATGTCGAAGGTGCGATGGAAGCGGCCGATCGGATCGGCCAGGGTTTTCGAATGCTCGGCGATGGCGGCGGCAACCCAGGGATGCGCCAATTGCAGCAACAACGCGCGGCCGGCGCCGAGAAAGATGACGGCCTCCCGGTCGATCCGCCAGGTCAGCGTATCAGGACCGAACACGCCCGCCACCGGTCCCGCCGCGTTGGCGCGGACCAGATCGAGCGTTGCCTCGAGATCCTTTTCAGCGACCAATTGCAAGCCTCGCGACGAAGACGCGACAACAATAGCCCAGACCGCGCCCCCGGGAAATCGTCACTGCGCAAGACAATAACGCGCAAAGCCCTCACTCCGCCGCAATCGGCATCTCGTCCGTATGCTCGTGCAGCACCACGCCGGCAAGCGGATCGAATTCGCCGATCCAAGGCTTGCGTGCCAGGACCGACTTCGTGTGCGCATAACCAGCGTGCCAGCGCCGCGTGATTCCCGACGGGCTGAAGTCGATATCCTTGGTATGGGTCTCGCGCTCGAGCTGCGGCGCCAGCAGCCGTACCACATGCATGCGGGTCGGACAGCCATAGCTCATCAACTCTCTCACCGCAGGATCGCTGCGCACGCTCTCCGGAAGCCGTGCCGCGAGCTGGTTGATGACATGGCGCAGGCGATGGGCCTGCTGCTGGCGCGCAATCTGGCTCGAAATGCGGCTGGAATATTGCACATCCTTGTGCCGGTTCAGGACCTCCCCAATCGTGTTCGGCTCGGCCCCGACGGGATTCCACAAATGCACGGAGAAGATCAGCGAATCCCTGCGTGGATTGTCGTCGAACACCGCTTCCGTCGGCGTGTTCGACAGGATGCCGCCGTCCCAATAGAGCTCGCCGTCGATGCGCACCGCCGGGAAAGCCGGCGGCAGCGCGCCCGACGCCATCACATGCTTCACCGTCAGTTCACTGTTGCGACTGTCGAAATAGCGCATTTCACTGGTGCCGACATGAGCCGCACCGACCGTCAGGCGCGGGGCGCGGCGATTGGCGAGATCGAAATCGACCAGCTCGCTCAGAGTCTTCTCCAGCGGCGCGGTCGAATAATAGCCCGCGTTGTCGGCACCGAGCGGATAGGCATCGCCCGCATGCGCCAGGGGATTGGGCTGGAAGAAGCCGCGAATGCCGCCGGTGACGGTCGACCAGTAAGCGAGCCTGTCGTTGAAGTCGGGAAAGGCACCGCCCAGGGTCCAGACCGGGGTCTGTTCCATCCGCTTCCAGAATTCCTTCAGGCGCGCAAGCCGTTGCTCCGGCACGTTGCCGGCAATCAGGCTCGCATTGATGGCGCCGATCGAGGTGCCGATGACCCAGTCCGGCTCTATTCCGGCCTCGTGCAGCGCCTGGTAGACGCCCGCCTGATAGGAGCCGAGCGCACCACCGCCCTGAAGCACCAGCACGACCTGACCTGGGATATCTGCACCTTTACCCTTCATGCCGTTCATCGTTCGCTCCTGGTGAGCCTGCACCGGCCGGATTTTCGTCGGACGCGGCGGCATTGTTACCCGCGATCGTTTTAGGAGATCGCAGGACCATTTGAAATGCCAGTTGGCTTCCGAATCCATACGTCCGCGCTATCGCGCGTGGGATGTCATTTCCGGCTCCGATCGGCTAGATTTGAGGTCGATTTCGCTGGGAGCCGATCCATGGAAATGCACCAGGTCCGCTATTTCCTCGCGGTGGCGCAGCTGCTCAATTTCACGCGCGCGGCCGAGGAGTGCAACGTGACGCAGCCCTCGCTGACGCGCGCGATCAAGCAGCTCGAGGCCGAGCTTGGCGGGGATCTGTTCCGCCGAGAGCGGCCGGCCGCGCAACTGACCGAGCTCGGCCAGCGCATGCATCCGCTCCTGAAGCAGTGTTTTGACGCTGCCGCCGGCGCGCGCTCGCTCGCCTCCTCGTTCCGGAGCGGAGAGGTCGGCGCGCTCCGTATCGCTCTGACGCATTCGATCGATCTGGCATTGCTCATTCCGCATCTCAACGAGATCAGGCGGCAGTTCAACCGGCTCGAATTCCGCTTCCTGCGCGGGACGAGCCGCGAGGTCGGCGAGTTCCTGAAGAAAGGTGAGGCCGAACTCGGCGTCGCCGCCGAGATCGATGAGGCCTGGGAACGGCTCGACGCCTGGCCGCTGTTCACCGAGAGCTTCGAGCTCGTCGTTGGCGACGGACATCGGCTGGCCGGCCGCGGCAGCATCGAACTGGACGATCTGCGCTCGGAGCAACTGTTGGACCGGACGTTCTGCGAGCACGCGCGCCGCATCTCCGCGAGCCTGCGCGAGCACGGCATCGAGCATGGCCACGAGATTTCGAGCGAGCGCGACCTGATCGAGCTGGTCGAGGCCGACATCGGCGTCGCCATGATGCCGCACAGCTCGCCCCTGCCGCAGACACTGACGCGTGCCGCCGTCGCCGGCCTGGACGCCCGCCGCACCGTCAGCCTTTACGGGGTCGCCGGCCGGCAACGCACGGCGGTGGCCAACGCCGTGATGCGCATGCTGCGCGGTGCCGACTGGCGGGAAATTGCAGGATAAGCCCGCGTCGCGAGCGCTCAGTTCTCCCTGCCCGCGCTCTCCAGTGCCGCGAGCAGATCGTCGATCTCCATGCGCTTGCGGAAATCGGGATCGACGAAGCGGGCCTTCACGATCCCGTCGCGGCCGACCACGAACACGGCCGGGATCGGCAGCATCCAGCCGTCATTGCCGTGGAATTTCGCCATGTCCTGATAGGACAACAGGTCCTGTATCTCGGCGCCGAGCCAGATCGCGAGATTGAGCGACAGCGCATAGCCGTTGTCGAGATCGGTCAGGACCGGAAACGGCGCGCCGGATTCAGCCTTGAGCTGGCGGGTAAATTCCTGCGTCTCCGGCATGACCGCAATGATCTGCGCACCCATGGCTGTGATGCGGTCGAGCGCCTGGACCACGGCGCGGACATTGAGCCGGCAATAGGGACACCAGTGGCCGCGAAAGAACATCACGGCGAGCGGGCCACGCTCCAGCAGCGAAGGCAGCGTAACGAGACGCCCGGACTCGTCCGGCAGCATGAAGGGCGGCATCGCATCGCCCGGGCGTGGCGCGGCCTCGCCACCGCCATTCCCGCCCAATCTCGCCACCAGGCGATCGACGGCCTCGCCATAGGCCGGAAACACCGCACGGCTGGCATCAGCATAGGCGCGGAGCTGTTCGTTCAGTGTGCCATCCATGTCGCGGCAGCGCTGGAAAGCAAGCCTGAGCTGTTCGGCGTCGGCTGGCGAGAGAGCTGTCATCTTCTGCTCCGGCATTCGGCCAATATTAGTTTCCCGGTTCGGCCGCCCGCAAGGGGCGGCCGCCAGGGCCCGTTCAATTCACGTAGAAATTTCCGGTCGGATCGAGCCGTCCCGAGGTGGAGTACAGCGATCCGTTGCTCATGAAGAAGACGGTGTTGTCGGGCACCTTCTTGGCGTTCTTCATCATCGCCTCGTGGTTCTTTTCGGCCGGGGCCATCGCCATCGCCGACATCTTGCCGGGTCCGCCATAGACATAGGCCATGCCGGCCTTGAAGTCCCAGGCGACCTCCGAGAAGGCCGAGGTGGCGATGACCGCAAACGCGGCGGCGGCGATCAGGGTCCTGGACAATTTCGGCATTGGGGCTCCTGCGGATTGATGTGGACGCCCACCATCGGGCGCCTTGCCATCGGACGCCGAATGCCGCGAAAGCGGAAATGCCGTTGGCCAATCGGATCGATAGCCGCCGCGCATCAACATAGCGCACCGCTATCGCATCGAGAGCAAGCCGGCATTTCAGGATCGACGCGATCTCGATGAAGCTTCCGTCATCGCCGGCGACCAGCGGGGTCGCGGCCAACACAGGAGATCTCGTCATGTTCAAGAGCCACGCTTTGTCGCGTCTGATCTGGCCGGGCCTTGCCATCGTCGGCACACTGACGCTCTCGGCGCAGCCGGTCGTTGCCGGGGAATGTCCGGCGGGCAAGATCAAGCCGAACGCCCAGCAGATGGTCGACTACAAACCCGTCGGCGTTACCGACGTCACGCTGGGCGCGATCGACCTCGGCAAGCAGCCGGCGCATATCGAGGGCCGCGAGCTGCGCTTCCGCAAGCTGACCATCGAGCCCGGCGGCATCGTGCCCTGGCACAGTCATGACGACCGCCCCGCTCTCATTTTCGTGCAGCAGGGCGAGATCGTCGAATACGCCTCCAACTGCGTCGATCCGATCGTGCACAAGGCCGGCGACATCCGCCCCGAGGTTCACGGCACCTCGCATTGGTGGAAGAACCTCGGCAAGGACACCGTCATTCTCTATGTCGGCGACGTCCGCAAGGATCCCAACGACCACCACATGTAACGAGCACATTCCAGCCCCAGCGCACTCGTTACGAGATGTGGCGCCCGGAACTCCCCACTTCGGGCGCCGCATCCCCACAGGACAATCGCCATGACCGATCTTTCCGCGCCGATCAAACCGGCCGCGATGACGATGGAGGCGCACTCGCCGGGTCTCGGGCTGCGCTCGCTCGTCATCGGCCTGACCGCGTTCCTGACCGTTGTCGATCTCTTTGCAACGCAAGCGATCCTGCCCTCGCTGACGCGCCATTACGGCGTCACGCCGGCGTCGATGAGCTTTGCCGTCAACGCCAGCACATTCGGCATGGCCACAGCTAGCCTCGTGATTGGCTTTCTTAGCCCGCATATCGACCGCCGGACCGGCATCCTGCTCAGCCTGATGCTGCTCGCGCTCCCGACCGGCCTGCTGGCGATCGCGCCAAATCTCGCCGTCTTCACCGCCCTGCGCGTCGCGCAGGGCCTGTGCATGGCCTCGGCCTTCGCGCTGACACTGGCTCATCTCGGCGAGCAATGCAGCGCGATGGATGCAGGCGGCGCGTTTGCCGCCTACATCACCGGTAATGTCGCGAGCAATCTCGTCGGCCGGCTGATCTCGGCCGCAATTGCCGACGGCCTGGGCCTCGCCTGGAATTTCTATCTGTTCGCAGCGCTCAATCTGGCCGGCGCGGTGCTGGTCTATTTCACGATTCGACGCGTGCAGCCGATGCATGCGATGATGCCGACTGCTTCGCCGCTCAAAGCCACCATCGCGCATTGGCGCAATCCGCGATTGCGCGCGGCCTTCGGCATCGGCTTCTGCATCCTGTTCGCCTTCATCGGCACCTTCACTTTCGTCAATTTCGTTCTGGTCCGACCGCCGCTGTCGCTCGGCATGATGGATCTTGGCCTTGTCTATCTGGTGTTCCTGCCCTCGGTCGTCACGACCTTGCTGGCGGGGCGGGTTGCCTCACGCATCGGAGCACGCCCGACGATCTGGGGCTCGCTCGCCGTTGCCGGCATCGGGCTGCCGCTGATGCTGACTGCGCGGCTGCCTGAAGTGCTCACCGGAATGGTGCTGGTCGCGGTCGGGACCTTCTTTGCACAGGCGGTAGCCACGGGCTTCGTCGGGCAGACCGCGACTGAGAACCGTGGCGTCGCCAGCGGCACCTACCTTGCGTGCTATTTCTGCGGGGGACTCGTCGGCACAGCCGTGCTCGGCCGCCTGTTCGATGCCTTCGGCTGGCACGCTTGCGTGACCGGCGTGGGCATAGCCCTTGCGGCCGCTGGCCTGCTCGCGCTGAACTTGAAGCGCTAGCGCTTGGCCGGCGCCTCCTGCGGCGGCTCGTCGTCGGCGATGGCGCGCCAGGCGGCACCGTCGAGATCGTCGTACTGGCCGCTCCGGAGCGACCAGAGAAAGGCGACGAGACCGGCACCTCCGAGCATCAGCGCCAGCGGGACCAGGATGACCAGGATTTCCATCACGCGATCTCCCGCGAGGTGCTGCGCGCCCGCAGCGAATTCAGCATGACCAGGATCGAGGATCCGCTCATGGCCGCAGCAGCGATCAGGGGCGTCACTACACCGCTGATCGCAACCGGCACGGCGAGCACATTGTAGCCGATCGCAAGCCAGAGGTTCTGCCGCATCAAATGCAGCGCCTTGCGCGACGCGTCGATAGCCGCGACGACCGGAGCCAGCGGCCGGCCGAGGAAGACGAGATCGGCGGTGGCCTGGCTCAGATGCGCGGCCGAGATCGGGGACATCGAAACATGGGCTGCCGCGAGCGAAGGCGCGTCGTTCATGCCGTCGCCGACCATCAGCACCTTGGCGCCGCGCTGCTTCAATTCCTCGATCCGCGCGATCTTGTCGGCCGGCGTGACGCCGGCACGCCATTCCGCGATGCCCAGCGCATGGGCCGCCGCGATCACTGCCGGCTCCCGATCGCCGGAGAGAATCTCGATGCCGATGTTGCGGGGCTTCAACGCCGCGATCACAGCCTGCGCATCCGGACGCAGGCCCTGGCGGACCGAGAGGATGAACTTCTCGCTGCCCTTGCTGAACGCCACGATCGAGGCCTCGGGGTCGAGACGGGTGGCGTCCGCAACCAGCGCCTCGGCACCGCAGAAGGACGGACGGCCAAGACGAAGCTCGATGCCGTCGACCACAGCACGAACGCCCTGCCCGGCCTCCTCGACCGCACCGACAACGGGTGATCTCGCTCCGGCAGCCTGCGCGACCGCGGCGGCGACCGGATGATGGCTCGACAGCGCCAGCCGGCCGGCAAGCGCGAAGATATCAGCGGGAATGTCGGCCGCGTTCGTCACTTCGAGATCGGGCAGCGTCAGCGTCCCGGTCTTGTCAAAAATGATGTGGTCGGCTTCCGCCAGCCGTTCGATGGCATCGCCGGAATTGAGCAGGACGCCGGCCTTGAACATCGCGCCCGAGGCCACCGTCTGCACAGTGGGAATGGCGAGCCCGAGCGCGCACGGGCAGGTAATAATCAGCACGGCGACACCGGTCACGATCGCATCGTGCCAGGACGCTCCTGCGATGACCCAGCCCAGAATGGTGATGAACGCGGTCGCATGCACCACCGGCGCATAGAGCCGCGAGGCGCGGTCGGCGAGCCGCATGTAGCGCGAGCGCGCCTGCAGCGCGTTGTCGAGCAGCCGCGTGATCTCGGCGAGCAGCGTCGCCTCGGACGCAGCCGAAACCCGCACCCGCAGCGTGCCGGAGATGTTCATGGAGCCCGCATAGACCGGCGTGCCCTGCTCGGCCGTGACGTAGAGCGTCTCGCCGGTGATCAGGCTCTGGTCGATCTCGGAGCGACCCTCGATCACGGTGCCGTCGACCGCACAGCGCTCGCCGGGCCTGAGCAGCACGATGTCGCCGGGATGGATCGCGGCGACCGGCACGTGCGAGATCTCATCGGGCCCGACGAACTTCGCGGCAGTCTCCGCCTTCAGCGCGGCAAGATTGCCGGCGACCGCGCGGGTCCGTCGCCGCATGTTCTGGTCGAGGAAGCGGCCTACCAAAAGGAAGGTCAGCAGCATGATCGCCGCGTCGAAATAGGCGTGCTCGGCGTGGTGGATGGTCTCCACCACGGACATGCCGAGCGCCAAGATCACGCCGATCGAGATCGGCACATCCATATTCGTCGTCTTCGCCGACAGCGCACGCCAGGCCGAGCGGAAGAACGGCTGGCCGGCATAGGCCGCCGCCGGCAATGCGATCAGCGCCGACAGCCAGTGGAAGAAGTCGCGCTGCTCGGGCAGCATGTCCGAGACGTTGCCCGACCACACCGGGATCGACAGCATCATCACGTTCATGGTGGCGAACGCTGCGACACCGAGGCAGCGCAGCAGGAAGCGCGATTCGGCGACCTCGGACGCTTCCGCGCTCTCGGTCTCGAATGGATAGGCCTTGTAGCCGAGTTCCTCGAGGCGATCGATGAATCGGCCGGGGTCGAGCGTGCCCGCCTTCCATTCCAGGGCGACGCGGCGGTCGGTGAGGTTGACGCGCGCCAGGGTGACATCGGGAATGGCGGACAGCCCCCGTTCGATCTTGGCCATGCAGCCGGCGCAGTGAACGCCTTCGACCGCGAGATCGATGTGCTGGACGCCCTCGCCCGCGGCCCGGACGTAGTGCGAGAAATCCCGCGTGACGTGCATGTCGAAGTCCTTCAGTTCAGGATCACGCGATTACGCGACAGGAACACGCGCGTCCCCCGCGCCTCGCCCTCGATCACCAGATCCCATTGCCCGGGCGCGACGGAGGCGGCATTGCCGCGATAGAGGCCGATGCCGGCTTCGGTGAGCTCGACGGCGAGATCGGCGCGCTTGTCGGTCGGCCGCTCCAGCCGGCCGCCGAATTTCAGTCCGGCGATCGGCTGGCCGCCGGCATCGCGTGCTTCGACCTGAAGCACGGCACCGCCGTCGTTGCGGCGCTCGATATGGGCGTTGACTTTCCATTTACGCGCGGTCTGGTCGTGCGCTGCCGAGATCTCGCGATCGTAGGTCAGGCCCGCGGCATAGGGGCTGTCGACCTCGGTGCCGGGCAGCGTCGCGATCGCGAGCTTCATCATGGTGACGTTGACGCCGATCACGAGGCCGAAGAAAGCGACCAGCATCAGGAAGACTTTCGTTCCAGTCAGCGTCTTCGGGGCGGATGCCATGGCTAACTCCAGAATTTTCTCAAGGCGAGACGAAATTGTCGGTGGCGGAAGCGACCTCGCCGAGCCCGATATCGGTGACGTGGAAACGGACGGGAACGGACTTCTCCGGATTGACCTCGGCCGGCGCGGTGACGAGCAGCCGCAGCTCGCTGGTGGAGTCGCGCGGGATCACGATCATCGGCCTATCAGGCGTCACGGAATCGACGCCGATGACGTGGATAGTCGCGTTGGCCGGGCCGTTCGCGTCGATCGCGATGACGCGGTCATAGCCGCTCTTGTTCAGCAGCCGCACCGTGTAGGCGTTGCGGATCGAGCCATCGCTGAGCTTGACCGCGACCGGATTGCGATCGTGCAGCACGTTGACGTCGAGCAGGCTGCGCGTCGCCAGCGTGTAGACCATGAAGCCGCCGATCGCCGCGATGATCGCGCTGTAGACGATGGTGCGGGAGCGGACGATGCGGTAGATCGGCGCCTTGCCTTCCTGGCGGCGATGGATGTTGATGTCGTTGTCGTAGCCGATCAGCCGCTTCGGCCGGCCGATCTTGGTCATCACGTTGTCGCAGGCGTCGATGCAGAGGCCGCACTGGATGCATTCCATCTGCGGTCCGTTGCGAATGTCGATGCCGGTCGGGCAGACCGCGACGCACTGGTAGCAATCGACGCAATCGCCGACCTGCTGGCCGAGCGCGCGCAGTTCGGCGGCCTTCTTGACCGACGTACGCTTCTCGCCGCGGTCATAGCGGTAGGTGACGTTGAGCGCCCATTCGTCGGTCAGCGCGGCCTGGATGCGCGGCCACGGGCACATATAGGTGCAGACCTGCTCGCGCATGTAGCCGGCGAGCACATAGGTCGTCGCGGTGAGGATGCCGATCCAGATATAGGCGATCATCGGCCCCTGGAAGGTGACGAGCTCCTTCACCAGGGTCGGCGCGTCGTTGAAATAGAGCACCCAGGCGCCGCCGGTCCACCAGGCGATCAGCAGCCAGATCGAATGCTTGAGCACGATCTCGGAGATGCGCTCGAGCTTCATCGGATCGGACGACGCATCCTTCTTCATGCGCTCCCGCCGGTCGCCCTCGATCAGGCGTTCGACGGCATAGAACAGGTCGGTCCAGACGGTCTGCGGGCAGAGATAGCCGCACCAGATGCGGCCGCCGATGGAATTCATCAGGAACAGCGCCACCGCGGCGACGATCAAGAGGCCGGTGAAGTAGTAGACCTCCTGCGGCCACAGCTCGATGAAGAAGAAATAGAAGCGGCTGTTGGGAAGATCGATCAGCACCGCCTGGCTGGGGGCGCCGAGGCCGCGATTCCAGCGCACGAAGGGCAGGAAATAATAGACGCCGAGGCAGAACGCCATCAGGCCCCATTTGATCCGGCGGAAGGTGCCGTTGACGCTCTGGGGATATACCTTCTTGTGGGCTGCGTAGAGCGGCCCGACGTCATCTTCCGATGTGAGGTCTTTGGGGTTCACGGTCTTGTTCATCGCCTGGAGCTTCTCGAAACGGTGCGATTGAACCTAGACCCGACACCGCCGCGTCAGTTGATCCAGCGCAAACGGGGGCATTTTTGTTCACCCCCGTCTGCAGCGAGATCTGCTATTTTCCACCGCCCAGCGAATGGACGTAGACCGCCATTGCCTTGATGGTGGCGGGATCGAGCCGCCCTTCCCAGGCTGGCATGACACCGGCACGGCCCTGGCCGATGGTCTCGATCAGAGCCGCCTCATCCGAGCCATAGAGCCAGATCTTGTCGGTCAGGTTCGGGGCGCCCATCTCCTGGTTGCCCTTGCCGCCGTCGCCGTGGCAGGCGACGCAATTTTCCGCGAAGATCTTCTCACCCTTGGCGGCATCAAAGCCGTTGCGGGTCGAAAGGCCCGACAGCGACCGCACGTAATTGGCAACCGTGACGATCTCGTCGCTCTTCAGCACGCCGTCCTTGCCGAAGGCGAGCATCTGGCCCTCATGGGTCTTGGCATGACCGGAGCGCGCGCCGAATTGGATGGTCTGCATGATCTGGTCGAGCGTGCCGCCCCACAGCCAGTCGTCGTCGTTCAGGTTCGGATAGCCCTTGGCGCCGGCCGCGCCGGAGCCGTGGCAAGGCGCGCAATTGTCGCCGAACACGGTCTTTCCCTTGGCGCGGGCGAGCGCCAGCAAGGCCGGGTCCTTCTCGATGTCGGCGAGCGAGGCTGCGCCCAGCGCCGCCATCTTGTCACCGCGGATCTTCTCGAGGTTGGCGAGCTCGACCGCGACGTCGGCGCGCGAGGAGTAGCCGAACATGCCCGTAGTATTGCCTTGGATCAGCGGCCAGGCCGGATAGACGATCCAGTAGCCGATCGACCAGATGATGGTGAGGTAGAACGAGATCACCCACCAGCGCGGCAGCGGTGTGTTGAGCTCCTTGATACCGTCCCACTCGTGCCCGGTCGTGGACTTGCCGGAGACGGAATCGATGTCGCTATGATGATCGGTCATGGTCTCTCACTCCTCCCGCAACGGCAGGTGCGCTGCTTCGTCGAAGACAGCCTTGTTACGGGGCCAAAATGCGTAGGCGATGATCGCGAGAAAGATCGCGACGAACACCGGGGTCCAGATCGTCGTCACGAGTTCGGACGCTAGATTATGGACTGACAGGATAGCTTTCATCGTTCATGCCTTCTTAGCGAAGATTGGCTTTCTCGTTGTAGATCTTGAAGTCGACCAGCGTGCCGAGCATCTGCAGGTACGCGACCAGCGCGTCCATCTCGGTCGGCGTGCCGGCCTTGCCGTCGAAATTGCGCACGACGGCCTTGGCGTAGCGCTTGTTGAAGGCATCGCCGCCGGAATTGTCCGGGTCGGCCTGGGCCTTCATGTCGGCGCCCGCGTTGGCGATCTGGTCGTCCGTGTAAGGCGTGCCGACGGCCTTCAGCGTGCGCATGTGGTCGGCGATCGTGTCCGGGTCGACCTCGGTCTGGCTGAGGAACGGATAGCCCGGCATCACCGACTGCGGCACGATCGCGCGCGGATTGGTCAGATGGGTGACGTGCCAGTCGTCGGAATACTTTGCGCCGACGCGGGCAAGGTCGGGACCGGTGCGCTTCGAGCCCCACTGGAACGGATGGTCGTACATGCTCTCGGCGGCGAGCGAGAAGTGGCCGTAGCGCTCGACCTCGTCGCGCAGCGGGCGGACCATCTGCGAGTGGCAGAGATAGCAGCCCTCGCGAACGTAGACGTTGCGGCCCGCCAGCTCCAGCGGCGTGTAGGGCCTGACCCCGTCGACCTTCTCGATCGTGCTCTTGAGGTAGAACAGCGGGGTGATCTCGACGAGCCCGCCGATCGCGATCACCAGCAGAATGCCGACGATCAGGATGATCGAGTTCTTTTCGAAGATTTGGTGGCGTGTCCAGAACGACATGGTGGAGCTCCTCATTCCGCCGGCTGAAGAGCGACGGGCATCTGGACTTCCGCCTCGCCGACGCGAACGGTCATCCAGAGGTTATAGGCCATGATCAACGAGCCGATCAGGAACAGCCCGCCGCCGGCGGCGCGGATGATGTAGAAGGGATGCATCGCCTCGACGGTCTCGATGAAAGAATATTCGAGGAAGCCGAGCGAGGTGTAGGCGCGCCACATCAGGCCCTGGAGGATGCCGGACACCCACATCGCCGAGATGTAGAGGACGATGCCGAGGGTCGCGACCCAGAAGTGCCAGTTGACGAGCTTCAGGCTGTACAGCCCCTTGCGATTCCAGGCCCACGGCACCAGGCAGTAGAGCGCGCCGAAGGACACGAAGCCGACCCAGCCGAGCGCGCCGGAGTGCACGTGGCCGATGGTCCAGTCGGTGTAGTGGCTGAGCGAGTTGACCACCTTGATCGACATCATCGGGCCTTCGAAGGTCGACATGCCGTAAAAGGCGACGGAGACCACGAGCATGCGCAGCACGGGGTCGGTGCGCAGCTTGTCCCAGGCACCCGACAGCGTCATCAGGCCGTTGATCATGCCGCCCCAGGAGGGCATCCACAGCATGATCGAGAAGGTCATGCCCAGCGTCTGCGTCCAGTCCGGCAACGCCGTGTAGTGCAGATGGTGGGGACCTGCCCAGATGTAGAGGAAGATCAGCGCCCAGAAGTGGATGATCGACAGCCGGTAGGAATAGATCGGCCGCTCGGCGCGCTTCGGAATGAAGTAGTACATGATGGCGAGGAAGCCGGCGGTCAGGAAGAAGCCGACCGCGTTGTGGCCGTACCACCACTGGAACATGGCGTCCTGGATGCCGCCCCAGGCGACGTAGGACTTTGAGCCGAACACCGAGACGGGAAGCGCGGGGTTGTTGCCGAGATGCAGCACCGCGATCGTCACGATGAAGGCGAGATAGAACCAGTTCGCGACGAAGATATGCGGCTCCTTGCGCTTGATGACGGTGGCAAGGAAGACGAGCAGATAGACGACCCAGACGATGGTCAGCCACAAATCGGCATACCATTCCGGCTCGGCATATTCCTTCGACTGGGTGACGCCGAGCAGATAGCCGGTGCCGGCGATCAGAATGAAGAAATTGTAGCCCACCACGACGAACCACGGCGCGAGGTCGCCGGCGAGGCGCGCGCGGCAGGACTTCTGCACCACGTAGAAGGAGGTCGCGATCAGCACGTTGCCGCCGAAGGCGAAGATCACGGCGGAGGTGTGCAGCGGCCGCAGGCGGCCGAAGCTGGTCCAGGGCAGATCGAAGTTCAGCGCGGGCCAGGCCAGTTGCGAGGCGATGAGGAGGCCGACGAGGAAGCCGGCAATGCCCCAGAACATCGCCATGAAGGAGGAGAATTTGATCGGGCCCATGTTGTAGTTCGGGCGCCCGTTGATCTCCTGTGGCGGCAGCGCCATCGGACGGTCGAGGTAGCGGTTGACGATGACGAACACTGCGGCAAGGCTCGCCGCCGCGCTGAGCGCGGCGTGGAAGGCGAACGGCGCATCGAGCGCCTTGGCCGAGGCGATCACGCAGAGGAAGGCGGTGACTGCGAACACGACAGCCAGGCCGCTTTCACCGATGGTCATGGATTTGGAAATGGAGGGCTGGCTCATGCGGATTCTCTCTGAAAGAACACAGCGCCAGAAACCACATCCACCCTCACTCGGAATTGATTGAAATCAAGACAGGCATTTAAGTTCTCCGTAGCCGGCGATGATCCTTTTGGTTCCCCTGAAATCTCGACACGCGAGCAGGCCGGCCCGGCGTGACGCGCAAACGGGAACAGCCTCCGTACAATCACGGAGGCGACAATGAAATCGATCAGGGATAGTCCGTCAGTCGCGCGCCGTCGCCTTCAGCGCCGCGATGACGTCCTCGCGGGCGATGATTCCGACCAGCTTCTGCGCACCGTCGAGCACGATGATGCTCCTGATGCGGTGCTCCACCATGATCTGGAGCACGCGCGTCAGCCGCGTGTCGGGGCTGACATAGATGAACTCGGGCGTCATGACGTCGCCGATCTTGCGGCTCATCAGGTCGTGATAGCGGGGCAGCATCTGGCTCGGCGTGAAGGCGAAGCACTTCAGGATGTCGAATTTGGTGACGATACCGACCACCTGCCCGTCGTCCTCGACCGGATAGGAGTTGAAATCGTCGGCCTCGAACATCTCGCTGAGCTCGAGCAGGTCACGGTCGCGCTGCACCGCCTTGACGTTGCGCGTCATGTAGCCGTCGACGGTCTGTTCAAGAAATCTGTACACGGCGCGTCCTCCTCGATTCGATTCTGGCCGGCCGTCAGTGCGACAGCAGCACGCTGCGGGCGGTCTGCGTGACCAGATATTGGGTGACGCCTCCAAGGATCAGTTCACGAAACCTCGAATGACCATAGGCGCCCGCAACGATCAGGCCGGCATCGACGTCGCCGGCGACTTTCTCCAATTGCGCGGCGGCGGTTTCGTTCCGGGCGCCTTCGCAGACGCGCGCGGCCGCGGTGACGCCGTGGCGGGCGAGCCAGGCGGCGACGTCGGTGACGCCGGCCATCACGACGGAACGGTCGTCGTCGTCCTCCGGAATTGTGGCGATGGTGACGTCTCTTGCCTTGCGCAGCATCGGAAGCGCATCGGCCACCGCCCGCCGCGCCTCCGGCGTGTCCTTCCACGCCACCAGCACATTCCGCAGATCGAGCCAGTTGATTCGATCAGGCACCACCAGCAGCGGTCGGCCTACCTGCATCACCAAGTCCCTGGGGCTTGCGAGCGAAAAGGCATCGGAGAAGGCCGGACTCTGCCCGCCGCTGACGATGATGTCGGCGCAGCGCGCCTGAGCCGGGACGAACCGCGTGGGAAAATCCGTGGCGCAGCGCCATTCCACGCGCCCGCCGCGAGTCTGGGTCGCGGCGCGGAATTCCGCCTCCAGATCGCCCAGACACCGCTTGACTGAGGCCTCCTCCTGATCGATCAGGCGCTGGGCCTCCGCACCGTCGGTGAAATAAAGCGGCGGCGCGAACCGGGCTGCGGCAACCCCGACGAGCGTGGCCTCGTATCGTTCGGCGAGCTCGCCCGCAACCTGAAGACGCGCTTGGTTGGGCTGATCCAGCGCGAGGCTGACCATCACGGTCGCATATGTCATCGGGAATCTCCGAACGGCAATGAACTGGTGCGAAATCTAGCCTCGCCGTGACCGGGCAGGATGAGGTAGATCAAATCGCCGCCTGGCGAGTTGCGGCAAATCCGCCAATGGAATCAGACATCCGAACTTGCCTCCGGCCCGGCCTTAGGCGAAATTACCGCCATGTTCGCGGCGCCACGCTCGTCGCAGGAGAAAAGAGGAGCAACCGATTGTCGCCGACCCGAGTAACGCATCCGCCAGACGATGGTCGCGGCGAGCATTTCCGGGTCCGGATCGAGGGATTCGGCGTCGGCACCTGGGATCTCGACCTCTCGACGCAAGAACTGGAGTGGTCGGAAACCGCGAGGACGCTGCTCGGTATCGAGCGTGGCCAGCCGGCGAGCTACGACCTCTTCCTGTCGCGGCTCGAGCCCGAGGACCGCGCGCGCGTCGAGACCGCGATCAAACAGGTTGCCGAACATGGCGGCGGCTTTGACGTCTCTTTCAGGATCTCCGGCAAGGCCGACCGGGGCAAATGGATCAGGGCCCGCGCCGGACTGATCAGGGACGAGGTCGGTGTCGCCCGTCATCTCAGCGGCATCTTTCTCGACATCGACGAGGAAAAGCAGGTCGAGGAGGCGCTGCGCACGCGCGAGACCCACCTCCGCTCGATTCTCCATACTATTCCCGACGCCATGATCGTCATCGACGGCCACGGCATCATGCAGCTGTTCAGCACGGCTGCGGAGCGCCTGTTCGGCTGGTCCGAGCACGAGGCGATCGGTCAGAACGTCAGCATTCTGATGCCGGAGCCTGATCGCACCCGCCACGACGGCTACATCGCCCGCTACCGCTCCACGAACGATCCGCACATCATCGGCATCGGCCGCATCGTGACCGGCAAGCGCCGCGACGGCACGACCTTTCCGATGCACCTGTCGATCGGCGAGATGGAATCCGCCGGCGAGCCCTATTTCACCGGATTTGTCCGCGACCTCACCGAGCACCAGCAGACCCAGGCCCGGCTCCAGGAATTGCAATCCGAGCTCGTCCACGTCTCGCGACTGACCGCGATGGGCGAAATGGCCTCCGCGCTCGCCCACGAGCTCAATCAGCCGCTGGCCGCGATCAGCAACTACATGAAGGGATCGCGGCGGCTGCTCGCCGGCAGCACCGACGCGAACACGCCGAAGATCGAAAGCGCGCTGGATCGCGCGGCGGAGCAGGCCTTGCGCGCCGGCCAGATCATCCGGCGCCTGCGCGACTTCGTCTCCCGCGGCGAGTCGGAGAAGCGGGTCGGGAGCCTGTCCAAGCTGATCGAGGAGGCCGGCGCGCTCGGGCTCGCCGGCGCGCGCGAGCAGAACGTGCAGCTCCGCTTCAGCCTCGATCCCGACGCCGATCTCGTCCTCGCCGACCGGGTGCAGATCCAGCAGGTGCTGGTCAATCTGTTCCGCAACGCGCTGGAGGCGATGGCGCAGTCGCCGCGCCGCGAGCTCGTCGTCGCCAACACCCGCGTCGCCGACGACATGATCGAGGTGGAGGTCTCCGACACCGGCTCCGGCTTCCAGGGCGACGTCATTCCAAACCTGTTTCAGACCTTCTTCACCACCAAGGAAACCGGCATGGGCGTGGGACTGTCCATCAGCCGCTCGATCATCGAGGCTCACGGCGGCCGCATGTGGGCCGAGGGCAATGCATCGGGCGGCGCGACATTCCGCTTCACCTTGCCGGCGACCGCCGAGAACTGACTGACGAGAACCGATTCATGACCACCAAGGGACATATCTACGTCATCGACGACGATGCGGCGATGCGGGATTCGCTGAACTTCCTGCTGGATTCCGCCGGCTTCGGCGTCACGCTGTTCGACAATGCGCAGAGCTTCCTCGACGCCCTGCCCGGCCTCGCCTTCGGCTGCGTCGTCTCCGACGTGCGCATGCCGGGACTCGACGGGATCGAGCTGCTCAAGCGGATGAAGGCGCAGCAAAGCCCGTTTCCGATCCTGATCATGACCGGTCACGGCGACGTGCCGCTCGCGGTCGAGGCGATGAAGCTGGGCGCGGTCGACTTCCTGGAAAAGCCGTTCGAGGACGATCGCCTCACCACCATGATCGAGACGGCGATCCGCCAGGCCGAGCCCGCCGCTAAGAGCGAGGCCGTCACGCAGGACATCGCCGCCCGCGTCGCCTCCTTGAGCCCCCGGGAGCGCCAGGTCATGGAAGGGCTGATCGCAGGCCTGTCCAACAAGCTGATCGCCCGCGAATACGACATCAGCCCGCGCACCATCGAGGTCTACCGCGCCAACGTCATGACCAAGATGCAGGCCAACAGCCTGTCGGAGCTGGTCCGCCTCGCAATGCGCGCCGGCATGCTCAACGATTGAGGCAAACCGGATTGAGGCAAGTCAAGATCGCTCTGCATGGCTGTGCTAGCCAAGGCTGCATGATCGAGATCGGCTCGCACCCTCAACGGCTCCCTATGGCGTCACCGGCAAGGCCCACCGTCTACGTGGTCGACGACGATGCCGCCGTGCTGGGCTCCCTGCAATTCCTGCTGGAAACCGACGGCTTTGCCGTGCGGACCTTCAGGAGCGGCACCGCGCTGCTCAACGCCGGCGGCGCGCGCGGGGCGGACTGCTACGTGATCGACTACAAGATGCCCGACATCAACGGCATCGAGCTTGCGGGCCGCCTGCGCGAGGCCGACCGCGGCGCCCCCGTGATCCTGATCACCGGCTATCCGGACGAGAACATCTCGACCCGGGCGGCTGCGGCGGGCGTCAAAGACGTGGTTTTGAAGCCGCTTCTCGACGAAAACCTGATCAAGCGCATCCGCCGGGCCATCCAGGAGCGCCATCGCGCGTGACCTACGGGATTCTACGTAGGTAGACCCCCTTAAGATATCGCTCGAAATTTTCGAAGCCCCCGATACCGCGTACCAAAGCGTCATCACAACGGAGATGGCGCAGATGCTCACCCAGACCCTCAACACCCAGGCGATCAACACCCAGATTGTTGGCAAGATCGCCCCAGGCCATCCCGTTACCGACCAGTTCGGCGCCATCACCGGCCATGTCGGCCTCGTCGCCACCGAGTTCTCCTACCGCAAGGACGAAGAGATCTATGGCGAGGACGAGCCGGCCGAATATGTCTACCAGGTCGTGTCCGGCGCAGTGAGCAGCTACAAGCTCCTGTCCGACGGCCGCCGCCAGATAGGCGCCTTCCATCTTCCCGGCGACGTGTTCGGCCTCGAATCCGGTCCCGCTCACCGCCTTGCTGCCGAAGCCATCATCGACACCACCGTGCGCCTCGTGAAGCGCGCCAGCCTCGATAAGGCCGCAGGCACCGACGTCCAGGTTGCCCGCAAGCTCTGGGCGATGACCGCCTCCGAGCTGCGCCATGCCGAGGACCACATGCTACTGCTAGGCCGCAAGACCGCGATGGAGCGCGTTGCGACCTTCCTGCTCGAAATGGACCGCCGCCTCGCCGTTGCCGGCATGATGGCGCTGCCGATGTGCCGCCGCGACATCGGCGACTATCTCGGCCTCACCCTCGAAACCGTGTCGCGCGCGCTGTCGCAGCTTCACGCCCAGGGCATTCTGGGCTTCTCCGGCGCCCGCCAGATCGTGCTGCGCAACCGCCAGCGCCTGCAACATCTCGACGCCTGATCTTCCTCCTCCCTACCCACTTGGCCGGCCGAACGCGTTTCGGCCGGCCATTTTCTTTGGGCCTCGAGTCATGCCGTGCGCCGCGTCTCCGGCATCACGAAAAGAATCAGCAAGAGCCCGGTCGCGGCAACGCCGGACAGCCCGATGAAGGCGGTCGCATTGCCGAACTTGTCGCTGACATAGCCGCCGAGCACCGTGCTCAGCGACGCGCCGATGCCGGTTGCGGTGCCGACGATCCCTTGGGCCAGATTGAAATGTCCGCTGCCGAAGGCGACGTCGGCCACGATCAGCGGAATCATCACCGCGAACACCGCTGCAGTGAGGCCGTCGAACACCTGCACTGCGACCAGCAGATACGGATCACGCACGGTCGCAAACAACAGGCCGCGAATAGCCAGCGCACCGAAACCGATCAGCAGCAACGGCCGCCGGCCCCACGCTTGCGCCTTGCGACCGACCGTCGGCGACAGCAGCGCCACGATCGCTTGCGGAACGACGATGCAAAAGGCGACCAGCACCGTCGCCCATTGGGCGGACCGCGCCGTCACAGCGCTCGCCATCAGCGGCATCATCGAGGCGTTCGCGAGTTGCAGCAGCAGCACGCTGAGCGCGAAGACGATGAGCGGGCGCTGCCGGATCAGGTGCCAGATGTTGGTGTCGCCGCGATCCGCCGATTCGCGCGGCATCTCGCCATGACAGCGGGCGATGTCGACCTCGTTCTCGCGGATGCGCGAGAGCGCGATCAGGGTGGGGATCGCGAGCAGGAAGGTGACCAGGAAGACCGAGCGGCTCGACAGCAGATAGCCCGCGGTGCCCATCACCGCCGCGGCAACGCCGTTGCCGAGCGAGGCAAAGCGCGCGTTGCGGCCGAGCCGCTCGCCGATCGCGAATGGGCCGACCAGACCAAGACTGATCGCCGCAATCGCAGGCCCCAGCACGCAGCTCGCCGCCGCGTGCAAGGTGGCTGCGGCCACCACCACGGGAAAGATCGGCATCGCGGCATAGGCCAGCGCGCAAGCGCCGATGGTTGCGATCGCGAGGGCGGCGACCAGCCGCTCCGATTTCGCGGCATCGATGATCGCCCCGCCCGGCATCTGCCCGATCAAGGCGACGATACCGCCGATCGACAGCACGAGGCCGATCTCGACCTGGGTCCATTTCTGGGTCGTCAGATAGACCGCGATGAAGGGACCGAATCCGGTCTGCACGTCGGCGAGGAAGAAGATGAACCAGTCCAGGCCGCGCAGGCTCTGGCGCGACGGCGCAGGAATGCCCGCGGCCGATGGCGCGGCGACCTTGTCCTGCTCGGCGCGGCCGTCACGATCTGCATGGTTCGGCTTCCTCGACAACAGCACAGGCGGTCAGCCCTCCCGGCACCTCACTGGATCGCTTGCAGCGGTTGAAGGCTGCCGGACGCGCCGAGCACGACGATCGGCGTGTCTTCCTTGTATTCCGGCGCGGCCGCGACCTGCGCCTTGGTCAATTCCAGCGTGATGCTGTCCTTTTTGTTGGCAATCTTGCCGAAGCGCAATGCGTTCCAATCCACCACGATCTTGCGGCTGCCGACGCCGAGAAATCCGCCGAAATCGATAGCCGCGGCGCGGACATGGCCGCCGCGGTCGACGATGACGTCGACGATGCGGCCCATGTCCTCATCCGCGGCGCTACGCACGTCGCGGCCGAGCACGCCATGGGCCTCGCTCGCGCCGATGATGGTCACCGACGGCGGCGGCGCGGCGTCCTTCGGCGTGACCGGGACGGCCGAGGTCGGCGACGGTGCCGTCGGCGCTTTCGCCTCGCTTTGCCCTGCAGGCGGCTCCTCTGCGGCGCGCGAGGTGGCCACCGCCAGGCCCGCGGCGATGGCTATGCCAAGGATCAACGCTCCGATCGCACGCATGACACTCTCCCTGCGCGCCGCTAGCGCGCCAGCACGATCGAGACCTGGATCTGGCCGCGCGTGCGCAAGACTTCCAGCGCCACGTCGTCACCGTGGCGGCTGACACGAAGATCGACGCTGGATTCGCCTAGGCGCAGATCGCGCAGGATCACCTCGTTGAGGAACGCCGGCAGATGCGGGTTGCGCAGGCGAATCTCGCTGCGCGCCACGTCGAACTCGATGCCGAGCGCCGCCTCCAGCAGCGTGAACGGCGTCGCGCTGGCCCAGGCCTGCGGCGCGCAGGCGACCGGATAGAGCGTCGGGCCGCGCCGCTTCTCGCGCCGGAAGCCGCAGAATAATTCGGGCAACCGGCGCAGGTCCATATAGGTGGCGGCGTCGAACAGCCCCTTGAAGACATGCGCGACCGAATGCTTGAGGCCGTAACGCGCGAGCCCGAGCGCGATCAGCGCGTTGTCGTGCGGCCAGATCGACCCGTCATGATAGGACATCGGGTTGTAGCGCACCTCGCCTTGCGCGACGGTGCGGATGCCCCAGCCCGAGAAGAAATGCGGCCGCATCAGATCGGCGGCGACAAGGCGGGCACGGTCCTCGCGGATCATGCCGCTGAACAGCACCTGACCGGCGTTCGAGGTCCGTACCTTGCAGGGCCGCTTCCTGCCGTCGAGGGCGAGCGCATAGGTGCCGAGCTCCTCGCACCAGAATGCCTTCTCGAACCGCTCGGCCAGCGCCGTGGCTTCGGCCTCGAGCTTGCGCACGCGGTCCGGCTTGCCGAGCCGCTGCGCGCAACGCGCGGCGAGCAGCTTGGCGGCGTAGACATAGCCCTGGACTTCGGCGAGCGCGATATTGCCTTCCGCAAGCTGGCCGTCGGCATGGAAGATCGCGTCGTAAGAGTCCTTCCAGCCCTGGTTGGCGAGCCCCTTTTCAGTGGCGCGCTGGTATTCGACGAAGCCGTCCTTATCAGGATCGCCGGGACCGTCGATCCAGGCCAGCCCTGCCTCGACCGCCGGCCATAGCTCGATCAAGGTGTTCTCGTCGCCGGTCCGTTCGAAATAGCTCCCGGCGAGCAGGACGAACAGCGCGGTCGAATCGACGCTGCCGTAATATTGCGCGAACGGCACCTCGCGCAGCGCCGCCATCTCGCCGCCGCGCATCTCATGCAGGATCTTGCCGGGGGCGGCATCGGCGAGCGGATCTGTCGCCTTGGCCTGGAAATGCGCGAGCCGGCGCAGGACGCCCTTGGCGACGCGCGGATCGACCCACAGCATCTGGAGCGCGGTGATCAGGCCGTCGCGGCCGAACGTCGTCGAGTACCAGGGAATGCCGGCATAGGGATAACGCCCTTGCGGCGTCTCCGTCATCAGCATGTTGAGGTCAGCCATGGCCTGGCACAGCACCTCGTTGAAGATGTTGTTCGAGGTCTCGATGCTGGCGGCGCCCATCGTGGACTGGCGCATCTCCCGGCGATGAGCTAGCAGGCCCCTGAAAAAGCGTGCAGGCTTCTCCGCGACCGGCCGATTGCAGGATACGGCTACGAACAGCGATTTCGATTCATGCGGGTCCAGCTCGATCTGCCAGGTCGCGGCATTCACCGACAGCCGCGTCGGACGCGGGTCGAAATGCAGCCCCGTGGTGCGCTCGGTGTCGTCGAGACCGCGATATTCGAACAGCACGTCGGTCGGCCCAAGCAATTTGCTCGTGCCGGTCCCGCGCCGCGGGCGCCGCTCGCCGCGGACCTCGAACAGGTCCGCAAAGTCGTTATCGAACAGCAGCGTCAGCTCGAAACTGGCCCGCCCGTCGCCGTGGTTCTGCACGCCGATGCGCTGATAGGCTGTGCCGCGCCACAGAAAGATCGTGCGCACGATGTGCAGCAGGTCCTTCTGGAAGACGAGGCGGCCCTGACGATAGATGTCGGGATTGGTGAGATCGACGGTGAGCGCCGAATTGTCGTCGCGCAGGTTGGAGCCGAGCAGCAGCGGCTGGAGATCCTCGAGCACCAGCTCCAGCCGCGCCAGATAGCGGGTGTCGTAGTGAAACAGGCCGTCCGGCCCGCCGGCCGACGCGCCGATGTCGCCATGGCTGTCGAGCACGATGAAGGTGTCGTCATGTTTCAGGGACCGCCGCGGCCGCGCGGCGGGCCCCGTCATCGGAATGTAGAACGTCTGCTCCGCGACGGCCTCCACCGTCTGCGATACGGAGACGATCTTGGTTACGGCTTCGGCTGCCATGAGCTGCTCCCCTGCGGCTTGTTTCGAAACGCAACCAACGCGAACGCGACTGTTGGGTTTACGCGGCGAACTTCGCGAGCCGGCTCATCTCCTGCGTCACCAGCTCACGGTAGGGGCCGTGACCCTGCATCAGTCGGTCGGGCGCGCCGTCCTCGATGATCTTGCCGGCCCTCAGCACCACCACGCGGTCGAAATTGCGCAGCGTCGCCAGCCGATGCGCGATCGCGATCACCGTGCGGCCGCGCATCAGGCGCGACAGCGCCTCGCGGATGGCCTCCTCGGATTCGCTGTCGAGCGCGGCGGTCGCCTCGTCCAGCAGCAGGATCGGCGCATCCTTCAGGAAGGCGCGCGCGATCGCGATGCGCTGGCGCTGGCCGCCAGACATCTTGACGCCGCGGTCGCCGACCATGGTGTCGAGGCCATCGGGCAGGCTCTCGACGAAATCGCAGCGCGCCGCGATCGCCGCGCGCAGCACCTCGTCATCGGTCGCATTCGGCCGACCATAGCGGATATTCTCGCGAATGGAACGGTGGAACAGGGAAATGTCCTGGGGCACCACGGAGATCGCCTCGCGCAGGCTCTGCTGAGTGACCTTCGAAATGTCCTGGCCGTCGATCGTGATGCTGCCCTCGTCCGTGTCGTAGAAGCGCTGCAGCAGCGTGAACAGTGTGGACTTGCCGCCGCCGGATTGGCCAACCAGGCCGACGCGCTGGCCGGGCTGGAGCCGCAGGCTGAAGCGCTCGAAGATCTTCTCGCCGCCAGGATAGCCGAAGGCGACGTTATTGTACGCGATCGCGGCGCCGCTCTTGACCAGGGGCTCCGCCTCGGGATGATCACGCAATTCGTGCGGCACCAGCAGCGTGGCGATCGCCTCGGTCAGCCGCGCAACGTGCTGGGTGACGTCGACCAGCGCCACCGCAAGGTCGCGCGTCGCGCTCAGGATGGAGATACCGAGCGTACAGACCAGCACCACGTCGCCGGTAGTCGCCTCGCCCTGCTGCCAGAGCGTGACTGCCCAGGCCATCAGCGCGATCGTCAGAAGCACGGTCACAGCGGCATGCAACAGCCGCAGCTTTTCCAGATAACGCAGGCTGCGGCTTCGCGCGGTCAGTTCCCGGCTCACAGTCGCGTCGAACCGCTCGTGCTCGTGGCCGATACCGCAGAAGGCCCGCACCAGCGGCATGTTGCTGATGACGTCGATCATCTCGCCGTCGACCACGGCGGCCTTGTCGGCGAAATCGTCATGCAGCGGCTTGCCCGCGGCGGCAAGACGGAACATCGCAACCACCATACCGCCGGCAATCACGATCAGGCCAAGCGCCATGTAAGGACTGACGGTTCCAATCAGGGCGATTGCCGCAATTGTGGCAATGCAGGGCGGCAACACGTTCCAGACGAACATGTTCTCAACCGTGAACACCGCGTTCGACGTCGCGGTGATACGGCTCGTCAGCATGCCGGGCATCCGGTCCGAGAAGTAACTGGGCGCGTGTCCGGTCAGATGACGAAATATGTCACGTCGCAAATCACCCGTGACACGAACGAAGGTGAAGCTCGCCGTCCAGCTCGCGATCCGCCACAGGAAGTTGTCGGCGGCGATCAGCGACATGAGTAAAATGAATGCCAGCCATACGCCACCGCCTTGCGAAGGACCCGCAGACAAGGCGTCGACTAGGGATTTGACCCCGTATTGGGTGCCTACGGAGCAGGCAACCGCCGCGACAACCGCGGCCAGGATCACCAGATGCGATGTCATTCGCATCCGAAGATAGCGCAAGACAAAGGCAAATGGCCTGCGCGCGTATCCAGAAAGATGATCCATATGGCTATCGCCCCGTTTTGCTGATCTTCATTTTGTTACTGATCGACTGAACATCGACGAGTTCGCCTCGGTTCCCGGTCAACCTCATCACGACATGCGGATGCGGACGATCTGCGAAGATGTGATGGCAGCATCGCGACGAACACCGGACGTGTCGAATAAGTAACGTTTGGAGGAAGGAACTTCGCAAGTGCGGGAACGTTCCCTTGGCTGGCATTGCCGGTGCCAACAAGCGGGGGCTTTCTACGATCATGATCGCACAAAGGAGATGGTGAGATGCGCATCGCGCAGGTTGCTCCGTTGACGGAGGCTGTTCCACCCAAGCTGTATGGCGGCACCGAGCGGGTGGTGCATTGGTTGACGGAAGAGCTGGTGGCCCTCGGGCACGACGTGACGCTATTCGCCAGCGGCGACTCGCAGACATCAGCCAAGCTGGATGCGCTGTGGCCCAAGGCGCTCCGTCTCGACGGTTCCGTGCGTGACCCCAATGCACTGCACATGGTGCTGCTGGAGCGTGTGCGGCAAAAATGTGACGACGAGGAGTTCGATTTCCTCCACTTCCATCTCGACTATTATCCGTGGTCGTTGTTCCACCGCCAGCCGACGCCATTCCTGACCACGCTGCACGGCCGGCTCGACCTGCCGGAGCATCAGCCGGTGTTCAACACCTTCTCGAAGATGCCCGTCATTTCGATCTCCAATGCGCAGCGACGGCCGGTGCCGCAGGCGAACTGGGTGACGACGATTCATCACGGTCTTCCGGAGAATCTGCTGACGCCGAAGCCGGTGAAACAGGAATATCTCGCCGTGCTCGGCCGCATCGCGCCCGAGAAGGGCGTCGACCGCGCCATCAAGATCGCGACCCATTGCGGCATTCCGCTGAAGATCGCGGCCAAGGTCGATCGCGCCGATCAGGACTACTACGACGAGCTGATCCGGCCGATGATCGAGAACAATCCGCTGGTGGAGTTCATCGGCGAGATCAGCGATCACGAGAAGTCGGAATTTTTGAGCGGCGCGCTCGGCCTTCTGCTGCCGATCGACTGGCCGGAGCCGTTCGGCCTCGTGATGATCGAAGCCATGGCCTGCGGAACGCCGGTGGTCGCCTTCAACCGCGGCTCGGTGCCGGAGATCATCGACGAGGGGCTGACCGGCTTCGTCGTCGAGGACGTCCTCAGCGCAGCCGGCGTCGTCAATCGCCTTCCGCAACTCGACCGCACCGCGATCCGCAAGCAGTTCGAGACGCGATTCACGGCGCGGCGAATGGCGCTGGATTACCTCGCCGCCTATCGCAGCCTCGCCGAGGAACAGTCGCCGCGGATCAAGCTGGTGAGCAGCGCGGAGTAGGCTGCCAACCAACAGTGTAACAGTGTCGTCCCCGCGTTCGCGGGGACGACCGCGGAGTGTGAAGTCCTCTGCGCGTCAACACGGCCTTCCCTACCTCACCACCGCCCGCTTCGGCTCCACGATCTCGAACATGCGCGGAAACTCGTCCATCAGGCCCATCAGCTCGGCGAGGCGCATCGGGTTGCCTGATAGCTTGACCTTGCCGGCGGCGACCGCTTCCGGAAAGCTCGTCAGCTTGGCGATCACCTCGTCGAGCGTTGCGCGCGCCAGCGTGAAGCTGGCATCGGCGCCCTCTGCCTGCACGCCCTCGGTATAGGTCAGCGCGCAGTTCTCAAGATTGAGCACGAAGGTCTCGCCGGTATCGGAAAAACTCCAGTTCAGCACGATGTGCTTGCCCTCGGCCTTGGGGCCGTTGAGGCGGATGCCGAGCACGTCCCAGAGCTGCGAGGTGCGCAGCGCAGCCAGCGTCTCGCGCGGCATCGGCGGGCGCGCCGGCACCTTCGGCATGCCCTGGCGCAATTCCTGCGCGCCGAACAGATAGGCGTTGCGCCAGGTCGCGCTTTCGGCGGCGTAGCCGAGCTGCTCCAGCGTGTCGGCGAGCAACGCGCGCGCTGCCGCATGATCGGGCTCGGCGAACACGAGATGGCCGAGCACTTGGGCGACGAAGCGGAATTCACCCTTGTCGAAATCCGCACGCGCCCGCGCGAGGATCGCATCCGCCCCGCCCATATACTCGACGTACTTCCTGCCTGACTCCACCGGCGGCAGCGGATCGAGATTGACCGGGTTGGCGTCGTACCAGCCGAGATATTTCTGGTAGATCGCCTTCACATTGTGGCGGATGTGGCCGTAATAGCCGCGGCCGTGCCAGGCGCCCTCCAGGCTCTTCGGCAACTGGATCGTCTCGGCGATCTCGGCCGCGGTGAGACCGTGATTCATCAGCCGGATGGTCTGGTCATGCGCGAATTTGTAGAGGTCGCGCTGCTGCCGGATCATCGTGCCGATGCGCTCAGCTCCCCACACCGGCCAATGATGCTGGCCGCACATCGCCTCCGCCTTGCCGTCCCAGAGCTGCAAGGCCTCGCCCAGATATTTTGACCAGGCCAGTGCGTCGCGCACGTCGGCACCGCGGAACGGCAGCAGATTGTGGAAATTGTGCGTGCAGTTCTCGGCGAGGTTCAACAGCTTGTAGCGCCGGATGAAGAAATGCATCTCCGCCGGCGCTTCGCTGTTCGGCGCCATCTGGAATTCGAATTCGACGCCGTCGATGACGCGCCTGTCGCCGGTCGCCATGATCAAATCGGTCGGGCGCAGCAGCGCGACGGAGCCTGCCGCCATCGACTTGCCGAGCCCGCAATCGACCTGCCCCCGCGCCCCCTTGGCGAGCAGCGGCCCGAACTGGTACTGCGCCCGGCGCAGCATCGCCGGACCCGCGATGATGTTCTCGGAGACGGCGTGCTCCATGAACAGGTTCGGAGCGATGATCGGCACGCGGCCGGTGGCGAGTGCGTCTTCCTTCAGCACGCCGCGGGCGCCGCCCCAATGATCGGTGTGGGTGTGGGTGAAGATCACGGCCGCGACGGGCTTCAGGCCGCGATGCCTAAAGTAAAGATCGAGCGCGGCGCGGGCGCCTTCGATCGAGGTTAGCGTGTCGACCACGATGACGCCGCTGTCGCCCTCGATCAGCGTCATGTTGGCGATGTCGAGCCCGCGCACCTGGTACACACCGGGCACGACCTCGAACAAGCCGTGCTGCATGTTGAGCCGCGACTGCCGCCACAGGCTCGGATTGACCGTGGGCGGCGCCTGTTCGATGGACAGGAAGCCGTAAGGCGCAAGACTCCAGACCGTCCTCCCTTGCGGGTTCGTGATCGCCGCATTCTCGATCGTGCCGAGGAAGCCACGCGCGGCGTCGTCGAAATCCCGCGTGTCGGAAAACGGCAGCGCATTCAGCATCGCCGTCTGCTGCGCGACGACGAACGGCGTCGCGTCCTTTGGCTCGCTGCTGGGTTCTGTCATGTTTGCTCCTCCCCGCCAGTTGCGCGGCATCTAACCGCATCTGGCGGGTGATTGCCATCGCCGGCGGCAATACGGATGCTCTCCCCTTCTCCCCTTGTGGGAGAAGGTGGCGCGAAGCGCCGGATGAGGGTATCTCTCCGCTCGCGAGAGCGTCCGCGAGGATAGATACCCCTCACCCGTCTCGCCGCTGCGCGGCGAGCCACCCTCTCCCGCTAGGGGAGAGGGATTCAGAACTCGTGGCTACATCCCCAGCAATCGCGGCAGCCACAACGACAGGCCCGGCCAGTACGTCACCACCACCAGGAATCCCAGCATCGTCAACAGCCATGGCCACACCGCGACCGTGAGCTCGGTGATCCCCATCTTGGCGATGCCGGAGGCGACGTAGAGGTTGAGGCCGACAGGCGGATGGCAGAGGCCAACCTCCATGTTGACCGTCATCAGGATGCCGAAATGGATCGGGTCGATGCCGAGCTTGATCGCGACCGGAAACAAGATCGGAGCCATGATCAGGATGATCGAGGACGGCTCCATCACGTTGCCCGCCAGCAGCAGCAGCAGGTTGACGAGGAGCAGGAAGCCGATCCACCCCAGGCCCTGGTCGATCATCCATTGCGCCAGCGCTTGCGGCACATTCTCGTAAGTCATCAGGAACGAGAACAGGACGGCGTTGGTGATGATGTAGAGCAGCATCGCCGAGAGATTCGCCGACGACAGCAGCACCCGCGGCACGTCGCTCAGCTTCAGGTCCTTGTAGATGAACACAGCGACGATGAAGGCGTAGACCGCACTGACGGCGGCAGCTTCGGTCGGCGTGAACAGGCCGCTGTAGATACCGCCGATCACGATCACGATCAGCAGGATGCCCCAGATCGACTTGCGGAAGGCATCGAAGCGCTCGCGCAGCGTTGCCTTCGGCATCCGCGGATAGTCGTTGCGCCAGGCCCGATAAAATGTGGTTGCGCCGAGAAGCGTGGCCAGGACCAATCCCGGCACGATGCCGGCGATGAAGAGCTTGCCGACCGAGCTGTTGGTGGAGACGGCGTAGAGAACCATCGGGATCGACGGCGGAATGAGAATTCCGAGCGAGCCCGACGTCGTGATCACACCCGCGCCGAACCGCTTCGGGAAGCCTTGCGCGACCATCGCCGGCAGGATCACCGAGCCGATCGCCACCACGGTCGCCGGCGACGAGCCGGAAATGGCGGCAAACAGCGCGCAGGCAACCACCCCCGACAGCGCGAGACCGCCGTACCAATGGCCGACCAGCGAGGTCGCGAAGGTGATCATCCGCCGCGCCACCCCGCCATGGGTCAGGAAGTTGCCGGCGAGGATGAAGAACGGGATCGCCATGATCTCGAAGTTCTCGATGCCGGTGAACAGCTTCAGCGCCACGGATTCCGTTCGCACGTCGGTCAGCGTGAACATGAAGCTGAGCACGGTGAGACCGAGCGCGATCGAGATCGGCATACCCGTCAGCATCAAGGAGAGCAGAAGCGCGAACACGATGAGGACGCGCAAGCCCTGCGGCAGCGTGATGACATGGCCCGCATGCGCGAAGCACAGCGCGACGATCAGGACCGGCAGCAGCATCAGAATCCAGCCGAGCGGGCTGCGCTCGTCGCGGACGACCTGACTATGCGTGACCGGCGCCGGATGCACCGGATCCGCCTCGACGCCCTCGACGCCCGCCATGTCGTGATGCGGCAGCTCGCCGGTGCGGTGGAACGACCAGGCGACCTGCAGGAAGCGGAAGCACATCAGGCCGGAGCCGAGCGGGATGGTGAGATACACCATCCACATCGGTGCTTCCAGATCGTTGGACTGCTGGCCGGTCTGCCACATCTGCCCGACGAACGCGGCGCCGAAATAGGCGACGATGGCGGTGAAGAGAGCGCCGCACAACAGACCGAAGGTGATGACGCGCCGGCGCGATCCGCCGGGCAGGATGTTGACGAGCACGTCGACGCCGACATGGATGCCGGTCCGCACGCCGTAGGCGGCACCGAACTTCGCCATCCAGATGAACATGTAGATGCAGAGTTCCTGCGCCCAGGACAAATCGAGCGCGGCAAGCCAGACGAACGCCGCGCGCGCCGGGACGGCGAGGAAGGTCAGGTTGCGGGCTTCCGCCCATTTGGCGATGTCGATCGACAGCCCGGCGCCGTAGCGGTGCAGCACGGCGACGAAGATGAGCGACGTCGCAGCCGCGATCATCGTCGCGATCAGCCATTCCTCGAGATGATCGAGCACACGATTCAGCACACGCAGCAACTTCGTCCCCCCAGCATTGGCGCGTCCATTCAAGAGCGAAACGGCCGGGAGTGCGATCACCCCCGACCGTTGCTATTGTTCTTGTCAGGGCGCGGCCGTCAGTTCATCTTGACGTCGAGTTCCTTGGCGACGAGATCGAGCACTTCCTGCCCGACCCTGCCCTTTGCCCATTTATACGTCGGCTGCATCGCTTCCTGCCATGCCTTGCGATCTGCGTCAGTCAGATAATGCAGATTGGTCTTGCCCGTCTTCTTGATCTCGGCCAGCGCGTCCTCGTTCTCCTGGCGTGCGATCGAATTGGTGTAGTCGGATGCCTCCGCCATCGCCTTGTCGAGCTGGGTGCGGATATCGGGCGGCAGGCCCGACCAGAACTTCGAGTTGACGATGACCGCATATTGCAGATGCGCGTGATAGGAGACGGTGATGTCTTTCTGCACCTCGTAGAACTTCTGCGTCAAGTAATTGGACGCGGTGTTCTCGCAGCCGTCGACCACGCCGGTCTGGAGCGCCTGATAGACTTCCGAGAACGCCATGATTTGCGGGATCGTGCCGACCAGACGGAAGTACTGGTCGGCGACCTTCGATCCGGAGATGCGGAATTTCAGGCCCTGGAAATCCGTCGGCTTCACCAACGGACGATTAGAAGAAACCATGTGGAAGCCGTTGTCCCAATAGGCGAGCCCGGTGATGCCCTTGGCTTCCAGCTTCTGGAACAGCCACTTGCCGACCGTACCCTTCATCGCATTGGAATAGGTCTGGTCGTCCTTGAACAGCCAGGGCAGGTCGAGCGCCTCGAACTCCTTGATGCCGAGCGGCGCGAATTTCGCGGTCGAGGGCGCGAGCATCTGCACGGAGCCGAGCTGGAGCGCCTCGATCTCTTCCTTGTCCTTGTAGAGCGTGGAGTTCGGGTAGATTTCAACCTTGACCTTGCCGTCGGTGTATTTCTCGGCGAGCTCCTTGAACTTCAGCGCGCCCTTCCCCTTCGGGGTGTCGTTGGCGACAACGTGGCTGAACTTGATGACGATCGGAGTTTGGGCCTGCGCAGCGGCAGGGGCCAGAATCAGCGCGGCCGCCCCGACCGCAAGAAGCAGTTTGCGCATGAAGACCTCCCAACAACCTCGACAAACCGGGTGCTTTTTTGTTTTCCGGTTTGAGTAGTGGCAGCAATCCGCAGGCCGAACAACTAGACCTAAGCCCAATTTGCCGCAGTCAAGCTATCTTGACGAACGCTGTCTACGCAACCCGGCACCTGCTTCCGTCCAAGGGAACGAGCGCTTATGTCGCATTGCGGCAATGCATCAGCTCTTGCGCTGCGCGACCATGAAGAGGCGGCGGAACGGGAACAGGGTCTGCCCCGCCGCATTCTTCGGATAGGCCCTCGCAACCCGCGCGCCATAGGCGGCTTCGAATGCGATCTTCTCCTCGCCTGCGAGCACGTCGAGATAGCGCGTCAGCCAGGTCCCCTTGGTCCATTCCTTGACGGGGTTCTCGCCTTCGAGCACTTGCAGATATTCGGTCTCCCAGATGTCGATGTTGGCCGACATCGGCGCAAGAAGATCGTGATAGAACGCCGGCCCCTCGACCGGCGGCGGCGTCACGAGATGCTCGAGCTTGGACCGCCACGGACCATCAAGCGCGGTCTCGCCGATCAGCACATGCGACGGCGCCAGAAAGTTGCGCGGCATCTGCACCGCAAGCATGCCGCTAGGCTTCACCTTCTCCATGACCGATGGAAACAGCGCCACATGATTGGGCAGCCAGTGCAGTGCGGCATTGGAATAGATCAAGTCGTAATGCTTGGCGGGGCGCCAATGGCCGAGGTTCTCGTGGGACCATTCCACATCGGGTGCAGCCTTGCGGCCGGCGGCAACCATCTCGGCGGAGCCCTCGACGCCGGTCACGCTCGCCTCCGGCCAGCGCTCCTTGATGAGTTTTGTCACGTTGCCGGCACCCGCGCCGAGATCAGCAATCTCGCGCGGGCCAAAATCCGGAATCCGCATCAAGAGGTCAACGGCGGGCCGGAGCCGGTGGCCGGAGAATTTCAGATATTGCTGCGGATCCCAGACCATCGCTCAACGCCTTTTTCTTTTTCGTATTTCCTTCAACGTCGCTCTTGGTTACCACTGCTCGTCCCGCTCAGGCAATTCGCAAGGCCCGCGGGACGGGCAGGAAGCGGACAGCAATAAGCAAGAACCAAACAAGAGAGCGTGTCACCATGGACCTCGGGCTCAAATCGAAAACCGCAGTCGTCACCGGCGCGAGCATCGGCATCGGCCGCGCGATCGCCAAGGGCCTGGCCGCCGAGGGCGTGCGCGTGGTCGGCGTGGCGCGGCGCACCGATCTTCTCGTCGAGCTGGTGAAGGAGGAAGGCTCCGGGCTGATCACGCCGTTCGAGCAGGACGTGATGGCCAAGGACGCGGCGGAGCGGATCGCGGCCTTTGCGGTGAAGGAGCTCGGCCATGTCGACATCCTCATCAACAATGCCGGCGGCAGCCGGCCGCTGCCGGTCGATGCCCCCGACAGCAAATGGGACGAGGCGATCGCGCTGAATTTCACCAGCTACCGCCGCATCGCGCATGCGTTGCTGCCGCAGATGATCGAACGCAAATGGGGCCGCATCGTCAACATCACCGGCAAGTCCGAGCCAGAAGGCCTCAACGCGGCGTTCGCCGCCAAGGCCGCCGTGCACGCCTGGGCCAAGGGCCTGTCGCGCGAGATCGGCGAGCATGGCATCACCATCAACTGCATCCCGCCCGGCCGCATCATGAGCGAGCAGATCCGCCGCAACTACCCGCCTGATTATCGCGAGCGCTTTGCGGAGGAAGAGATTCCCGTCGGCTATTGGGGCGAGCCGGAAGATCTGGCGGCACTGGCAGTATTCCTGGCCTCACCGGTGGCGCGCTACATCACGGGCACGGTGATCCCGGTGGATGGCGGCCTGCGGCGGTATCAGTTCTAGGGTTGGCCTCCCAGAATCCACGGCCCGCGAACGCACGCCATGTCCGGTCTGCCGCCGGACCTCACGGTTTGACGTAGCTCCAGCCCTGCTCCTGTAGCTCCATGACGCGGACGACGCCGGATTTGACGATCGTGGCCTGTGGAATCAGGCTTATGTCCTTGTTCTCCGCCTTGCGCATGTTTTCCTGCGTGTTGCCGCAAGCCTTAAACGAGATTTCGGGATGGCTCATCGCGAGCACCTCGATGCGCGGCTTTACCGGCGAGGTGTCGTCGCGCAGCATGTGAAGGCCGGGACCAAAGGTGACGACCTCGATCGACACCGGTTCACCGAGATCGCGATAGTATTGCGCGACGTTGCTCGCATTGTTGAGCGTGAGGTTCATCATCGCAGGCTCGTTGGAATTGACCTGCAGTATCAGCCGGTGCGGCTTTTTCGCGCTCTCGGTCTTTGTGGCCTGAGCCATCTTCGTGTTGTTCGCAGGATCCTGCCTGATCGCGTGATTCTGCCGCGGCTTGCTCACCTGCTTCTGTCCACCCGGATGCTTCGGGGTGCTCGCTTGGCTCTTCTCGCGCGCCTGGGGGATCCACTGGTTGTCCTGCTGCGCCTGCGCGCTTGGTCCGACCAGAAGCCCTATCGTCAAGCCGCCGATGACTGCCATCGCCAGTTTTGGATTGATCATCTCGTGCCTCCCATTTCCTGACCATCACCTACCCGGTCTGGCGACGGCATGTGGCCATTTGCATGCAGCCGCCATTTTCTTGCGCACGTTTTCGAATCCGCTGAGCAGGAATTGTCCGCCTTGCACCGGGCCAGTGCGGGTGAAAAGGCTCACAACGATGTGGCCGTCGTCGGGTAGTGAGCTCAACAACTTTACGACGTCGCCCCCGAAAGCGACGCCGGAGCCAAATGACGGCGACGCTGCCGTGAATTGCATTGGCGTATCCGCATTCAGCCGAAAGGAGATGACGTATTCGTTGGCGCTGCGTGACAGCGCCGGTCCGGCGACTATGACTTCCGTGCGGCCTCTGCGGCAGTGGATTGCGAGCTGCATCGCGGCGCCATCCGAACTGCCGACAGAAGTGGCGGTGGCGGTGACGACCGGCTGATAATCGACTGGCGAAGTCGTCTCGCTGACGATCCAGTCACTCCGACTGGACGGTGGAATCTTGCGCGATACGTCTTGCAGACATTCCAGCCGGGCTTGTCCCTCCATCGCCGAACAAGCCCTAAGTGTTTCCATGGGATCGCTCGTACTTTGCGCGTAGGCGATACCGCAGGCGACGTTGAAGGCGACAGCGAGCGGCGGAGCGGCAGTCTTCATGGCCTCGCCTGTACGCTGCGCGCTTTGCGATCCAGCCATTCCTGCGCGGCTTGGAAGCGGGTGAGACCCGGGACGGATGCCGCAAGATTGATCGACTGCCATTTCGGATCGAAGCCTGGTGCCTGCAGGCGATCGATGCGCGAGAACAGGTACTCGACAAGGCGAGCCACGCGTTGGTAGCGATTGGAGCCCGGCGACCAGTTGAAAGCGACAAGCGCTGTCGGGACCGCGATGGTCGAGATCCGCTCACCCTGCTTGATCAGGTTGGGATACTCATTGGCGTCCAAGGTCGCGGGCAGATAATAGTCCTCGAACTTCTTGTCGTAACCGATCGGGAGGAACTTGAATCCAGCCTCCCAGCGGCCCTTTACGAAGGCATCGACGGGTTTCGAGGTGATGAACACCACGGCCGACATTTCGCCTTTGCGCATCTGTTCCAGGGCAACCTGATGCGGGATGAATGTCTTTTCGACATCGATCCCGAGACGGCTGAAGATGAGTGGTCCTGAATAGGCGGCCGCGGTGCCCAGGGTGTTGAAGTTCACCTTCTTGCCGACAAGATCCTGCAGGCTTGTGATTTCAGGCCGCACAAAAATGTGCAGCTCGGATGGGAAGAGATTGAGCAGATAGGTGATGCGGCTTTTGATCTGCGGTGCCTGAATCTTATACTCCTCGAACGCGTCGGAATTGATGATGGCAGTATCGACGCCGCGCAAATAGAGCAGCGCATTCAGATTGTCGGTGGCCCCACGGGTGACGATCGGCAGGAGATGCAGGTCTGCTCCGTCGTCGACGACGCGAGCCATTTCTGCGGCGAGGCGGATCGGCGCGCCCTCGAGCAGGCCCCCGGCGAGCCCGACCGTCCAGGCGTTCATCCGGTCCTTTTCGTTCTCTTTCGGAAGCGGCCGTCGGTCGAGCTGTGCATCGGCCTTGGCATTTCTCGCCGTTTGCGCTTCCAAGCAGGCCGTTTGAAGCATCATAGCGACTGGCACCAACCAAGTGAGCAGGAGCAACGAGCGTGACTTTGGCGCCTTGTTCATGTCGTTCCCTTCCGGCTCAGCCACCGCAAGCTTTCGTCTCTCGGACTGCAAGAAGCCCATTCTCAGGGTCGCAACGCATCCAGCCGTTCCTTTGCTTCGCGAATACCGCCCCTGTGTGCCTTCGCGTAGAGTTCGCGCGCCTTGGCCGCTTCGCCGCGAGTTCCATAAGTACCCCAGGCGGATAGAACCGCCGGATCGTAGGTCTCGGCGAGCATGAAACTTGCCCGCGCAATGTCTTTCTCAGCCGCGAGCTCGAGTACAATGCGTGCAGCACCAATATTTCCCTGATCGAGCAGCGCCCTGGCACGCGGGATCAAACGGGCCTCCGCCTCGTTCTTGACTGCGTCGGTCGGTGGCGCCGCCACTTCCACGCTCCGCGTCGCCGGCGAGGCCGGGGCGGCATTTGCTCGCTCGGCGAGGACGCGCTCATGGGTGGAGCGCCGTGCAAGGTCTCTCTCCCTGGCCTCGGTTTTGCTCAGCTCCTGTTTCAGCGACTGCCGTAGTTCACTGATCTCTCGTTCCGCTGCCTGTCTCTGCTGCCGGGTCGCATTTTCGGCCTCGCGAAATTGCACGTTGCGGGTTTCGATCTCCCGGCGCACTTCGGCAAGGTCGCTCTCCAGCGCAGCGGCGTGCGCCTGAGCCTCTTCGAGAGCGCGGCGTTGTTGATCGGCATCGACAGCTGCTGCCTGTGCTGCTTTGGCTTCCGTGACGAGAACGGCATTCTTTTCCTGCTCTTGCTCCAGGGACTGCCGCAGTTCCGCAATCTCCAGGCCCGCCGTCGGGCTTTGCTCCGCGGTCGCAGCTTCCGTCATAGGCAAGTGGCGAGGCATTCCGGCGAGTTCGCTGGCGAGCGCGGCGGCGCGCGACTGCGCCTCGTGGCGTTCCTGCTCAGCGCTCGCCGCTGCTGCCTGTGCGGCGTTCACCTGCCTTGCGCGGACGGCGCTATTTTCTCGTTCGCGCTGCAGAGACTGCTCTAGTTCTGCGATCTCCCGCTGCGCCGCCTCTCTCTGCTGCGCGGCCACATCCTCCGCCTTCCGCGATCCTGCGTCGCGGGCATCGATCTCGCGGCGGAATTCGGCGACTTCGTTCGCAAGCGCAGCGTTGCGCGCTTGCTCCTGTTGCAGCGACTGCCGCAACTCGTCCGCCGCAATTTTTGCCGCGTGCGCGTGCTGGACCGCCTCGTCAAGTTCCCTGCGCGCCCCGTCCAGTTCACTGGCGCGCGCATGACTGTGCAAAGCATCTCGATCGGGCCATGGCTCAGGCTGTGCCATGCCTGCCGGCACCGTGTACGTCAGGGCTCCGCTCGCTTCGCGCTGAAAGAGCGCTTGCGACCCCGCCCCTATTTCCGGCCGTTGGTCGAAGCTGAGGGCACTCTCGCCGCCGATTTGCGTCGGTTCCGGAATCGCTCGTGCGCCGAAAGTGTCGAACACACCCAGTAAGGCCGCTCCAATCAGGATCGCGGGAAGCAAAATGACACCCGCTCCGAGCGGAATGCCCAATGGTCCGCCCTCTGGGTCACTGTCCTCAGTTTCGGAATACCAATGGGTCGGCTCAGCGTCGACTGGAGCGCCGTCTTTGGAGACCCATTTGCCTGCTTGAGGCGACCAGCGAGCCACGTCAACAGCCCCGGTCGCATCTTCCACCCAGATGTCTTCTCCGTCCCTGGGTGCAGTATCAATCGGTCGGCGCATCGATCACGCCTCTTTAGATAGCGGCTAGAGCGGCGCGCTTGCTCCGCCCGTTTCGCAGTCCGGCATGGAAGAAAAATCCTTAGATCGAAATGACTTGGCAGGCACCATACCCGAAATTAAATAATTAAATAAATTATATATTTTGAACCAAATGCGGAGTCAAATTAAATCAGCCTGGTACGGCAAGGGGGCGTCAAATCAGGCGCGCTTGTTTGCTGTTGGCATCGTCTTCATTGCGCAGTCGGGTACGTTGCCGTCCACGGTAAACCAAAGCTCGTACATCGTATGGAATATGGGCAGGGCACGGCGAACATGCGAAGCTGTCGCAGCGTCTCGGAGCTGAGGAGTGACCGATGCGCCTTGCATTGCCCTATTTGGGAATTGGCGTCTGCTTGTCTCTTGCGACCTGGCTGGCGTTGGGGCTTGTATTCGAGTGACGGTTTTCCACCACGAGCGTTGATCTCCACGTCACTTAGCCCGCCGGTTTCTTACCAGCCGTCTTGCCGCGACCTCGCGCCGACAACAATGTCGGCGACAGCGTGTCGAGCATCTTGCCCTCAAAGGCGGCCAATCGTGCTCGTGAGAGGTGCGCGCACGATCACTGCCCCGCCGCCGGCTTCTTCAACCACCACCTGCGGATCAACAGGTACTGCATGGCGCAAGTCGCCCCTCCCGTGGCAGCGAGCCACGCCATGAACGCGCAGCGACACCCATCGACGAACGTTCAGCACTCAGCACGATGAGTTTCGCAAATGCTCTGCCATTCTGCGCGTTAGACGCTCGGGAAGGCACAACTCGGTTCCCCGCAAATCTGCGCCGTCCTGATGCCGGAACGCCAAGTCCGCCAACGCGTTATCTCCCATATCGAAGGAGAAGATTATGAGCGTTGAAGGCAAGATCAAGGAAGGCGCCGGTTACATCAAGGAAGAGATGAACGAGCACGGCAAGGATCCCGAGAGCCAGCGCAAGGCTCAAGAGGGACGCGATCTTCGCAATGAGGGCCGCATGGAAGACGGCAAGCCCCCGAAGACAACCAAGCCCGGCACCGGCCACTGATACGATCTCATCCAAACCGCCCCCGGCTGATGTCGGGGGCGGTTTTATTTCGAGGTACAAAGAGCGCGTCAATCAGACCCGCGCCGACGGCCCTTCCTTCAAACCCGCCAAGCCTGCATCAGCGAAGTATCGCCCGATGGGCATGGACCCCCACTCTATTCATCAGGGAACATGGTCTGCATCCCGCCGTTGCTCCAGCCCCGCTGGAGGAAAGTTCATGTCCAAGACATCGCTCGCCGAGATCGCGAAGGAAATGGCCGACATCGACATCGCCATTCTTTCGACCCACACCGAGAACGGCGAAATCGCCAACCGTCCCATGAGCAACAACGGCGATGTCACCTACGACGGCACGTCTTATTACTTCGCCTATGAACAGGCCCGCACCGTATCGGACATCCAACGAAATCCGAAAGTCGCGCTCGGGCTTTCGTCGGAAGCGGGCCTCTTCTCGAAGGGGATCTACGTCGCCGTCGAGGGGACGGCCGAACTGATCCGGGACAAGGCGGCTTTCCAGCAGCACTGGACGAGCGATCTCGACAAATGGTTCGACCACGGCATCGATACGCCGGGCATCGTGCTGATCAAGGTCAAAGCCAACCGCATCACTTATTGGAAGGGCCGTGAAGAGGGTGAGGTTACGCTCTGATCGGCTCCGTGACGGTGCGGCGATTCGTTGATTGGTTCTTCCGGAGCCGCGAAACAGGTGCCATCACCATCGCGCAGTGGCCGAATCTTCTTCTTTGGATCGTTATCGTTGCGGGCCTTCTGCTTTGGATCTGGCCTTCCGCAGGCAAAGTCAGCGCCGGCTTGACGATCGTTATGAAGGGCGGACTCGTCGTCTGGGGCGCCGACGAGGTCTTCCGCGGCGTGAATCCCTGGCGGCGCTGTCTCGGCGCTGCCGTAGTCGTCTTTGAATTCATGACGCTTCTGCCGTGAATCCACGTATTTCAGTCAACTTGATCGCAGCCGCGACTGCCGTCGCAATGCGGTTCGAAAATCCCTTATCAATCAAGGGGACTTCTACTGTGCATGGGGTTGTTTTTCGAACTTTTGTCTTGGGCCCCGAGAAAAATGTACAAGCACCGCTCACTCCGCCTGCAGAATCTCCGCAATCGCCGCCCCCGCCGCTATCGTGCCGAGCTTGCCGCCGACGTCCCGCGTCGCCCTGCCCTCGCCGATCGCCTTCGCCACCGCCGCCTCGATGGCGTGCCCGGCCTCTTCATAGCGGACCGCACCAGTCTTCTCGCCGTGCCAGGCCAGCAGCAGCGCGGTCGACAGGATCAACGAGACGGGATTGGCCACGTCCTGTCCGGCAATATCGGGCGCTGAGCCGTGCGCGGCCTGCGCCATGGCGTAGCGCTCGCCGACATTGAGCGAGCCGCCGAGGCCGAGGCTCCCCGAAAGTTCGGCGGTAAGATCGGACAGGATGTCGCCGAACATGTTGGTGGACACGATGACATCGAAACGATCGGGACTGCGCACCACATGCGCCATCATGGCATCGACCAGGATGTCGTCGACGCTCAGTCCTGGATAGGCCTTCGCCGCCGCGCGGCAGATCTCGAGGAACATGCCGTCGCCGATCTTGAGCACATTGGCCTTGTGCACGATGGTGAGGTGCCTCTGCCGCTTCATGGCGAGCCGGCATGCGGCATGCGCAATGCGCTCACAGCATAGGCGTGTGATCCTTCGCAGCGAGATCACCACATCAGGCGTGACCAGCATCTCGCCATTGCCCTGCTCCAGATTGCGGTCGGCGTAGAACCCCTCGGTATTCTCGCGGACCACGACGAGGTCGAAATCACCAAGGCGGCCGGGCCGCCCCGCATAGGTGCGCGCGGGCCTGATATTGGCGTAGAGGTCGAGGTTCTTGCGGAAGTACCTGGACGGATTGATCTCGCCATGCGCCTCGTCCTTGAAGTCGAAGGTCGCGGTCGGGCCCAGGATCAGGCCGTCAGCGGCGCGGACGATGTCGAGCAGCTCGGGGCGCACTGTCGTGCCTGATAGCTTCAGGCTCGCATGCCCGACCGCGTGCTCCTCCAGGCGCAAATTGAGCTGGAAGCGCTCGGAGGCCGCGCGCAGCACGCCCGATGTCGCGGTCGTGATCTCGGGTCCGATGCCGTCACCGGGCAGAACGACGATTTGCATGGCGATCCCCTGATTTTTGCAGCAGCGGCGCGATCATACGGCAGCGCGAGGCGGCATCGCCCCACCTTCACGCATACACAGCATGCAAGCATATGCCTGTGGAAGGCGGCCCCACCGTAGTACATGCGAAATGACCGATTTGAGCCGCGCCGCCGGAGCCACGCGCCAACGCAATGACGATCACGTTACCTGCCGCCGCGCGCGAGCCCGACCACACCATCTCTGACGGCCTCCCCGCCACGCAGCGGCGCTGGGCGATCGCCGCGATCTTCACCGCGCTGGCGATGGCCTCGCTCGACACCGCGATCGCCAACATCGCCCTGCCCGCCATTGCCGCCGATCTGCATGTCTCGCCGGAGCAGTCGGTCTGGGTGGTCAACGTCTACCAGATCGCCCTGGTGGCGACGCTGCTGCCGCTGGGCGCGCTCGGCGAGATCGTCGGGCACCAGCGCATTTATCTCGGCGGCCTCATCCTGTTCACCATCGCCTCGCTGCTCTGCGCGGTGGCGTGGTCGCTGGAGAGTCTGCTGGTCGCGCGCGCGCTGCAAGGGCTGGGTGCCAGCGGCATCATGAGCGTCAACACCGCGCTGGTGCGCTTCGTCTATCCCGGCCGGATGCTGGGCCGCGGTTTTGGCCACACGCGCTGGTGGTCGCAACCGCCTTCACCTTCGGCCCCACCATTGCCTCCGCCATCCTGGCGATCGGCCCGTGGCCGTGGCTGTTCGCCGTCAACATCCCCTTCGGCCTCGTCGCGATCGGCATCGGCTTTGCGATGCTGCCGAAGACTCCGCGCGCCGATCACGGGTTCGACTTTCTCGGCGCGATCCTGGCGTCGGCCTGCCTCGGCCTGTTCATCACCGGCATCGGCAGTGCCGCGCATAATCTGTCGCCGGTGGTCGTGGGCATCGAGCTGGTCACGGCCCTCGCGCTCGGCGTCATCCTGACGCGCCGGCACGCCGATCACCCGGCGCCGATGCTGCCGATCGACCTGTTCAGCCGGCCGATGTTCGCGCTGTCGGCTGCGACCGCGGTGTGCTCCTTCGCCGTGCAGGGTCTCGCCTTCGTCTCGCTGCCGTTCTATTTCGAGGACGTGCTCGGCCGCTCGCAGGTCGAGACCGGCTTCTTCATGACGCCGTGGCCACTGGTGGTCGGCATCATGGCGCCGATCGCGGGACGCCTGTCCGACCGCCACGCGGTCGGCCTGCTCGGCGGCATCGGCCTGGTGCTGCTCGGCCTCGGCATGGCGCTGCTCGCGACGCTTCCGGCCAATCCCGCCATTGCCGACATCATCTGGCGGATGGTGATCTGCGGCATGGGCTTCGGCTTCTTCCAGGCACCGAACATGAAGGCGGTGATGGCGAGCGCGCCGCCGCACAGGAGCGGCAGCGCCTCGGGCATCGTCGCGACCGCGCGCCTGACGGGACAGACGACGGGGGCGGCCCTCGCGGCTCTCTGCTTCGCGCTCGCCGGCCACGACGGGGCAACCGTCGCGCTGGCGCTCGGCGCCGGCTTTGCCGCGCTCGGCAGCGTGATGAGCTTCCTGAGGCTGGCGGTGAAGTAGACCGAACGCGGTGGCGCGCCTCAATCGGCCGGCCTTCCTTCACGGAGCCTTCTGCGCGATGGGACGGCTCACGATTGCCGCGGCATCGAGCGGCTCGCATTTGATCGTCCGTGTCAGCTTTGGCGGGCCTTTCCAGCCCCCGGTCTCGCTCAGGGGCGCAAACGTGCCCCCTTGCGGCGTCAGGATGATCGGCTCCGACTTCAGGCAGAGATCGGGAAATGCGAGGCCATGGCCCCCGCCTGGGCTGAACCGCCCAACCAGCATCTGGGAGGCCTGCATCCGCGTCGCCGGCGAGGCCCGCATCGTGCGGTCGGGGTCGAACGCGCGGTAGCACGGCCAATCGGTGTGGTTCGCTTCGAACTCATAGACGATCCGGCATGCCGCGCCAGCCGATTTCACGAACGGCGCATCCGACGGCGCGGCCGCATCGCGTTCGAAGACCAGGGTCTGCAGCGTCAACACTTCGGTCGTCCCGCGGGACACGTTGGGCTTGCCCGGTTCGATCGCTACTTCCCCACGCGAGAACACCAGCTTGGTCTTCGGTCGCGCCTCCCTAGTCTCCAGCACCAGCATCGGCCTCTCCGCCCACGAGCGGTCCAGGTCCACCTCACCGTTGCCCATCGTCAGCCGCACATTGCCAACGGAAGGGTTGTCCCTGGCGAAATCGATCGTGCGAAGGTGTACACTCGACTTCGACGCCTCGAGGCTCAGGAATCGCAAATCGTCCACCTTGCGCGTGAGCGGCATCATCGGATCGAAGCGATCGTCGATGTTGAACCGGATGATCTTCTTCAGCTTGGCCGAGAGAGGCCCTTTGGCGGCGAGCGACGGCGCCACGTCGATCACGAGCAGGGTGCCGTCGGGCGAAAAGCTGTTGCCGAAGGCGCGCTGCCAGGCGGCGGTCAGCAGCGAATCCGTCCGCTGATCGATGTCCCGCGCGAAATAAATCTGCTGTCCGGCGCGAACCAGCGGAAAGTTCTGAAATGCACCGAGCGCCGCGCCCTTGCGAACCTCCGGTTCGGGGAAGGTGACGCATTTGGACTGGTCGTCGCCTCCGGACTCCTCGACCTTCCTGGACGCAGAGCGGGAGCAGAAGCTCAGATGCTGCTCCTTTGTCTTCTGTGTGCTGATCGACGTCGCGTAGACGAGATCCGGACTTCCGGGCACTTCCATCGGAAGCGGAGAGGTCGCGAACATGTCGACCTCCACCCTGCTGAGCGACGGGCCCGCATCGACCGAGCAGAGATCCCGGGCCGGCAGGGTATTGGTGAGGAGACGCGCCGGATCGGCGCCGACGATGCAGGACATGCTGTCCTGCGGGTTGTTCCGGCTCATCCAGATCAGATGGTCCTTGCCCGCTCCGTCGACCAGGAGATGCGGCGCCGCGTGTCGACGGCGCGGCGGCAACCAGACCGGCATGGTTTCGGACAGCATGGGCTCCCGCTTGAGCAGCGCTTCCGGTAACCGCGTCACGCCGAGCGAGCGCAACTCGGCGCTGACGGCGTTGGGATCGGTCGTCCACTCGAGAACGGGAACACTCGCGCAGGTGATGCAGGTCACCGCAAGATTGGAGCGGACGTTCTCGAACATGAGAATGACCTGATCGGGGTCGCTGCCGTATTTGGCCGGCGCGGCCGCTTTGAACGGATGATCCACCACACGGCTGACCAGAAATCCGTTCGACCGCGACGGGTCCGAATCGAACTCGAAATAGGTCGATCGGTCCCAGCCGCGATAGGCGTCGTATCCGCCGAGACTCACGCCTGCCAGAACCATCTTGGAGTCGGTCTGACAACGCGCCGCGCTGCTCTCCTGACTGCCGTTTCGTACGTAGAGACAGAGTCGAAAAGCCGCGTTCTGCAGAATGCGATCGCAATCGTTCTGGTTATAGCCGTAGGTCGCAAGGCCGTGGCGATAGCACAGGTCGTGAAAGACGCACGCCTGCCTGAAGCGCTGCAGGACGAGATGGCGCTTTTGGTTGGAATCCCTGCCGCCGTCGAAAAATATGTTGGCCCAAGGCGGCAGGCTGCAGTTCAAGCCCTCGCCGCTGCCACCGATGGTACTGACGACGTCCGGCCCCGATTGAAAGGCCGTGACGGTGGCTGGCATCTCACCGTCGGTGATGTCGTCGACGTTCTTGTAGATGGAATCGGCGATGAAGGAAGGCAGATACGCGAGGACCAGCACCGCTAGGACAATCAGCGCAACCGACCAGCGGATCACCTTCCTGAACATGGCCCAACCCCGCTAAAGCTTTTCCGGCAATGACGTCGGTCGCAATGGCAGACGAGCACTGAGCCTCGCGGGCCACAATTCGAATACCCGCACGGCCAGACGCCGAAATCGCGGCAGGCCCGGTGTCGTCCTGATGACGATCAGCTTGAGGTTGTCCTGCTGTCAAGCCGGGATCTCACACATGACAGCCACTTTGATTGCCGACGGCGCACCGGGCAGCGGATCAAAGCGTCGGCGGTTCCATCGGCTCTCCGGATGTCAGGCCAGATGTCGAGCCTCGGTCGCGCCCGCCACCACGGCTGGACTCGGGATTTGCTCGTCCAGCGCCGCCAGGCGCGCGTCGATGGCGGCGATGACCTTGCGCGAGAACGGTCCGAGATGGGCATAGGCTGCGATCATTTGGACCGCAATGCGCGCGGATGTCGTGTCGCGCTTGGCGCAGTTCATGAAAGTTTGCCACAACGGTCCACGCGCCTCGGGAAGGGCGGTGACCACCTTGTGCACCGTCTCCATCGCACCGAGCTTGGCACGGATATCGCCTTCGGCGAGCTCGTGGCGCTGCCGGGACCGGTCGAGCAGCGTCATGAGGCGGTCGACGCGTCCTGCATAGGCAGCCGGGCTGTAGACGTGCTCCAGCACCCGCTTGTAGTCCGTCAGGATGTCGCGGAGCGGGCGCACCGGATCGAAGTTGATCCCGGCCGTGCACTGATCCGCGCCGATGGTCGGCGCCACATCGTGGCCCAGATGCAGCCGGCCTTCGCGCTCCAGGCGGCGCGTCAGCTGCGTGTTCGGCAACGCGTAGAGCAGGCCGACCATGCTGACGGGGATCGCGGCCTCTTCGATGAAGTCGATCATGGCGTCAGCCATCGAGACTTTCTCATTGTCGAAGCCGACGATGAAGCCCGCGGTGACGAGCATGCCGGCGGCGTAGATCTTGTGGATGCTCTCGGCGATGTTGCGCCGCGTGTTCTGCTTCTTGCGCATCGCGACCAGCGTCGCCGGATCCGGACTCTCGATCCCGACGAAGATGGCGAAGAAATTCGCCGCCCCCATCAACTCCAATAGCTCGGGATCATCGGCCAGGTTGACCGAGGCTTCGGTCGACAATTCGAACGGATAGCCGTGGGTACGCTGCCATTCTGCGAGCTTAGGCAGGAACTGCCGCAGCGACTTCTTGTTGCCGATGAAATTGTCGTCGACGAAGTCGAGATGGCCGCGATAGCCCATCTGATAGAGCCTCTCGAGCTCGATGAACATCTGCTCGATCGTCTTGGTCCGGGGCACGCGGCCATAGAGCTCGATGATGTCGCAGAACTCGCAGGTGAACGGACAACCGCGCGAATACTGCACACCGAGATAGAGATAGTCATCGAACTTGAGCAAGTCGAAACGCGGCACCGGCGTCTTGGTCACGTCCGCCTGGAATTTCGGTGCGGTGAAGACGCCGCTCCGCGCGCCACCCTCCCAGGCCGCAATGAATTCGTCGATGACGCTCTCGGCCTCACCGAGCACCCGGAAGTCGGCCCGCTCATAGATGTGGGGGCTTGAAGTCGGGTCGGGACCGCCCACGACCACCGGCTTGCCTGCGGCACGGCAGAGCTCGATCAGGCGCAGCGTGTCGGCCTGCTGCGGCATCATCCCGCCGGTGAAGACGACATCGGCCCAGGCGAGATCCTCGTCGTTGAAGGGCGCCGTGTTGCAATCGATCAGCCGGACGGTCCAGCTTTCGGGCAGCATCGCGGCAACGGTGATCAGGCCCAAAGGAGCGGCCGGGCGCTTTACGCCCAATACCTTGCAGGATTCGCCAAAGGTCCAGAAGGACTCTGCCGAGAACAGCGGGTACAGCATCAGCACGTTGGGACTCGGCACGTTCATGGAACTCCTTCTGGCATCGGCGCAGTGTATCAAAGCGCCTGCGTCTTGCACCCCGGCAAAAGGGACAAACTGTCGCCGTGGCCTCGACCGGGCCTGGAACCGGCGCTCACAGCTGGGCGTCGCCTCAGACCCATGGATTGGCGCCCGCGGAAGGTCGACCGAATCAACCATGATGGAGGGCGAGACAAAACACCACCCTCCCACAATCTTCCCTCGGCGGCATAATTCTTCGTATTTCACCCCTCGGACTGTTGATTTGAACAGTTCCAGTTTGCCGGACACATTGCGCCCCTGAGTTCAATCGGTGGATTGGGCCAATCAGGGGACTGCGATGGCAAACCTAACAATCAACGGAAAAACCTTCACTCTCGACGTCGAGCCGGATACGCCGCTGCTCTGGGCGATTCGCGAGAATGCCGGCCTGACGGGCACCAAATACGGTTGCGGCATTGCACAATGCGGCGCCTGCACCGTGCACATCGAAGGCGTCGCCACCCGCTCCTGCGGCGTCTCGGTCAGCGAAGCCAAGGGCAAGAAGATCACCACCATCGAGGGGCTCGCCTCCGGGGATACGCTGCACAAGGTACAGGAGGCCTGGATCGCCCAGGACGTGCCGCAATGCGGCTATTGCCAGAGCGGCATGATCATGGCGGTGGCGGCGCTGCTGAGCGAGAAGCCGAAGCCGACCGACGCCGATATCGACGAGGCCATCACCAACATCTGCCGCTGCGGCACCTTCCAGCAGGTGCGCGAAGCGATCCACACGATCGCAAGCGCGTAAGGAAATCCCCACATGAATAAGCATATCTCGCCGCGGCTCAACCGCCGCGCCTTCGTCATCGGCACGGCCGCGGTCGGTGCCGGCCTCGCCATCGGCCTCGACCTCCCCTTCGGCGGCCCCGCCGTGGTCCGCGCCGCCGACGGCTCGCCCGAGATCGGCGCCTGGGTCGTGGTCAGGCCCGACGACACCGTCGTGATCCGCATCGCCCGCTCCGAGATGGGCCAGGGCTCGCTGACCGGTCTCGCGCAACTCGTCGCCGAGGAGCTCGAATGCGACTGGACCAAGGTCACGACCGAATATCCGACACCGGGCCAGAGCGTCGCCCGCAAGCGCGTCTGGGGCGATTTCTCGACTGGCGGCAGCCGCGGCATCCGCTCCTCGCAGGACTATGTCCGCAAGGGCGGCGCCACCGCGCGCGTGATGCTGATCCAGGCCGCCGCCGATGCATGGAAGGTTCCGGCCTCCGAATGCGCGGCCGCGAACAGCGTCATCACCCATACGCCGTCGGGCCGGACCACGACCTACGGCAAGGTCGCCGAGGCCGCCGCGAAGCTGACGCCGCCGGCCGAGGTCAAGCTGAAGGACCCGAAGGACTGGAAGCTGATCGGCAAGGGCGTGAAGCGGCTCGACACCGTCGACAAGACCAACGGCGCCATGATCTACGGCGCCGACATCAAGCTGCCGGGCATGCTGAATGCCGCGATCAAGGACTGCCCGGTGTTCGGCGGCAAGCTGAAGAGCTTTGACGAAGCCAAGATCGCCAGCATGAAAGGCGTGAAGAAAGTCGTCAGGGTCGGCGATACCGCGGTCGCGGTCGTTGCCGACACCTGGTGGCACGCCAAGACCGCGCTCGAGGCGTTGCCGATCGTCTGGGACGAGGGTGACAACGCAAAGGTCTCCAGCGAGTCGATTGCCAAGTGGCTGGCCGAGGGCCTTGATAACAACCAGCCGGCCTATGTCGGCAACAAGAACGGCGACGCGAAAGCGGCGATTGCGAGTGCGGCAAAGAAGGTCGAGGCCGTCTACTCCTATCCCTACCAGAACCACGCCACGATGGAGCCGATGAACGCCACCGCGCTCTACACGGCGGACAAATGCGAGGTCTGGTGCGGCACGCAGAATGGCGAGGCGGCGTTCGCGGCGGTGCTGGAGGCGTCTGGCCTGCCGGCGGACAAGTGCGACGTGCACAAGGTGATGTTAGGCGGCGGTTTCGGCCGGCGCGGCCAGACCGACTATGTCCGCCAGGCCGTCATGATCGCCAAAGAGATGCCGGGAACGCCGGTCAAGCTGTTGTGGTCGCGCGAAGAGGACATGGCGCACGGCCGATACCACCCGATCACCCAGTGCAAGATGACCGGCGCGTTCGACGCCAACAACAATCTGGTCGCGCTGCACTACCGCCTGTCCGGGCAATCGATCCTGTTCTCGCTGCGCCCCGAAGCGCTGCAGAATGGCATGGATCCGGCCGCCTTCCAGGGCGTCGCCCAATCCGGCGAAGCCGCGTTCGGCTATTCGGTGCCGAACCTGCTGGTCGAGCATGCGATGCGCAACCCGCACGTTCCGCCGGGCTTCTGGCGCGGCGTCAACGTCAATCACAACGCGATCTACATGGAATGCTTCGTGGACGAGCTGGCCCAGGCCGCAGGCCAGGACCCGCTCGAATTCCGTCGCAAGCTGATGGGCAACCATCCCAAGCATCTGGCGGTGCTCAATGCCGTTGCCGAGAAGATCGGCTGGACCACACCGGCGCCGCAGGGCGTCTATCGCGGCATCGCCCAGGTCATGGGCTATGGCAGCTATGTTGCCGGCGCCGCCGAAATCTCGGTGACCGATGGCAGCAAGATCAAGGTGCATCGCATCGTCGCCTCCACCGATCCCGGCTACGTCGTCAATCCGGCGCAGGTGGAGCGGCAGATCGCGGGGTCCTTCGTCTATGGCCTCTCGGCGCTGTTCTACGGCGGCTGCACCGTCAAGGACGGCAAGATCGAGCAAACCAACTTCGACACCTACAACTCGATGCGCATTAACGAGATGCCGAAGGTGGAATCGGTGATGGTGCCGAGCGGCGGGTTCTGGGGCGGTGTCGGCGAGCCGACCATCGGCGTCGCCGCGCCGGCGGTTCTCAACGCGTACTTCGCCGCCACTGGCAAGCGCATCCGCTCCGTGCCGCTGCGGGACCAGAACATCACCTTCGCCTAAAAGCAGCCGCGGCGGTCCTATCGGCCGCCGCGGCATTTTGCGGACAAGATTCATGAATGCGCCGGTGACACGGCGGAATGCCGTTCTCGGCATCACCGCCGCGGCCACATCGTTCGCCGTCCCCTCCATCCTGCGCGCGCAATCGGCGGGCCGCATCGTCGTGATCGGCGGCGGCTTTGGCGGCGCGGCCTGCGCGCGGGCGCTCAAGCGCGCGCAGGCGGGCTTGCAGGTGACGCTGATCGAGCCGAACAAGACCTTCACGTCGTGCCCCTTCAGCAACGAGGTGATCGCCGGCCTGCGCGAGATCCAAGCGCAGCAGTTCGGCTATGACAGGCTTGCCGCCGAGGGCATCACCGTCGCCGCTCAGGCCGCTACGGCCGTCGACGCGCAAAAGCGCAGCGTGACGGCCGCCGATGGCGCCACGTTTGCTTATGACCGCCTCGTCCTTTCGCCCGGCATCGACTTCCATTTCGAAGCCCTGCCCGGCTATGACGACGCCGCGTCGGAAAAAATGCCGCACGCCTGGAAGGCCGGCGCGCAGACGCTTTTGCTGCGCAGGCAGCTGCAAGCGATGGCGGACGGCGGTACGGTCGCGATCGCAATCCCCGCCAATCCCTTGCGCTGCCCGCCGGCGCCTTACGAGCGTGCCAGCCTGATCGCGCATTACCTGAAGACGAACAAGCCACGGTCAAAAGTTCTGATCCTCGACGCCAAGGACAATTTCTCCCAGCAGCGGCTGTTCGAAAAGGCGTGGAAGGAGCTCTACGGCGACATGATCGAGCGCATCGCGCTGTCGCAAGGCGGCCGCGTGACTTCGGTCGATCCTGCAACCAGGACCATCATCACCGAGTTCGGCAACTACACGCCAGATGTCGCCAATGTCATCCCGCCGCAGCGCGCGGGACGTATTGCCGAGATCGCGGGCGTGGCGGACCACACCGGCTGGTGTCCGATCGATCCCGTGACCTTCGAGTCGAAACTCGTCAAGAACATCCATGTGATCGGCGACGCCTGCCTCGGCGGCGGCATTCCCAAATCGGCCTCGGCCGCAAGCGCGCAGGGCAAGGCGTGCGCCGCTGCCATCGTCGCTTTGCTCGCGGGCCGAGCACCCGAGACGCCACGGCTGACCGGCGTCTGCTACAACACCGTCGCGCCAGGCTATGGATTTTTGCTTGCAGGCAATTATCAGCCGAAAGGCGACATCTTTGCCGAGGTCGAGGGCGGCGCGACGAGCCCAGTCGATGCCCCGCGCGAATTGCGCGCCCGCGAGGCGACCGAAGCCGAGCGCTGGTTTCAAATCATCACGGCGGACACCTTTGGCTAAATCCTTCGTCCATGGCGTGGCGCTGATCGCCGCCAGTCTCGCCTTCGTCAGCGTTGCGCGCGCGGACGAACTCGCCCCCTACAAGGTAGCCGGCGACGGCATAGTGGAATCGCTCACGGGCACGCCAGGCGACGCCGTGCGCGGCCGCGCGCTGGTGCTGGCGCGCACCACGACCTGCATCCTCTGCCATTCCGGTCCCTTCCCGGAAACGCGGTTCCAGGGCGATCTCGCACCTGACCTCACCGGCGCCGGGAACCGCTGGTCGGTGAGCCAGTTGCGGCTTCGGCTGGTCGATGCGGCCCGCTTCAACCCGGAGACCATCATGCCGTCCTATTATCGCAACGACGGCTTCGTGCGTGTCGGACGCAATTTCACCGGCAAGCCGATATTGTCGGCGGTGGAGATCGAGGACATCGTGGCTTTTCTTGCAACGCTTCGCGACTAGGACTGTTCATGCCAACCACGCGACGACAATTTTTGAGCCTCGCCGGAGGCGTCACTGCCGCCGGGACGATCCCGATCGTCACCCTGCGTCCGCTTCACGCGACGCCGGCGATGCTCAACACCGCGATCCGCAACGTCGTCGGCGAAGCGCCGATTCGCACCGGCAAGGTGAAGCTCGACATTCCGCCGCTGGTCGAGAACGGCAATACGGTGCCGGTGACGGTGAGCGTTGCAAGCCCAATGACGGCGGACGACCACGTCAAGAGCATCCACGTCTTCAACGAGAAGAACCCGCAGCCGAACATCGGCAATTTCTATTTCGGCCCCTCCTCCGGCCGCGCCCAGATCTCAACCCGAATCCGGCTCGCCGACACCCAGAAGGTGGTGGCGATCGCGCGCCTGTCCGACGACACGTTCTGGCAGGTCGCCGTCGACGTGGTCGTGACGCTGGCCGCCTGCACCGAGGAGATGAACTGATGGCCGCGCTCATCAACGTTCCCGCGAAGGCCAAGCGCGGCGACGTCATCGAGATCCGCACGCTGACCTCGCACATCATGGAGACGGGCTTCCGCCACACCGTGGACGGCAAGCTGGTGCCGCGCGACATCATCACGAGCTTCACCTGCCGCTACAACGGCGCCGAGATCTTTCGCGCCGATCTGTTTCCGGCGATCGCAGCCAATCCTTATCTGTCGTTCTTCACGGTCGCCAGGGAAAGCGGCAAGTTCGAGTTCGAATGGATCGGCGACAACGGCTATTCGTCCACTGCGTCGGCGTCGATCACTGTCGAATGAGCGTTTGGCACGCGATAGCAGCAGCGGCCTTGTTCGCCGCAGCCCCTGCCCTGCTCGCCGGTGGAATCCTGCCCGATGCGCGCCGGTCCGGCTACTCCTTCATGGGCCCGGACACGCGCGCCATGCAGGATGACGACACCTCCAATCCGGGCATGCTGTTCGTGCTCGATGGCGAACAGCTATGGGGCAAGAAGTCCGGCAGCGCCGAGAAAGCCTGCGCGGATTGCCATGGCGATGCGCGCAGCAGCATGAAGGGCGTCGCTGCGCGCTATCCGGCCATCGACAAGACGCTCAGTCGCCCCGTCACGCTCGATCAGCGCATCAATCTCTGCCGCACCAATCATCAGCAGGCGTCGCCACTGCCTTACGAGAGCCGCGACCTCCTGGCGCTGTCCGCCTTCGTTGCCCATCAATCGCGCGGTGTCGCGATCACCGCCGGCGACGATCCGCAAGCAAAGCCCTTCGTGGCGCAAGGCCGCGACCTTTTCATGCAGCGGCAGGGCCAGCTCAACCTCGCCTGCACCAATTGTCACGACGACAATTTCGACAAGCGCCTCGCGGGCGCGCCGATCACGCAAGGACAGCCGACCGGCTATCCGCTCTATCGCCTGGAATGGCAAACGCTGGGATCGCTGGAGCGGCGGCTGCGCAGCTGCATGAGCGGCGTCCGCGCCCAGGCCTATGATTACGGCTCGCCTGAGCTGGTCGCGCTCGAACTCTATCTGATGTCGCGGGCGCGCGGCTTGCCGATGGAGACGCCCGCCGTCCGGCCCTGAGACTAATGCTTTGAGGCTTCCGCTTGCGGCGAGGTGGCTTCGGCCGCAGCCGCGGGTGTCGCGACCGAAAGTCCATGGAGCCTCCAGCTGCCGCCGACATTCTGAAACACCAGATCGAAATCGATCTGCAATGGCCTCGTCGGAATGGTGCCGCTGAGCCGCAGCATGCCGCCGGCATTGATACTGGGCGGCATCGACAATCGCGGCGCGAGAAGCGCTGCGCCAAACAGATCGAACTTGCGCGCCCGCAGGTCGGAGAACGCCAGCGCGAGGTCGGCCGCGCTGTGCCTGGCCTGAAATTCGGGGGCAGCGAGGTCGCGCAACACCGAATAATTGCCGGAGCGATTGGCGTCGTTCAACGTCAGGAGCGAGGAGCGGATCAGATAGAGTGCCTGCTCGACGGTGACCTGCGGCCCGCCCTGTCTTGTCGGGGCCGCGACCGGCTGAACCGCCCAACGATCCGCAAAGCCGGAAGGCGATGATTGCGTCTCCGCTCGCACCGGCGCGCAAGCTGCGATCAGGAACATGCCTAGGGCCACTCGTGGGGGTGCAATCATTCCTCACCAGCCCATGCGCAAGCCGACGCGTCCGCCGGCGACCCGCTGGTCGGGTCCGTAACCTATTCCACCGTTGAACTGCATGTTCTGATTGAGACGTAGTGCCGCGTTGAACGCGAGACCGTTGGCCCGCTCGAAGGTCCCGTAGTTCATGGTCACGGCAAAACTCTCATTCGGCAGCAGCGTCGGCACGCCGGCCATGGCAAAGGCCATGGCGACGCCGCTGGTCACCTTGCTGGTCCGGCTGCTGAGGTCGTCGAGGCGGCCGTTGATGCTGGCGAGCTGGCCATTGATGGCGCTGAGATCGCTGGCCGATGCGATGCCGAGATTGGCAAGCGTCGTGGTCGCCAGATTGCCGGCGCCATCGGAGGTGACGAGCTGCGCCGCGCCGCTTTGCGCGGCCTTGCTCGCCGACGAGGTGATGCCGGCCATGGTGTAGGTGTTGCCGGCCGTGCCGAACGTCTGCTGGTTGGCGCGGGTCGCCGTGGCGCCATTGCCGAAGGCGGCGGAATTGGAAAAGCCGGCGCTGGAATTGTTGCCGACGGCGACTGCATTGGCACCGGCGACCGAAACGCTGTTGCCGATCGCGATGCCGCCTGAGCCGGTCACGGTCGCCGCGTTCGCCATCACCAGCGCATTGGGCGCATTGACGGCGTTGCCGGAACCGAACACGGAGGACCCCGCAGCGCCCGCCGTGCCGGCCACCGCATTGTTGGAGCCGACCACATTGACGTTGTCGCCCCGCCCGGCCTGATTGGTGCCGTTGACGGTGTTGTTGTCGCCCAGCACGAAGCTGCCGTTGCCATTCAGCGTATTGGGGTCGCCGATGGCGTAGCTGCCATTGCCGCGCACGGTCTGCCCGGTGCCGAACGCGCCGCTGTTGGTGCCGGTGACGCTGTTGAACGCACCGACCGCGGTGCTGTTGACGCCGGTCACGGTGGTGTTGTTGCCGACAGCCGTTCCGCTCGTGCTGCCGGCGTTGACGACCGCCCACGAACCGACCGCCACCGAACTGTCGGCATAGGCATAGCTGTCCTCGCCGTAGGCCGAGCTGGACAGGCCGGTCGCGGTGCTCCGGCCACCGGTCGCAGTTGCGAAGTCGCCGGACGCCCGGGAGTCGGCACCCACCGCCGTCGAGTACCAGCCGGGTGCACTGCTGTTGGCGCCAACGGCCACGGTTTGATTGCCGGTCGCGCTGCTCACATAGCCGTAGGCGGTGCTCTCGTAGCCGGTTGCCGCGCTCTGCGCCCCGGCGGCGGAGGCGTGCTGACCGATCGCGAGGGCGCCAAATCCCATCGCGGTGGTCTGCGCGTTGGTCGCCTGACTAGAAGCGCCGACGGCGAGAGCATTATAGCCTGAGGCGGTGCTGGAGGCGCCATAGGCCGTGCCGGATGCACCGCCCGCCGCGCTGCTGGCGCCACACGCCGTGCCTCCGGCGGCAACGGCGACAGCGCCGCCGGTGCTGTTGCTGGCGTCGGCGCAGACGAACTGTGCCTGCGCGGATGACACGTCGACGACCGCGGCCAGCACGAGCGCCGCCACCGCACACATCGCAGCCGGCCACGTTTGCCGCCGCGTCACCTCCTGCAGCGTTCGTCCCGCTGTCTCGCTGGTCCGCCCCAGGGCCAACCACACCGCAAGACCCGCCCCCCGTCTATCCATCGCTCACCTTCACGTCATTGCAAATTGCGCGGGCCGGCAAACACTCACGTCTGGCCCGCGCGCGATAATATGAATATTCATGTCCGTAGACTGCGGTTCGACGACGTGGAAACTTGCCTGATCGTCCCAATTTGCAGACCAACTGCCGAAGGGAGCGGCCCGGCATGACGAAAATTCCGTATCTGCGTTTCGATACAGCGGAGCTGCCCGCCGCCGAGCGGCTCGACCGCTACCGCGCGATTCTCACGCATTACGAGGTGTCGGTCCCCGAGGGCACGGCCAGCGACGACTTCGAGGTTCTGGCCGAGGCCTGGCTGCTGGGCGGCCTGGTGACCGCATCCACCAGGATGGGGCCCGTGCGCTTCACCCGCTCCGCCGCGCTGGCGCAGGCCGATGGCCGCAACTCATTCGCGCTGCTGCTGCTCCGTCGCGGCGCCTGGAGCGGCGAGGTCGACGGCGAGCCGATCTCGGCCGGCCCCGGCCAGGTGCTGGTGCTCGACCTGACCCGGCCCTTTGATGGCATCGCCACGGCGACCGATACGATCAGCCTCGACGTCGAGCGCGATGCGATCGTCAGCGCGGCGCTCGATGGTCTCGACCTGCACGGGCTCGTCCTCGACGGCGCCGCCGGCCGCGTGCTCGCCGATCAGATGGGACTGCTGCGACGACGGCTTCCGGCGATGGACGCGAATGAGGCGCCCGAGGCGGTGCAGACGACGCTCGGGCTGCTGCGCGGATGCTTTGGCATGGCCGCGCGGCCGCGCGAGCAAGGGCTCGCCCGGCGCGACATCGCCATCCTTCATCGCGCCAGCCGTTTCATCGATCAGAACCTCGGTCACCCCGATCTCTCGGTGGCAACCATCTGCCGCGAGATCGGCGTGTCGCGCTCGGTGCTCTATCGGGTCTTCACACCGCTGGCGGGCGTCGCAGATTACATCCGCGGACGACGGCTCGAGGCGATCCATGTGCTGCTGGATGACGCCGACGAACATCGCTGGAATGCGGAGATCGCAGCTGAATTCGGCTTCGTGAGCCAGGCCCATTTCAGCCGCAGCTTCCGGCAACGCTTCGGCTACTCGCCGCGCGCAGCACGCGACTCCCGCGATCTCGCAGCTGCCGTCGACGCTGGCCCGGAGCTATTCCGCGAGTGGATCAACCAGCTCGGTTGACTTGCCATGTCGTGCGGTTCGAAAGGAAACGGCCGGGCAGCATAACCCCGCCCGGCCGCAATCTCCGCTTCGCTTCTCCTACTCCGCCGGCGCGGCCGACAGCTCCGGATGCGCAGCATAGTGCTCGCTGGCGCCGAGCTTGCTGGCCGCGAACAGGCCGGCGGCCATCGCGGCATAGGCTAGCGCAACGGCGGGCGTGACACCGAATCCGCCGCCGATGCCGACGGCCTCGCCATGCATGAAGCCGAAATAGGTCAGGACCGCACCGACGAGCGCGAAGCCTGAGGCCTTCTCGAAGTCGCGCTCGATGATGAAGACGCCGATCGCGCCCAGGATGAGGCCGCCGAGGATGGAGCCGCCGCCCATCACTTCCAGGCCGTGGTAGAACACGCCCTGCTGCGGCAGCGCGGCGATCGCAGCACTCTTCACCGCGTCCGCCTTGTCCGCCGCCATCCCGCCAACGGTGGCCGCTGCATTCATGGTCGAGCCCAGCATCGTGTCGATCTGCAGCTTGGCCCAGGCGGCCAGATGCGGCGTCAGCGCCAGCACGATCGCGGGCGCGTGCTTGACCGGCGTGGTCTGAAACGCCTGCGCTCCGATCAGCATGCCGATGTAGAGCAGGATCGGCGAGATCGCGACCACGGGCACGAGCGCCAGCAGCACCGAGATGATGCCGAACCAGGCCAGCACGATCACCATGATGCCGGTTGCGGCGGAGTAGCCGATGCGGCCGCCCATCGCTTTCCAGCCGGGATGGCCGATATAGACAGCGTTGATGAAGGGATTGCCCATCAGACAGCCGATCAGGCTGACGACGCCGTCGGCCGTGAGCACCCGCGTGGTCGGATATTCGTCGCCGGCGGCTTCCGCGCTCTCGACATTGTCCATGGCTTCGACGAGGTCATAGATGCCGAACGGAATGGCGGTGACCAGGATGATGCCGAGGAATTCGAAGCCGGAGAACACGTAGCCCACGGCGGGAATCGGCACCGAGAAGCCGAAATTGGCGAAGGCATCGCCGACGCCCTTCACGCTCAAGCCGCCGAGACCGAGCCCGAACAGGTTCGAGCCCCAGGCGATGATCATGCCGGCCGCGATCGCGACGAGGCCCGCGGGGATTCCGCGCGGATATTTCACGCCGCCGAACCAGCTCACCAGGATGATGGCGAAGCAGACGAGACCAATCTGCGGCGTCATGTACATCTCAAGCGCCGGGCGCATCGAGATGAAGGTGACGGAAACGCCGGCAAGCGTGCCGAGCAGTGCCGCGCGCGGCGTGATCTTTCGGATGAACGGCGCAATGAAGCCGCCGATCATGAGAATGAAGCTCTGGAAGAATACCCAGACCAGGCCGGCCGACCAGCCCTTGAGCGGGTCGCCGGTCTTCAGCGTGATCGGCAGCATGATCACGAAGGTGACGATGAACATGTGCGGCACACTGACGCCCGAGGGCAACGCGCAGACGTCGTTGCGGCCGGTCTTCTGCGCCAGACGATAGGCGAGGTAGGCGTAGTAGAAGGTCGAGAGGCACATCATCAGCCCGAGCGCGGGCAGGATGCGGCCGAACACCAGGCTGTCCGGCATCTTCAAAACGAAACGCAGGAGCCCCGTGAGCACCAGCATGTTGACGAGGATGTTGGTGCCGAAGCCGAAAAACGCATTCCAGTCGCCCGATGTCCATAGTGCCGGCCTGAACTCGGACGTATTGATCTCAGACTTGCCGGCCGTCCCCGTCAATGTGCTCATGAGAATACCCCTATGTGGTCGAAACCTTCATTGCCTCCAGGACTGCGGCTGAGGTTGCGACCCAGCCGAAGATGCCGCCCTGGGCCTTGATCATCTTCAGGCCCATCTCGTGAAACTCGGGGAAGTAGGACGCGCAACCGTCCGACATGACGACGCAGCGGTAGCCGCGGTCATTGGCCTCGCGGACCGTGGTGTTGACACAGACTTCGGTGGTGACGCCGCACACCAGCAAATTCTCGATGCCGTATTTCGCCAGCACGTCGCCGAGCTCGGTGGCGTAGAACGCGCCCTTGCCGGGCTTGTCGATCACGATCTCGCTGTCGAGCGGATAGAGCTCGGGAATGATGTCGTGACCGGCTTCGCCACGGATGAGGATGCGGCCCATCGGGCCGGGATCGCCGATGCGCAAAGACGGCGCGCCGCGTTCGACTTTCGCCGGCGGCGCGTCGGAGAGATCGGGCAGATGGCCCTCGCGGGTGTGGATCACCAGCATGCCGGTGTCGCGCGCCGCCGTCAGCACGGTGCCGATCGGCTTCACCGCGCGCGCAAGCTGGCTGACGTCGTTGCCGAGCGTCTCGCCGAAGCCGCCGGGCTCCATGAAGTCGCGCTGCATATCGATGATGAGAAGCGCGGTGCTCGGCCAGTCGAGCTTGATCGGCTCGGGCTCGGCGTTGATGACGCCCAATGTCGGCTTGCTCGAGTCCAGCATGACGCCCGCCCCTCGCGAGAACTCTCCTTGCCGGAGTTCTGCAAGCGCCGTGCCATTGTGTACAATTGCGGTGGAGCGTGGGCGGCGAGAGAATTCGTTGTGTGGTCAGAAGGTTACGCAAGCGATCGGCATCTGCATATTCCCTGTGCGACGGCTTCGCGGCGTGCATCTGCTTAAAGGATGGGCGGCCTCCGCCGTCATTCCGGCGCGACGCTCTCTCTTCTCCCTCTCCCCGTTCTTACGGGGAGAGGGTCGGGGTGAGGGCTGCCTTCGCAATCACGGTGAGAGACGGACTCGCGGAGAGTCCCCCTCACCCGGATTGCATCTTCGATGCAATCCGGCCTCTCCCCGCGAGCGGGGAGAGGCGAAGCACTCGCGGCTCGCCCCTACGCCCCATACAGCTGCCGATACTCCTCCTCGTACGGCGCATAGGAGTCCTTCATCGTCGCCATGTTCAGCAGCATGGTGGCCACCATGCTGCCCACCTTGTCGAACACACGCGTCCTGGCCCAGGCGCTTTCGGTGCGGCGGCTGCCGGAAAGCGCGACGATCTCGCGCTCGACTTCGTAGTCCTCGTCGACGAAAAGCGGGCCCTTGATCAGCCGGATCTCCTGATCGGCGAACAGGCCGACGGCCGGCCCCTTGGCCGGCAGCGGATCGTCCTTCGAGCGATACTGGAACAGCACGCTCAGCATCTCCATCGGGATGATCGGTCTGCCCCAAGGGTTCAAAGAAGAGTTGTCGGCGCCCGAATAGTATGGCGAGTTTTCGGTGATGACAGCGAGCTTCTGCCTCAGCGAGAAGGGATAGAGGTCGCCCATGGTCTGATCGAACGTCATGCGGACCGTCTGCCGCTTGCCGGTCTGCGCCACCTTGACGTCGCGCAGGATCACGGGGTCGGCGAGCGGCCTGAGCTCGGCGAGGCGCGCCTCCAGCGCCGTCGCGGCGTGCGGCTCGCCGACGGACGCCGAGCCGCGCAGCACCTCCGTGCCATCGCGCTTGACCATTTGGATTTGGCACTGGCTTGTCCCGGGCAGTGGCTTCGACAGGATCGCCTGCACGTCCCCACCTTCATAGCACACGCTGCGATAATGCGCGGACAGGCAGCCGGTCTCGAACCAGGCGCGTCCCCACAGCTGCGCGCCGAGCGGGGCGAACTGGCTGAAATGCGTCGGGCCTTCGATGGTGCCGCCCTTGAAGCCGAGCTTCTGGGCGGTGGCGTCGTCGTGGATGGAGGCGTGCGCATCGTAAGTTTGCGCCTGCAGCATCTGGCGCGGCTTACGCCACGGGCCGATCAGCGTCTTCGCGGTCTCGGTGATCTCGGTCTCGAATGCGTTTGTGGTCATGGCTTTCCTCCACAGGCAGCCATGACTAACAGGACCGCCACGGATGCGGCCAGCGATATTGACTTCGCCTGTCCATGCTTTTGACTGGCAACACCCGCTTCGCAAGCCGCCTCTCTTTCCGCGGCGCAAAATCCCCGCCGAACCAAGAAGAACAAGGACCTCCGAAATGACGCTGATGCAGGTCGAGCTGGACGACAAATACCGGCTCGAATCGAAGCGGATCTTCCTGTCCGGCACACAGGCCCTGGTTCGCCTGCCCATGTTGCAGCGCGAACGCGACCGGCTCCAGGGCCTCAACACCGGCGGCTTCATCTCCGGCTATCGCGGTTCCCCGCTCGGCATGTACGACCACGCGCTGTGGCGCGCGAAGTCGCACCTCCAACAGCATGACATCGCCTTCGTCCCTGGCTTGAACGAGGATCTGGCGGCGACCGCGGTCTGGGGCAGCCAGCAGGTCGGCCTGTTTCCCGGCGCCAAGGTCGATGGCGTTTTCGGCATCTGGTACGGCAAGGGCCCCGGCGTCGATCGCTCGGTCGATGCGCTCAAGCATGCCAATGCGGCCGGCACCGCGCTCAATGGCGGCGTGCTGGCGCTGGCCGGCGACGACCACGGCTGCCAGTCCTCGACGCTGGCGCATCAGAGCGAGCAGGTGTTCGCGGCGGCGCTGATCCCGGTGATCAATCCGGCGACGCTGCAGGACTATCTCGATCTCGGCCTCTATGGGTTCGCGCTGTCGCGCTTCTCCGGCTGCTGGGTCGGCTTCAAGGCGATCAGCGAGACCGTGGAAAGCTCGGCGTCGATCGACAGCGACCCTGAACGCATCAAGATCGTGCTGCCCGAGGATTTCGAGATGCCGCCCGGCGGCCTCAACATCCGCTGGCCCGATCCGCCGCTGGATGCCGAGCGGCGCCTGTTCGGCCCGAAGATGGCGGCGGTGCAGGCCTTTGCCCGCGCCAACCAACTCGACCGCATCGTGCTTGATTCAAAGCCGGCACGGCTCGGCATCGTCGCCACCGGCAAGGCCTATCTCGATCTGCGCCAGGCGCTCGCCGATCTCGGCATTACCGACAAGGACGCGCAGGATCTGGGCCTTCGCATCTACAAGGTCGCGATGACCTGGCCGCTGGAGGAGAGCGGTGCCAAGCGTTTCGCCGAGGGTCTGCAAGACGTGCTCGTGGTCGAGGAGAAGCGCGGCTTCATCGAAGACCAGCTGATGCGCATCCTCTACAATATCGATGCGTCCAGGCGCCCGACGATCACAGGCAAGCGCGACGAGCGCGGCGCGCCACTGCTGCCGAGCGAAGGCGAACTGACGCCGACCATCGTCGCGGGCGCGCTGGTGGCACGCTTACGCAAGCTCGGCCATCACAGCCCGGTGCTGGAGCAGCGGCTGGCGCGGCTGGAGGCCTTCGACAATCCGGTCACCACCAGCACCCAGATCAAGCTCGCTCGCACGCCATTCTTCTGCTCGGGCTGCCCGCACAACACCTCGACCCGCGTGCCCGAAGGCAGCCGCGCCATGGCCGGCATCGGCTGTCACGGCATGGCCCTGAGCATGCCGACGCGCCGCACCGATCTGATCTCGCATATGGGCGCCGAAGGCGTGAACTGGATCGGCCAGTCGCCCTTCACCACCGAGACGCACATCTTCCAGAATCTCGGCGACGGCACCTACACCCATTCCGGCCTGCTTGCGCTTCGCGCCGCCTCCGCCGCCGGCATCAACATCACCTACAAGATCCTCTACAACGACGCCGTCGCGATGACCGGCGGCCAGCCCGCCGAAGGCGCCTTCAACGTCGCGCAGATCGCGCATCAGGTCTGGGCCGAGGGCGTCAAGCGCCTGGCCATCGTCTCGGACGATCCGGGCAAGTACCCGCAAGGAAATTACTTCCCGCAAGGCGCGACCATCCACCACCGCCGCGAGCTCGATGCCGTGCAGCGCGAGCTGCGCGACATCAAGGGTCTCACCGTCGTGATCTACGACCAGACCTGCGCCGCGGAAAAGCGCCGCCGCCGCAAGCGCGGCCTCTATCCCGATCCCGCCAAGCGCGCCTTCATCAACGAGCTGGTCTGCGAGGGCTGCGGCGATTGCTCGCAGGCCTCCAACTGCGTCTCGGTGCAACCGCTGGAGACCGAGTTCGGCCGCAAGCGCCAGATCGACCAGTCGAACTGCAACAAGGACTTTTCCTGCGTCGAAGGTTTTTGCCCGAGTTTCGTCACCGTACATGGCGGTTCGCTGAAGCGCATGAAGACCTCGGCCGTCGATTCCGGCCAGCTATTCGCCGATTTGCCGTTGCCGCCCGCACGCGAGCTGGACGCGCCCTACAACATCCTCGTCACCGGCATCGGCGGCACCGGCGTCATCACCATCGGCGCCCTGCTCGGCATGGCCGCCCATGTCGACGGCCGCGGCTGCTCGGCGCTCGACTTCACCGGCCTGTCGCAAAAGAACGGTGCCGTGATGAGCCACGTCCGCATCGCACGGAGGCCTGAAGACATCTCCGCGGTGCGCATCACCACCGGCGGCGCCGACGTCATCCTCGGCTGCGACATGATTGTCTCGGCCGGCCCCACCGCGCTCAGCCGCGCCGAACGCGGCGTGACTAAAGCCTACATCAACGCCGATCTGCAGCCGACCGCAAGTTTTGTGCAAAATCCCGATCTCGACTTCGAGGTGGGCACGATGCAGACCGTGCTGCGCGACGCCGTCGGAGACAAGAACCTCGATATCATCGATGCCACCGGCATTGCCGCCGCGCTGATGGGCGACAGCATCGCGACCAACCCCTTCATGCTCGGTTTTGCCTTCCAGAAGGGCGCGATCCCGTTGTCGCTGGAGGCGCTGCTGCGCGCCATTGAGATTAACGGTGCCGCAATCGAGATGAACAAGCTCGCCTTCACCTGGGGCCGGCTCGCCGCCCACGACATGTCGCGGGTGCGCAGCGTGCTCCAATTCAAGAGCCGAGTGGCGGCACCGACGAAGTCGCTCGACGACATCATCACGACGCGCGCGGAATTCCTGACTCGCTATCAGGACAGGGCCTATGCCGACCGCTACCTTGCGGCGATCGCCAAGGTGCGCAAGGCGGAAATGGCCGCCTTGTCCGCATCAACCGAGCTGACCGAGGCCGTCGCGAAAAACCTGTTCAAGCTGATGTCCTACAAGGACGAATACGAGGTCGCCCGGCTCTACACCGACGGCAGCTTCGCGAAGAAGGTCTCGGAGAAATTCGACGGCGACTTCACCCTGAAATACCATTTGGCGCCGCCGATCTTCGCACAGCGCGACAAGACGACGGGCCGGCTGCAGAAGCAGGAGTTCGGCGGCTGGATGATCCATGCCTTCCGCGTTCTCGCCAAACTCAAGTTCCTGCGCGGCAGCGCCCTCGATCCGTTCGGCCGCACCGAGGAGCGCCGGACCGAGCGGAAGCTGGTTGAAGATTATCTCGGCATGATCGATCAGCGGATCGCGGGGCTGAAAGCGGAGCAGATCCCGCTGCTGGCAAGGCTCGCGAGGGTGCCGGAGACCATCCGAGGCTTCGGCCACGTCAAGGAGGCCAATATCAAGCTGGCGGCCGCCGAGACGGCGCGGCTGGAGGCCGAGCTGGAGAACAGCCGTTTTGCGGCGGCGGCGGAGTAGAGGTTAAGAACGCAGGCTTTCTCCACGTCATTGCGAGGAGCCCTTGCGACGAAGCAATCCAGAGTCTCGCCACATACTCAGTGTCATCGCCCGGCTTGCCGCCTTCGCTGAAGCTTCGGCGTGCCAAGCGCTCGTGTGGGCCTCGGCGTAGCCTTGGCGGAGCCGGGACCGGGCGATCCAGTACTCCGAGGCGTTTGCGATTGAACCGATGGGCCGCGGCGTACTGGATGCCCCGCTTTCGCGGAACATGACAGCGGTGGAAATAGCTAAACCGACGCCGACACGCCTGCAGCGGTCTCACGTGTGACGCTCCCCTCCGCCAAATGCCTTCCTGCGATATATCCAAACACCAGTGCCGGCCCCAGCGTGATCCCCGGTCCCGGATAATTCCCGTTCATGATCGAGCCCATGTCATTGCCGCAGGCGTAGAGGCCCGCAATCGGCGCTCCGTCCGCGCGCAGCACGCGGGCCTGGGCGTCCACCTTCATGCCGATGGCCGTGCCGAGATCAGCCGGATGGATGCGCATCGCGAAGAACGGCGCGCGGACGATCGGCGCAACGCAGGGATTGGGCTTGTGGCTGATATCGCCGAGATGGCGCTGGTAGATAGTGCTGCCGCGGCCAAATTCGCCATCGCGCCCCGCCTTCGCACCTTCGTTGTAGCTCGCGATCGTCGCCGCCAGCACCGTCGGCTGGACGCCGATCTTCGCCGCGAGTCCCGCGATATCAGGCGCCTCGACCAACTCACCACTCACCACATAGCGCCGATAGCTGCGCGTGAACGGCTTGATGCGGCCGAGGCCGTAGGTCCACAGGAACCGGCGGTCGCAGATCAAATAGAACGGCCGGTCCGGATCGCCATCGCCATGACGGAGCATGGCGAGCACGAACTCGTGGTGGGACAGCGCCTCGTTGACGAAACGCCGGCCCACTGCGTTGATCGCGATCACGCCGGGCTTGGCGCGGTCGGTCACGGTATGCGGGAAAACGCCGCGACTTCCGTCCCTGCGCCGGAATAGCGAGGCCGGCACCCAATAGGCCGGGCTGGATGCGTCCGTGTTGAGCGCGGCACCGGCCGTGGCTGCGAGGCGAAGTCCATCGCCCGTCGCCGAGGTGCTGGCCGCCGAGATAAAACCGGCGCCAGCCGGGAAGAAGCGTTTGCGCAACACGGCATCGTGCGAAAAGCCGCCGGTCGCCAGCACCACGCCGCGGCGCGCTGCGATCGGCCGGTCGCGGGAGCCATGACGGATCACCACGCCGCTGACGCGGTCGCCCTGCATCGAGAGGTCTTCGACGTCGGCGCTGAAGAGAACTTCAACCTGCCGCGCCAGCAGCGAAGCGTAGAGCTGCGCGGCAAGTGCGTTGCCGAGATGCAGCGACGTTCCACGGGGGCTGCGCAGCCGTTGCAACGCATACGCGGAAACCAGCCGCGCCGCTCGCAGGGTCGAGCGCAGCGATTTTCCAACACTGCGCAAATGCGGAACGTCGAGAGGATCGATCATCATCCAGCCGAACAGGTTGAACTCCGGCAGCGGCGGCCGCAGTCGCACAAAAGCGTCGCCCAGCCGCGTGCCATCGAAACCGACCGGCTCCAGCACGCGGCCGCCAGCCGTTGCGCCCAGCCGCTCCGGATAACAATCCGGACAGGCCTTCACCGGCTGGAGGCGAACTTCCGTGTTGGCTTCGAGATAGGCGATCGCCTCGGGCCCGCGCGCGAGGAAGGCGGCGCGCAGGCCGGCATTGGCGGGCTCGGGCACCGTACTCGACAGATATTGGACGGCATCCGCGACGCTGTCGGAAAGCCCGGCCTCCTTCATCCTGGCATTGGCGGGAATCCAGACCATGCTGACAGACCAGGCGGTGGTGCCGCCGACGAACGCGGTCTTCTCGATCACCAGCACGCGCAGGCCTTGCGCAGCGGCCACGGCCGTCGCCGTCATGCCACCGGCACCGGCGCCGATGACAATGACGTCGTAGGTCTCGTGTGCCGGCATCATGCGGCGGGTTTCCGAAGGCGAGGCATGACACCGTCATACCCCGCCTCGCCCGTCCCGCGCTAGCGCTGCGGCTTGCGCTCGATCGGGTCGATATCGATCGCCCGCAGGCGGCCGAGCCGCAGCACGTCCATCGCGAGCCGCCGGCCGATCCGGTCGCGGTCGAGCACGCGGATTAGATCGTCGACGCCGTTGATCTCCACGCCGTCGAGCCTGATGACGACGTCGCCGGGCAACAGGCCCGCCTTCGCCGCCGGACCATCCGGCTCGATCTGCGCGAGCAGCGCGCCCATCTTGTTTTCGATGCCGGCCAGCACCGCATGCCGCCGCGGCACCGGCGCGGTCTGCCCGGCGACGCCGATATAGGCGCGGCGGACATAGCCGTGGCGGATGATCTCCGACAGCACGAATTGCGCGGTGTTGCTGGCAACCGCGAAACAGATGCCTTGCGCGCCGTTGATGATGGCGGTGTTGATACCGATCACCTCGGCATTCGACGACAGCAGCGGCCCGCCGGAATTGCCGGGATTGAGCGCGGCGTCGGTCTGGATCACATCCTCGATGGTGCGGCCGCTGACCGAGCGGATCGAGCGGCCGAGCGCCGAGACCACCCCGGCAGTCACGGTCGATTCGAAACCGAGCGGATTGCCGATCGCGATCACGAGCTGGCCGCGGCGCAGCGTCTTGGAATTGCCGAGCGCGGCATAGGGCAAGTCACGCACGCCATTGGCACGCAAGAGCGCGAGGTCGGTGTCGGGATCGACGCCGAGCACCTGGGCTTCGCCGACATGGCCCTCGACGTCGCGCAGCCGGATCTCCTTCGACGTGCCGACCACGTGGCTGTTGGTGAGGACGAGGCCATCAGGCGAGATCACGATGCCCGAGCCGAGCCCGCCGCGCTCACGGCCGTTCGGCACTTTTGGCCCGGTCTCGACACGCACGACTGCGGGGCCGACCCGGTCGGTCACATCGATCACGGCATTGGAATAGGCGTCCAGCAACGCCCGGTCATCGGCCGGCGCAGATGCTGTCGTTCGCGATGACGCGGCGTCATCGACGATATCTGAGGTGAAATCCAGCATGGCAAGAGTCCTTGAAGGCTCACACAGATGGTGGCCTGTGCCCGGCCGCGCAAGGTGCCAGCCGGGCGCGCAAGGCTGGACTGCCCAGATGGCTAGGGCGCCCGCCTGAGCGTACCGGCCCGCGCCTTCACCGGGTCGAGCAGCGACCAGTCCCCATCCGGAAGCACATGGCCCTTCGGGAATGGCGCCCGCAGTTCGATCCCCAGCGAACCCAGCACGCGGTCGTCGCGGTAGTAGCATTGCAGCACGACGCGGACGAGCGTCGCGGCGGCGACGCCGCCGTGTTTGCGAAACTCCTGCGCCACCGCATCACGCCTGGCGGCATCGAGCTCGGCGAGCGGCGATCCTGCCAGTTGCGCCAGATGGTCCAGCGCCGCCGCGACCAGTTTGGTGTCGCGGCCAAGCGTCGCCAGCATGTCTGCCTGGATCGCGGGATCGTCCGCCCCGGGCACCTTGTACTCGTCGCTGGCGGGAACGATCATCGCGGCGATGCCGCGGAGGTCGTCGCGTTGGGTGCGCGTGAGATTGTCTGCGGACATGGCGGCCTTAATCAAACAAATTGGCGAGGCGCTGCTTCATCTGGTCGGCGATGTAGAGCGCGAGGGCCTGGATGGTGGAGGTCGGGTTCACGCCGCCCGACGTGACGAAGATGCTGCCGTCGACGATGAAGAGATTCTTGACGTCGTGCGTGCGGCCCCATTCATTGACCACGGAGCTTTCAGGATCGGCGCCCATCCGCGCGGTGCCGAGCAGGTGCCAACCGCCCCAGGGGATCGGCGAGTTGATGCAGATATCGGTGGCGCCCGCGGTCTCCAAAACCTCCCGGCCGCGCGCCAGCGCATGCTCCATCATCTTCCGGCTGTTCTCGCTGATCGTGTAGTCGATCTTCGGCGCGGGAATGCCGTGACTGTCTTTCAGGACGGGATCGAGCGTGACGCGATTATGCTCCTCCGGCAGATCCTCACAGATCGCGGAAAATCCGAGCCGATGGCCGTTCAGCTTGCGGAAGACGCGGTGATGATCCTCGCCCCAGGGCAGAATGCCCTTTTGCTCGCTGACGACAGCCTCGAACACCGGTCCGGCCCCGCGCACGAACTGAACGCCATAGCCGCGCACGAAGCCGCGCGAGGGGTCCGTGTCGTACCACTCCTTGCTCCACAGGCAGGTCGGCGGCGCGCGGTTGCTATCGGTCGGCTCCTTCACATAGCCGTAGATCTGCGCGTAGGGATGGAACATCAAATTCTTGCCGACGAGGCCGGACGAATTGGCAAGGCCGTTCGGAAAGCGCGAGGACGCCGAATTCAGCAATAGCCGCGGCGTGCCGACGCCGTTGCAGGCGATGATGACGACATGCGCGGGCTGGAACTGCTCGATGCCGTCCTTGTCGTAATAGACCACGCCCGAAGCCATACCGCTCTCGTCGGTGGTGATCTCGCGCACCCGGCAATGGGTGCGCAGCTCGACGCCGGCGCGGATCGCCTGTGGCCAATAGGTGATGTCGGTGGACGACTTTGCGCCCTGCGCGCAGGCCGGCGTGCAATGGCCGAGATTGATGCAGCGCGACCGGCCCTCATAATCCATCGTCGCGACCGTCGTATCCGACGGCCACCAGTGCCAGCCGAGCTTGTTCATGGCCTTGCCGATGATGGCGCCGGACAATCCGAGCGGCTGTTGCGGCATCGGCGGATGCGTCAGCGGCGACAGCGGATCGCCCGATAGTCCCGACGTGCCCATGATCCGATCGTTCTCCTCGAAGAACGGGGTCAGCGCGTCGTAATCGATCGGCCAGTCGTCGGCGACGCCGTCCAGCGTCCTCACCTTGAAATCGGAGGGATGCAGCCGCGGCCAGTGCGCGGTGTACATCACCGTGGAGCCGCCGACCGCATTGTAGTTTACAACCTTGATCGGCGAATTGTCGTCGTTGATCGGATAGTCCTCGGGCCGGCCGCGCACGTTCGGGCTCGACGACCACTCGCCGTAGAACTTGGCCTCCCAGTCGCGGCCGGTGCTGGGATATTCCGCCGGGTTCATCCAGCCGCCCTGCTCCAGGCAGAGAATGTGCATCTTGGTCTCGGCCAGCGACCACGCCACCGCCGCGCCCGAAGCGCCGGCGCCGATGATCAGGACGTCCACGGGGTCTTTCATCGCAACTTTTTCCTCCCGCCCTCGCCGCTTCCCGGGCGATTCGACCTGCACGGTCCGCAAGGCCTGCGAACGATAGGGTCAGAGCGGGCGGGGAGTAAAGCCGCGGGGCCGGAATGTCGCACTTCGCAGGGTGCAGACCATTGGTATCGCCACATCCGGATGCTAGGAACAGGCGCACGAGCAATCGATAGCGAGACCGTATGTCCTTCCGAAATGTCTTTGCCGCCGCCCGCGCTTTTGCGCTCGTTTTGTTTTTCGCCTTGTCCGGAGTCCTGGCGTCTTCCGAACCGGCTTCCGCGCTGACCGCCGCCGCGACAGTCCGCGACGGCAACTCCATCCAGCTTGGCGACGTCACCTACCGGCTCGACGGCGTCGACGCGCCCGAGCTGGACCAGGTCTGCATCGACGACCACGCCGATTCCTGGACCTGCGGCATCGAGGCTCGTGACCAGCTGGCGAAGCTGATCAACAAGCGCTCCGTGCGCTGTGACGATGTCGGGCCGGAGAAGAGCTTTGGCAAACGGCACCGCGCGATCTGCACGGCCGAGGGCGACAAGGCCAGCTTGAACGAACAGCTGGTCAAGCTCGGCTTTGCCGTTGCGCGGGAGCCGATCAAGGCGAACGTCAAGCCGGCCGTGGCCGAGGCCAAGTCAGCCGCCGCCGGGATCTGGAAGGGCTGTTTTGTTGCACCGCAAGACTTCCGCGCGGGCAAGAAGGACGGCGCACTGCTGGGCGCCGCCTGCCGCCCGGACCGCGACAAGGAAATTCGCGCCGTGCTGTTCCCGGAGGAGCTGACGATGCCGCCGAGTTGCAGCATCAAGGGAAAGCTCGCAGTGCGCGCACGCGTCACCGGCAACATCGGCATCTATCATTTGCGGGGTTGTCCGAGCTACCCGGCGACCACCAAGCCGGACCGCTGGTTCTGCTCGGAGGACGACGCCCAGGCGGCCGGCTTCCGCAAGGCCTACAACTGCCGCCGGCCGAAGTGAATAATTCCCTCACGCATCCGTGAGTAGTAGTCCATGACCGTATTGATCCGGAATTGAACTCCTTCGCGAGTTGCTGCACTCATTAAGGTACGCAAGCGCTTGCGCGGGCGTTTCCTTGGCAGCAATCCGGCTCCGGCCTGATTGCCTTGCTTGGGCGTTTCCTCCCTAGACTTGGGCCGCTTGTCACACAAGCGGCTCTTCTTTTTTGGTGGTCCTTTCACTGTATCCGCATGATCTGGTCCATCGGCGGCATGTTCGCATTCAGATGCGCCATGATCCAGACCGTGCCGCCCACCACCAGGAAGACCACCAGCAGGCCGAAGGCCAGCGCCAGCACGTTGTTCGTGTTGTCGGGGCCGGTCGTGATGTGCAGGAAGAACACCAGATGCACCCCCATCTGCGCGATCGCCAGCACGATCAACGCAACCGGGATGGATGGCTGCCAGACCAGATCGGTGCCGGCGATGAAGAACGACGTCGCCGTCAGCAGCAGCGCCAGGACAAGGCCGACGACATAGCCGAGAATGCGGGTGCCGACACTGTGCTGCTCTTCCTCGCCCGGCGCGAGGTCGTGGTCGCTCCGCGCGTGGCTCTGATCGCTCATGCGGCACTCCCAAGCAAATAGACGACGGAGAACACCCCGACCCAGACGATGTCGAGCGCGTGCCAGAACAGCGCAAAGCACATCATCCGGCGCAGGACGTCGGCGCGAAAGCCTTTCGCGAACACCTGGGCCATCATGGTGAGGAGCCACAGCACGCCGGCCGAGACATGCAGGCCGTGGCAGCCGACCAGCGAGAAAAACGCGGTCAGGAACGCGCTGCGCGACGGGCCATAGCCGCGCGCGACGAGGTCGGCGAATTCGCGGAATTCGATCGCCAGGAATATGAGTCCCAACAGACAAGTCACGGCCATGCCGAGATAGAACCAGAACCGGTTGCGCACATCGGCGGCAATGCTGGCCATGCCGCAGGTAAAGCTCGACAACAGCAGGCAGACGGTCTCGATCGCGACGTTCCTCTGCTCGAAAATCTCCGAGCCCTTCGGGCCGCCGGCAGTCTGGCCAGACAGCACCGCATAGGCCGCGAAGAAGCAGGAGAACATCACGATGTCGGAGAGCAGGAAGACCCAGAAGCCGTAGGCGGTCACGATCCGCTTCGAAGCGGGTCCGGGATGCTCGATGACGAGCCCAATGTGATGGGGATCGGCATGCGCACGGCCAGCGGTCGCCGTCATCGCCATCAGACCGCCCCCGCCATGCTGATGAGGCCGCGTCGTTCCTCGAGATTGACGCGGTCGATCGCGGCGACCTCCTCCGCGGGAATGATGTATTCGTCATGGTCGCGCCAGGCGAACACGACGAAGGTCGCGAACGCGCCGAGGCCGCCCAAAATCACCATCCACCAGATATGCCAGATCAGTGCAAAGCCCATGATAGTGGCAAAGAACGCGCAGACGAAGCCGGTCGGGGAATTCCGGGGCATCTCGATGTCCTGATATTCCGGCCCGTCGCGTTCGAGCGATTGCTGCTGAGCATGGACCTTCATGTCCCAATAGGCGTCCTCGCCGCGCACATCGGGATTGAAGGCGAAGTTGAACACCGGCGGCGGCGACGAGGTCGCCCATTCCAGCGAACGGCCGTCCCAGGGATCGCCGGTGCGATCGCGCAGCGCCTCGCGGTTGCGGATGCTGACCACGAGCTGCACGATCTGGCAGATCACCCCGATCGTCAGCACGGCCATGCCAATTGCTGCAACGATCATCCAGGGCCGCCACGCCGCGACATCATAATGCTGCATGCGCCGGGTCATGCCGAGCATGCCGGCGATGTAGAGCGGGATGAAAGTGATGAAGAAGCCGAGGAAGGTGAACCAGAACGCCAGCTTGCCCCAGCGTTCGTCGAGGCGGAAGCCAAACGCCTTGGGAAACCAGTATTCGAAGCCGGCGAAGGCGCCGAACAGCACGCCGCCGATGATGACGTTGTGGAAATGCGCCACCAGGAACATGCTGTTGTGGAGCATGAAGTCAGCCGGTGGCACCGCGAGCAGGACGCCCGTCAACCCACCGACGATGAATGTCACCATGAAGCCGACCGCCCACAGCATCGGCGTCGCGAAGCGGATGCGGCCGCCATACATCGTGAACAGCCAGTTGTAGATCTTCACGCCCGTGGGCACCGCAATGATCATGCTGGCGATGCCGAAGATGGCATTGACGTCCGGCCCCGCCCCCATCGTGAAGAAATGATGCAGCCAGACCATGAAGGAGATGACGCAGATCGCCATGGTCGCAAGCACCATCGAGCGATAGCCGAACAGCCCCTTGCCGGAGAAGGTCGAGACCACCTCGGAGAAGATGCCGAAGGCCGGCAGCACCAGGATATAGACCTCCGGATGTCCCCAGGCCCAGATCAGGTTCATGAACATCATGACGTTGCCGCCGGCCTCGTTGGTGAAGAAGTGGAAACCGAGGTAACGGTCGAGCAGCAGCATCGCGAGCGTGGCGGTGAGGATAGGGAACGCTGCGACGATGAGGAGGTTCGAGGCCAGCGTGGTCCAGCAGAACATCGGCATGCGCAGATAATTCATGCCCTTGGTGCGCAGCTTCAGCACCGTGGTGACGAGGTTGATGCCGGCCACCAGCGTGCCGACGCCCGAGATCTGCAGCGACCAGGCGTAATAATCGACGCCGACGCCCGGCGAATAGGATAGTTCCGACAGCGGCGGAAAGGCGAGCCAGCCGGTGCGCGCGAATTCGCCGACCACGAGCGAGAGATTGACCAGCAGCGCACCGGTCGCCGTCAGCCAGAATCCGACCGAATTGAGCGTCGGGAAAGCGACGTCGCGCACGCCGAGCTGCAGCGGCACGATGAGGTTCATCAGCCCGATCACGAACGGCATCGCCACGAAGAAGATCATGATGGTGCCGTGCGCCGAGAAGATCTGGTTGTAGTGCTCCGGCGGCAGGTAGCCCTGTGACTGGTAGGCGACGGCCTGCTGGATCCGCATCATGATGGCGTCGCTGCCGCCGCGCAGCAGCATCACCGAGGCCAGCAGGATGTACATGACGCCGATGCGCTTGTGATCGACGCTGGTGATCCATTCGCTCCAGAGATAGGGCAGATGCCCCTTCACCACGACCCAGGTCAGCACGCCCAGGATCGCGACCAGCACCACTGCACCCGCGACCAGCGGGATGGGCTGATCGAACGGAATGGCCGACCAATCGAGCTTACCGAGCATCATGGCCTCCACTGTGCGGACGGCCTGCATCGGAGAGCAGTTCCGGCCCCGGTCCCGGCGGAATGTGCTGGGTTGCGATCAGATCGAACAGGCGGGGATCTTCCAGGCGATAGATCGGCCTGCCCTTCTCGACGCCCTGCTGCATCAGCTTCTTGTAGCTGTCCTCATTCAGCACGGCATCGGTCTTCGCCGTGGTCGCAACCCATTCCGGAAAGGCGAGCGGCGAGACCACGTTGACGTCGAACATCATGTCGGGAAAGCCGTCTCCGGAGAAATGCGCGGACAACCCCTGCAGCTTGCCTTCGTTGTCGGCGCGCAGGTTCAGCTTCGTCACCATGCCGTTCATGGTGTAGATCATGCTGCCGAGCTGCGGGATGAAGAACGTGTTCATCACGCTCGACGACGTCAGCTGAAAGTTCAGTTCGGCGCCGGCCGGCACCGTCAGCGTGTTGACGGTGGCGATGCGCTGGTCCGGATAGATGAACAGCCATTTCCAGTCGAGCGAAACCGCTTGGATCCGCACCGGGCTTCCAGTCCCTGGCACGGGTGCTGCGGGATCGAGCTGATGCGAGCCGATCCAGGCGACGCCGCCGAGCAGGATGACGGTGAGCGCTGGGATCGCCCACACCACCATCTCGACGCGGCCGGAATAGACGAAGTCAGGCTGGTAGCGCGCTTTTGGATTCGAGGCGCGAAACCAGAACGCAAAACCGAGAATCGCGAAAATGGTCGGCACCACGATCACGAGCATGATGAAGACGGAATCGACCAGAATGGTGCTGTTGGCCGCAGCCACGGGCCCTTGTGGGTCGAGCAGATTCATCGGCAAGCCACTGGCGGTTGGGAAGCCCCGGGACAGAGCCTAGCGCGGGAAAGGCTCCGCAACAAACGCGGCGACCTCAGAACGGTTCCTGAACCGCAAGGGCCAGCCATGCGCGTTGGGCCGGCGCAACATGCAATTCCATGCGATGTCAATGACATGAACGCAGAAGCCGCGCCCTTCTCCCCGGTCGGGGCGATTGCTAATCTGCACGAAAATAATGAGAAGTCCGGGATCAGGGAGTGAACCGAGATGCGCTTGAAGGACAAGGTCGCCATCGTCGTCGGGGCCGGACAAAGCCCCGGCGAAGGCATGGGCAATGGCCGCGCCACCGCGCTGACCTTCGCGCGCGAGGGCGCAAAGGTCTTGTGCGTCGATCATCATCTGGAATCGGCGCGGGAAACGGTGGCGATGATCACCGCGAAACATGGCACCGCCGCGGCCTTCAAGGCCGACGTCACGAAGTCGGCCGACATCAAGGCGATGGTTAAGGACGCGCAGTCGCGCTGGGGCCGGATCGACGTGCTGCACAACAATGTCGGCGTCAGCCTGTCCGGCGGCGATGCCGAGCTGCTGCAACTGACCGAGGACGCGTTCGACCGCGTCGTCGCCATCAATCTGAAGAGCTGCATCCTGGCGGCAAAAGAAGTGATCCCGATCATGCGCGCGCAAGGAAGCGGCGCCATCATCAACATCTCCTCGATGGCGGCAATCACGAATTATCCCTATGTCGCCTACAAGGCGACGAAGTCGGCAATGATCGCCTTCACCGAACAGCTCGCCTACCAGAACGCCGAATACGGCATCCGCGCCAACGTCATCCTGCCCGGCCTGATGAACACGCCGATGGCCGTCGACACCCGCGCCCGCGAATGGCACAAGACCCGCGCCGAGGTCGAAGCCGAACGCGACAGCAAGGTACCGCTGCGCAAGAAAATGGGCACCGGATGGGACGTCGCCAACGCCGCGCTGTTTTTGGCGTCCGATGAGGCGAACTTCATTACGGGCGTGACGCTGCCGGTGGATGGTGGAGCCAGCGTGAGACGGGGGTAGGTCAGGCGAGCGCCTTTCTTACCCTCCCCTGGAGGGGTGCACCGTCACTGCGGCGCGTGCGTCACTCGCCAGATCGTGCCGTTGCCATCCTCCGACACCAACAGCGATCCATCCTTCGCCACGGTGACTCCCACCGGCCGCCCCCACACTTCCGTGTCGCTGACGACAAAACCCGTCACGAAATCCTCGTACTCACCCGTCGGCTTGCCGTCCTTGATCCGGATGCGGATCACCTTGTAGCCGGTGCGCTTCGACCGGTTCCAGGAGCCATGCTCGGCCGCGAAGGCGTCGCCCTGATACTCGGGCGGAAACTGCGTGCCGTGATAGAAGGCCATGCCGAGCGAGGCCGAGTGCGGCTGCACCAGCACGTCGGGGGTCGTCACCTTGTCCTTGATATCCGGCCGCGCACCGGCATGGCGTGGGTCTTCGTTGCCGCCGATATAGAACCAGGGCCAGCCGTAGAATGCGCCTTCCTTCACGCTGGTCACGTAGTCGGGCACGAGATCGTCGCCGAGGCCGTCGCGCTCGTTGGTCGAGCACCAGGGCAGACCGGTCTGCGGCTGGATCGCAAGGCCGACGCAATTGCGGATGCCGGTGGCGTAGATCTTCCGCTCCTTGCCATCGGGATTGAAAGCCAACACCGCCGCGCGTTCGGTCTCGCTAGCCCAGGCTGCGCCGAGCGGTTGCGTTTTCGCCCACGCCTCCATCCCGCCCGGCGGCGTGCCCATGCCTTCCGCAACGTTGCTGAGCGAGCCGACGGAGACCAGCATACGCTTGTTGTCGGGCGTGAAGACGATGTCGCGGGTGGAATGGCCGCCGTCATGCGGCAGGCTCGGCACGATCGTCTCGGCCTTGCCGCGCGCCTTGAGATCGCCGGCCTGATAGGGAAAGCGGACGACGCTGTCGGTGTTGGCGACATAGACCCATTGCGGATTGTCACCGTTCGGGAAGAAGGCGATGCCGAATGGCTGCCTCAGGCCGCTGGCAAACACTTCATTGGTCGCGAGCTTGTTGCCCTCCCCGGCACGAAGCACGCGAATGGTGCCGGCCCGCGTCTCCGCGACAAAGACGTCGCCGTTCGGCGCCACCCGCACGATGCGCGGCGCGCGCAGGCCTTCGGCGAACAGCTCGATCTTGAAGCCCGCCGGCACCTGGAGCGCAGCCTCGGCCGGGCGCGGCACCACGCGCGAAGAGCTCGCAACCGAGCGCGTGGCGCCGGGCCTGACCAGATCCTGCGGCCGGATCAGCCTGACCGTGCCCGGCTTGTCAGCCTTCCAATCGCCATAAGCGTCCTTGCCCTGCAACACCGGCTCGGCCTGTGCACCGGTAGCAATCAGTAGCCCCGCGGATATCGCGACGGACGAAATTCTGCTCTTCAAATTGTCCTCCCGGCCTGCGATCTCGAACATCGATACCACCGCGACAGGTCGAAGCTCTGCCGCATCCCACGTCAACCGATGCCCGCACGATGTGCATCAGTTGCGCCCATCGTACTGGAAAACACCGCGGATAGGTGCGACACATTGTAAGGGCGGGGGTTGCGGTCATCAAAGCTGCGGCATCGCTGTCGCAATTGACGGGATGATCATGTGGGGATCCATCATATCGGAATGGGCGAGCCTGCTGCTGCGCTGGCTCCACGTGGTGGCGGCGATCGCCTGGATCGGCAGTTCCTTCTATTTCATCGCCCTCGACCTCAGCCTCAGGCCCAAGGGCAACCGAACGAGTGACTTGCCCGACGGCGTGCAGGGCGAAGCCTGGCAGGTCCATGGCGGCGGCTTCTACCGGATCATGAAATATCTGGTCGCACCCTCCCAGATGCCGGACGAGCTGACCTGGTTCAAATGGGAGGCCTACACCACCTGGCTGTCCGGCTTCGCGCTGATGGTGGTGGTGTATTATCTCGAGGCCGATTTGTTCCTGGTCGACAAATCGATCCTCGATCTCACGCCGTTCCAGGCCGGCCTGTTCAGCCTCGCGAGCCTGGCACTGGCGTGGCTGCTCTATGAAGCCGCCTGCCGCACCGGGCTTGCCCAGCGCGAACTGCCCTTCGCCATCGGCGGCTATCTGTTCCTGGTCGCGCTGACCTTTGCCTTCATCCATGTGCTCAGCGGCCGTGGCGCCTTCAACCAGATCGGCGCCATCATCGGCACCATCATGGTGGCCAATGTCTTTGCGCTGATCATTCCGAACCAGAAGAAGATCGTGGCCAGCCTGATCGCAGGACAGCCGCCGGATCCAAGGCTCGGCAAAGCCAGCAAGGAGCGCTCGGTCCACAACAACTACCTGACGCTCCCCGTGGTCGTGCTGATGATCAGCAACCACTATCCCCTGCTCTACGCCACGCGCTTCAACTGGATCATCGTCGCCATCATCCTGGCGCTGGGCGCCGTGATCCGCCACTTCTTCAACGAGCGACACGCGGGGCGCAAATCGCCGTGGTGGGTGTGGGGCGTGGCCGCGGCCGGCATGGTCGCGATCCTCTTCCTCTCCGCCGCAGGACCGCGCGAGGTCAAGTCCGGCGCACTGCCGACACAGCCGACGCTTGCCGCTGTCGAGGAGATCGTGATGTCCCGCTGCAGCATGTGCCACGCCGCCGAGCCGGTCTGGGCCGGCATCGTGACCGCGCCGAAGGGCATCCTGCTCGATGCGCCCGAGCACATCCATCGCAACATCCGCCTGATCGGCCGCGTCGCGGCCTGGTCGAGCGCGATGCCGCCGGGCAACATCACCGAAATGACCGGCGAGGAGCGCGCGATCCTCGCCGCCTATCTTGAGCAGGCCCGCTGATGCTGCCCGCGCGGCGACAGATCATTTCGCGGAATGAAATTCCGCATCTCCTACTGAATTGAAAATGACTTGACCGCCTATCCGGCGTAGACAGGACCAGCGGCCGCCGACGCGGCCCAAAGTCATTTGCATGCGCGGGGAAAGAACAGTGGCCCTCAAGAACGTCATCGGTATCGACCACGCTGTGGTCATGGTTCAAGACCTCGACAAGGCTGCCGAGAATTATCGGCAGCTCGGCTTCACCGTGTCGCCGCGCGGCACCCACAGCGCGCATATGGGCACCGGCAATTACACCATCATGTTCGACCCTGACTATATGGAGCTGCTGGGCGTGCTCGCGGCGACCGAGCACAACGCGCCGGCGCGCGCCTTCCTCGACAAGCGCGGCGAAGGCATCGAGCGCATCGCCTTCACCGCGGTCGATTCCGCTGAAGGTGCCGAGGAGATCCGCGCACGAGGCTTCACGCCGATCGGCCCGACCGATTTCGAGCGCCCGGTCACGCTGCCTGACGGCACGGTCTCGGCGGCCAAATTCCGCACCTTCATGTGGCCGACCGCGGAAGCGCCCGGCGGGGTACGCATCTTCGCCTGCCAGCACAAGACGCGTGACACGGTTTGGATTCCCGAGTTGATGAAACACGCCAATGCGGCGAAGCGGATCAGGCAGACGCTGATCGCAACGCCGGAGCCGGCAAACGACGCCGCGCATCTCGGCAGGCTGATCGACCGCGCACCGACCGCCGAGGCCGATGGCGCGGTCAGGGTGCCCTCCGGCGGCGATCGTGCCGACTTCGTCTATCTGACACTGGACCAGCTCGCCAAACGCTATCCGGGCGTGCCCCTCGCGGGCCTCTCCGAGCGCGGTGGCGCGGCGCTGGTGCTCGTCAGCGGCGATCTGGCTTCGACCGAAAAAGCGCTGGGTTCGGCAGCGGTGCGCAGCGGGCCGGCGATCTGTGTGCCGCCGGCCAAGGCCAACGGCACCCTGCTCGCCTTCATTGCCGGCTGATTTGAACTAATTCTTTAACGCGTGTTTACCCGGCGGCTCTAGGATTCCCTGCAATCCAAGCCACCGGGGCCAAACGCATGTTCAAAGAGGGATCGCCGATCGCCTATGACGCGCCGGCCGAGCTGAAGAAGTGGCCGTCACTCAAGGGCGAGAGGCAGAAGGACAGAGGTCCGCCCTATCTCGTCTACAACGGCACGCTCGCCGACTGCGTCCGCGAGCTCATGGGCAAGCCGATCAAGGGCATCTCGCTCTACGACATCATGACGAAGCCGCAAGCGGCCTTCGATCAGACCGTGCTGTCGCCGGGCGATGCCGCCGAGATGGCGATGCGCAAGGATTTCCCCCAGGGCTAGCATGAACTAATTCGCGGCGCGCCTGCCGGCCGTCTTGCCCTTCTGCTTCGAGGAAGATTCCGTCGGCGCATCGAGGAAGACGACGGGCGTACCGCGCCTGGTGTTGTCGCCGAGCGTGCGGGCGTCCCAATTGGTCAGCCTGACGCAGCCGTGGGACGCCGACTTGCTGACCCTGTCGGGCTCCGCCGTCCCGTGGATGCCATAGCCCTGCGCCGACAGCCCGATCCAGTACGATCCCACCGGATTGTTCGGGCCCGGCTTGATGTCGAATGGCTCCCTGGATTTAACGCTCTTGAACTTGTACTCGGGATTGTAGTGGTAGGTCGGCTTCTCGTTGGTGCTCGTGACCTTGAGTGTGCCACTCGGCGTCGGACGATCCGGGCTACCGATTGAAGCCGGATAGAACGCGAGCAGAGCACCACTGCCGTCGAACGCTTTGAGCGTTCCCAGTTTCTTGTCGACCTCGAGACGTGCAATGCGCGGCAGCTCCTTTCGCGCGGAAACATTCGCAACGACGATCGTCTCTCCGGCCTTGTCAAAGGACTTTCCCGGATTGAGCGCCTTGAGCAGATCCGCGCTCATATGGAATTTCTCGGCGAGCCCCTCGAGCGCGCTGGTGTAGCTCAGCGCCTTGAGCGACCTCATCTGATCGAGCCTGGCCGGCAGCTCCTTCAGGAAAGGTCCTTTTACATCGGCCTCGTCGATCTTGTAGTCGACGACAATGGCTCCCTCGCTCGCTGCCGTCAGCTTGTCCCAGAGTTCGGGCGCAATTCCCTTCTCGGATGCGATACCGTTCTGCTCGGCAAATGCCTTCAGCGCCTTCTGCGCGTTCTCGCCGAGCTTGCCGTCGATCTCGCCGGGCGAGAATTGCGCACGATCGAGCAGGACCTGAAGCTTCACCACCGATGCGTTGAGCTTGTCGGTGGCCGGCTGTTTTGCGGGCCGCGCGGCATCATTCACCGCTTTTGCATCGAGATTGCCCGCGAGCACCGGGCAGATGAGCCACAGCGACATCACCGCGCCAAGCATCCATCGCATCATCATCGCTCGTCCCAATTCGCAAAATAAAGGTCCGCAAAACCGCGGGAAGTTTCTGTTTGGGAACACCGTAGTAACACCGAAGGAACCGACGAGACCGCAGCTTTGCCGCAATCGGACGGTTAAGAACTCCTTATCGCCGGCGCACCGCTGGCCGTTCATCACACAGTTCGAGGTTGTCTCCGCAAATGCGATTTGTCATCGCGGCTTGCGCCGCGTTCATGATTCTGATGTGCGACTTCGATCCGTCGGCGTCCCGGCAAACATCAACTTTCGACCGCGCCGTTATTCAGAACAATCGGGCCTCCCCACTTGTTCCGGTGGTCGAACTCTTCCTCGCAAGTGTGCAGGCCATCGAGCTCGCCAACGCGCGTGCCGCCCATGAGCAGGTGATCGAGCCGCCCCGCGCGGACGAGCCAGCCCTACAGGCGCCGGTTTCCCCCACCGAGCGATTTTGCCACGCGCTTCGCGAGGCCGCCGAGGCCAGCGGCATTCCCGTTCCATTCTTTGCCCGCCTGCTCTGGCAGGAGAGCCGCTTCAAGTCCAACGAGGTGAGCCAGGCCGGCGCCCAGGGCGTGGCGCAGTTCATGCCCGGGACGGCCGCCGAAGTCGGGCTCGACGATCCCTTCGATCCCATGCAGGCGTTGCCCGCATCGGCAAAATTCCTGCGCAAGCTTCGCGACGATTTCGGCAATCTCGGCCTCGCCGCGGCTGCGTATAATGCCGGTCCCGGCCGCGTTCAGAAGTGGCTCGCCAAGGAGAGCGAGCTGCCCCGTGAGACGCGCGACTATGTCCGCATCATCACCGGCACCAAGGCTGAGGACTGGACCGAGCGGTCGGAGGCGCTCGCGATCAGGATCGACCTGCCGCGCGAGGCGCCGTGCGAGGGCATCGGCAGCCTCTCCAAGGCGAAGGATATCGCCTGGGTCCCAGTCAACCTGACACCCTCGGTCGCGACCATCATTCGCAAGGCCGAACAGCTTGCGGTGCGCCTGTCGACAAACCGCGCGCGCAAGCGGCTCGTATCCCTGCTCCACAAGAACGCCTCGGCCCGTGGCAAGGCGAGGGGCATGATTGCAGCCCGCGCGGCGAAGGGCACCAAGGCTCGCGCCATCCGCATTGCAGCGCGCGAACGTTCGGCGATCTGACACACAAATCGAGAAGCCGCCCGATGGGCGGCTTCCGACGGCTGTGAACTAGTCGATCTCCTCGATCACGCGTCGTTCGCGAGGCTCGATGACATAAGTCCGGGTATCGCGATGGATGTAGCGATACTCTCGCAGGTCGGGCGCATCACGGTAGACCGTGCTCGGAAATTCCTCGACCTCGACGCTATCAGGGACGCGATCGCCGACATGGATCTCGGTGCGTGCGGTGCTTCCGGTGGTCTGCCGTTCGCTCCGGCCCTCGGGACGAGCTTTCGCATGCTTGCGGATCGCATCGCGATCGCGGTCAGAGAACTTGCTGGCGCTACGCTCGCGGGTGGTCGTCGTTGCCGTGGACTGCCCCGAATACGGTAGCACCGTCACGATCTTGTAGGTCGCCGGATCGACCACGACGATTTCATTCTTCACCAGCGCGAAGCTGTAGCCGCGATATTGCGGCACGATCTCGACCACGTCAGGCGGCAGTGTCGACAGATGCACATCGCGCGGCACCACCGTGCCGACATTCAGCGAGAAATTGACGCTGGTCAGCGGCCGAACGTTCAGGTGCGAGATCGAGGTGCTGATCCTGGTCTCCTGCTGGCGGTTCAGATTGACGTTGGTCTGCGCAGCCGCCTGAGAGTTGGTTCCGGACCGCTCGCCCTGCGCCTGATTGCCGGTTGGCGCAGTCGGCGCCTGCTGAGCTTGGTTGGTCCCGGATGCAGCGGGCGCCTGCTGGGCCTGATTGCTATTGGCCGGCGGCGGATTGGACCGATCCTGCGCCTGGTTCGTGTTTGCCGGCGGCGGGTTGGCGCCCTGCTGGGTCGCGGGCTGGTTGCCGGTCGTGTTCGAGCTTGCCGTGCCGCTCTGCGGCCGCGAGGTGTCCGTGCTGTTCGCAGCATTGGACGTGCCCGATCCGGAATTGGCAGCCCCGGAGGACGGCGCGGTGCTCTGCGTCGTCTGTGCCGAGGTTCCTGTCGACGGTGATTGCTGCGGCTGCGATGTGGTCTGCTGCGTGCCTGCCGTGCCGGACGGCGAGGTCGTCGCTGGCGCTGTGGAATTTGATTGGGATTGCGGCGTCTGCTCGGACTTCGTGGTCGTGCTTGGCGATTGCGCGAAGGCGGCGTTCGCCAGCACCAGCCCCAATGCGGTGGTTGCCAACAGGCGGATCATGGTTCACTCCCTTTTTTCAAATGAACGTTGGCTACTAACCTGCGCTAAAACGGCCGGTTCCACTTTTTCCCGAGACAAAGCGGACCGCTTCTGCACGGAACCTGCGATGCCATCGAAGAGTGCCGGGATCATCGCCTATCGCAAACGCCGGAAGCTCGAGGTTCTCCTCGTTCATCCCGGCGGGCCGTTCTGGCGCAACAAGGATCTCGGCGCGTGGTCGATCCCCAAGGGCGAGTATGCGGACGAAGAAGATGCGGAGGCCGCCGCGCGACGGGAATTTGCCGAGGAGCTGGGATTCGAGCTGTCCGGGCCGCTGATCGCGCTTGGCGAGGTCAAGCAGCGCGGCGGCAAGCTCGTCATCGCGTTCGCCGCCGAGCTCGATATCGATGTGCGCCGCATTCGCAGCAACACATTCGAGATGGAATGGCCACCGCGCAGCGGCAAACGGCAAGTCTTCCCGGAGGTCGACCGTGCCGAATGGTTCACGCTCGAAGAGGCGCGGGAAAAGATCAACGCGGGACAACGCCCGCTGCTCGATCGGCTGGCGCGGCTGGCCGGCGGTGAATAGCGATGGAAGCAGGTGCGCTCCCTACTCCGCCTTGATGTCCGCGGCTGCGACGACCTCGGCGAGCTCCTTCGTCTCCTTCGCGATCTTCGCGGCGTACTCGGCCGGGGTCAGCACGCTGACCACGCCCTGCGAGCCGAGCTTCTCCGCGACCGCCGGATCCTTGGCTGCCGCGGCGATCTCCCGGTGCAGCGTCTCCAGGATCGGCGCCGGCGTCGCCTTCGGCATGAAGAAGCCGACCCAGAACGAGATGTCGAAGCCGGGGAAGCCTGCTTCCGCGACGGTCGGCACATCGGGCAGTGACGGCAGCCGCTCGGCCGACGACACCGCGAGCGCGCGCAACTTTCCGGCCTTGACCAGCGGCACGGCGGAGAGCGGATCGAACACGGCCAGCACCTCTTGTGCGAGGATGCCGACCTCGGCCGCCGAACCGCCGCGATAGGGCACGTGGATCAGCTTGATACCGGCCTTCTGGCTGAGCAGCTCCATCGCGAGATGGGCGAGGTTGCCGTTGCCGCCCGAGCCGTAAGCCAGCGCACCGGGTGCGGACTTTGCCGCTGCGACGAGATCGGCGACGGTCTTGACGTTTGCCGTCTTGGGATTCTCCGGATTGACCACGAGCACGAGCGGCGCCGACACGACGGTCGTCAGCGGCGCGAAGTCGCCTTGCGGATCGTAGCGGATATCCCTGAACAGCGTCTTGTTGAGCGTAATGGTGGACGAGTTGCAGGCGAGCATGGTGTAGCCGTCGCCGTCCGCACGCGCGACACCTTCGGCTGCGATCATGCCGTTGGCGCCGGCGCGGTTCTCGACCACGAAGGGCTGCCCGAGCTTGTTGCCCAGGCGATCGCCGATGATGCGCGCGACGACATCGACCGGACCGCCGGCGCTGAAGCCGACCATGACCTTGACCGGCCGCACCGGATATTTCTGCGCCATGGCCTGCGTCGACAGCGCAGAGGCACACAATCCGGCGATGACGGCCAGCAGGCGGGCGGTTCGTTGCATTGGTTCTCTCCCAGACATCAGCAGCGCCACTTGTGCAGGCTTGTTGGTGCGACGCATCTGAAGATCATGAATAGCGGCCATCCCGGATTTCGCAATCGCGTTTGGTCGCCGGCATTCCGCCGCACGGCACGTGCGCATCGCTCGCAAACAAAAAATGCGAAAACAACCCCATGCACAGTAGACGGCCCCTGTCCGAACAAGGACTTACGCCAGGCAGAGGCTTTCGGATGTTACGAAGTCGATTTTGACTCGTCGGGCAAAACAGGGGCATAATGCCATCATCGCGATTAGCGTCAGCAACCCGGCCTCCACGGTCATGTGGGCCTCGCTTCGATCGCGCACAAGCCCAGCATCGACATTTGAAAACGCAATCGCCGCACGGCAACCGAGAGGGTCGGCCTCGCACCAGAGGGGCCTGCTCGCCCGTGCCGTGGGCTCAAAGGAGACATCGACATGACAACAGCCATGACACGCAACAGCACGACGCCAATCGTCAGGTACGGCAGCAGGCCCACCCCGCGGGTCAAGCTCACTGGACAACGGATCGCAATTCAGCATCCGGACGCGGAGACCGGCGAGCACTTGATGGGCGAGGCGCTCGGTGCCGCCGATCAAGACGCTCTGCATGGCATCCTCAAGCAATTGATGAAAGCCAGCGTGATCCTGCAGAAGCCCGATGAGGATAATCTCGCCTTCATGATCTCGATGGTGAAAAGCATCGCGCCGCGGGATTCCCTCGAGACCATGTTGACGGCGCAGATGGTGTCCGTCCACGTCGCGACCATGCGCTTTGCCTGCCGCCTCGCCTTCGCCGAAGGCATCCCGCAGCAGGAAGGCGTGGCACGCACATTGACCCGGCTGGCCCGCACCTTCGCAGCCCAGATGGAGGCTCTCAACCGCCATCGCGGCAACGGCGAACGTCCGATCACGGTGCAGAATCTGTCGGTGCAGGACGGCGGCAGCGCGATCGTGGGGAATGTCACGCAACAGGCGCATCTGATCGCTGCCGAGCCGGGCACCGCGATCGACGCGGGGCCGGTCCCGTCCGGCAACGTCGGAGAACACGGCCGCGCCGAGGCCATGCAAGGCGCCACCGCATGAGTGCCGGTCACATCCGCAACACGCGCGCGATGGCGGCAAGCCCGCGCTGCGGCGCCGGCACCCGCGGCGGCCTCGCCTGCCGCGCGCCGGCCCTGCGCGGCAAGCTCCGCTGTCGTATGCACGGCGGCGCGCCCGGATCGGGCGCGCCATGGGGAAACCGCAACGCGCACAAGCATGGCGCCTTCACGCAGGAGCGGATCGTCGAACGAAGGGCGATCCGGGAACTGCTTGATGAGGCAGGAAGACTGCTGAGGGAGATGGCGTCAGACGATCCGAGGGATCAAACCGCTTAGTCCAAAAGCGTGCCGTCAATGGACAATCATTGCCTGCGGTACTGCATCATGACTTCATGAATTCGTCGCCCATTTGCGACCCGCCGGTGGAACGACCGCCGGCGCATTTTGTTGGCGGCCTATCAGCGACGGAGATTTCCATGAGAGTCAGGGATGTAATGACTCCCGAGGTGCAGCTTTGCACCCCGCAGGACAGCATCAAGGACGCAGCCGAGGCGATGGCAGCGCTCAATGTCGGCCTGCTGCCCGTGACTGAATATGATCACCTTGTCGGCATGATCTCGGACCGCGATATCGCAACGCGAGGGGTCGCGATGGGCCTGGGGCCGGACGCGCCAGTGCGGAAGGTCATGACCACAGACGTCAGATACTGCTACGAGGACCAGGACATCGAAGAGGTCACCCGTAACATGGCCGACATTCAGGTGCGGCGGCTGCCAGTGCTCAATCGAGACAAGCGGCTGGTCGGCATCATCGCACTCGGCGATATTGCCGGGTGCAGGCCCGGCGACGGTGTGGCGAAGGCGCTGCACGGAATTTCGCGAGCGGGCGGACAGCATGCAGGCGCGATCAACGGCTGAAGCAGGCCGTCGCGCCTTGAAGGCCGGCATCCCGAGCCGTACGAAGGCCGCAGCAAGATCAACCGCAATCGGACTGTGTCGCGAAGGAACTGCACAGGCTGCCCGGCTGCGCGCCGAGCCAAATCGACGAGCGTAGGAGAACCGACATGACCTGGGTCGGCGATTGGCGAAATCAATTCGGCTCCATCTTACGCATCAATGATGATGCGAACGGCCGCATTGAGGGGAATTTCGAGACCGCGCTCGACGACAGCGGCTTCTACGGCCAAGCAGTGCCCATCACCGGGTTTCATAAAGGCAATTGCATCGCCTTTGTCGCAGTGGGCTCGTCTGCGACGGGCGACCGCGCCGTCTCCTATACCGGATTGCTGCGTCACGGAAAGATGGAGACTGCCTGGTTCGTGATCGCAGACCAGGCGCTGAGCGCGTCCAGAGAGGGCGAGCCGGCGAAGCTCAAACCGGTGAACTGGTGGCGCGCCGTGACAACGAACGTCGATACGTTCGAACGGACCTGAAGCGCGACGAAGCAGGTCCCGTTGCCGCCCATTGGCGCCCGTCCTCGCCGTCGACAATTGCGCGAGGCTTCATCCCCGCGAAATACTGCAATCGGCGTCTGGCCATATCACCGAGTGCCAGCCGAAAAGCTAGCGCGGCGCGTTTGTCGGATCGACTGCGGAAATCTGCAGCCCTGCCTCATCCAGCGCCTGGGCAATCTGCTTCGCCAGCAGCTTGGCCTCTTCGGTCCCGATCTGCGTGTCGGGATGTCCCTTGAAGAACGCGCAAATGGTCGTGGCGATGATGGTATTCACCTGGTGCAAATCATCCATTTGATGCACGCCAAGTTGCGAACGGATTCACCCGGAAGAGGTGGCGCATCGCGAACGCACAAGAAGAACGGTCAACGCAAGCCAAAGAACGACAGAATGGCCGCGATCACGACGACTAATCCTATGAGGTAAATCAGGCCGTTCATCGGAGTTCTCCTTTTCGATCGGGTAACTGAATCTATCCGGGGGACGTGAGTCCACCCTTGAGTCCATCCTTGGCGCTGCTCTGCTCCACGAGCTCGAGCTTTTCGAGCTGAACTTCCTTCTCGATGGCCGTCAGAGAGTTGCCGATCCTTTCGACGATCCTGACCAGATCGGCATCGGAGATCTTGAGGCGCTTTCGAACGGACTTGACCTGCCTTGCGTTCGCAAGATCAAGCGTCGTGCGAATGACCCGTGGCGGCCTTGAGCACAGCATGAGCAGGTCTCCTATCTAGAGTAAGAGCGATGATGTCCGTTTTGTTCCGATTCTTCCCGAACAGCGCGGGCACCGAATGATGGAATAAGCGAAACGGCGACGAGAGCGTCACGATCGACAGCAGGATGTGTGTCGGGGCGGAGAACTTCGACCGCGTCGGAAGCCCGTGCACACAAGCAGAAGTTGATCTAGGCGGCTCCGCCCCTCGATCCGTTGGCATTTGCGGGCCGATGCGTCGCAGCGCCGGTCGTCTCAACCTCGCGGCGCGCTCGCCGCGCCTCGAACGGTTTCGAAGTTGGCGGGCTGCAGCGCGGCTCGTCTCTCCGCGATGGCGTTGCTCAACAGGCCGAGCACCAGACCGAATGCTGCGAGCTCCTCTTCCTCGATAGCGCCGTCGTCGTAGCATTCGAGCGTTTCAGCTATGATGGCGTCGGCCTCGCGCTGCAGAGCCACAAGCTCCTGGTTCGATCCCGCAGTTCGCGCACTGGACACCATGGCCAGGATTCTCTTGCGGTGGTCGTTGGTTTCCTCTCTTTCGTCGCGATTCAAATAGCGACGCAACCAGGCGGCGGCCGAGCCGATCCCGGAGAGAAGCAGCAACCCGAACCAGAAGAAATCGCCGTATCGGTCGAGGAAGGTACGTTCGTTGCCGTCGATGACAGCCGCCGCTCCCCGATGCACCGGCAGCTCCGTGTCCTTGTCGACATCAGGCTTGATAATATGCGCAGCACCCGGGACCTGTCTTGCAATCGCCTGGCGAACGGCAAAGAGCTGGCGGAAAAAGGCGGCGACTGTCGTTTCAGGCAGGGACTTTCTCGCGACGATGAGGTGGCTGACGCTGACCGTTTCAACCTTGTCACCCGGCCAGGCCGGATCCGCATTGAAGACGCTGGGCGGAATTTCCTCCGATTCATACCGCGGATGCTTCAGGGCGATCGCTTCCGATGTCTCGATGGCGAGAAACTTCGGCTCGCCGCGCAAGCGCGCCGTTGCAGCCACGGCATCGGACGTGATTTTGCTGTCGAGCGGCCCGACCGCCATGAATGCATCGATGGTAAGATCGCGTGCCAGCTCCTCGGTCTGGTCCGTGCCGAAATGTGTCACGACGACCTTGTCCGCCTCCACTCCGGAGGCGCTCAGGATGACGCGTAGCAATGCGGCGTTTACCGGGGTCCGGCCGATCACGCCGACGCGGCGCCCTGCGAGATCGGCGACCTCCTTGATTCTCGGCGAGGGCTTTCTTTTCGAGCTCTTGCCGGCAGGTCCAGACGGAGCCCACAGCACGACGAAGTTCTTGCGCACGACGGCGACGGTCTGTGCCTCGGCGGGCATGTCCAGATCGCCGCGGCCGACGGCAAGGTCGGCCTTGCCCGCCCCAAGCAGGGCGAGAGACTCCACCGCCCCGTCAGTTTTGACGGGAAGCAGCCTGACAGTTCGGCTTTCGCTCGCGAAGGTGTCGGCCATCGCCTGAATGACTTTGTAGTCATCGCTGCCGGACGGTCCAACGGCGATCCGGAGAATGTCCGGCCGCAACGCATAATAGAGCGCGCCGGCTGCGGCGGCAAAAATGAGAAATCCAACGGCGAGGACCAACAGTAAGGAATTGCTCCTTCTCCGCTCGCGGCGAGCCGCTTCACTGGTCGTTTTACTCGTACTCTCCGACGAAGACATGGCCGCCGCCAACCGCAGATCGTGGTTCTCCCTGCTCCGCAGGATACCACGTTTTCCCGGGAACAATCTCTGGCGGCCGGCCCGGTCCGTACGCGCGAACGGTGACGAGGATCGCGATTTCGTTGGTTCGGCCCAGGGCGCCGCTTCAGTTCATGGCGTTGCCTTCAAGTTTTCATGCTTTTGCGGCTCCCGCAGCAGCGTGCGGGTTGAAAAGCTGGCGGCCCCGGAACTTCCCGAGCCGGCACCACTTTGAATTCAGCAAACGGAAGAATTCGCCATGGCCTCCGAAACGGAACTTAAATTCCGCGTTGCGCCGCGAAAATTGTCGTCCGTGTTGCGGACGGGCGGTTTGAGTGGGCGGCGCGGCGACCAGTCCGAGCAGTCGCTCGTGTCGACCTACTTCGATACGACCAAGCACAAGCTCAGGCGCCATGGCCTGACGCTGCGCGTCCGCAAGATCGAGGGGCGCTACGTGCAGACCGTGAAAGCCGGCGGCACCGGTGGCGTGAAGCGGGACGAATGGGAGCACGAGGTTTCCGGTGCACGTCCCGACCTGAACAAGACAGGACACACGCCGCTCCGGGATCTTGCGACGCGAAAGCTTCCTCACAAGCTGAAGCCGGTCTTCCAGACCGACATTCATCGCCTGGCGCAGGCGCGACGCGTCCGGAAGAGCCAGATCGAACTAGCGGTCGACCGTGGCCGCATCAGCGCCGGCCACCGGTCGCGGCCCGTCGCCGAGTTGGAGCTGGAACTGAAGGCCGGGCATGTCGCGGACCTGTTCCGCCTTGCCCGCGATCTCGAACGCAAAACCGGGGCGGAGCTCGATCTGCGTTCGAAATCCGAGCGCGGCTACCTGCTCGTTGCGGGCAGTGGCGGCGGCGCACAACACGCCGAGCCGATCGCACTGGAGGACGGACTCTCACCGCGCGAGGCGTTCCGCGTCATCGCGCATTCGACGTTACGTCAGGTCACCGCGAATGCCGATCCGGTACGTGAGATGGACGCCGAAGGGGTTCATCAGATGCGGGTCGGCCTGCGGCGTCTGCGTGCGGCCATCTCGCTGTTCGCTGATATCCTTCCGCGGGCGAGCACCGCGCGGATCAAGGCCGAGCTGAAATGGCTCACGAGCGAGCTGGCGCCGGCGCGTGAAATCGACGTATTCCTGAACGAGAGCATCCGGCCGATCACCGAACGGGACGTGCCGCGACGCGGCGCCCGCGCGATCCGCAAGAGGTTCTCCCGGCAACGGGTGGCGGCATTCGAGCGGGCACGCGATGCGGTCATGTCGGCGCCTTACCGCCGCCTGCTGATCGACGTGATCGAGTGGATCGGAGGCGGACGGCCTCACGGCGATGATGACCGTTCGATCGCCACTTACGCCGCGGAGTTGCTCGACCGGCGCATCAGGAAGGCGCGAAAGGAGGGCAAGCGCCTGCACGATCTGGATCCGATGCGGCGCCACAAGCTGCGGATAAAGATCAAGAAGATCCGCTACGCCGTCGATTTCTTCGAAAGCCTCTACGCTGATCGCGACCGCAAGGAGCTTGCAGCCCTGTCCGACCGCCTGAAGCAGATTCAATCCGCGCTCGGATCGCTGAACGACTTCATGGCGCACCGCGAGCTGGCAACGGAGGCGGCGCTGACGGCGCCACCTGCGCACCGCCGCGCCCAGGCTTTCGCATCGGGCGTCGTCGTCGGCCAGGAACGCGAGGCCGCTGACGGCCTGATGAAGGACGCAACGAAGGAGCTGAGCAGGTTGCGCCGGCTGCGCGCGATGCCGAGTGCGCGAGCGTAGGAGGGCCGGCATTGCAACTTGGGTCGGCAACTGGCGAATCAGTTCGGCTCCATCTTGCCCATCACTGACGATGCGAACCGTCGGCCAAAGGGGCCCGCGAACGGCGACGATCAGCAACGTCGTGCTCGCGCGGGCCCTGAGGTAGCCAACGACGAACCGCCGGCTGCCTGTATCTCGTCTTTCCGCGCGCTGATCCCGAGACGCCACAATCCGGAATGAGGGGGTCGCGCTGCCGCCATTGGCGCCCGCCTCGTCATCATGTACGCCCATCCAAACCTTCCGGGACGGGACGCCCATGGCCACCACCGACGACGCGGGCACCGCCACCCGCACGCTGATCTTTGCACTGCTCGCGCTCGCCTGCGGCCATATGCTCTCGACCTTGTTGCGCACTATTCCCGCCGTCAGCCTCGACCTCATGGCCGCGGATTTCCACATCGAGCCGCAAGCCCTCGCCAGCCTCACCTCGATCTATCCTTTCGCCTTTGCCGCAGCGCAGATCCCGGTCGGGGCGGCGATGGACCGGTTTGGCGTGCGGCCGGTGTCGCTGAGCCTGCTCGCGGGGACCGTATTCGGCGCGGTGGCGTCGGGCTTTGCCACGGGGGCTGCGAGCTTTGCGGTCGGGCAGTTCATGCTGGGCGTTGCCACGTCCGGCATGCTGATGTGCCCGATGACGCTGGCGGCCAAGCAATTGTCGGCGGGCCGCTTCGGGCTGTGGTCGGGCGCGATCCTCTCGATCGGCAATGTCGGCATGCTGCTGTCGTCGAGCCCGCTCGCCTTCGTGGTTGACGCTTACGGCTGGCGCGCCGGGTTCTGGATGTCCGCGGCTGGCGGCGTTGCAGTCGCGCTCGCCGTGTTCGCGCTGGTGCCGCAGCAGCCGGCCGAGCACAAGGACGATTCCTCGCCGTTGTCGCAGATGATCGAGGTGCTCAGGCTCGGCCTCTCACGTCCCTTACGCGGCCTGATTGCGCTCGCGCTGGTGTCGCTGGCAACCTCGCTGGTGCTGCGCGGCCTGTGGGGCGGACCGTGGCTGATGGACGTCAAGGGCTTGTCGCGGGTCGAGGCCGGCAATCAGCTCGGCGCGTTCACCCTGGCGATGATCGCAGGGCCCCTGTGCATCGGCATGATCGATCGCAGGCTCGGCCGCCGCCGCGCTCTGGTGGCAGGCTCGCATATGGCCGGGGCGCTGTTGCTGGCGCTGATGGCGCTCGGGGCGCCGCATTACCCCGTGTCCGTTTTGTTCGGCGTGCCCGTGATGCCGCCGCAATACGACCTCGTTCTGTTTGTGCTGATCGGCCTTGCGACCTCCGCCCAGCCGCTGCTGTTCGGGATGTCGCGGCAGCTGGTCGACGCGCAGACTACGGGCAAGGCGCTGGCGGCCGTGAACCTCGCCTTCTTCCTCGGCGCGGCGCTGGTGCAGTCGGTGACCGGCGCGGTGGCGGCGCTCGCGGGATTGCCGGCGGTGCTGCTGTTCATGGCAGCGATGCTGGCAATCGGCGTGCTGGTCTTCCTGGCCTATACGCTGCCGCTACGCGGGACGGGCTGAGCGGTTCGCTCAACCCCATCCTTCCACGCTCTCAGAGCGCCCCCGTGGCCGAGCTCAGTACCTGGCGACGACCGGCCCGCCGAAGCGGTAATTGACCCTGAGGGTCGCTTGCTCGACGGTCAGCCGCGAGCTTGACGTCCCCGTCGCAAAAACGCCGCCGAACCCATCGGGAACGGTGAAGGCGACGCTGCGGCGACCGAAGTCGGTGTAGCGATATTCGCCGGCCAGGCTCCAGTTCGGGGTGAATGCCCACTCGATGCCTCCGCCGACGGTCCAGCCCCAGCGCGTTGTCGAGCCGTTCGCTGCCGTGAACGTTCCCGCCGGAATGCCGATACCCGGGCCGTTGACAACGGTGGTCCTGGAACCGCCGATCTCCGCAACGGCGGCGCCGCCGGTGACGTAGAACAGCGCCCGGTCCACCGTGACGCCGGCGCGGCCGCGGAAGGTGGCCATCCAGTCGATATGACCGAAATCGACCGTCACCGTCTGCGTCACCGGCGGCGCAAATGTCGGGGCGCCGAAGGTACGCGAAGCGCTGCCGCTGCTGCCGCTCAAGCCGGTGCCGACCGCGTCGGCCTCCACACCGAGCACGAACTGCTGGACCTGCCAATTGTATCCGATCTGGCCGCCGCCGATGACACCGCTGTGGCGGCCGTCACCGGGAATGGTGCCCCTCTGTTCGGGAACAATCGTCAGCACGGGTGCGACCGGGGGCGGGACGCCGAAAGCGGGAAACAGCGGTCCAAAATTGCTGTCACCGCTGCCGGGAGTCCAGGCGCCGCCGACATTGGCGCCGACATAGAAGCCGGTCCAGCTGAAGATCTGCGCGGCGACCGGCGCGGGTCTCGCCTTGACCGCCATATCCGCGGCATTTGCCGCCACGACACCGAACAATAAGGCACTACCCGCAATGGCCGCGATCCGCATCGTCGTCCCCAGCATTTCGGCAAGTATCGGCGTGCCGCGGCGCCAAGAAACACCTTAAGTTAGAAGCGAATCGCAGCCGACGCTGTCACCGGACAGCAACATCCGGACACATTGTGTTCGCGCGACGCGACGCCGCCTGCGGGACCATGCGCGCATGGCAACGCAGCTCCGTCCTTCATGCGTCGAGGCCGCCTTGCACAACGGCGTGCTGCAAGGGATGCTGACAAGCATCGCGCATCAAGGGAATGAACTCATGCCTGTCGACACCAAAGCCGCCACCGACCGCCTCATGCGCTTCCTCGCCGTCGAGGGCGTGACCGGACAGGAGGCGGCGATCGGGCGAGAGCTCATGGCCGCGCTGAAGGACAGCGGCGTGGCGGCGAAGGCGATCCGGCTCGACGATGCCAACACCCGCATTCCCGTGCCGACCGAGACCGGCAACCTGATCGTCGACCTGCCCGGCCGCGGCGCGCTGCACAACCAGCCGCGCATCATGTTCATGACCCACATGGACACCGTGCCGCTGTGTGCCGGGGCCAAGCCGAAGAAATCGGGCCGCAAGATCGTCAACTCCGCCAAGACCGCGCTCGGCGGCGACAATCGCTGCGGCTGTGGCGTGCTGGTGACGCTGGCGGCCGAGCTCGAGAAGCACAAGCTCGACCATCCGCCGATCACGCTGTTGTTCTGCGTGCGCGAGGAGAGCGGGCTCTACGGCGCGCGCCACGTCAAGCTGGACGAGCTCGGCTCGCCCGTGATGGCCTTCAACTATGACGGCGGCTCGGCCTCCAACGTCGTGATCGGCGCGGTCGGCGCCGATCGCTGGACCGTCGAGATCATGGGGCGCGCCTCGCATGCCGGCGTCGCGCCGGAGCGCGGCATCTCCTCGACCATGATCATGGCGCTCGCGCTCGCCGAGGTGAAGGCCGGCGGCTGGTTCGGCAAGGTGGTGAAGGGCAAGCGGCAAGGCACCAGCAATGTCGGTCCCGTCACCGGCGGCGAGGGCCGCCCCGCGGGCGATGCCACCAATGTCGTCACCGACTACGTGCATGTCCGCGGCGAAAGCCGCAGCCATGACGGAAAGTTCTTCAAGGAGATCACCAAAGCCTACAAGGCCGCGTTCGAAAAGGCGGCCAAGAAAGTGACGAATGCGCAGGGCAAATCCGGCAAGGTCAAGTTCAAGGCCGAAACCGACTATTATCCGTTCCGCATGAAGGACAGCCAGCCCATCATCAAGCGCGCGGTCGAGGCCGTCTCCGCGGTCGGCGGCACTCCGAACGTCCGCACCGCCAATGGCGGCCTCGATGCCAACTGGATGGTCCGCCACGGCATTCCGACCGTGACCTTCGGCGCCGGCCAGAACGAGGCGCACACGATCGACGAATGGATCAATCTCGACGAATACGACCGCGCCTGCGCGCTGGCCGTGCAGCTCGCGACGATGCGGTGAGGCGGGCTTGTAGGGTGGGTTAGCCGAAGGCGTAACCCACCACTGTTCGTCTCCGTGGAAGCAGAAGAGGTGGGTTACGCCAGCGGACTGCGCTTCGCGCAGCCACCAGCTAACCCACCCTACGAAACAAAAACAAACAGGGAGGCCACATGCCGCACATCGCAAATATCGAGACCGGGCTCTACCGGATCCCCCTCCCCGTCACGCTCTCCGACTCCACGCATGGCGAGATCGCGGCGTTCGAGCTGATCACCTGCCGCATCCGTGATGCCGACGGCGCCGAGGGCGTCGGCTACACCTACACGGTCGGGCGCAATGGCGGCGCTGTCGCCGACATCCTCAAGCGCGAGATCCCGGCGCTGATCGAAGGACGCGAGGCCGATGATACCGAGGCGATCTGGCATCACGTCTGGTGGGCGCTGCATTATGGCGGCCGTGGCGGGCCGGTGGTGCTGGCGCTCTCCGCGCTCGACATCGCGCTGTGGGATTTGAAGGCGCGGCGCGCCAAGCTGCCGCTGTACCAATTGCTCGGCGGATTCGATGCGCGCGTCCCGTGCTATGCCGGCGGCATCGACCTCGATCTCTCCGTGGAGGCGCTGCTCGCGCAGACCGACGGCAATCTCGCCAAGGGCTTTCGCGCCATCAAGATGAAGGTCGGCCGGCCCGATCTCAAATCCGACGTCGCGAAGGTCTCCGCGATGCGACAGCACCTCGGCGACAGTTTTCCGCTGATGGTGGACGCCAACATGAAATGGACGGTCGAAGAGGCGATCCGCGCCGCGCGCGCCTTCGTTCCCTACGACCTCACCTGGCTCGAGGAGCCGATCATCCCCGACGACGTCGCCGGCCACGCGCGCATCATGCAGGCCGGTGGCGTTCCGATCGCGGCCGGCGAGAATTTGCGCTCGCTGTGGGAGTTCAAGAGCTACATCGCCAGTGGCGCGGTGTCCTATCCCGAACCCGACGTCACCAATTGCGGCGGCGTTTCCGCCTTCATGAAGATCGCGCGGCTGGCGGAAGCGTTCAACCTGCCCGTCACCAGCCACGGCGCGCACGACATTACCGTGCACTTGCTCGCGGCCTGCCCGAACCGATCCTATCTGGAGGCGCACGGCTTCGGGCTCGACAAATATATCGAGCACCCGCTGGTGCTGCAGGAGGGCAAGGCGCTGGCTCCGGACCGGCCCGGGCACGGCATCAGCTTCGACTGGTCGGGGCTGGCGAAGCTGCCCGCATAAATGCCGCGCGCGGGCTGCACGCAAGGCATTCCAACGCACTTGATGCAGGCCACGGTTAATCCGCTATGGTGGCGGCAACCAACACTTTGCGAAAGATCCCCTGCCTTGACACCCGAGCTGCACCAGAAACTGACCGCGTGGCGCCGGCACCTTCACGCGCACCCGGAGCTGTCGCTCCAGGAGAAGGAGACCGCAGCCTTCGTGCAGGACAAGCTCACCGAGCTCGGGATTCCCTTCGAGGCGGGCATCGGCGGCCACGGCATCGTCGCGACCTTGAGGCGCGGGCACGCGCGCAGCCGCGTCGGCCTGCGCGCCGACATGGATGCACTGCCGATCACCGAAGATACCGGGCTTGCCTACGCCTCCAGGACATCAGGCGTGATGCATGCCTGCGGCCATGACGGACACACCGCTTCGCTGCTCGGCGCCGCTGCGCTGCTCGCCGCTGATACCAGTTGGAGCGGCACGGTCGATTTCATCTTCCAGCCGGCCGAAGAAGGCTTTGGCGGCTCGCGCGCGATGGTCACGGCCGGGCTGTTCGACCGCTTTCCGATGGAACGCGTATTCGGCTTTCACAATTGGCCGGGCCTTGCCGCCGGCACCATCGCCGTGCATGACGGCGTCGTCATGGCCTCCGGCGGACGTATCACCATCACCATCGAGGGCCATGCCGGCCACGCCGGCATGCCGCATCTGACGCGCGATCCGGTGATGGCGGCGGGCCATCTGATCGTGGCGCTGCAATCGATCGCCTCGCGCGGCGTCGATCCGCTCGACACCGCCGTGCTGTCACTCTGCACCATCGAAGGCGGCACCGCGCCGAACCAGATCGCCGGACGCGTGACCATCCGCGGCACGCTGCGGTACCACCGCGAGGTGGTCAAGCACGTCATCCTCGACGGCATCGAACGGACCTGCGCCGGCATCGCCACGAGCTTTGGCGTCAAGGTGACGCCCGAGATCGTGATGGGCGTCGGCGTCGTGGTCAACACGCCTGATGAGACCGCCCTGGCGCGCATCGCCGCCGAGAAGGTGCAGGCCGAGGTGCGGCGCGACCTCGCGCCCAGCATGGCCGGCGAGGATTTTGCCCACTATCTCCAGCAGCGGCCGGGCGCCTTCGTCTGGATCGGCAACGGTGAATTGCGCGACGGCGCCGAGCTGCACGGCCCGCGCTACGATTTCAACGACGCGATCCTGCCGGTGGCGTCGAGCTGGATGGCGGAAGTCGCCAAGGCGGCGCTGGCGTCGAACTAGCTCATGAGATCTCGCGCGGCAGCTTCCAATCCGACCGCGGTGCGAACGTCTCCTCGACGGGCGCCACGTGATATCCGGCAGGGAGCAGCCGGCCGCCCTCCTCGTCTGCGACCGGAACGTCGGTCACGAGGCCCTCGATCAAGGCGGCTTCCCACACCTCCTTCTCGGTCGGAAAGGGATCGCCGATCTGCTTGTTGCCTTCGAACAGCGCGTACATCGGTTCCGGTCCTCGCGTTGGCGGGTTCACCAGCAACGTATCGCCTGCCTGGACGTTCCTCTCCGGCAAAGGCAACGGAGGGCACGGAAACAATGGCGCGCGTTCTGATCGGAACTTCGGGCTGGCATTACGACTCCTGGCGCGGCCCGTTCTTCCCTGAAGGCGTGACGCTGAAGCAGCAGCTTAGCTACTACGCCGGACAGTTCGACACGACGGAGCTGAACGGCGTGTTCTACCGCACGCCGACGCCTGAAGCGGTGAAAGGCTGGCGCGAGCAGACCGGCCGCGATTTCGTCTTCGCCTGGAAGGCGTCGAAATTCATCACGCACTGGAAGCGCCTGTCGGAGCGCTCCGTCAACAGCCTCGAACTGCTGGAGGACCGCATCTCACGGCTTGGCGGCAAGGCCGGCCCGATCCTGTTCCAGCTGCCGCCGCAATTCCAGGCGGATGCGGACCGCCTCGCCTCCTTCTTCAAGCTGTTGTCACGGAAACGGCGTTACAGCTTCGAATTCCGGCATCCGAGCTGGTATCAGCCGCGCATCCTCAAAATGCTGGCGGACGAGAACATCTCGCTGTGCCTGTCCGACCATCACGATGCGCCCGCGCCCTGGAAGCGCACGGCGGATTTCGTCTATGTGCGCGGGCACGGGCCGGGCGGGCGCTATCACGGGCACTATACCGGGGCGGCGCTGGCGCAATGGGCGAAGCGCATCAAGTCGTGGAAGCGGCAGGGCTGCGACGTCTTTGTCTATTTCGACAACGACCAGAAGAGCGCGGCGCCCGCGGACGCCAAGGCGTTGAAGCAACTGCTCTAGATGACGCCGCGTTGCCGAAGCGCCGCGATCGCGGCCGCATCATAGCCGAGCTCGGCGAGAACCAGATCGGTGTGCTCACCCAGCGTCGGCGGGCGGCTCGTGATCTCGCCCGGCGTTTCCGACAGCCTGATAGCAGCACGCGTCACCGGGGCGGGCTTCGGCAGGCCGGGATAATCGATGTCCTGCATGAAGCCGGCGGCGCGGATGTGCGGATGATCCAGCGCCTGTTGCGGTGAGAGGACCGGCCCGGTCGGGATCATGGCCTGGCCCAGCGCATCGACGGCTTCCTGCGTGGTGCGCTCGGCGCACCAGCGCGCCATCCGCCCGCTGATGATGGCGCCGTTATTGCCGCGGCTGATGTCGTCGGCAAAGCGAGGATCGTTCAGCCACACCTCCTCCTCGCCCATCAGCCTCGCCCAGCGCTTGAACAGCGGATGCCCGGTGACCTGGCACAGCACCCAGCCGTCCCGGGTGCGGTAGATGTCGGCGGGCGCTGCGGTCTGGCCGAGATTGCCCGTCGGCACGCGATTGACGTTGATCACAGCCTGCTCGATCAGCGTCGCGTTGGTGAAGGACAGCGCGGTTGCGAGCAGCGCGCCCTCGACGATCTGCCCGCGCCCGGATTTGCCGCGCTCGATCAGCGCGGCGAGCGTGCCGAACGCGCAATGCAGCGCGGTGCCGAAATCGACCCAGTTCACCGCGGCGCGGTACGGCGGCTCGCCGGTGCCCGTCATGTAGACCGATCCCGACATCACCTGCCCGACGCCGTCGAAGCCGACGCGGTCGGACCAGGGGCCCGGCCCGCCGAACGCGGTTGCGGTCGTCAGGATGATGTCGGGCTTGATCGCCTTCAAGGACTCGTAGTCGAGCTTCATCGCGCGCAGGGTCTGCGGCGGCAGGTTGGCAACGACGACGTCCGCGGTCGCAACCACGCGGAGCATCACCTCCTGCCCTTCCGGCTTCATCGGATCGAGCGTGATGCACTTCTTGTTGCGGTTGACCTGGAGGAACAACGCGCCCTCGCCGCCTTCGCCGACCGGCGCGACGAACCGATCCTCGCTGCCCTCGCGCTTTTCCACGCGAATGACCTCGGCGCCGAATTCGGCCAGCAATGTCGCGCAATAGGGCCCTGCGATATAGCGCCCGAAATCGAGCACGCGCACGCCCTCCAGAACTCCCCCCATCGATCCCTTCCTTGCGCCTCTTGCCTGTTGTTTTCCGCAGATTACAGGGACTGGCTGCCAGGGCAAGTTGGGAAGCGGGATGCACGTGCGACTTTCATCATCGCATCGCGAACAGTTCCTGATGAAACCGCTTCTCGACAGGGAAACCGTGCGCGCTGAGGTCTCGTCTGAGCGCTTCCCCGAAACCCGCCGGACCGCAAAACCAGATGCTCGCCTCGCGCCATTGCGCTACGGATTCGCGAATGCGTTCGCCGGTCAGTCGTCCGTGACGGGCGTCGATGAGAACGTGGAGACGGACATTTGCCGAGCGCGCATCCGCTGCGAGCTTGCCGAGGGCTTCCTCATCCACATCGGTGGTGGTGTGAAAGAGGTCGACCGCCTGCGCGACGGAGCAACTCGGAACGTCCTCCGGCATGGCCATCTGTTTCATGCGGGCAACGAAGGGCGTGATGCCGATACCACCGCCGATCCAAATCTGGTGCGAACAATCGTCGTCGAAAGTGAAGCAGCCATAGGGACCTTCCACCTTCACCTCCTGCCCGACACGGAGCTTCTCCCGCAGCCGGCTGGTGTGGTCGCCAAGTTCCTTGGTGATGAAGATGATCTTGGGGTCTGCAGCATTCCAACACGAGGCGATCGTGTAGGGATGTGCGCCCTCGGAGACATCGGACGTGGCGAAGGCGAACTGGCCCGGCCTATGCCCCGGCCAGCCATGGGGCACTTCGATTTCGGTCTCGATTGCCCTGACGCCCGGATAATATTTGAGCGAGGTGATCCTACCCTGGACCTGCCGCCGGGCGCCAATGCGCCGCAGCAGCGCAACAGCCGCCGCCGACGTCCCGAAGGCAAGCAGCGCCCCCACGATCCAGCCGAGTGGCGACATCCAGTAGCTGAACTTCATCAGCGTGACGGCGTGAAACACCAATACCAGATACGCGATGGCGAGGAGCCGATGGGTCTTGTGGAAGAGCCGATAGGGGAACATTTGAACGAGCGCCAACGCAATCAGCACAACGGCGCCGTAGAAGGCCCACTCGCCCAGCCCCTCCGCCGCTCCATGCAGGCCCGCAAGGAAGGCCTCGATGGGATTTTCGATGGCAGGTCTTTCCCCACGCTGCGGTCGGGTCAGCAAACCCCAACCGACCGCCCATTTCGGGGCATCGGCCCAGAGCCAATGGATCATGGCGGTCACGAGGGCAGCGATACCGAGCCATTTGTGCAAGCGGTACATCTTGTCGAGACCGCCCAGCCACGCCTCCGGCCAACGCGGTCGCAGCGCGAGGATCATCGCCATGCTCATGCAACCGATTGCCAGAACGCCGCTCAGCTGCACCATCCTCTCGCGAAGTGGGAAGAAGGGGCCCGGCCCAAATGGCTGGGGCTCCGCAACCAGCCACAGGAGGACGAGAACCGCCAGACTGCCCCAAAATACCCGTTTGAGCTTCTGCATGACGTCCTTGCCTCACAACTTTACGGCGCCAGCTTGAACTGATCGCGCCGCGTTGCATTGAGCTGACTCAATCCTGCTCGTGATGAGGTGCAGGGGCTGGTCGAAGCAGAGCGTAGAGGATCTTCATTCAACTGGTCGCCTCGCGACGCCTGAAGCGGCCCCGCGACGCATCCTGCGTCGCGGGGCCGCAGCTCATTCCGTCCACGACTTTGCTCCAGCGCAAACTCCTGGACGTCGCAATCTCCCACTTGAAGGCAAAGAAAGTCTTCGGAGGAAGTCCCGTGATCATCTCAACCAAGTCACTCCTACTGGCAGTCCTCGCGCACTGTCTCGTCCTGGGGCAGCCTGCTCTCGCCGCCGGACCCCACACCCATGAAGGACCAACCGCGACCGCCCGGCCGGAGCTCGACCACGGCAAGAAGTGGCCGACTGATGATGTCTTGCGCCGCGGCATGGACGACATCAGTCTCGCGATGAGGCAGTCGCTGGCACCCATTCACAGCAACGTGTTTACGCCTGCGCAATACGAGGCTTTGGCGACGCGAATCCAGGCGCAGGTCGATGACGTGGTCGGAAACTGCAAGCTGCCCGAGCAGGCCGATCAGCAGCTTCACCTCGTCCTCGAGCAGATCATCGATGGCGCGGCGAAGATGAAGACCGGGACCAGCCGCGATCAGGGAGCCATGAAGATCGTTCGGGCGCTCGCTCAATACGGCAAGTATTTTGACCACGCCGGCTGGCAACCGCTGCAGCATTGAGGTCGATTTCCGCGGCCTCCTATGCCGCCACGGCCTCGTAGATGTCCTCCTCCTGGGCCGTGTGCATGCGCACCAGCGTCTCGATCGCCTCGATCACGCGCTGGGCGTCGCGAATGAGGTAGCGGTCGATCTTCTCTGACGGCAGATCCTCCGCGATCCGGGCGAGCAGCCGCGCGAGATGCAGTATCTCGCGATGCGCACGGCTCATGGCGGAGAGTCCGTGGCGGTCGCGCAGAACCTGCGTGAGCTTCGGATAGACGCTGTCTTCATCCTCGCGTTCGTGCATCACGACGCTGCTCTGGACCAGTCGATGGGCCTCGCCAATCAAGGCAGCGACGGATTCGGGCACCGCGTCGTCGAGCGCATCGACGATCTGGCGCAAGCGGTCGAGATCCCTGAGCAGGGCCTGATGATCGTGATGCAACGTCAGCCCCTGCTCTGCGGTGAGGCGCGGACCACTCCTGACGAGGGGCGGATTGAGCGCTCGCAGCGCGTTCAGAATGACGGCAACATCGATCACCTCCTGGACGATGGCAGCGGGCACGGGATCGAGCCAGCCAACGGTGGCAGCGACCATGGCTACCAATGACAATCCCATACCGACGAAGATGCTTTGCAGGGCAATGCGCCGCGCCCGCTGCGCGATGATGATCGCTTCGCCGACCCGATCCAGCCGGTCCGTGAGGATCACCACATCTGCCGCCTCAGAGGAGGCGCTTGCACCACGCGCGCCGAGCGCGATCCCGGTGTCAGCCACGGCCAGCGCCGGGGCGTCATTGATACCGTCGCCGACCATGATGGTCGGATGCAGCCGCTGTTCGCTACGCACCGCCTCGACCTTATCTGCGGGAACGCGGTCGGCCAGCACGGCATCGAGATCGAGAGCAGCTCCGATGGCCTGCGCCGCTGCGGCGCGATCACCCGTGACCATCACCATCCGCGCGATGCCGGCGTCGCGCAGCAGCCGGATCGCGCGTGGCGTGTCGGCCCGCAATTCGTCGGCCAGCAGCAGCGCGCCGATCAGACGGCCGTCCACCGCGACAAAGACGATCAGCGCCGAGCGCCACGAGGCACGTCGTATCGCTCGCAACTCCCATGGCGACAGATCGGCATGCGAGAGAAGCATTTCCCGCGAGCCCGCCACAACGTGGCGTCCGTCGATCTGGCCGCTGAGGCCGGATCCCATGATCTCTTTGACATGTTCCGGCGGCCTCAGCTCGAGCCCCTGGGCGAGCGCCGCCGCGACGACGGCCTTCGCAAGCACATGATGGGACGCTTGCTCGAGCGACGCTCCGAGCCTGAGGACCTCATCCGGATCCTCGCCCGGCGCGACTTCTATGGACAGCAGCCGCGCCCCGCCCACCGTCAGGGTACCGGTCTTGTCGAATAGCACGGTGTGCGCACGGGCCAGCGCCTCCAGCGCCCTTCCGCCCTTGGCCAGGATGCCGCGGCGGGCTGCTTGCGCCACCCCGGCGATGAAGGCGACGGGTGCGGCCAGAATCAGGGGGCAAGGCGTCGCCGCCACCAGCACGGCAAGGCTGCGGGTCAAGTCGCCGGAGATGTGCCATGCCACAAAGGCGATGACGAGTGTGACCGGCAGGAAGATCAGCGCATAGCGGTCGGCCAACCGCACAAAGGGAGCTCTCGCAGTTTGCGCCGCAGTCACCATGCGCACGATGCCCGCGTAAGTACTCTCGCTGGCCACCGCCGTCACGGTCAATTGGAAGGTCTCACCCGCATTCAGAGAACCGGAGAGAACGGCACTTCCGCGTGTCTTCTCCGCCGGAATCGGCTCGCCAGTCACAGCGGACTCGTCGATGGTGGCAGAGGCCGACGCAACGACACCGTCGACCGGCACGATTTCGCCAGCCTTGACCAGAAGCTCCTCGCCGACCGCGACGTCCTCAACCGGAGCATCCTCGATCCGCTCGCCGGATTTGCGATGGACCTGGCGCGGTGCTCGATCAACCAGGGATCGCAGATCATGCTCCGCCCGTGCGACCGCGATCTCCTCCAGCACGTTGCCACCGGAATACATCAGCGCGACCACGGCCCCTGCGAGCGGCTGTCCGAGCGCGAGCGCCGCACTCATCGACAGCAGCGCGATCGCGTCCACTCCGACGCGGCCGCTGAGGAGATCCTTGACGATCGAGACCGCCAATCCCGCAATCACGGGCGCCGTACCGAGCGCCCATGCGAAGTCGGCTACATCAGGCCGGCCCGCGGCTCGCGCGAGAATACCGGCAGCCAATCCTGCGATCGCGATCGCAACCAGAGCCCATCGCAGGGCTCGATCAAACAACATGGCTCGGCGCGCCCGCCCTTCGGTTTCCACTCGCTATTGCTGCGGGACGGCGCTCTTGTTCCCGTGCATGAACGCCATCATCTCGTCCGGAGTGAGCTTCCCGTCCTTGTCGCGATCCATTGCCTTGAAGATTCGTTCGTGCGCGACCTGAAACTCGGGCAACGAGACGGTTCCGTCGCCATCGGCATCCATCAGCGCGAAGATGATGCGAAAGGCGACCGGCGGCCCCATGGCGTCACCGCCTGTCGCACCATGCCCCTTCATTCCCTGTCCCATCATTCCGCGCCCCATCATTCCCATCATATCTCCACCGCGCATCGGGCTCTGCCGCTCGGCGGATGGGCTGGCAGGAGAACTCGACTGCGGCGAGGCCTGCGCCTGCTCCTGTCCGGGATGGTGGCTCTGATGGTCCGCTGGCGATTGAGCCAAAGCCGGCTGGCCCAAAGTGGCGAACAGCAACGCTGCTGCAATGGTTCGACCTGGCATGGCGCTTCCTCCGTCCTTGGGGTGGGCCTACAAGGTGTCGAACTTCACCGAGTTTACGTTGAGCCAAATCAAAAAGCGGCTGGTGTTCCAGCTCGGCCCTGAGGCGGGAAATGCCTCGACTAACCGCCGCCAGTGCGGGCGCAGCCGATCGCCTCCGTGAGCACCCTGCGATCGCCGATGTGATTGGCGAGCAGCAGGATCAGTCGTGCGTTCATCCGCAGCGCCTGCTCCTCGTCAAGGTCGCGCTGGCTGTCGATTAGCTCGGCGTAGAAATCGTCGGGATCGGCGATGTTGGGTGACAAATTGAGCGTCATGCTGCCAGCTCCTTCCGTCCGGCGGTGTCGTGCCCGGAGGCGCGCAACATCGCATCCGTGATCCTCGCCTCGTCGAATCCGGTCCAGCGTGCCGCGACATATTGATCGGGGCGGAACAGGTAGATGGTCCCGGGCGAAGCGCCATAGCGCGCGGCAAGCAGGCCGGAGGGATCTTCGATGTCGCGGCCGACGACAATGAGCTTCGCTTTGAGCGGACCCACCGCGATCTCGGTCTTGTCGGTCTCCTTGCCGAAGGCCACGACCGTGAAGCCATCGCCGAGACAATGGAGGAACCAGGCGGGCTTGCCATCCACCGTGATCGGCGCATCGGCCGCATTGGTGCCGGGCCGCACGCCGCTCATCATCGCGTCGTCATCGGGGGTATTGAGCGCCGACATCACATAGGGCGTCGGCGTCGAGAGACGGCCGCTGTTGACCAGAGGTCGCGCAAAGGCGTGATGGCGGGCGAGCTCCAGCACCGCGTCACGGAAATAGCGGCTCGCTTTCGTCTTCGGCGTGATGAAGTCGGTGGCGCGCGTCGAGTTCAGGATGTTGTCGTCGGCGGCATAGGCACGCTCCTCGTGATAGCTGTCGAGCAGTGCTTCCGACGCCTCGCCGCGCAGCACCATCGCGAGCTTCCAGGCGAGATTGTCAATGTCCTGGACGCCGGTATTGGCACCGCGCGCGCCGAACGGCGAGACCTGGTGCGCGGCATCGCCGGCGAACAACACCCGGCCCTGGCGGAAATTGTCGATGCGCCGGCAGGCGAACTGATAGATCGAGACCCATTCGAGCACGAAGTCGGTGTCCTCGCCGAGCATGGCACGAATGCGCGGGATCACCCGCTCGGGCCTTTTTTCCTCATCGGGATCAGCTTCCCAGCCGAGCTGGAAGTCGATGCGCCAGATCTTGTCCGCCTGCCGGTGCAGCAGCACGGACTGGCCGCGGTGGAACGGCGGATCGAACCAGAACCAGCGCTCGGTCGGGAAATCCGCCTTCATGGCGACGTCGGCGATCAGGAAGCGGTCCTGGAAGTACTGTCCCGTGAACTCGGCCCCCACCATCTTGCGCACGTCGGAGTTGGCCCCGTCGCAGGCGATCACCCATTGCGCCTCCATGGGGAAGATGCCGTCGGGCGTTTCCACCGCCAGCGTGGCGTGGTCGGCGGCCTGCTTGAGGCTGAGGAGCCGGTGCCTCCAGCGCAGCTCGATCAGCGGATTGGCCCGGCATTTGGCAACCAGCATCTCTTCCAGATGATATTGCTGCAGATTGATCATGGCCGGCCATTGGTGGTCGGCCTCGGGCAACAGATCGAACTGGTAGGACAGCTGGTCCTGGAAGAAGACCCTCCCGACGTTCCAGCTCACGCCGCGCTCAACCATGGGCGCCGCGCAGTCGAGGCGGTCCCAGATTTCGAGCGGTCGCTTGGCGTAGCAGACCGCGCGCGAGCCGATCGAGACGGTGTCGTTGTCGTCGAGCACCACGACCGGCTGGCCGCGTGCCGCGCAATCGAGCGCCGCGGTCAGGCCGATGGGACCTGCGCCGATCACCACGATCGGATGCCGCTTCACGATCCCCTCGGCCTGCTCCTGGGAACGCCGATAGCCGAACTTCGGATAGATGTAGCTCGTCATGTTCGCTTCCTGATGCGCGTGCCGGGATCAATGCGCGTCCGCGAATTCCTTCTCGTGCATCCAGGCGGTGTGGCGCGGCGGGCGCTTGGTGCGCGACCATTCGTCGACCATCTCGTGCGCGACCGATTTCATGCGGTCGATCTGCTCAGGCGTCGCGGTCCAGGCCGCGATCTCCAGGCGATGGCCGCTCGGATCACGGAAATAGATCGACTTGAAGATGGTGTGGTCTGTAATGCCGACGACGTCGAGGCCGGCGGCCTCGGCGCGCGCCTTGGCCTCTTCGAGCTCGGCGAGGTCCTTGACCTGGAAGGCGATGTGCTGGGTCCACTCCGGCGTGTTGGGATCGCGGCCCATCGGCGGCGAGTTCGGCAGCTCGAAGAAGGCGAGGATGTTGCCGTTCCCGGCATCGAGGAAGATGTGCATGTAGGGATCGGGCGCCTTGGTCGAAGGCACCCGATCCTCGGCAATGGCGCCGAGAAGATCCATGTTCATGACGGTCTTGTAGAACTCGACAGTCGCCTTGGCATCGACGCAGCGATAGGCGACGTGATGGATCTTCTCGATTTTCATGGCGTTTCGCTCCCTGGATTTGCGGTTGCGAAATTAGTATCAGATGTTACTATTTCCTGAATTTGATCTGGATCAATCCACTCCGAAGAATTTTTCGAGTGGATCGGCGACGGGAATCGCGTGATGGGACGTTCGAGCGTGGCGCGCGGCGAAGCGGCCGAAGCCGCAACGGCGCAGGATGGCGTCGAGCTGGACCTGCAGCGATATTTTCCGTACCGGCTGGCACGCCTCGCCGAGCAGGTGTCGCTGGCGGTTGCCGAGGTCTATTCCGAACGTTTTGCGCTGACACGGCAGGAATGGCGCGTGCTCGCCATTCTTGGCGTGCGCCCGGAGATTGCGACCAAGGAGATCGGCCCGCTGACGACGCTCGACAAGATGCAGGTCAGCCGCGCCGTGCAGGGCCTGGAGTCGCGCGGCATCGCCGGCCGCAAGCACCATCCCGACGATCGGCGCGAGCTGATCGTCTCGCTGACCCCAGCCGGTCGCGCGCTTTATCGCAAGATCGTGCCCTACGCGCTGGCGCGGGAGACGAAGCTGCTTGGGGCGCTAACCGCCGAAGAAGTGGCGGTGCTCGACCGGGTGATGCGCAAATTGTCGGCCGCGTTGGCGTAGCTTCTCCCCCTCAGCCCCACTTCATCTCGCCCTTGGCGACCTTGGAGCCGATATCGAGCGCGACGCCCATGCCGAGATTCGGGAAGCGCGCTTCCATGGCGGCCTTCAGCGCAGCGCTGTCAGCGGCCTTCGCCAGCTCTTCGTCGAATGCGAGCAGATATGTCCTGGTATGCTCGACAGCGGAAAGATCGACGGCGACACCCGCTGCCATGTGGCCGGGCACGACGAGGGATGGCTTGCGGGCCGCGATCTTGTCGAGGTTGGCGATCCAGGCTGCGCGCTGCTCCTTGGTCGGGGTATCGGCGGTCCAGACATGCACGCCGGAGAAGACCATCACGCCGCCGAACACGGCATTCAGGGACGGAACGAAGAGATAGCGGCGGTTGGCGAGACCTTCGGCGTTGACGATTTCGATCGCCTCGCCGTCAACCGCAAGAGAAGCCCCATCGAACGCTTCCGGCAGAACGACATCGGCGAGCGTCTGCGGACCGTTCTCCTTGAGCTGCGGTCCCCAGACGGCGAGCTTCTTCTCCACATTCGCCTTGATGGCCGCGAGCGTCGCGGACGCCGCCAGCACCTTGGCATTCGGGAAAGCCTCTCGCACGGGCTTCAGGCTGAAATAATAGTCCGGATCGGATTGGCTGATATAGATGGTGGTGAGCTTCTTGCCGCTCGCCTTGATCGCCTCGACGAGCGCGCGTCCGTCCGGATAGGAGAAGCCGCCGTCGATCAGCACCGCCTCGGTCGGACCGGAAAGCAGGACGGGCGCACGGAAAAATCCGTTGGGGCCTGCGGGAAAATGTTTCCAGCTCAGCTTGGCCTCTGCGGCATGGCCGACGTCGGCGGCCGCGAATAATGCGGCGGCACCCGCGGCAAGGCTGGTCTTCATGATCTGTCTCCTCGACAACATGGCTGTCTCCATTGAACTCTGCAGGGAAAATCGGTTTGGGTGATCAGGCGGCACGGAGTTGTGCGGCCAGCAGATCGAACCGCCCGAACAGCATGCTGCCGTCCAGCAGCCTCCGCCCGGCGCCCTCGCCGACCACCAAGGCCGGCACGCCACCGGCCCCAAATCGCGTCATGTCGGCGCGCGCGGCCGCGATCCGCGTCTGGTAAACCGCGATCAATGCCTCGTCAGGCGCCCGCACGCGCCGTGCCGCATCGGTCAGTTGCGCGCCCTCGAGCACGTCGGCGACGATTTGAAGGCTGGAATTGTCGCGGCCATCGACATAGCGGGCGCGCTGCAAGAGCTTGAGCGCCTCGAGCTCACGGATGGGGTCAGTGAGACCCACGGCGACGACGCCAAGGGTCGCCGCCGCCGAGTCGAACAGACTGCCGGTATTGCCGAGAATGCCAGTGCGATAGGCCTCACTGAACGGCTGGCCGGTCAACCGCGCGATGCGCTGGTCGTTCTGCCAGGCATAGGCGGCAAAATGCTGGTCCATGGTCCGCGCCGCAGGGCCCGCAAACAGGCCGGTCGGTGCCAGCACCAGCGTCACATCGCCGTGCGCGGCAAGCTGCTCCAGCACCGGCGAGGCGCCATAGCACCAGCCGCAGAGAGGGTCGAAGAGATAGGTGATTTGCATGATTTTCGGGCCGCCAATGTTCGATGCGGAGAACCTAACGGCCGACCATTATTTGATAAATATCAGATAATGGTACATATTGTTTGTTATTAGCTAACAATGGCGACCGCATGGAAGCAATCAACCTCAACCGCCTCGCTTATTTCGCAGCCGTGGTCGATGCCGGCTCGTTCACACGCGCTGCCGAGCGCCTCGGCATCACCAAGACCGTCGTCAGCCAGCAGGTCGCTCGGCTCGAAGCGGAATTGAAAACGGCCTTGCTGCTGCGGACCACCAGGAGGGTCGAGCCGACCGAAGCCGGCCGGTTGCTGCATGCCCGCTGCGTCACGATCCTGCGCACGGCGGAAGATGCCGTGGACGAGCTCGCCCAAACCAACGCCGAGCCGATGGGCATGCTGCGGATCGCCGCGCCGAACGACTATGGCGCAACGATGATCGCGCCGCTGGCGGCGAAGTTTGCGCGAAAATATCCCGCTTGCAGCGTCGAGCTGATCCTGTCGGACACGCGAACGGACCTCCTCGCCAACCAGATCGACCTGTCGATCCGGGTCGGCTGGCTGAACGATTCAAGTCAGCAGGCCAGGCGGATCGGATCGTTTCGGCAATTGCTGGTGGCCGCGCCGGACGTGGCCGCGGCGTTCCGGAGCAAGACGCCCGACGAGCTTGCGGCTCTGCCGTTCATCGCCAACGGCGCGCTCGACGAGCCGCTGGTCTGGCGCTTCACCAGACGCGATATCGACAGCCGCACGATCCGCATGCGGCAGTCGATCTCGATCAACACGACGCCTGCGGTGCTGGGCGCAGCCCTCGCCGGCGGCGGACTCTGCGTGCTGCCCGACTATTTGGTCGCGGAGCATTTGAAGTCCCGCCGGCTGGTCCATGTCCTGCCGTCCTGGAGCTTGCCGGCCGGCGGGATCCATGCCGTGTACCCCGCGGCCCGGTTCCGGCCGCCGAAGATCACGGCGTTCGTGGCCATGCTGGTGCAGGAAGGCCGCACGCTCGCCAGCAAATTTCCGGAATGAAAAAATTTCCGGAATGACACATGCGCGCCTGTTCACGCCGCCGATCGATCCGGCAGGCCGCCCCGCAGGGCGTCAAGCAGGCGCTGCTCGCGCTCGATCCGGGCGCGATAGAGCTCGCGTTCGCTCTCGCTTCTGGCACCGGCCAGCAACACGCGATAGTGCCCGATCACTTTCTCGCTGCCGCTGATGAGGAGGTTGCGGACGTCACTCATCGTTCCGCTCCGGTCGTGGCAATCGGCGATGGCGTGTTCGGAACGGTGAATGCGGCCGGGAAGGCATCGGCGGCGAGAGCCTCGAGCGCGGTCTGCTCCTCGGCGAGGCGTCGTTCGATAAACTGGCGCTCAATGTCCGACAGCTCAGTCTTGAGCAAACGTCGATAACGAGAGAGATTGTTGCGGTGCGCGCGGATGCGGGCGAAATCCTGATCGAGCATCGTCGTCACTCCTGACGGTCTTTCACGGTCCTTTTCGAATTTGCGGTGTCGGAAGAAGCATCCTCCGGCGCAAAAAATATTCGGGCCTGTTTCCCTGTCAAGACCCTCTCTCGCCGCTTCCTGGACGCCGCCGGGGGCCACCGAAAAATTTTTACGCGTCCCTCTTGCAAGGTCCTTGCGGCGCTCTAAGTCGTTTTTCGCCGCGAGAGCGGTGTGCCGGATGCCCGATCGGGTCCGGCGCGGGCGCCGGGCCGGGGTCTTCGGATCCGTTTCCGATTCCTGACTGGCGCTCCTTCGTATCCATCTTGCTCTTTGGAGGACTTGGTATGAGGACCACCTTTGACTTCGCGCCGCTGTGGCGCTCCACCATCGGCTTCGACCATCTGGCCGACCTCGTCGACAGCACGCTGCGCCAGGCGGGCGAGGACAATTATCCCCCCTACAACATCGAGCGCTCCGGCGAAGACCAATACCGGATCACGCTGGCCGTGGCCGGCTTTGGCGTCAACGACATCAGCGTGACCGCCGAACAGAACGCGCTCACCATCGAGGGCCGGAAGCCGGACAGCGCCACGCGCGAATATCTCTATCAGGGTATCGCCGCGCGTCCGTTCCGCCGCGTGTTCAATCTCGCGGACTACGTCCAGGTCAAGCAGGCCGCTTTCCAGGACGGTCTCCTGGTCATCGATCTCCTGCGCGAGATTCCGGAAGCCATGAAGCCGCGCCGGATCCAGATCGCTGGTGCTGCGTCACCGCAGATCGAGCAGAAGAAGGCGGCTTAGGCCGAACGCGTTCGACAGCGACCACCATGGCGGATGGCGACCGGATCGCCATCCGCCGATCGAACATCCCTTCGAAAGGAGTGTAGAGGGAGACGAGAGATGACCAATGCAAATGCGACCTCCGGCGGGCTCGGCGCGCTGTTCCATCCCGCTGCGCATTATTCTTCGCCTAGCGCCGTCCTCGACGACCGCAAGCTCTCGACAGCGGAGAAGCGGATCATATTGTCGTCGTGGGCCTCGGACATGTATGCCGTCGAATCCCATCCGGCGCTGCGCGAGATTCCCGGCATGGATCAGCCGATCCGGCTCGCGGACATCCTCACCGCGCTGCGCAAGCTCGATGACGACGACGACCCGCCGCCCAGCGGCGGCGTCCCGATGCGGCTGCGGCGGCCCTGGGCCGCCGCAACGCCGTGATCGAGGACCAGCCAAAGGATCTGAACAAGGCCGGCTTCACTTTCCAGTATCAAACCGACACGAGATCTCCGGTTTCCGCTGCACGTTTGACCGCGTCAATCACTCTGAGGGTCTTCAGCCCCTCGCGCCCACTCACCACAGGCTTGGCCGTGCCGCGGATAACCGCACAGAAATTGGCGATCTGCAGGCCGAGCGGATCTTCCTTCTCGTAGCTCAGCCGCTCGCGCTCGATCGGCGCCCACCAGCTGGCCTTGCTCGGATGATGCCATAGATCGAGTTGCGGAATAGCCAGCGATGCCCTCGTGCCGCCGATCTGGTAGCACGTCTCCTGCGTATGACTGTACGCCGGGTTCTCACCAGCGGTGAATTCCCAGCTCCAGGGCGACTGGATGGTATCGGAGACGTTGACCGTTCCCAACGCGCCGGAGGCAAAGTGCAGGATCATCACCGCTGTCTCTTCAACCGCATTTCCACGTAGTCGATTGGATTGGGCAGCTTGTACAGCCGCGATATCCCCACACAGGTACCGCAGCAGGTCAAGATCGTGAATGAGATTCAGGAAAACAGGCCCCGCCCCTTTTTCGCGGCGCCAGCCCACATCGAAATATTCGTCCGGCTTGATCAGCCAGAACATGCCATGGACCGACACGATCTGGCCAAGGCGACCGCTCTCGATCTCCGCCTTGGCGCGTTGGATCATCGGATTGTAGCGGCGATGATGGCCGGTGAGCAGCGGCACCCTCGCCCGCTCGGAGGCTTCGACCAGGACCTGTGAAGCGACGACGTCATCCGCTAACGGCTTCTCGATGAGAGCTGGGAGGCCCGCAGCGATACAATCCATGCCGTTGGCCACGTGCATCTGATTGGGGGTGGCGACAACCACTCCCTCTGGCCGGTTCTCGGACAGCATGTCCTGCAAGGATGGAAACCAGTCCACCTTCAGCGAAACCGCCAACTCTCGGGCCGCCGGCGTCGGATCGACGATCGACGACAGCACCGCCTCCGGCCGCGCGAGAATGTGTTCGATGTGTCGCTTGCCGATGAGACCCGCTCCCATCACTGACAGGTGGACGGGTGCACTCATGCGATACTACCCCTTCTTCTCATCGAGCAGCTTGGCCACACGACGCAAGCCGAGCAGATAGCCCTGAGTGCCGAAGCCTGCAATGACCCCATCAGCTCGTTTGGAGACAAACGAGTGGTGGCGGAATTCCTCGCGTTTGTGCACGTTGGAAATGTGCACCTCGATCACTGTACCCTCGAACGTGTTCAAAGCATCCAGGATGGCGACCGACGTATGGGTGAAGGCCGCCGGATTCATCACGATACCGGCAGCCGTCTCGCGCGCCTCGTGGATCCGGTCGATCAGCTCGTATTCCCTGTTCGATTGGTAAAAGCACATCTCCAGTGCAAGCTCCCCGGCCAGCGCCCGGCAATCCCGCTCCACGTCCGCAAGCGTCTCGTGACCGTAGATGTGAGGCTGGCGTTTGCCAAGCAAATTGAGATTTGGCCCGTTGAGGACGTAGACAAGACGACTCATGGAAGAACTCCGTTCAGTGATGGGCAAGGATCTCGCCGAGGAACTGCCTGGTGCGGGCGTGCTGTGGATTGCGAAAGAAAGCGTCGGGCGCGCCTTCCTCGATGATGTGCCCCTCGGCCATGAAGATGACACGATCGGCAACCTGGCGGGCAAAGCCCATCTCGTGGGTGACGCAAATCATGGTCATGCCGTCATTGGCAAGGCCAATCATCGTATCGAGCACTTCCTTGACCATTTCAGGATCGAGAGCCGAGGTCGGCTCGTCAAACAGCATCACCTTGGGCTGCATACAGAGCGCACGCGCGATCGCGACACGTTGCTGCTGGCCGCCCGAAAGCTGAGCCGGATATTTCTCGGCCTGGTCACCGATGCGTACCCGCTCCAGGTATTTTCGCGCGGTCGCCTCTGCCTCGGTCTTGCCGATGCGGCGCGCGCGAATGGGGGCGAGCATGCAGTTCTGCAACACCGTCATATGCGGAAAAAGGTTGAAGCTCTGAAAAACCATGCCGACGTCCTGACGTACGACATCGATCGCCTTGATGCTGTCGTCCAGCCGATGACCGTTCACCACGATACTGCCCTGCTGGATCGCCTCCAGGCGGTTGATACAGCGGATCAGCGTCGACTTGCCCGAACCGGACGGACCGCAGAGCACGATCTTCTCGCCCTTGCGCACGGTGAGATCGACATCGCGGAGAGCTTGGTACCCGCCGTACCACTTCTGCACACGCTTCATTTCGATCAGGATCTGGTCCTGCATGCTGGCCTCCGCTGTCGGGCGGCGACCAACGCGGATCGCGCGTTGGCCGCTCGCAGGGACTACTGAACGGTGAAAGGGACGCCGGGGACCGCGTCGGGGAAAACCGGGACCGGCACCTTCATCCATTTGGCATAGAAGGCGGCCAGCTTGCCGTTCGACTTGATCTGGTCGATGAACTTGTTGACCGTCTCGTTCCACTCCTTGTCTCCCAGGCGCGTACATGCGCCGTTGTATAGAGCGGAGAAATGAAGCTTCGGTTCGAACCCGAGCTCCGGTTTCGCGGCATTCAAACGCTGCGGGTAAAACAAGTTCGCACCCACGGCCTGGACCTGGCCAGAGAGCAGTGCCTGTATCGTGGCCGCGTCATCGTCGAATCTGCGGATTTCGGTCCCGGACGGGGCGTTGTTGGTGACCTGCGTATCTTGCGTCGAGGAGCGCGGGACACCGATGACATATTTGCCCATATCGGCATTGCTATTGATCGGCGTTGCCTGGGCCGCGACAAGCGTAATCTCATTCGCGACATACGGCTTGGAATACTGCACCGCCTTCGCACGCTCCGGCAGCATAGCCATGGTCGCGAACAGGATGTCCACACGGCCCGTGGTCAGTGCCGGGATACGATTGGCCACGGCCAGAGGTGCGAACTCGGCCTTCACGCCAAGGAATTCAGCGAACGCACGGCCCATGTCGGCATCGATGCCGTCCTGCTTTCCCGAGCTGTCGACAAAGCCCCAAGGCGCATTATCGCCCTGAATGCCGATGACGACGACGCCCTTCTTCTTCACGTCTTCCAACGTAGCGGCCTGCAATTTGCCCGCCGTGGCGACAGCCGCCACTGCGAGTATCGCGATGCCGAGCTGGCGGCGAGTGATCGAAAATAGCATTTGGTGTTCTCCTCCTCCTGGTGATGGCTGTATTTGATTGGGTAGGTGCGCCGTTCCTACCTTTGATTGGCCAGGGCGAGCCTGGCCTCCATCCGGCTGCCCCACCATGAGAGTGGCCAGCAGAGGATGAAATACATCGCGCCAACCACGCCGAAGACGAGCAACGGCTGGTAGGTCTGGTTCGATACGATTTGACCGGCGCGGGCGAGTTCGATGAAGCCGACAATGGCGGCGAGCGAGGTGCCCTTGATGAGTTGCACGAGATAGCCGATGGTCGCCGGCAGCGAGATGCGGATCGCCTGCGGCAGCACGATGTCGCGCATGCGGGAGGAATAATGCAGGCCGAGCGCCATTGCCGCCTCGGACTGGCCGCGAGGCACGGCCTGTATTGCACCGCGCCAGATCTCGCCGAGAAAGGCGGAGGCGTTGACGGTGAACCCGATTGCGACCGCCACGAACGCTGACAGTTTCAATCCGACGAGCGCCAAGCCGTAATACACCACGAACAGTTGCAGCAGCAGCGGCGTGCCCTGGAAGATCCCGATATAGATCCGGACCATCCATTCCACGGTCTTGTGACCAGAGGTGCGCAACAGCGCGACGATCAGGCCGGCTGTACAGCCGCCGACGAATGCAACCAGCGTCAGCAGCACCGTCCATTGCAGACCATGCAGCAGGAAGCCGAACTCGGGAAGACCGAAATACGGTGTCATATTTCGTCCTCCTCAGCGCGTCGGATATGAGAAGAAGCGGAGGGAGATGATCGCGAAGCCCGACATCAGCAGCCAGGAGATCGCGAGGTAGAGGAAGGTGACGAAGAAATAGACCTCGAAGCTGCGGAATGTGTCGCTTTCGATGCGCTGCGCAACCGACGTCAGTTCATAGGCGGAGACGGCCGAACAGATCGACGAGGTCAGCGTCAGCATGATGAACTGCCCCGTGAGCGAGGGGTAGATCGCGCGAAGCGCGGGCTTGAGTACAATGAAGCGGAACACCTGTCCTTTGTGCAATCCGAGCGCGTAGCCGGCCTCAACCTGTCCTTGGTGAACAGACTGCACACCGCCCCGGATGATCTCGATGGCGTACGCGCCTCCATTCACGCCGAGTGCGATAATGGCGGTGGCGGTCGGATTGAGCTTCAATCCGACGAGCGGCAGTGCAAAGAACAGAAAAAAGATCTGCACCAGGAAAGGCGTATTGCGCACGATCTCGACGAAGCCGATCACGATGGCACGTAACCAGGCCGCCTTCGAATCGCGTGCCGCGACGCCGGCGACGCCGATGATCATCGCCAGTGTCATGCCGGCAAGCGCCAGCCCCAACGTGCCCACGCACCCCCACAGCAGCGCGGGCATGGCATGCCAAACCACCGAGAAATCGAGCGTATAGCCCATCTTGCGTTTCCTCTCGGGCGTTGTGCGTGCCGCTCGCCCATCGGCCGGGTGTCACCCTCCCAGGGATGCGAAGGTTGAGAAGAAGACGTCTGGATCGGGTGAAATACCCGTGAACAGGCGGAATGCTTCGGTGCCCTGGAAGATCGCCATGCCGCCACCGTCGACGGTGCGGCAACGGAGGGCGCGCGCCTCGCGCAGCAGTGCGGTTTCCAGCGGGAAATAGACGATCTCGGCGACCCATAGATCGGGACGCAGCAAGGCCGTCGGCAGCGGCGTGCCCGGATACTTCTCCATGCCGATCGGCGTTGCGTTGACGATTCCGTCTGCGGCCGCCACGGCCGTTGCAACATCCTGGCCGGCCTTTAAGCGCCCTGCTGCAAATCGGGAGGACAATCCGTCCACCACGCTCTGCGCCTTGGCCAGATCCAAGTCGACAATGATCAACTCCTGCACGCCGAGTTTCATCAGCGCAAAGGCGACTGCCGCGCCTGCGCCGCCCGCGCCGAACTGGACGACCCGACCGAGTGATGCGCCTTGCATGTTGCGGCGAAAGTTCTCGGCGAAGCCGAACCAGTCGGTGTTGTGGCCGGTCATCCGGCCATTCCTGACGACCACGGTGTTCACGGCGCCAAGCGCCTCCGCGTCAGGCGAGAGCTCGTCCAGAAGTGGAATAATCGCCTGCTTGCAGGGATGGGTCACATTCAGCCCGTCAAAGCCCATCCGCCTCGCGGCCATGAGCAATTCCGGCAATGCCTCCGCACCGAGCTTCAAGTCGGACAGGTCGATCTTCTTGTAGAGATAGCGAATGCCAGCGGCGTCAGCGGCCGCTTCGTGCATGGGCGGCGTGCGGGACGCAGCAATGCCGCTGCCGATCAGGCCGACGAGGAAGCTGGGTTTGGGTTGAATGCTCGGCATAGCCCGTCAGCGCAATGGAAGGGTCAGCTCGGCGATGACCTGAGCCGTGCTCGGTCGAACGCCGCGCCACCAGGCAAAAGCTTCTGCCGCCTGCTCCACCAGCATGCCGACGCCGTCGGCGAGCTTGGCTACGCCTTCGGCGCGGGCCGCTTGCAGAAAGGGAGTGAGCCCCTTGCCGTAGGCGAGTTCGTAAGCCAGCTCCGCACCGCGGAAGACATTGCCTGGAAGCGGCGGCATTTCACCGCGCAAACTGGCCGACGTCGCGTTGACAACGACGTCGTAGCCCTCCGCGAGATCGGCCAGTTCAGCATAGCCGCTGACGATCAGGGGACCACAGCCGGCAAACTCTTCGGCCAAAGCCACAGCTTTCGACAGCGTTCGGTTGACGAGAACCAGCTCCGAGGGCTCCTGGCGCAGGAACGGCAGCATCGCGCCGCGCGCCGCTCCTCCAGCGCCGAGCATCAGGACGCGGCGGCCGGCCATTTTGACGCCGAGATTGACGGTGATGTCACGGACGAGGCCGATCCCGTCGAAATTCTCGGCAATGATCCGATCGCCGACGAACTTCAGGCAGTTTGCGGCGCCAGCTCGCTCGGCACTCTCCGAAAGCTCGTTTGCGTACTCGAAGGCATCGAGCTTGAACGGGGCGGTGATGTTCAGCCCCTTGGCGCCCTCGGTCCGGAATTGATCAACTCGCTCGTTGAAACCATCGAGGGGTCCCTCGATTGCCTCATAGATAAGGTCCTGTCCCGTCATTCTGGCGAAAGTGCCATGGATAAGGGGTGACTTGCTGAAGCCGATCGGATTGCCAATCACCGCATAACGATCGCTCATCGCTCACTCCTGCACTGCGACTTCGTTGTGCAGCACGCCGTCGCGCACCATCGCGTCGACGGTTTCGGCCGACAACCCCAGTGACGCGGCAATGCGCCGATTGTCCTGGCCGAGCAGCGGCGCCGGAGTGCGCACCGTGGTGTCGCAATCGGAGAAGCGGAAGGGCAGGTTCGGCAATGTCACCTTGCCCAGCACGGGGTGCTCCTGCTCGACCAGCATGCCACGCGCGTGGATCTGCGGATCCTTCACGACCTCTTCGATGGTCTGCACGGGAGCGGACGGCACACCTGCTTCCTCGAGTGCCGCCAGACAGGCATTTCGAGACGGCTGTGACAGAGTCCAGTTGCGCACAATCTCCATGGCCTCGGCGTAATGGGCGTTGCGCGCAGCAGGCTTGGCGAAGCGTTCGTCGGATGCCAACGCGCTCCCGCCGATCAGCGTCGCCAATCGCCGCCAGGCATCATCGACCTGGGCGGCGATGACAAGATTGCCGTCCTTGGCCGGAAAGACGCCGTAGACGGTCGAGTCCGGTTGTCCGCTGCCGGTCTGCTTCGGCATGTCGGCGCCGTTGGAGAGGAAGTAACGCTGAACCGCATAATCGTGCATCGAGACCATGCAGTCGTACAGCGCTAGATCGATGTGTTGGCCGCGGCCAGACGATACGCGGCCGACCAGCGCCCCATTGACGGCTGCTACGCCGTGGATGCCGGTATACATGTCTGCGAGCGGCATCCGCAGCAACGGCGGAGCTTCACCGGGAGTGCCCAGTTGCGCCAGTGCACCCGACATCGCCTCTGCGATCAGACCGAAGCCCGGACGGTCGGCATAGGGGCCGGTGTGTCCGTAGGCGGAGACCGAGCAGTAGATCAGTCTGGGATTCCGTGCCGATAGCGCATTGTAACCGAGCCCGAGGCGCTCGAGTGCACCGGGGCGGTAGTTCTCGATGAAGACATCGGCCGTGTCGACGAGCTTCATCATCATGTCGAGACCGCGCTTGTCGCGCAGGTCGATGCAGAGCCCCTGCTTTCCCATGTTCTGCTGCAGGAAGTAGCCGGATTGCCCGTCCTTGAAGAATCCGTGGGCGCGTCCCGCATCGCCTTCCCTAGGGCGCTCCACCTTGATGACTTCCGCGCCCATCGCGGCGAGGCAACGGCCCATGAACGGGCCTGCCAGGAAATGGCTGTAGTCGATGACGCGAATGCCTTTGAGCGGCAGATCTTGGAGCGGCAGATCTTGGAGCGGCAGATCTTGCGCGGTCATGCCTGCTCTCCAGCGGCGTTGTTCTTCGGGCGCATCGGAATCATCAACCGATGCTCACCTAGCTGCACCACTTCGCCGCGCTGATTGATCAGCTCCGAGGGCAGCACCACGATGCCCCACCCATCACGCTTCGTGGCGCGCATCGAGCCGACACGGAACTTCACGTGCACGGTGTCGCCGAGCTTGATCGGCAGCTTGAAATCCCACGTCCAGCCCAGCGACATTCCTGGAAGGAAGCGGTAGTCGGCACGGGTCTTCAAACCGTCGGCCAGCGACAGACCAAACAGCCCGTGCGCGACGCGCGTGCCGAATGGCGTGGTCTTGGCGTATTCCTCGTCGACATGGACCGGGGTAAAATCACCCGTCAACTCGGCATAGGCATTCACCATCGCCTCGGTGACCGTCACTGAGGGGGTGACGCATTCGTCACCGACCTTGGCATCGTCCCAGTAGCGCTCATCGATCATGTCGCGTTTTCCTCAAGCCCGTGGATTGATCGCCAGGGCGGCTTCCACAGCGCCTGCGCCGGCTTGCAAGATTTCGACGTTGAGCCCGCTCGGCAGTTCGAGCCAGTTCGGCCCCGCGGGCAACGCCCTGGCGCCCCAGGCGGCGGCGCGGGCGAGCACGCCTTCGTAGTCGTCGACCATGATGCCGAGATGGGCGAGACGCCCTTCCGGTCCGACAAAATTCGGATCTTCGATGAGTTGCACGCTTCCGAGCACCCATACCTGGCGCGGGCGCGCACCATCGGCGGGTTGCTCGTCGCGAATGGCGAGACCAAGCACCTCACGAAAGAAGTCGACGTGACGATCAATGTCCGGCACACGGATCGCGACGTGCTCGATATAAGCGCGAGGCAGCGACATCGTCTCAGCTCTTTCCAGGATAGTCGCTGCGGGCGTATTCGAGCCCTTTGACCAACGCGACGAGGGTAGAATTGACCGGGGTCGGCACGTTGAGCTTGGCGCCCCAACGCACGACGGAGCCGTGAATGTAGTCAACCTCGGTCGGATTGCCGGATTGCAAGCTCTGCAACATCGACGTTTTGAACTCGGGCGGCAGACCGGCAGATGCCATTGTCCAGGCGCGGAGCGGGTCGGTAATCGAGATCTTCACGCCGGCCGCCTGCGCTACCGCGATGCCCTCTGAAATCGCTGCCAGCGCACAATCCTTCAGGATGGGGAGCGAATAGAGGCCGCCATAGGTCAGGCCGGTAATGGCGGTGACGCCGCCGCCGGCGACGTTGATAAAAAGCTTGTCCCACATCGTGCCCAGGATGTTGTCGCTGAGCAGCGTGAGAATGCCGGCACGATTGAAAGCCTCGGAGATTCGCTGCGCGCGTTCCGTCAAGCGTCCGTCAAGTTCACCGATGATGGTTTCCTTGCCGATGATCCCGGAGCGAACATGACCGGGGCCAAGCAGCACGCCACCAACGTAGGTCTTGCCCGCCATGACCCGGTCACGACCAACTTCCTCCGAAAGGATGTCCTCGTGACCAAGACCGTTCTGAAGCGACATCACAACCGTCTGCGGCCCGATGATCGGCGCTGCCGCCCGGATGGCATCCCGCGTGTGGTAGGATTTGACGAGGACGATGACGAGGTCGGCCTCTACGCCGACTTGGGCCGCCGAGGTGCAGGCAGCGACCTTCGCGATGGTTTCGGCGTCGCCTTCGAGCATCCGAAGGCCCGCGGCATTGATGGCGTCGACATGAGCCTGGAACGGATCGATGAGCCAGACCTCGACCCCGCCGCGCGCCAGCGTGCCGCCGATGGTCGAGCCCAAGGCTCCCGCTCCAATAAAGCAGATCCTCATCCGACGCTTCCCCGCGCGCCCTTCTTGGCGCTGGAGGCGTGGTAGCAGGCCGATCGCTATTAAGATATGATATGATCTTTATATCCATTATTGCGAATCGCAATGAAGCACCCGGATAATGTCGAGACCAACCTGCTGGACCCGCGCCTGCTGAGGCTCTTCGACGCGTTATTCACCACGGGCAGCGTCACCAAGGCAGCAGAAAAGCTCGGTCAAAGTCAGCCGACCATCTCGATCTGGCTGGCGCGACTGCGTAAGGAACTGGACGATCCGCTCTTCATCCGGTCGGCGGAGGGAATGCTGCCAACGCCGCGCGCCGAGGCTCTCATCGGCACGGCGAGGCAGGCCCTGGAAACGCTGCGTCGTCTGGCTGAGCTTCGCACCGACTTCGATCCCTCAACCGCAAAGCGCCGTTTTGCGATCTGCATGACGGATGGAAGCCACGTCACGCTGCTTCCGTCCATCCTCGCTCACATCCGCCGCGTCGCCCCGGGCGTTCGTATCGAGGCGACACAGATCGGCGCGGACACCCCACGGATGCTACAATCCGGTGAAGCCGATCTGGCCCTCGGCTACATCTCGGGTCTCGACGCCGGACATTTCCAACAGGCACTTTTCCCGCAGGATTGGGTCTGCTTGGCGAACGCCAAACATGCCCGGATCCGCGACCGCATCACCGCAAAGGATTTCAGGCGCGAGGCCCACGTCCTCATTCGCTCCGGCACTGGACATCAGTTGCTCGCGACCGCGCTACAGGAGCAGCGGATAGTCCTTGACGTGGCGCTTGAGCTACCCGGCTTTTTGGGACTGCCCGCAATCGTGGGGACGACCGACCTGATCGCCACCCTGCCAAGGCACATTGGCGAAACGCTGGCTCACTATTACGGACTGCGCGTGCTCGACTGCCCGCTGGCGATCGCCGGCTTTACAGTGAAGCAATATTGGCATGCCCGCTTCCATCACGACCCGGCAAGCCAATGGCTGCGTGGCATCTGCGCGGAACTTTTTCAACAACAGGAGGTGCGGGGTCTGCATCCTTCCAGTCGGCCAAAGAAACGAGGCCCACGCAAAATACGGTCGCAGTGAAGCGCTAATTGAGGCAGTTTTCGGCTCTTCGCTGCCATACGATCGAAGCTAAACGTCCGCCTTGCGCAAGACAGCAGCTTAAGCTTCTGGCTGGGGCCTAGGTCGGCGGCCGCGGACGCGACAACGGCAAGCGGTACGGCGACGCCGGCAACCTCGTGGCGGTGGGGACAACCGGCTGCATGGTCGGGACATGCATCTCCGCGTCCGTCGTGACCATGGCACGGTCCTCGGCCACCCCCCCGATGGTGTCGGCCTCCACGATGACGGGCTGCACCCCCGGCGACGTGACCGGCAACCGGTCGGCTTCGACCGTCGGACTGGCTTCGCCCTCCGGACGGACTTCCGAACCTCCCAGGTCGGGTCCATCGACGCGACCGGGGAAGATCTCACGCAGGCGCCGCAGGTCTCAAATCTCAGGTCGACGCCGGCGCGGCGGACGCCCTCAAACAGTCTTGCGACAAGCGCGTTGCCCATGATCAGGCGTGTTCCGCGCTTGTGGCTGATGCGATCCAGGGCATGTCGGGTCAGAAGACCGATGACGTGCCGAAAATTCGTCCAGTTGCGGAAGGGCGCCAGCAGCGCAGGAATATCCGCCTTCCCGACCATCATGCCGCCGAGAACCATGAATTCCCGGCGCGGCGGCCGGATGCGGGCAAAGTCGTCGCCGAGCTTGCGGCCGTCGAACGGAACGGCCCCGAGCGCGCGACCGCCGATCGCCGCCCCCGGAAGCTGCTTGTAGTCGGGATGGATCGGCGGCGCAGCGAACCGCACGTTTGTCTTCTGCTCGAGATAGTCGAGCACGACCGGCCCGGCCTTGAGGAACATATCCAGGCGTTCGTCAGTTGCGTGCTCGCCGAGCATCGCGGTCAGATAGGTGCGCGCGGCATCGACCGTATCGGGCGTTCCGGCAAGCTGTCCCTGCCGGCTGCCCGGGATCCAGACGGTACCGGCAGAGGTCGCGGTCGTCCCGCCAACCATCTTCGACTTTTCGCAAAGGACAACGTTGAGGCCTTCGAGGGCACCGACCAACGCTGCCGTCATTCCGGCCGCACCTGCGCCCACGACCAGCAGATCGGTCTCGACGTCCCAGGAGCGATCGCCTTGCGGCATCCGGAGCACCCTTCCTTCAGGAGTTCGCGCGCGCCCTCTCGACCACGGTCTTGCCCGCCGCGAGCGCCCGGCGCGCACGCGTTTCGGCATCAACAGTCTTCGCCAACTGGACGGTCGGAACCTCGATGCTGATGGTGAGGTCGTCCGGCATCGCCCTCGCCAGTCCGACGATATCTAGGCCGCCCTCGCCCGGAAACATCCGCTCCTCGCGCGCGGCATGGATGAGCTGCTCCGTCGTCGACGGGCGTTCGGCCGGACCGTCGCAGAGTTGCCAGTAGTGCAGCCGCCGCGCGGGGATGGTGCGGAGATCCGCAAGCGAACTCTGCGATCGATCGAAATGCAGCGCATCGACCAGAATGCCGGCAGCGGGATGATCGATACCACAGACGATCCGGATTGCGGTCTCGAGGTCCGGAACGCTGGTCCAGGGCATGAATTCGAGATCGGACGTCAGACCGTACTGTGCCGCCGCCTCGCAAAACTGCCGGTAGCGGTCGGAAAATCGTGCCAGATCCGGATCGTAGGCGGCGACGAGAATGTGTTTGGCGCCGAGGCGCGCCCCCGCCTCGAAGAAGGGTGTGAAGGAGCCAACATCCGTCTCCGGTCTGAATGCAACGACCTCGATATCGGCGACGGTCACGCCCGTCGACTGCAACCGCCGGAGTGTCTCCCGCAACAGCGGCGCATCGTCCATCAGACGGTAGGCGACCCCGCCAGGCGTTGCCGGCAGCAGCCTCAGCCCGACTTTGTCGTAGCCGCAACGCGCCGCCAGCTCGATCATCTCGGGCGGCGCCAGCTCGAGCACGGTTAATGCGGCGAGCGAGAACGTGGCCATCAGCCGAAATCCGCGATGCGGGCGTCGAGCGCGAACATACCCTGATAGACTTCCGGCTCGCTCGCCCGGTCCATGACGTCGGGCGCAATCGTGCGCGCCTGCTGCAAGGCGGCCTGCAACGAGGCCTCGTCGAGTGCCTCGACCAGCAGAAGCCCGGCGAAAAAGCCCTCGTCCTTCCGCATGCCCTTCTCAGTCGTCGGCACCAACGTCCGCGCCTCGTCGGTTGCGCCGATCTGCACGGCGGCGATCCCGTCGCACGCAACGAGCGCCTCGGCCAATTTTTGCGTACCTGCCGGCAGTTTTTCGATCCGCAGCGCCATGATCGTGGCCCCCTCGCCCCGCCCTGCCCGCGCGACCATGACGCCCCCACCCCGCACGAAGTTCCCGAGCTTGGGCATGATGCGCTGCGACCAGGGAGTTGGTGCGTTGAGGCGCGCCAGATAGGCCTCGCCATCGAGGACCTCGGGCGCCTCAAGCTCGTACAGGATGAAGAAGCGATTGATGTCGTCGCGTGTCGCGCGGAAGACACGCGACGCCAGGAAACCCCTCGTCGTCACCCGCTCGGTAGTGTGCTCGCGCGTGAGCCAATGCCTGTAGTCGGTCAGATCGTGCGCCTCGACGTCGCTCCAGATGGCGAGGAATCCCGCTCCGCGCATCGCGCTCTCCCTGCTTACGCTTGGCCCGCGGCCGCAAGCCCGTGCAGCGCCGGCGGGATCGTTTCGGGCAATTGTCCGAGCCGCTGCACGGCCGCCAGGATCGCGGCGATATAGCCGTACGGACCCAAGCCGCAGATGACCGCCGTGCAGGCGCTCGACGTGATCGAGTGACGGTGAAGCTCGTCGCGCGCATGAATGTTCGAGATATGCAGCTCGATCTTCACCCCCTCGAAGATCTTCAACGCATCGATCAGCGCGATCGACGTGAAGGAATAGCCCGCCGGGTTCATGATGATCGCGTCCGCCTTGCCGTGAGCGGACTGGATCAGGCCGACGAGCTCGCCCTCCATGTTGGACTGATGGAACGAGATCGAAGCCCCGAGATGATCGGCCAGCGCATGACAACTCGCCTCGATCTCCTTCAGCGTCGTCCGGCCGTAGATGTGCGGTTCTCTGATGCCGAGAAAATTCAGATTGGGTCCATTCAGGATCATGATTTTGGCAGCCATTTTATCCCTCGTGTCCTTTTGCCAATGCTGCGCGACTAACCGCCGAACCATTTCGCCGGAATCGTCACCAGTCCCGGGAACAGCACCATCGCGAACAGGACAATCAGCTGCGCGATCATGAAGGGCCAGACACCCTTGATGATATCCTCCATGCTGATCCTGGAGACGCCGCAGACGACGTTGAGCACGATTCCGACCGGGGGGGTGATCAGTCCGATGGAGTTGTTGATGATGAAGAGAACGCCGAAATAGACGGGGTCGATATGCGCCGCCTTGATGATCGGCATCAGGACCGGCGTCAGGATCAGGATCGTCGGCGTCATGTCGAGCGCTGTGCCCACGATCACCACCACGACCATGATCGCCAGCATCAGGATCGTGTTGTTCCCCATGAACGGCTTCAGCAGGGTGACGACCTGGGTGGAAATTTCGGACACCGTGATGAGCCAGGAGGACACCAGCGCCGCGGCCACCAGAAACATCACGATGCTCGTCGTCACGGCGGAGGAAACGAATACCTCGTAAAGCTGCGACAGCTTCAGCTCGCGGTAGACGCAGGTCGCCACGAACAGCGAATAGACGGCAACGACCACCGCGGCTTCCGTGGGCGTGAAGATGCCGAAACGAAGGCCGACCACGATGATGACAGGCAGCATCAGCGCCCAGAAGCCGTCGACGACGGCCTTCACGATCTCGGACATCGAGGCCCGCGGCGGCGGTGTCAAATTTTCCTGCCGTACGACCCAGGCCCAGGCGAGGCACAGTCCCGCCCCGAGCAACAGTCCGGGCACGATGCCGGCCAGAAACAGTTTCGAGATCGAGACGCCGGCGGCAACGCCGAAGATGACGAAACCGATGCTGGGCGGAATCACGGGCGCGATGATGCCGCCGGCCGCGACAAGACCCGCCGCGTAGGACTTCTTGTGTCCCGCGGCCACCATCATCGGCACCAGCAAGGCTGCGAGCGCCGCGGCGTCGGCGGCGGCCGAGCCTGACAGCGAGGCGAGAATGCAGGATGCCAGGATCGTGACGTAACCGAGCCCGCCGCGGAAATGCCCGACCGCAACGAGGGCGACATTGACGATGCGCTTGGCCAGCCCGCCCTTGTTCATGATCTCGCCGGCGAGCATGAAGAAGGGAATGGCCATCAGCGGAAAGCTGTCCGCGCCGTTGATCACGTTCTGCGCCACGATCTGGGCGTCGAACATGTCGATCGTGCTCATCAGGGCGACGCCGCAAATGAGGAGCGCGAAGGCGATCGGCATGCCCAGCGCCATGGCGCCGAGCAGCGAGAATGTGAAGACGGCGATCGTCATGCCATGATCCCGGTGGTGTGCAGCAACTGAGCGCCGGCCGGCAAGGTTCGAAGAGATGGCATCAGTGCTCTTCCGATTCTTTGACGGCGACCATGTCGGCTTCGCTGGCCTGTCCGGCGAGAACGCGGAGCAGGTCGTAGAGAAGGATCACGCCGGCCGACACGCCGAAGATCACGCCGACGGCGTAGAAGATGGCCATCGACAGGCCGGTGGCCGGCGCGCGGTCGTCGATGTTGATCAGGGTCTGGCGCCAGCTGCCGGAGAGCAAAAGCCAGTCGGCAAACAGCATCAGGCCATAATTGATGACGAAGCAGATGCGCTTGCCGAGAGCCGGCAGCATCCGGACCAGGGTGTCGACGCCGAGATGGGCGTGCTCGCGCAGCGCGACGATGGCGCCGAGGAAGGTCAGCCAGACCAGCAGCCAGCGCGACAGCTCCTCGGAAATCGTGATGCCGGAATTGAAGCCGTAACGCAGCACCACATTGCCGAAGACCAGGACCACCATGACCGCGAGACACGCGGCAATGACGGCTTTGAGGAACGAGCAATAGAGGTCGAGAAATCGCGCCATGCGTCAGGTCCGGGCAAATGGGGCGTGAGCCGGCCGTTGGCCGGCTCCGCCGCTTTCCGCGATAGAGAAGCCAGCTACTTCACGTCCTTGCGGATGCGCTCGACTTCGTCGTTGAACAGCTTCACCGTCTCGGAGCGAAGATTGGCCGAAATCTTGTCCGCGACCGGTTGCACCGCCTTGCGCATGCGCTCGGTCTCCTCGGGGGCGATCGCGTTGTACTGCATGCCCTTGGCCTGCAATTCCGCCAGCGCCTTTTCGGTCTGAAGGCGCGTCTGCTCCTTCTGGTAGCCGCGGCTTTCCTCATAGGCCTCGTGCATCAGCCGCTGCTCGGTCGGCGACAGCTTGTCCCAGAAAGCCTTGCTCACCAGGATGATGTTCAGGGTGAAGGTGTGGTTGGTGGCGGAGACGTATTTCTGCACTTCGTAGAACTTGTTGGAGAGAATGACCGTGTAGGGATTCTCCTGGCCGTCCACGGTGCGGGTCTCCAGCGCCGAATACAGCTCCCCGAAGGCCATCGGGACCGGGTTGGCTTTGAAGGCGCTGAAGCTTTCGAGATAGACCGGATTCGGAATCACGCGAAGCTTGAGGCCGCTGAAATCCTCGATCTTGGTGATCGGGCGGGTGCTGTTGGTGACGTTGCGGAAGCCCAGGCCCCAATAACCGAGGCCGATCAGCCCCTTCGATGGCAGCGTATCGATCATCGCCTTGCCGAACTTGCCGGTTGCCAGCGCGTCGGCCTGCTCGGTCGTGTTGAAGAGGAACGGGAAATCGATCAGGCCGAACTCCGGAACGACGGTCGCGAGCGACGTGGTCGAGGCCGACAGCATCTCCTGCGTGCCGCCGCGCAGCGCCGATTGCTGCTGCAATTCGTTGCCGAGCTGTGAAGCCGCGAACTCGCGAACCTTCATCTTGCCCCCGCTCTTCGCCAGCAGGATCTCGGCAAACTTCTGCACGCCAAAGCTGACGGGGTGATCGGTGTTGTTCAGGTGGCCCCACCTGATCGTGCGCTCCTGAATGTCATCGGCGGCGGATGCGCCAACCGTCAGCGCCACGCAGATCGCCGTCGCAGACAGCGCCCGTACCAACAAGCTCATCGTTTCCTCCCTATTCCCTAGGGCACGAACGGCGGCTTAAGCCATCATTCTTCGTACCCTCCGTTTATTTACACATCATACATATATTTCCGTGTCAAATGTCATTATTCATTTCATATGATATTTCTATAGACGTCTGATGGTGGAGTTCTGCTATATTGCTGGCAACATTGATGGTTCGGCGCCCGCGGGGTGGCCGGCGATCCGGACAAGCGGGATCAGAAGGCATGACGGTAGTTGAGGAACGGCCTTTGTCGGCGGGCGACAGCGGCTATCAGCGCATCCGGTCGGACATCATCTTCGGCGTGCTCACGCCATCGGGGCGTCTCAAGCTCGATGCGATGAAGGAGGACTATGGCGTCAGCATCTCGACGCTGCGCGAGATCCTCAATCGCCTGGCATCAGAGGGTTTCGTCGTCGCCGAAGGCCAGCGTGGCTTCGAGGTGGCGCCGATCTCGATCCAGAATTTGCGCGAGCTCGCCGATCTGCGCATCCTGCTCGAGCATCACGCGATGGCCGAGTCGTTCCGTGCCGGCGATGTCGAGTGGGAGGGCCGCGTGGTGTCCGCGCATCACAAGCTGGCGGCCACAGAACGCACCGTCCTCAGGGAGGGCGACGATCCCGAGCTGCGCAAGCGCTATGACGGCGAGTTCCACCAGGCGCTAATCTCGGCCTGCGGATCGCGCGAGTTGATGCACACCCATTCGATCGTGTTCGACAAATACTTTCGCTATGCGCTGCGCTATCGGGGCACGGAGACGATCAACCAGCACAAGGCGCTGTTGGAATGCGCCCTAAAGCGGGACATCAAGAGCGCGCGGACTGTCCTCAGCGAACATATCAACGGCTGCGTCGCGCATGCCCTATCGTCCTGGAAAGACACCTGACCACCCTCTCCCACTAAGGTTGAACGTCAAGGCTTCGCGTCAAGGATCAAGTCGTCTGCGAAAAGAACGATAGATGCACTCCGAAAAAATTCCATTTTCCATGGCCAGGCTTGACGACTTACTCGATGATTTCGGCATCGACGTCCTGATCGTCACCTCGAAACACAACATTCAGTACCTTCTCGGCGGGTACTATCACTTCCAGTTCGATTTTATGGAAGCCATCGGCATCAGCCGGTATCTGCCCATCTTCGTCTACGTGAAGGGCGCTCTGGACAAGTCGGCCTATATCGCCAACCGGAACGAACGGGACAGCATCCAGAACAGAACCAGCGCCGGATATTGGATGCCGCCGGTCGTGTTCGGGTCGTCAACCTCGGTCGAAGCGATGACACTCGCTCTCGAGCACGTAAAAGCTGCCGCAACATCTGCGCTAAATGTCGGCGCCGAGATGTCGTTCCTGCCGGCCGATGCGGCGGACCTGCTGCGCAGCGAACTCCCCAACTGCCAGCTCGTCGAGGCGATGCGCCCGCTTGAGAAACTGCGGTCCATCAAGACCGCGGCCGAGTTGGAGATCCTCCGCGAGGCGTCCGAGCGTGTCGTCGCTTCCATGATGGACGCGGTCAGCCGCACCCGCCCCGGACAAAGCAAGCGCAAGATCATCGATCATCTGCGTCAGGCCGAACTTTCCCGCGACATGATCTTCGAATACGCGCTCGTGACGATGGGAACGAGCCTTAACCGGGCTCCGTCTGAACAACGTCTCGAACCCGGCGATATCGTCTCGCTCGATTCAGGCGGGAACTATAGAGGTTACATCGGCGATCTCTGCCGGATGGCCGTGCACGGCGCGCCGGACGGCGAACTTGTCGATCTGCTCGCGGAAGTCGATCTGATCCAGCAGGCGGCCCGCGCTCCGATCCGCGCGGGTCTCACGGGCAGCGATATCTACGCCGCCGCAACCGAAGCGCTCGCACGGTCCCCTCATGGCAAGCAGATGCACTTCGTTGCCCACGGCATGGGCATCGTCAGCCACGAAGCGCCGCGCCTCACGGCGAGCGGCCCCATTCCCTATCCCGCCGACGACGCCAGCGTACCTCTCGAGGCCGGCATGGTCATCTCGATTGAGACCACGCTGCCTCACGCGCGACGGGGCTTCATCAAGCTCGAGGATACGATCGCGGTGACCTCGGACGGATATCAGGCCTTCGGAGACGGCTCGCGCGGTTGGAGCCGGATTTCGGGATGATGACGATCCCGCCCCACAAGGTGGAGACCGCAGTCGCCACGACGGATATTCTCGGTGAGACGCCGCTCTGGTGCGGCCGCACGAACAAGCTCTGGTGGGTCGATATCGACCGGCAACTTCATCAATCTTTCGATCTCGCGACGGGCGCGCACGAGACGATCCGCTACGACTGCCGGTTTCTCGGCAGCCAGGCCTTGGCCTCCGACGGCTCGCACATCCTCGCGCAGGATCTCAGCCTGTTTCGTCGCGATGCGGTGAGCGGCATCGTGAGCCGCATCTGCGAGGTCGAAACGGGGGTCGACAATCGGCTCAACGACGGACGGGTCGATGCGCGGGGGCGCCTGTGGATCGGAACGATGGATAACGAGCTGCATCGACCGAACGGCGCGCTCTATCGCGTCGACGGCGACGGCGCAGTCCGGCGCATGTTCGCCGATGTCATCGTCACCAATGGCATTACGTTTTCGCCGGACAGCCGCACGCTCTATTTCACGGACACGCGGCGCTATCGCACCTGGTGCTTCGATTTCGATCTCGATGACGGCACGATCAGCAACAGGCGACTGTTCGCAGACTACGCAGCGTCCGGAGAGCGCCCTGACGGCGCCTGCGTCGACGTCGATGGCGGGCTCTGGACGGCGTTCTTCTCCGGCGGGCGCATAGCGCGTTATCGACCGGACGGCCAGATCGACATCGTTATTTCCCTGCCCGTGACCAATCCGACCTGCGTCTGTTTCGGCGGCAGCGACCACAAGACCATGTTCGTCACGAGCGCGCGAAAGTTTCTCGACACCGGGCAATTGAGCAGCGAGCCCGAAGCCGGTCACCTCCTCGCGATCCACGGCCTCGCGCAGGGCCTTCCGGAGCACCGCTTTGTGCTTGGGACGGCGGACTGAAGACGCCCTCCTGTCCGTCGCTGTCGTATCCTGCGGCAGAAGCCACAACGACTTGGTCAGCCCTCATCGTGTCTCGAAAAGGCGCGGCCAGCATGACCGAAGAGTCAAGCCAATCTGCTCGAAGCGGAACGCTCGATTGCATCAGGAATTTGGGCCGGATCCCATACTGCGGCGCGATCCGACTGTCCCGCAGCGAGGATTGGGGAGACGCTCAGCCGCGCTACGGCGCCTTGCAGACGAAATTGCTCGCTTCCTCGGTATCGCCCGAGCCGGAATAGGCCGCATACGACGGATAGACGCAAAGCGGCCGGGTACGATGGGGGCTCCACGTCCCCGGAATTTCCTTGTTGGCCGGATCGATGGAAGCAACTATCCGCTCAGGCGCCTTGCCCTGCTCCACCCAATCGGTCAGCGCCGTCAGAGCATCAAACTTGTCGAGTGCAACTCCGCCGCCGCAATGTGTCCCGCCGGGTATGGTGAAGAGGCGCACGAAGCCATCGGCATGGCCCTGCGCGTTCTTGTTCAGCCGGCCATACCACCGGATGGTGTCGTTGACCGAGAACACCGGATCGGCATGACCGTGATAGATGAGCATCTTGCGTCCGGTCGCTTGCAGGCCTGTGAGCTTGGGGTCGTCAACATCGGGGGGCGTCATGAACTCCATGGCCGATTCGGTGAACGTGCCGTCCTTGGCGAATATCTTTGGCGCGTCCCTGTCGAAGTCGTAGGCCTTTAGCGCGTCAATGAGCTTGTCGTTGCTGCCTTCCACCGCAACAGGCGGGGTCGAAAAAATATAGTTCAGCGACGCTGCCCCCATCGTGGCGATGATCGGATAGTTGTTCCAGGGTGCGACCGTGCTCTCGACCTTCCAGGCGCGCCAATTGCCGGTGCCGACGCCGCCATCGAGCGGCCAGTCCGAATAGAGCGCCTCGCCTTTCGAATTTTTCGGCCCGGCAAGGCTGGTCTTCAGCGCATCGACCTTGGCTTCAGGCAGGCACGCATTGGTTTGGCCCGGCGCGCAAATGAGGCTCTTGAGGTCGAAGGCCTTCTGGCAGGCTGCGAGATTGGACGTGAGGCCATCCTTGACACCATCCAGCGCGTCGCAGGCCTCCGTGATGCGCGAGGATACGAGTTGCGCATCCTCTTTGGTAATCGACTTGCGGAGATCAGGGTCAGCCTTCAGGAAAGCCTGCACATCCCAGGCGTGTTGGACCGCGGCGCGTGGCAGATCGAAGCCGGGATTGCCGACGAGGAAGCCATCGTAATTTTCGGGCATGCGGGAGGCGGCAACCATCGCATGACGCCCGCCGTTGGAGCAGCCGGCCATGTAGGACCGATCAGGCTTGCGGCCGTAATGCAGCGTGATGATCGTTTTGGCGACGGGCGACAGAGTCATGTCGGCGGCGTAGCCATAGTCGCGCCGCGCCTGCGGATCGAGCCCGAAGGCGGCACCTGCTGCAAGCCCCAGCGGCTTGTTCGCGGGATCGGAGCCCGAATGGCCGCTGTCCGACGACAGCACAGCGAAACCTCGCGCCAGCTGCACTGTGCCGCCCGATGCAAGACCGTCGGGTTTGGGGCCAAGGGCGGGGACCACGATGCCGTCATTGCCGCCGTTCACCTGGTGCAGGAAGCGGCCGTTCCACTCGGCCGGCAGCCTGATCTCGAAGTGAATAGCGTAGGACTTTCCATCCCCACCAGTGCGCTGGTTGGCGAAGCCGGTCACGATGCAATGCTTTGCTACACCGTTGCTGGCTTCCTGGAGCTTCGAACCGACGACTTCGACGTTGGAGACACCAAGCGAAGCAGTGCTGACCGGCGAGCAGCTCTCACCCTCTGCGCGGACAACTGCTGTCGATTCAAGGAGGGCAGCGAGCGCGACTACCGATACCAAGCCAGACTTCACCGGCCTCCTCCCGATTTGTTTATATTTTATAATTATTACGTTTATTCTTCATTTTGGCAAGGGCATTTCATCCGCGTTGCTGGCGTTGCGGACTTGCTCGAGGGCGCAACTTGCTTCGTAGCCAGTCTGGGTTTGACCAAAGCGTGTCGCAATCTGTCACTGAGCGCGCGCCGGGCAGAACAATCCTACCAGCTAGCGCCTCGGAGAATTCGCTCCCGGGCGTAAAGGGCAGCGGATCCTTGGTTTGATAGAGCCCCTGTACTTTCAGGCCATCGACAAAACCAATGCCCACAGCCTGTACCCGGACTCGCACTTTACCGCTGGATATCTCCGGCTTGGCGACCTCCTTCAGTCGAACGCCGTCGATCGTTGTATATTCTTCGACGACCACAGCTTTCATTTCTCATTCTCCCCACTGTCTTGCGGAACACAGAGATCGCATTCGCCAGATTCGATCGTCTGAAGCTCGCAAGCCCGCATCTGTCGCGTTTTGCTCATGTGAATGAATTCAAGATGTCCAAGGCTGCGCTCAGATACCTCCGAGACAGAGATACTTGATCTCCAGGTAGTCCTCGATCCCGTATTTGGAGCCCTCACGGCCGTTGCCGCTCTCCTTCATACCGCCGAACGGAGCGACCTCACTCGAGATGATGCCTTCGTTGATTCCGACGATGCCGTACTCGAGCGCCTCCGCTACGCGGAAGATACGGCCGATGTCCCGACCATAAAAATAGGCGGCCAAACCGAACTCCGTCGCATTGGCCAGCCTGATCACCTCCTCTTCCGAAGAGAAACGAAACACCGGCGCGACGGGGCCGAAGGTCTCTTCCTTGAAGATGAGCATGTCCGGCGTACTGTCCGCCAGCACCGTCGGCTGGTAAAAGGAGTGTCCGAGGGCATGGCGTTGTCCGCCGGCGACAATGCGCGCTCCTTTGGTTACAGCATCGGTGATATGCTGCTCGACCTTCTGCACCGCATCGAGATTGATGAGCGGCCCGATTGCCACGCCTGGCTCGAAACCATCGCCCACCTTCATCGATTTCACGGCCTCGGAAAGCCGGGAAACAAAGGCGTCGTAGACCCTGTCTTGTGCGAACAAGCGATTGGCGCAGACGCAGGTCTGTCCAGCATTGCGATATTTCGATGCAATGGCGCCCTGCACCGCCGCCTCGATGTCCGCATCGTCAAACACGATGAAAGGCGCGTTGCCACCCAGCTCCATCGATGTACGCTTCACGGTCGATGCCGCCTGCGCCATGAGCTTCTTGCCAATCTCGGTCGAGCCCGTAAACGTCACCTTGCGCACGGCCGGATTGGACGTCATCTCACCGCCGATCGCGCTTGCCGACCCAGTCACGACCGAGAAAACGCCGCTCGGGATGCCCGCACGTTCCGCCAGCACCGCCAACGCAAGCGCGGAGAGCGGCGTCTGGCTTGCAGGCTTGACCACCATAGTGCAACCGGCGGCGAGCGCCGGGCCAGCCTTGCGGGTGATCATGGCTGCGGGAAAATTCCACGGCGTGATCGCGGCGCAGACGCCGATTGGCTGCTTGAGGACGATGATGCGCCTATCGGCGGTGAAACCCGGAATGGTATCGCCATAGACACGCTTTCCCTCCTCGGCGAACCATTCGATGAATGACGCCGCATAGGCGATCTCGCCGCGACTTTCCGTCAGCGGCTTGCCTTGCTCGGCGGTCATGATAACGGCGAGGTCTTCCTGATTGGACATCACCAGTTCGAACCATTTGCGCAGGATTGCGGCGCGCTCTTTGGCGGTCCGCGCGCGCCAGCCGGGCCAGGCGGCGTCGGCCGCGGCAATTGCCCGACGTGTCTCCGAGGCGCCCATGTTGGGCACCGTTGTCAACGCCGCACCGGTTGCGGGATTGGTAACGGTCAGCGTACCGCCGCTGTCCGCCGCCGACCACACTCCGTCGATCAGACACCTATCGCGCAGCAGCGACAGATCATTGAGCTTGAGCCCGGCTGCGATCTTCTCTTGTATTGTCATTACAAATTTATCCCGAGGACTTGGATAGGAAAGCATCGCGTAGCTTGAAGCGAATGATCTTGCCGGATCCGGTGCGCGGAATCTCGGCGACGAAGACCACGCGTTCAGGCACCTTGTAGGAGGACAGATGCTTGCGGCAATGCGCGATGATCACCTCGCCATCAGGTGAGGCCACCCGGCTCACCACAAACAGCGCGGGCACTTCGCCGAGATGCTGGTGCGGTACGCCCACGACAGCGCAATCCACTACCTGCTCGCATCCGCTGACGACCTCCTCGATCTCGGCGGGCGCGATATTCTGCCCGCCGCGGATGATCAGCTCCTTGAGGCGCCCCGTAATAGTCAGGAACCCGTTTTCATCACTCCTGGCGAGATCGCCGGTGTGATACCAGCCGTTGCGCAAGGCAGCCGCCGTCTCCTCCGGTTTGTTGTGATAGCCGATCATGACATTCGGCCCGCGCACGATCAATTCACCTTCGGCCCCAAACGGTACATCGTTTCCGGCCAAGTCAACGATACGGACAGCAAGGCCAGGGATTGGAAGCCCGCAGGAGCCCAACACGCGGCCGCCAGCCGGCCAGTTCATGGTTACCATGGTCGAGGTCTCGGTGATCCCATAACCGTCCAGCAACTTGACACCAAACCGGGACTCGAACTCGCGGTTTAAGGTCGCCGGCATGATGGCGCCGGCGGAGATCGCCAGCCGAACGCCAGCCAGGTTCACCTCGTCCCGGCCCTTTGCCGCTTCCAGCAAGTAGTGGAACATCGTCGGCACACCGGGAAACAAGGTGAACCTGCCGCTTCCCAGCAGCCGCAGCACTTCGCTAGTTGAGAACTTCTCGAGGATGTACTCGCTTGCGCCGGCGGCAAGGATGCTGAGGACAGAGAAATTTAGCGCGTAGGAGTGAAACAGCGGGAGCGGCGAAAGCACCGCATCCTTTTCCGAGAGCATCGAGATGGGCGCCCAACACGATGCGGCGATCCAGAGCATGCTGTGGGTCGACAGCAGGACGCCCTTCGCGCGGCCGGTCGTTCCGGAAGTGTAGATGATGAAGGCCGGCTCCTGCATTCCCAGCGAATCGCGCGGCGCCAACGCCGCCTTCGTCGACGCCAGTTGTTCGTAGCGCGGGCCCTGTTCTCGGCTCGGCCCGCGTTCCACCAGAACGACGCTGCTCAACACCGGACATTGCTGCTGGATCGCCTCCATGAGCTCCGAACGCTCATCGGTAGTGATGACCATCGTGCAAGCGGCATCCTGCAGGCGATAGACCACCTCGCTCTCGGTGGCATCATAGCTGATCGGGACCCCGATTGCCCCGGCTCTGGCGATCGCCAGGCACGTCTCGACCCAGCGCACGCAATTGGGCAGGAAGATAGCGACCGTGTCGCCTGCCTGGATGCCGAGCGCCGCGAAGTGTCCGGCCAGATTCGCCGTCCTTGTGGCGAGCTCACCGTAGCTCACCTTCCCTGCGGCATCCTCGAATGCGGTCTTGGTTCCCCGCTCCTTGGCATGCCGCTCGATCAGCGCCGGGATCGGCGCGATCAGGCTACTCTGCAGCATGTTTCCTCCGCTTCGTTTGCTGTCGTCATCAAACCATGCTGAAGCCGCCGCTGATGCTGATCACCTGTCCAGTGATCCAGCTTCCATGCGGCGATGCCAGCAATGTGACTGTCGGCGCGATGTCTTGCGGCTGGCCCAATCGACGCAGTGGATAGAACTTGGTCAGTTTGTCGCGATTGGCCTCGACCCAGGCCCGGTCATGCGCGGTCTCGATGAGGCCGAGCGAGATCGTGTTGGCCGTCGTGCCGAACCGACCGAACTCGCGGGCCAGCGATTTCATCAGGCCGATGACGCCCGCGCGAGCGGCCGCCACGATCGCTAGCCCGGATTCGCCGACCCGCGACGAGTCGCCGACCAGCGCAATGATCCGGCCGTCGCCGGCCTTCTCGAGATGCGGAGCTGCAGCCTTTGATACGTGGATGGCGCCATAGAGGCAGATGTTGATCTGCTTTTCCCATTCCTCGCGCTTCGTATCTGTGAAGCGGTTGCGCAAAGCGACACCGGCATTGTTCACCACGATGTTCAGGCCGCCGAAATCCTTGACGATGCCGTCGATCATCGTGGTAACCGCAGCAAAATCGGAGACATCGGCCTGGTATGCGATGGCCTTGCCGCCCATCTTTTCGATGTCGGCGACGACGGCGGCTGCGGCATCCTTGGAGCCGTTGTAGTTCACCGCGACCGCGGCGCCTTCCGCCGCGAGGCTCAGCGCAATCTCGCGGCCCACATCTCTTGCCGCGCCCGTGACGAGCGCGACCTTGCCCTTAAGCTTCATGTCCATCGGCTAGTTCCTTGCGATTTGTTGCGTTTTCGATGAGGCGGAAGAGCCGTTCGGGGGAGACCGGCAGCTCGAAGATGTCGATGTCCAGGGACGAAAGCGCGTCGGCGATAGCATTGGCAATCGCCGCGGGCGCGCCGATGGTGCCGCCCTCGCCCATGCCGCGGAAGCCGCCAAGCGTGGTCGGCGAGTCCTTCTCGATGTGGACCACCTCGATCGAGGGCACCTCGACAGCGGTCGGGATGATGTAATCGACGAGGCTGGCGGTCAGGTTCTGCCCCTCCTCGTTGTAGACGACCTCTTCGTAGAGCGCAGCGCCGACGCCTTGCGCGACTCCGCCATGAACCTGGCCATCGACGATCATCGGGTTGATCAACCGGCCGCAATCCTCGGCAACCACGAACCGATCGATCTTCACCTCGTAGGTGTTCGGGTCGATTTCGACGACGGCGAGATGGGCTGCCGTCGCGCTGGTCCCGAATACGGGGTCGTAGGTCTTGGTCGAGGTCAGCTCTTCGCGTTTGTCCGCCGGGATGCGCCCCATCTCCAGATAGACCGCGCGCGCCAACTGGCGGAAGGTCAAGGTGCGATCGGTGCCTACAACGGTGACCTTGCCATCCTCTACAGCGAGATCGTCGGGACTGGCCTCGAGCAGATGCGAGGCCGCCCGCACCAGCTTGTCCTTCACGTCACGTGCTGCGAGCGTCGCGGCGCCGCCGGCCAGCACGGCGCTGCGGCTCGCATAGCTGCCGGTGGCGTTCGGCACGGCGGCGCTGTCGCCCTGAATGATGCGGATGTCCTCGACCCGGCCGCCGAGATGTTCGGCGACGACCTGAGCCAAGGTGGTCTCCAGGCCCTGGCCCACAGCGGCGACTCCGAATGAGGCCGTGACAGCGCCGGTCGAGTCGATCGCGATCTTTGCGGTTTCCGTGCCGGTGTTGATCGGCATGCCCGGCGCAACCGAGATGCGCGAACCGATCCCGGTCAGCTCCGCATAGCAGGCAACCCCAATTCCGAACCAACGGCCCGCTGCCCGAGCCGCCGCCTGCCGCACGCGCAACGCCTGGTAATCCGCCTGCCCGCATGCGGCATGGAGGCATTCGGTGAAGGCGCACTGATCCCAGACGATGCCAGACCCGATGCGATAGGGAAACTCGTTCGGCTGGATCAGGTTCTTCAGGCGCAGCGCCACCGGATCCATCTCCAGCTCGCGCGCTGCCATGTCCAGCAACCGCTCCGTGACGAATGTCGATGTCGGCCGGCCCACGCCGCGATACGGGCCCATCGGCGGCTTCGACGTCGCGACGCCGCGTACGCGACCACGATAGTTCGGGATCTTGTAAGGGCCTGGCAGAAAGCTCACGACCTGCACCGGCTCGATCACCGCGGTCCACGGATAGATCGAATAGGCTCCGACGTCGCCGATGACCTCGGCCTTGAGCGCGAGGGCACGCCCCTCCGCGTCCAACGCCAGTTCGGCATCGACGATCTGGTCGAACCCCTGGCTGGTCGAAGCGAGATCCTCCATGCGGTCGCTCGTCCATTTCACGGGGCGGCCGAGCTCCCGTGCCGCGAAGGCAACGAGGATTTCCTCGGCATAGAGCGAGGCCTTGCCGCCGAACCCGCCGCCGACATCGGACGAGAGCACGCGCAATCGGCTTCCGGGCATGTTCAGCGCCTCGGAGAGCGCATCGCGAATGATGCCCGGCACTTGTGTCGATGAGTGCAGGGTCAGTTCGTCCCGGCCCGCGTCATACTCCGCCAGATAGGTCCGGTTTTCCATGGCGAGCGGCGACTTGCGCCTGAACCGGAACCGCCCCGACACGCGCACGGCCGCGTCCGCGATCGCCTGATCGACGTCACCGGTCTTGAACTCGCGGGCGCAGAGAACATTCGTGCCGGCTTCCTCGTGCAGCAACGGCGCGGTAGGTTTGGCCGCCTCCTCGGGATCAATCACGACCGGCATCGAATCGAACTCGATATTGATCAGTTCGAGGGCGTCTTCGGCGAGGTAGCGGCTTTCCGCCACCACCGCGACAACGGGTTCGCCGACGTAGCGCACTTTATTACGCGCCAGCGCCGTGATCGCGGTGGCGTGATAGCCTTTCATCCGCGACGTCGCGAAAATCGCATTCACGCCGGCAATATCGTCTGCAGTGAATACAGCGGCGATGCCGGGCATGTCCCGCGCTTCGTCGCAATCGATGCGCCTGATCCGCGCATGCGAATGATCGCTGCGGCGAAAGGCGACGTGCAGCAGGCCAGGTACGCGCCGGTCATCGACAAAGGCCCCCTTGCCGGTCAGCAAGCGTGCATCTTCGGTTCGCTTGACGCGCGCGCCGACGATCTTCGGCCGCGTGGCGAGACCTTCGACCGAGCCGCTCGCCTCGACGGCCGGGACGGGTTTGCTATCAGTCATAGCAATCCGCTCCCTTGCGCAGGGTCTCCCACTGCGCGGCATCGTGGCCGCAAATTATCGTCGCGCCCTGCGCCTCGATCTCCCTGATCTTCTGGAAGGTCGCGCGGCAGATCTCTTTATTCCAGGTGTTCTTCGGGATGATGTCGGCATCCAGATTACCGCGGATGCTAACCGCATCGGAGCCGAGCAGGAAGCGACCACTGTTGCGAAGCGTTACCAGCGCCCCCATCAGCCCCGGCGTATGGCCTGGCAGGTGGACGAGCCGAATCGTGCCATCGTCGAACAGGTCGATCTCCTCGCTTACCACCTGATAGTTCAGGGGATGATCCCAGTCGGCACGCAAATAGCCCGCTTCCGCGGCGGAAGGTCCCCTCGCGACATCGAGCTCCTCCTTACGGACGAGCAAGCGCGCTTTGCGGAAGAACTGATTGCAACCGCAATGATCGGTGTGGAAGTGCGAACAGATGACGGCATCGATGTCATCCGCCGTCAATCCGACGGCCTTTAATCCTTCCAACACGTTGTCACCTGCCGGCATGATTGGCGTCATGACGCGCGCCATGCCGCCCCATCGGCCCTCAGGGTCAGTTCCCACTTCGGGATGGCAACCGGTGTCGAACAGCACATTGCCCTTCGGGTGGCGGAGCAACACGCATGACACCGGCAGCTCGATCGTCTCGGCACGATCAGCCTCGGGAAAATGGATGCTTTTGCGCATCCGCAGGCGCCCGCCTGAGAGGAAATGCATCTTCATGACGCGCTCTCCTTGTTCGCGCTTGCGAGAACCTCGACCGCCGCCCGGACCGCGCGGACGATGTTTTCGTACCCCGTACACCGACACAGATTGCCGGACAGCCCTTCGCGGATCTCCTCGTCGCTCGCCAACGGCGACTTTTTCAGGAGATCGACCGCGGTCATCAACATCCCCGGCGTGCAGAAGCCGCATTGCAACGCGTGATGGTCGTGGAATGCCTTCTGCACAGGATGGAGCCCGGCCGAAGTAGCGAGGCCCTCTACGGTCGTGATCTCCGCACCATCGAGCTGCGCGGCGAGCAGCAGGCACGACCGTACACTATCGCCGTTCACCAGCACGGTGCAGGCGCCGCAAACGCCGTGCTCGCAGCCGACATGCGTACCTGTCAGTCCGAGCTCGATGCGAAGGAAGTCGGTCAGCAGCAAGCGCGGCTCGACCTCGCGCCGATACACGCGACCATTGACGTTGATGGAGATCTCGACCGGGTTAGCCATGGCTCGCCTCCGTCGCGCGCGACCAAGCCCTGCGAATGGCGCGCTCCGCCAGCACGCCGACCAGGTGTCGACGATAGTCAGCCGAGGCATGCAGGTCCGTGTTGGGCTCGACCGCGATACGGATCGCGCTAACAGCATCGCTCACGAGAGCGTCGTCGAACGGCCGCGATACCAACAGCGCTTCCGCCTCGCTCGCGCGCATCGGCGTCTCGCCGACGCCCATCATGCCGACCCTCGCGCTGGAGATACGATCGCCATCGCGCTCCAAGCAAATCGCGACACAAGCAAGTGCGAAATCACCGGACCGGCGCGCGACCTCCTCGAAGGCATAGCCCACGCCCGCGCGACATTTGGGGAAGCTGACCGAAACGAGCATCTCACCCTCGGCCAAGTCGGTCGTCAGGGCGCCGACAAAGAAGTCGGCGGCCTTGACCGTCCTACTGCCTTCCGCCGAAACCAGTTCGAGTTCGGCATCGAGCAACATCGACATCATCGGCAGTTCGGCAGCCGGGTCCGCATGCGAGAGGCTGCCACCGATCGTACCCCGGTTTCGGATTGCGAGATGGGCGACGTACCCCATGGCCTCGCTCAAGACCGGCAAGTGGGTCGCGACCAGGTCGGAGACTTCGACGATCCGATGTCGCGTGAGCGCGCCGATCCGGATATGCCCGCCTTCGTCCCTGATGTAGGACAAATCGGAGATCCGGTTGATGTCGATCAATACGGACGGGCGCAGCAGGCGGAAGTTGAGCATCGGCAGCAAGCTCTGCCCGCCCGCGAGCAGCTTGCCGTCGCCGTTTGCCTCGGCAAGCGCCGCGGTCGCGGCTTGCACGCTGTCGACGGCGAGATATTCGAAGGGCGGCGGCTTCATCTCAGCACCCCTTGAAATCCGGCTTGCGCTTGTCGGCGAATGCCTTGCGGGCTTCCCGGTAATCGTGACTGTTGGAGGCGCCATCGATCATCGCCTGGGCCAGAAGGCCGCCGTCCACCATGGCTGCGTCGTTGAGGATGTATTTTGCGCCAGAGATCGAAAGCGGCGCTTTATCCGCAATCTGCGCAGCGAGGCTCGCGGCGTCGTGAAGTGGATCATCGGAGATGCGATCCACCAGGCCGATCTTCAGCGCCTCCCGTGCGCCGATCCTTTCGGCCGTGTAAAGGATGCGCTTGGCGTTGGTCATCCCAACCAGGGACAGCAGCCGTCTGGTGCTGCGGACACCGTAGACGATCGACAGGTTCGCTGCCGGAATGCCAAGTGAGGCAGTCGGTGCCGCAAAGCGGAAATCGCAGGCCATCGACAGATGGCAACCGCCGCCGAGACAATACCCGGAAATGACCGCAATCACCGGCTGCGGAACACCGGCTATTGCATCGGAACAGGAATCGACCGCCAGTTCATAAGCCGTGCTCGCCGCCGCATCCGCCCGGACTGCATCGAATTCCGACACATCGGCGCCGACGCTGAAGCTTTCGCCGGCGCCGGTCAGAGTGATAGCCCGGACCTCGCGGTTGGCCCCCAACTCCCTGAAGATCGCGGCCATTCCCCTCCACATCGCAAGCGTCATAGCATTGCGCACATGGGGACGATTGATCGTAACCATCGCTACGGGGCCATCCAGAGTGCAACTGATGTCGGACACGGCGTTACCTTGAGATTTCATCCGAACGTTCATGCGTCAGCGACGCTCTGCCTCTCGACTTGCATGCGGAATTCATCGAAGAACTGTGCGGCAAGCTTCTTGGCGGTTGAATCAACCAACCGCGCTCCGAGCTGAGCGAGCTTTCCTCCAACTTTTGCTTCAGTATAGTACGAAAGCAGGGTGCCGCCGGGCACATCTTCAAGCTGAACTTTCGCCGTCCCGGCGGCGAAGCCAGCGATGCCGCCCTGCCCTTCGCCGGCTATGGTGTAGCCGACCCGCGGATGGATATCGAACAGGCGAACCTTGCCCTTGAACTTGGCCTTGATCGGCCCGACCTTGATCACCGCGGTGGCGATGAACTCGTCGTCTACCGTGCGCTCCAGCTCCTCGCAGCCGGGAATGCACTCTTTGAGAACGAGCGGGTCGTTGAGCGCCTGCCACACCTGCTCGCGCGGCGCCTTCAGCTCGATCTTTCCGAACATGTCCATCAGACTATCTCCCGCTCAACGGCGACCGTGTGACCACGTACGTGAAGTGGTGCGACGACCGCCTTCAATCGGTCCGGCAGCGGTACCGGGCGCTTCGAGGCGCGGTCGACATAGACATGGACGAAGTAGCCTTGCGCACATGCCTCATCCTCGTCGTCCGTGAACAGGGCGATCTCGTAGGTGATGCTGGTATTGCCTTGCCGCCCGACCCGCAACCCCACATGGACGACTGACGGAAACGAAATCTCCCTGAAGTACCGGCATTTCGTCTCGGCAACCAGGCCGATGACGTGGCTGCGCCGCACGTCGAGAAATCCCTTCTCGATCAGATACTGCCCAACGGCGGAATCGAATAGCGCGTAGTACACCGTGTTGTTGAGGTGGCTATAGGCGTCATTGTCCATCCAGCGCGTCGTCATCAACTGGAAGTGCGCGTACTCGGCGCGACGGTGGGGTTTGGCACGTTCAGTCATAATGCCCCGCTGTAGATCGCACGCGCATCGTCGAGCGACACTTCGCGCGGGTTATTGACCAAAAGGCGCTGCTGCTTCATCGCCTCCGCCGCCAGTTGAGGCACATCGTTGTCGGATATCCCGACGTCGCGCAGGCGCGTCGGCAGCCCGAGTTGCATCGGCAGTTTCGACAGATAGTCGATCAAGGCCGCGCTGCGCTGCCGCGCGCCACCCTTTTGCTCCGGAAGCAGGACGTCGGCGATCTCCGCATAGAGTAACTCCGCCGCAACCGCGTTGAAACGCAACACGCCGGGCAGAACCAACGAATTGGACAAGCCGTGCGGGACGTGAAAGCGGGCGCCGACCGGATAGGCCAGAGCGTGGACGGCCGCAACCGGAGCATTTGCGAACGCCATTCCGGCCAGCATCGACCCGAGCAGCATGGCTTCTCTCGCGTCGAGATTTCCGCCGTTGGTGCAAGCCTCGTGAATGTTGCCGCCCAGCAGCCGCAGGGCCTCGCGTGCAAGACAGTCAGAGACCGGATTCTTCGATCGCTTCGACGTATAGGCCTCGATCGCGTGCACCATAGCGTCGATGCCGGTCGCAGCCGTGACCGCTGGCGGCAAACCGAGGGTAAGTTCGGCATCCAGCACGGCCCAGTCCGGCAGCAGCACCGGCGACACCACACCCTTCTTTTCGTTCTCGCCGGTCGTGACGATCGAGATGGGCGTGACCTCCGAACCCGTCCCGGCCGTGGTCGGTGCAAGGATCAGCGGCAAGCGAGGACCCTTCGCAAGTCCCACACCATAGACGTCCGAGAGGCGCTCCCTGCCGACGGCAAGCAGAGCCACCAGCTTGGCGGTATCCATCGAGCTTCCGCCGCCGATGGACACTACGCCGTCGACCTTGGCGGCCAGCGCTTTCTGCACGCCCGCCATGACGACATGTTCCGGCGGATCCGCCTCGACGTCGGTAAACATCGTTACGCCGACACCCGCGCGTTGGAGGCCTTCGAGGCCAGGCTTCAGCAGCCCGGCAGCCGCGACGCCGGGATCAGAGACCAGCAGCACCGAGCGACAGCCCAGGCCGGCCGCCAGTTCGCCGATGCGCGCGGAGCTGCCTGTCTCCACAAGCGACGATTTTGTTGATTGAAACGTGAAACCTTGCACGCCGAATTGTTCCCTTGGCCAACCGCGAAGTCACTTGCATAAGTGAACTACTTTTGCAGAAGCGTGTCAACCTTCTTGGCGACTGAGGGCGCCCGCGCGTTGCGAAGCGACATTTTGGAACGGCCGGCGATCTCGCCCACGATTCCCTTGCGGAACATCAGTACGCACAGCATGAAGATGGCGCCGATCAAGATCGGAATCTTGGTCGACAAGTCGATCGTCAGGCCCATGACTTTGATGACGCCGACATCGGCCAGGTAGCCCTCCAACGCCACAATGAAGCTGGCCCCCACGATGGGACCGACGGCGGTGCCGAGACCTCCGAGCAGGCACATGAGGATGACATTGCCGGACTGGGTCCAGTGCGCATCTGGCAAAGAGGCGAGGCCAAGAGTCTGTGCCTTCAATGCGCCGGCGAGCGCAGCAGCCGACGCCGAAATCACGAACGCCATCAGCTTATAGGCGCGGCAATCATAACCGAGCGACACCGCACGCGGCTCGTTGTCGCGGATCGCGAGTAGCACCTGCCCGAACGGCGCCTCCATCAACCGCTGCAAGCCCCAGATGGCACCGGCGACCGAGACGAGCACGAAAGCGTACATCACGAGGTCGTTGTCGAGTGGCAACAGACCGAGGAGCCGGCCGCGGGGAATCCGCTGCAACCCATCCTCGGCTCCAGTGAACGGCGCCTGTAGGCAGAAGAAGTAAACCATCTGCGCCAGCGCTAGCGTGACCATGGCGAAGTAGATGCCTTGGCGGCGGATCGCCATGCCCCCCATGACGAAGCCGAGCGCTGCTCCGACAAGAAGAGCAAGTCCAACGGCCAGCTCGGGCGTGACGCCCCAGACCTTGAGCGCGTGGCCAGCGACATAGGCGCCGAGGCCGAAAAAGGCCGCATGACCAATCGAGAGCAGCCCGACGTTGCCGGTGAAGAAGTTGAACGAACAGGCGAATAGGGCAAAGGCGAGACATTTCATGAGGAAGAGCGGATAGAAGCCGCCGAACGGCGCAGCCGCGCCGACAATGAGAACAGCAAGGAGAACTGCGGTAGATGTGCGCATATCAGGCCTCCCGGCCCATGAGGCCGGCGGGCCGCAGCAGCAAGATTGCCGCCATCGCGATGAAAACGACGGTCGACGACACTTCCGGATAGATCACTTTTGAAAGTCCTTCCAATACGCCGAGCGCGAGGCCCGAAAGGATCGCGCCTGACAGCGATCCAAGCCCGCCGATCACGACGACGGCGAAGGTGACGATGAGGAGATTGGAGCCCATCGCCGGTTGCACCTGATAGAGCGGCGCGGCAAGCACGCCGGCGAAGGCGGCGAGAGCCGCACCGAGTGCGTAGGTCACTGTGATCATGACCGGAACATTGATGCCGAGCGCCTGGACCAGGCGCGGGTTCTCGGTGCCCGCGCGCAAGTAGGATCCGAGCTTCGTCTTCTCGATCAGCAGCCAGATGGCACCGCACATCGCAAGCGATGCTGCAACGATCCACAGTCTGTAGACCGGAAGCCGCATGAAGCCGAGATCGACGAAGCCGCGCAGCGCGGACGGAACAGGATAAGGCCGGCCGGCGGCGCCGTAGATGTCACGGAATATGCCCTCGAGAAAGATCGCGAGCCCGAACGTGAACAGAAGGCTGTAGAGGTGATCAAAACCGGCGAGTCTGCGCAGGAACAGCCGCTCGATCGCGGCGCCGAACAATCCGACGCCGATCGGCGCGATGGCCAACGACCACCAATAATCGATTCCGAACGCCTGCAGGAGCAGAAGGCCGCCGAACGCGCCCATCATATAGAGCGCGCCGTGCGCGAAATTGATGACGTTGAGCAGGCCGAAGATGATTGCGAGGCCGAGGCTAAGCATCGCATAGAAGCAGCCGTTGACAAGGCCGATCGTGACCTGACCAAGCAGTACCTGCAAGGGGATATCGAACATAGACACCATCTCTAGATACCAAGGACCTGATCCACGGCGTCGGCGTTGCCGTCGAGCTCGTCTCGCGTGAGCTGCATGACGACCTCTCCGCGCTCGACGACGAGGAAGCGGTCGGCCAGCGGCTGGGCGAAATACTTGTTCTGTTCGACCAGCAGCACGGTGTAGCCTAGCTCTTTGAGGCGGATGACGAGGTCGAACAACCTGTCTACGATAACCGGCGCAAGGCCTTCGGAGATCTCATCGAGCAGCAGAATGCGCGCGCCGCTGCGCAGAATCCTGGCGATCGCCAGCATCTGCTGCTCGCCGCCGGACAATCTCGTTCCCTGCGCGCGACGCCGCTCGGCCAGGTTCGGCAGCAGCTCGTAGATTTGCTCGAGCGACATGCCACCCTCGCGCTGCTTCGGCGGCAGCATGAGATTCTCCTCGCAGGAGAGGCTCGAGAAGATGCCGCGTTCTTCGGGGCAGTAGCCGATGCCGAGCCGCGCCACGAGATGCGATTTCATCCCGATCGCTTCGCGCTGATGCACCATGATGGATCCGGTGCGGCGGTCTACCAGGCCGACGATGGCGCGTAGCGTCGTGGTCCGCCCGCTGCCATTGCGCCCGAGCAGAGCGACGATCTCGCTCTGCCTCAGCGACAGGTTCATGCCGTGAAGAATGTGGGATTCCCCATACCAGGCGTGCAGATTGTGCACGTTCAGCGCGGCGGCGCCGGTGTGGATCTCGTTCGTCACGATGCGTGCGCCTCCCCACGCGAGCGGCCGCGACGGTGCTTCGAGCCGAGATAGGCCTCGACCACCTCCGGATTGCCCGCAATCTCCTGATAGGCGCCTTCGGCAATGATCTCGCCGCGCCGTAGCACGGTGATGGTGTCGGCCACCTGAGCGACCATCTTCATGTTGTGCTCGACCATCACCACAGTGCGGCCCTGCGCCGCCCGCCGGATCAGTTCGGTCACGCGATCGACGTCCTCATGGCCAAGCCCCTGGGTGGGTTCGTCCAGCAGCATGACTTTCGGATCGGCCGCGAGCGTGGTGGCGATCTCCAGCGCCCGCTTGCGACCATAGGACAGATCGCCGGCGCGCTCGCGCGCAAAGCTCTCGAGTCCCACCTGCGCCAGCAGCCCGCCTATTCTATCTTCCCCGAAGGTCTCGGCCTTGTCGCCGGACCAGAAACGCAGCGGGGACAGCACTGGACGTTGCAGCGCAAGCCTGACGTTGTCGGCAACCGAGAGATTCGCGAACACGGCCGAAATCTGGAATGATCGCACGAGGCCGCGCGCGGCAAGCTGATCGGGCCGCAAGGCAGTCACGTCCTCGGATTCGAAGCTGATCCTGCCGGAGGAGAGCGGTAGGAATCGCGTGAGCAGATTGAACACGGTGGTTTTGCCCGCGCCGTTCGGCCCGATCAATGCGTGAATGCTGCCGCGCCTGATCTTCAGATTGACCCCCGCAACCGCAACGAAACCGCGAAACTCCTTTCGCAGGTTCTGTGCTTCGAGAACGCAATCGTTCGGCGCAGCATGACTGCGCTCGGCCCGGCTCATCCCGCGCTTCCTCATCTGATTTCTGGATCCTGGCGCTGCGTGCCATCACGCAGCATCGAGGTCACTTGACAAAACCATATCAAATTAGTCTAGTTATGCAAGTTAAAAATCGAAAGAGCTGTTTCGGACGATTCCGAAGCCAAAAGGAGGGAGCAATGGGATTGATCTATCGGTTCGGGCTGGGCGCCGTACTCACATTGGGGGCGGTCGGCCCGTCCCTTGCACAGACGGCGGGGATTTCGGACGGCGTCGTGAAGATCGGCGTTTTGACCGACATGTCCGGCCAGTTCTCGCACGAGTCCGGCGAGGGCTCGGTCACCGCGGTGAAAATGGCGGTCGAGGATTTCGGCGGCAGCGTCCTCGGCAAGCCCATCGAGGTCACGGTGGCCGATCACCAGAATCGCAACGAGGTCGCGATCGCAAAGGCCCGCGAGTGGTACGACGTCGACAAGGTCGATTTGATCGCCAACCTGATCAACTCCTCCATCGCGCTCGCCGTCACCAATGTGGCGAAGGAGAAGGGGCGCATCGCCATCGTCAATGGCTCCGGCACCTCACGGCTGACGGGAGACTCCTGCACGCCGAACAGCATTCACTACGCCTATGACACCTACGCGCTTGCGCAGGGCACGGGCAAGGCGCTCATCAAGGAAGGTCTGAAGTCGTGGTACTTCCTGACCGCCGACTACGCCTTCGGACATGCGCTCGAGGCCGACACCAGCGCCGTAGTCAAGGCCAACGGCGGCAACATCGCAGGTACGGTGCGATATCCCATCGATACCAACGACCACGCGGCGTTTTTGCTCCAGGCCCAGGCATCGAAGGCCAACGTCGTGGCGATCGCGGGGTCGGGCACGGTTTTCATCAACGCGCTGAAGTCGGCGCGAGAGTTCGGCGTTACGCAGACGCTGGCCGGCCTTCTGGTCTGGATCACCGACATCCATTCGATGGGACTGCGGTCCGCGCAGAGGCTGGTCTTGACCAACGCCTTCTACTGGGATCGCGACGACGAGACACGCGCCTTTGCCAAGCGGTTTTTTGCCAAGATGAAGCGCATGCCGCACATGGGCGATGCCGGCGACTATTCGTCGACCATGCATTACCTCAACGCCATCAAGGCCGCCGGCACCGACGACGCAAAGACGGTGATGGCCAAGATGCGCGAACTTCCGGTCAACGACTTCTTCGCCAAGAACGGACACATCAGGGAAGATGGCCGCTTCGTCCACGACATGTATGTCTACGAGGTCAAGAAGCCCGAAGAATCCAAATACGAGTGGGACTATTACAAACTGCGGGCGGTCATCCCCGGTGACGAAGCCTTCAGACCGCTTTCCGAAAGCAAGTGTCCGCTTATCCAGAAATAGCTAGTCCTCCCAGACTTCAGCCGGGCAATGCCCGGCTGCTTTTTTTGCCGCCAAAGCGGTCCGGATTGTAACGCATGCGATATTGCATCGCGTGTGCCTGTATGGGGATCTTGCACTCGTCGCATATCACGGTCGGCGTGAAATCGTGACCGCAATCGGTGTGGGTCAGGATCAGCGGCACCTTCCCCTTGGATCTCCACTTGTCACCCCAGGCCATCATTGTGATCAGGGGACCATATAGATCGAACCCCATCGGCGTCAGGAGGTACTCGAAGCGATCCGGTCCGCTTTGGTACATCCTCTTCATGAAGATTCCGCGCTCCACGAGCCGCGTAAGCCGATCGGACAAGATATTGGGCGCGATCCCGAGCTCGGACTGGAGCTTATCGAATCGCCGCGCCCCAAAGAACGCTTCCCGGATCACCAGGAAGCTCCAGCGGTCCCCGATGACCTGCAGAGCGCGTGAGACTGAGCTCGGTCTGCCTCGATTGAACTGTTCATCATCGGATGACCGGCGCGAGCGCTTGGTCGGCTCGACACAGACAAGCCCTGCGCTGGGGCCATCGTGATAGGTGACGTGCCGCGCCGTCACCTTGTTCAGACAATGGGAGCACGCAACGAACGGCTTGCTCACCTTGGCGCAATCGGCATGCACGAGTTGCAGGGGAACGCCATGGTTCTCGGAGAGCCACTTGTCCCCGAACTGCATGAGAGCCATGAAAGTCGGGTAGAGATCTATGCCCGATCGAGTCAGGCGGTATTCGACCCAGCTCGATGTCTCGGAATACTCGATCCGCTTGAAGATTCCCTCAGACACGAGGCGTTGCAGCCGGTCCGTCAGGGTCGCTCTCGGGATATGCAGCATCGAGCGGAATTCTTCGAAACGACGGGCTCCGAAAAACGCCTCTCTGATTACGAGGAAGGTCCACGCATCGGACAGGATGATGACAGTACGCGCGACCGAGCAATTTCGCTCCCGGAGGCCGGGCATTCCCTTGGACTTGCTGGCCGGCCGAGTCTTTCGCGCGCTTGGGCTGCTGACGGGGTTCGTGCGAGCCAAATAATCGCTCCGACGCTGCAAATCGCTCTGGTCCCTCTTCGGCTGAAGCGAGTGCTTCGAAATGGCCGGAAAAGTCAACTCGTTGCTCGAGACACAACTAGACTACAAAATGCCAGTTCACAACGGCAGAATGTCGGCCGCAGGCGGGCCCGGGTCTCTCTTCGCCGACTGAGCCCTCCGGTCCAGCTGTTCTTGATGATCGGAACGCTCCAGCAAACGTGCTTGAAAGCCCCGGGAAAGCTTGTCATCTAGTTCGGATCTCAACCGGGATGGCGGTACAGCCACATAATCAGCCGCGACGCCGGGGGTCGCAAACAAGCAATGCCGACCCGCGGCCAAGGACAAGGTTCCGAAGTCTGAGACGACGCGGCCGGCTCCCTCATCCTGCCAGCAGCATGTCGGCGCCTTTTTCGGCGATCATGATCGTCGGCGCGTTCGTGTTGCCCGAGCTGATCATGGGCATGATCGAGGCATCGATCACGCGCAGTTGCTCGACACCGCGAACACGCAGCGCCGGATCGACCACCGCATCGTCGTCCGCACCCATCCGGCAGGTGCCAGCCAAGTGGTAGCACGTCCCCGCAGTCGTGCGTAGATATTGCTCCATGTCCTCGCGGGATCGTCGCGAAGGGCCCGGCTCCTTCTCGCCGGTCACCCGCGACGAGATCTTCGACTGGCTCATAATGTCTCGAATGCGATCGAGCCCTGCGAGTATCACGCCCACGTCGCGCGGGTCGGCGAGATGGTTGCTCTCGATTCGACCCCTTTTGCGTGGATCAGCGGATTCGATCCGTACCCGTCCGCGGCTATAGGGCCTGCACTGCAATGCAGAGGCGGTGATACCGGGATCGTCGTCAATCGTGACCACACCGCCTGGATGGAGTGTAAACGAGAGGGGGCGCATGACGATCTGCATATCGACGCGTTCCAGCTCTGCGGCCGAGCGGCAGAAGGTGGTGACTTGCGCGAGTGTGGTCGTTGCCGCCCCCCGTCCGGTGATGAACCACTTCAACATCTCAAACGCCATGCGCGGGCGACTGCCCATGAGGGCATTCAGACTGTCGCCATTTTTCCGGCTGTGCTCGCCGTCGCCGAGGAGCGGCAGAGCACCGGCCTCGAGGCGCTTCGAGCCCTTGTCGCCGGGATCGAGGCTGCGGCACTTGTCGGCGCCTGGGCGCTACCCTCCCATTACCGCAAAGGCTTCCATACGACCGCGACGATCGGCTCTTTCGGCGCCGCCGCAGCTGCTGGCTGCCTCATGAACCTGGACGAGCGGCAGATGACAATGGCGCTGGGGCTAGCCGGCACGCAGGCCGCGGGACTCAAGTCGATGTTCGGGTATATGGCCAAGCCGTTTCACGCCGGCAAGGCCGCCTCGAATGGCGTACTGGCGGCAAGGCTCGCGGCCGCGGGCGTCACCGCGCATGAGGATGTCATCGCAGCCGAACAGGGTTTCATACAGACGCTGAGCGAGAGTTCTATTCCGCCGACGTTCGAAGCTCCTGGCCGTGGCATCAACATTCTCGATACGCTCTTCAAGTACAACGCCTCCTGCTATCTCACGCACTCCGCGATCGAGGCCGTACGTAGCATCCGCGAACGAGGCGTCCCGGCCTCGTCAATGCATTCGATCGAGATCCATGTCGGTTCAGCCAGTCTTGGTGTCTGCAATATTGAAGCTCCCTCGACCGGCCTCCAAACCAAGTTCAGCTTGCGCCACACCGCGGCATTGTCCGCCCTCGGATACGACACCGCGGCAATTGACACCTATTCGGATGCAAACGCCGTCGATCCCGTGGTGGTCGAACTGCGAAAGCGTGTCAGCGTCTTGGGAGATTACAAGGACGGCTCGGGAGCGCACGTAGTCGTCAGGACCGCGGACTCGGATATCCATCAAGAGATCGACGTCGGCATACCGAAATCGGATATGGACCTGCAAGGGTGCCGTTTGCGCGAGAAGTTCAGAAGCCTCGCGGCACCGGTACTCGGGCTTGCACGAGCCGAACGGCTTGCGGAAGCGATCGAAGGGATCGACCTCCTGAATGACCTGTCGTCAATGCATGCCGAGATCGCCGCGCCCTAACGCGATCGTCGGAGACGAGAGCGGCAGACGACACGCCCAACAATCCTACTTGTCGTTAATGTCGGAGCGCTCCCGGCATATTTCCGGGGCTCCGGCATCCGACGTCTCACGGCATTCAAGCGAAGCCGCCGCGTCAAGACGCATCATCCAGGATCAACGCCGCCCCCTTTTCGCCGATCATCATGGATGGCGCATTCGTGTTGCCGGAAGTTATCGTTGGCATGATCGAGGCATCCGCTACCCGCAGGCCCCCGACGCCATTCACTTGCAACCGGGAATTGATTACCGCGTTATCGCCAGAACCCATCGCGCATGTGCCGACGGGGTGATACATCGTTCCTCCGTGCGAACGCACGAAGCCTTCCAGTTCGGCATCATCGGCGATATTGAGCTGCTCGGACGGCGCCAAGCGATGCACGAGGATTTCCCTGATCTTGGGCGTCTCATAGATCCGGGCGACCAAGCGCAGCGCCACCATCAGTGCGGTCAAGTCATCACGATGCGAAAGATAGTTCGCCCGGATGACCGGAGCATCGGCAGGATTTGGCGATTTCAGCATGACTGTACCGCGCGACTTCGGGCGCAAGTAGGCGACAGATGCTGACCAGCCGGGGAAGTCATGCAGCCCGCTCGGCTGTCCGGTCACCATGGACTGTGATGAAAAGGCACGGAAGCCGATCTGAACGTCGGGAGTCTGGGCATCGGATAGGGCGCGGCAGAATATGTACGCCGAGCTGGCTCCGGTCGTCAAAAGACCTCGTCCAGACAGAAAATAACGCAGAATGTGAGGAAGGAGCCTCCACCCACCGGTTTCGCCGTTGAAGCTGTAGCCTCTGCGCACCTCGTGAACCCAATGAACATACATGTGGTCTTGCAGATTGGCACCGACCCCTGGCGCGTCCCGGACGACCTCTAGTCCGTGTTCTCGCAGATGCTGCGCGGGGCCGATACCGGACAACATGAGCAGGTGAGGCGAATTGATCGCTCCGGCACAGACCACAATTTCGGCACGGGCCTGGACCTGACTTGTTTCACCGTCGCGGCGAAGCTGTACGCCTGTTGCGCGCCCTTCCGTAACGAGGATCTTTTCCACAAGCGTATCCGTCCAGACCGCCAGATTGCTCCGACGTCTGATCGGTGCGAGATAGGCGGTCGCCGCGGTGTGACGGCGGCCCCGCTCATCGATGTTATGGTCGATCCAACCCACCCCCTCCTGCACCTGGCCATTGAAATCGCCATTCAATGGCAGCCCCGCCTCGATACCGCCTTCGATAAACGCTCGCGTAGCGCGATAGATCGAGCTGCCGGCTGGCTGCCTTTGACGCGTTCCCGTGACGCGCATCATGCCGCTTCCGCCATGCAGCGAACTTTCTCCGCCCCAGTAACTTTCAAGCTTGCAATAGTATGGAAGCACCTCGTCCCATGACCAACCACGAGCGCCCAGGCTTTCCCACAGGTCGTAGTCTGCAGGCTGGCCTCGAACGACTGCCATACCATTCACAGCGCTGCAGCCGCCCAGCACTCGACCTCTGGGCCAATAGACCATCCTTCCGTTGAGCTCTGGCTCCGGTTCTGTGAAGTACGGCCAAAGGAGGTTCGGACTTGCCAAAACTTTCTGCATGCCGGCAGGTACGTGGATCCACATGCTGCGGTCGGCGGGACCGGCCTCCACGAGCAGAACAGAGCGTTTTGGATCAGCCGACAGCCTGTTCGCGATGACGCAGCCGGCGGAGCCAGCGCCGATGACGATGTAGTCGAATGCTTTCGGCATTGCTTCGCACCAATGAGAAATAGTCAAGAACACCTGATCGGCGCTCTATCGTCGCAAAGCCCGGCGCTTGGTCTGGCTTTCTGGGAAATGAGATGCCGAAAGCTCATGGATGCCAGGCGGCCCGGATGCGCAAGCATAGCTTACCGATCGGGGCTGATGATGCGTGAGACCAGATATCACATGTGTGATCGTTTGCCGCCTCCAGAGCCAACCTCCTTGCCGACGACATCCACGTTGCGCAGTTTCGACAGCATCGTCACCAAAAGACAGAAACGACAACGGAGGAAATATGCAGTCCAAATCGCTCACAACCGCCTGCATAGCGTTGACCTGGGCCATCGCTTGTTGTGCGCCTGAAGCGTTCGCCCAAAAGAAATATGACCCCGGTGCAACTGACACCGAGATCAAAGTGGGCAACATCATGCCGTACAGCGGACCTGCTTCGTCCTACTCGCTGATTGGCCGGACGCAGGCCGCCTATTTCCAGAAGGTCAACGACGAAGGCGGTATCAACGGACGCAAGCTCGTTTTCAATTCGTATGATGACGCCTACAGCCCGCCGAAAGCGGTCGAACAGGCACGCAAGCTCATTGAGAACGATGAAGTTTTGTCGATCTTTTCGCCGTTGGGAGGCCCGTCAAATCTGGCGATACAGAAATATCTTAATTCCAAGAAGATTCCACAGCTCTTCGTTGCTACTGGCACCACACGATGGGGCGATCCAAAGCACTTCCCCTGGACGATGGGATTTCAGCCGAACTACCAGAGCGAAGGTCGCATTTATGCGAAAGACATTCTTCAGAACCATCCAAACGCCAAGATCGCCGTGCTGTGGCAGAACGACGACACTGGACGAGACCAAGTCAAAGGGCTGCGAGACGGACTGGGCGACAAAGCCAGCATGATAATTGCTGATGCGTCGTTTGAGGTGACAGACCCGACGATCGACTCGCAAATCGCAAGGTTGAGAGACGCGGGGGCCGATATTTTCGTCTACTGGGGCATACAAAAGGCCGCAGCACAAGCGATCCGCAAGATCGCCGAGCTACGCTGGAAGCCCGTGTTTTACCTGAGCAGCACCTCAAGCTCGATTGGGACTGTTCTCCAACCGGCCGGATTTGAGAACTCGATTGGGATCATCTCGGCAGGTTATCTGAAAGATCCGACAGATCCCGACATGAAGACTCACCCGGACGTCCTGCGATATCATGCCTTCTTGGACAAGTATCTGCCACAAGTCGACAAATCCAACAACACGGCGGTCTACGGATATGCTTCTGCGGAGTTGATGGTCGAGGTTCTGCGGCGATGCGGTGATAATCTTACCCGCGAGAACGTCATGAAGCAGGCGAGCAGCCTCAAGCAGCTCAAGATCGAGATGCTCCTTGATGGCATCACCGTCACCACTGGTCCCGATGACTTCTTCCCGATCGAACAGATGCAGCTGATGAAGTTCGATGGCCAGAGGTGGAAATTTATGGATGGGCTGATCGACGGTGCGGTCGGTAGTACAAAAGGGGATTGATGGAAGGTGGCGACCGCGTTAGTGAGCCTCCAGGCTCGCGGAGTGCGTCACCCGCATTCTCCGCTTCCGCAAGCATCCATCGGCCCCTACCAACTTTAAAGCAGGATCCGGAAACGCGAAGCGGTTTTCCGGAGAGTTCATGCGCAAACGAAACCTAAAGCGCGACATCGCGCTTTAGGCGGCGAACTGGCTCACATATTTGATAGTCTGAAACTCCTGCAGGCCTTCTATGCCACCTTCGACCCCGATGCCGCTGTCCTTGTAGCCTCCAAATGGAGTTTCGGGCAGCGATGCCTGCCAGTGATTCACGATGACGTTGCCGCTCTGGATCGCTTCGCAGGCAGTTGCTGCATTCCGCATATCATGCGTCATTACGTAGGACGCGAGCCCGAACGGAAGTCGATTGGCGAGGCGTATTGCGTCCTCAATGGTCTGGAATGGCGCAGTGGCCGCGAGCGGACCGAACGGCTCAACGTTCGACGCCATGCAATCATCATCGACATTCGAGAGGACCGTGGGACGATAGAAGAAGCCTCGATCTCCGCAGCGGCGACCGCCGGCGGACACGGCGATGCCGCGAGCGTGCGCATCTTCGACGAAACGTTCCATGCTCTCGATGCGACGCACATGCGCCAGCGGCCCCATCTTGGTTCGCGGGTTCAGGCCATCGCCAACCACGATAGCTTCGGCGAGTTCGGACAACTTCGCTGCGAAGCGGTCGTGGATCGTTTCATGCACGAAGAACCGAGTCGGCGACGTGCACACTTGGCCGGAGTTGCGGAATTTCGCTGTTGCGGCGGCGACGGCAGCGAGTTCGGGATCGACGTCGCCGAAAATCAGGACGGGCGCATGCCCTCCGAGCTCTAAAGTCATCCTCTTCATGGTCTGCACAGCCAACGCCCCGACTTGCTGTCCGACCTGAGTGGAGCCCGTGAACGTCACACCCCGCGTGACCGGCGACTCCAATAACGCCTGCGAAATCAGCCGGGGAGCACCGAAAACAACGTTGAGAACGCCCGCCGGAAGGCCGGCGTCCTTCAGTGCGGCAGCGATCGCAAGGGCCGTTGCAGGTGTCTCTTCGGCCGGCTTGATGATGACTGAGCAGCCCGCGGCGAGCGCGCTGGAGATCTTCCGCGCGGGCGTAATTGCGGGCGCATTCCAGGGGGCGAAAGCCGCAATCGGCCCTAGAGGCTCGCGGATCGCGATCTGCTGGATGGCGCGATTGCGCGAGGGGATCACCCGTCCGTAGGCGCGGCGTCCCTCCTCCGCGTTCCACACGAACATGCCCGCAGCCGTCTCGACCTCGACGCGAGATTCCGCGATCGGCTTTCCCAATTCCAACGTGATCAGACCGGCGATCTGGTCAGATCGCTCCTGGATCAGCACGGCGGCGCGCTGCAGGATACGACTGCGATCGATTGCAGGCATCCTGCTCCACGTGTCATGCCCACGCGCCGAGCTCGCCAACACCTCTTCGAGATCGGCCGCGCTTGCGTGCGGCAGATCCCCGAGCCCCAAGCCCGTCGCAGGATTCAACACTGTTTCTGCGGCGCGACCTTCGCCGTCACGCCAATGACCGTCGATGAAAAGTTTAAGCGCTGGATAGTCAACCATCTCGTATCTGCCAGTTCAGGACGACGCGGGCCCGGCAGCGCCCGCAGATCGCCGACGCGCGCCGCACATTACTTCGACGCGCTGACCAGGGGACAATGGCCGTCCTTGATCGGACGGAATGCCTTTTCTCCGGAAACGGTGTCCAGGATCTTGTAATAGTCCCACGGATATTTGGACTCGTTGGGTTGCTTGACCTGCAGGAGGTACATGTCGCGGATTACGCGGCCGTCCTCACGGATCGAAGCATTGACAGTGTAGAAGTCGTTGATTGGGAGCTTCTTCATCTCTGCCACCAGCGCGGCCCCCGATTCGCTCTTGGCCGCGTCGATGGCTTTCAGATAGTGAGTGACTGCTCCATAGACCGCGGCCTGGAGACTGCCGGGAGCCTTCCCATTGAAGCGAGCCATGAATCGCTTACTCCATTCGCGGGTCTTGTCGTTCATGTCCCAATAGAAGCTGTCGGCGAAGATCAGTCCCTTGGCACTGGGAAGGCCCAGCGCGTGAATGTCAGGCAGGTTCACCAGCAAAGCAGCAATGCTCTGGCCAGCCGTCGTGAGGCCGAACTCGTTGGCTTGCTTCAGAGCATTCATCATGTCAGCACCCGCGTTAGCGAGCCCGACGACCTGGGCCTTTGAAGCCTGTGCCTGCAGGAGATAGGACGAGAAGTCGGACGAATTGATCGGGTGTTTGGCAGAGCCCAGAACAGTGCCGCCATTGGCGAGCACGACCTTGGAGGCTTCTGCCTCGAGCGCCTGACCGAAGCTGTAGTCGGCCGTGAGGAAAAACCAGCTCTTCAGCCCCTTCTGCACCAGCGGCGCTGTCGCGACGTTCGCCAACGCGTAGTTGTCGTACGCCCAGTGCACTCCGTTCGGCGAACAGGCCTTGCCAGTCAACTCGGGCGTCCCAGGACCGGTGGCGAGCAGCACTTTGTCTTTCTCGCGAGACAGTTGCTGGACGGCGAGCGCTACGCCTGACGATACCACTTCGGTGATCGCATCGACGCCCTCGGTGTCGTACCAGCGGCGCGCAATTCCGAGGCCCACATCGGCTTTGTTTTGGTGATCCGCCGAAATGATCTCCACCGGCATACCGGCGACCTTGCCGCCGTAATCCTCTATCGCCATTCTGGCGGCCAGCACCGAGCCTGCGCCGACGTTATCGGCATAGGGCCCCGACATATCAGTCAGCACACCGATCTTAACCGTGCCCTTGGCAATCTCGGCCGATGCCGACGAGACAAGCGATAGGGCCGCCAAGGTTACGAGCAACGTCTTCGCCTTCACAGTGTTCTCCCTGTTGAATTTGCGTTGAATTGAACTACTTCACGGCGCCGAGGACCGGCAGCAGATATTTGATGAACGCGTCGGGGTCCTCGCTCATCGGAAAGTGCCCAAGGCCCTTCATGATAGTCACGCTGCTGCCTTTGACGCTTTTCGCAACGGCGAGCGTTTCCTCGGGCGTACAGGAATAGTCGTATTCGCCGGACAGCAGAAACAACGGGCACTTCGACGTATCGATCTGCGCGACGCGATCGCGAATATCGCCATCGAGTTTGTAGAAGAAGAGGTCACCCTTGAACACGCCTGGTCCGCCCTGCATGTAGTGCCACAGCGTCTCCCAACGATCGCCCTCCGGCGCATCTGGACCGACAAGGCCGGATACGATGGCAGCGCAGACCTCGCCCCCGTGCACGTCGGGACGATGCAGAAAATTCAGGTCGTAATAGGGGTCTACATGGGCACCCGCCTGCAAGCCGATGATCGCCCGGAAGCGCTCGGGATGGTCCAGCGCGAGATGCAGCACGATGCGTCCTCCGATCGAGCATCCCATCACGATGGGCTTGTCGAGTTCGAGGGCATCGGCAACGGAGAGGATCATTTCGGCATATTGTGCCGAAGTGAGCTGATACTCTTCGTTCTGCCAGCCTACCGGCGGCGAGGACTTGCCATGCCAAGGCATATCGAAGGCTATCACGCGATGCTTGGCCGTCACCTGCTCATCATTCATCAGCGCGCGATACTGACGGCCGTCGGCGCCGGCGGTGTGAAGGCACAGCAACGGCGTGCCCTGGCCCGCCTCTTCGATATAAAGGCGATGCTCGCGGCCAAATAGCTCGAGATGCAAATAGCGGCCGATGGTGGCCTCGAAACCTGCTGTCATGCTGCCTCTCCCGACGCGCGCAGCTTGACCAGCGCTTCCTTGAAGTAACGCAGATTGGCCATGAAGACTTGCAAGTTGCCTTCTGCCTTCAGGGTACGGCGCTTGATCAACGCCATCAAATCGTGAGATCCTGGCTGCGGCCTCGCGCTCCAGAACTTGGCCCACTCCTCCTCCGGGGCGCGTAACGCGAAGGTCCAGGAAGGCATCACGAATGGGCCACGAACGATTGAAACGACCTTGCCCTCCCCGATCGCAATCAGCCACGCGGTCGGACCGACCTCAAGCAGAAAGGTGGTCGACAGGAAACGCCCTCGCCTGACGAGGTTCTCGTCAGCATTGACCTTGTTTTTCAGGTCTTCAATCATGTGTCCTCCCGTGGGCAAGCGCGACCAACGCGTCTACAGCCATCACGCCCTCGCCCGCCTGTTTGACGATCAGCGGATTGATTTCGGCATCCACCACGACCACGCTCTCGTCGGCGGCAAGCTGCGACATCGCAACGACGGCCTGCGCCAACGCATCTATATCGCCGGGAGGTTTGTTGCGGAACCCTTGAAAAATCCGGCTGATCGATAGTTCCGATATCATGTCGCGTGCGGTATCGAGATCGACCGGTGCCAGCCTGATACTGCGGTCACGATAGATCTCAGTGTAGATGCCGCCTGCCGCCAGTAGGACTATGGGACCGGCCTCGGGATCAACACGGTACCCGAGCAACATCTCGCCAAGTCCCGATGTCATCGGTTGCACAAGCACCTGCCGTACTGCGACCTCAGGATGCCGCGTCTTCACGCTCTTGGCGATCTTGTGCATCGCCGCCCTGAGTTCGGCTTCGCTTCCAACATTCAGGACGACCCCCCCCACTTCCGTCTTGTGCGCGATGTCCGCGGACAACAGCTTAACGGCGACTGGATATTCGAAGGGGAGCGCGATGGGTAGCGCCGTGTCGACATCGACGGCAGCTGCCGGAGCATGGGGCACTCCAAACCTCCCCAGGAGCGCATAAGCCGCCATTTCATCGAGCTGCTTCGTCGAAGTGTGAGCGATCGACGGCGGGTTTGCAAGCGCGGTCGGCTGACGGCGTAGCAACGCCGCGCTCACCGCATCGGCGCAGGATTCAGGTGTGCGGAAGTTGGGCACTCCAGCGTCCGCCAGCATGTTCAGGGCTTGAGGGGCCTCAGGGACCAGGAACGCAACAAGCGGCTTGCTCGAAGACGCACTGTCGATGACCGGCTTGACGGCGAGCTCCGGCTGAAAGCGGGCCGACGAGCCGATCACCGCGATGACTGCATCAAATTCCGGGGCCGATAGCATGGTTTCGAGCGCGGCCTTCATCACGTCGTAGCGCGTACCGGCTAGAGTAAGGTCCGTGATGCGCTCATGGTTGGCCTTGACGCCGGCCATGCCTAAGCGGCTAAAGGTTGCGTCACTGGGCTTGACGACGTCGATCCCTTTCATCGACAGCTCGTCGACCACCATGGCCGCACCACCACCCGTCGTGGTCACTACGCCGACGCGCGCGCTGCGTGAGACCGTCGGACGCGCCGGCAAACGCTGTAAAAGCGGCAGTGCTTCCAATAAAGTCTCGAAGTTGAATACCCGCGCAATGCCGCAATCGGCGAGGAAGGCGTCGGCGACGTCATCCTCTCCCGCAAGTGCGCCGGTGTGAGAGAGAGCAAGTTCGGCGGCCGCGGCCGAACGCCCAAGCTTATAGGTGACGATCGGCTTGCCGCGCGCGGCGGCATCAAGTGCAAAACGCCTTAGATCCTGGGCATGACGGATGCTCTCGAGAAATAGCACGTATCCACTGATGGCGGGATCATCGAGTGTCGCCGAACAGATTTCGCCGAGGCTCAGGTCGATCTCGTTCCCGACCGAGACGAGACCCGCGAAGCCGATGTTGCGCGCCTTCCCGCGTGATATCAGACCGCCGAGCAGACTACCGCTGTGGGACGCCACGAACATACCGCCGCGCGGCAGATCCGGCTCTGCGAACGCCGCATTAGCAGTGATGATGGTCTTGTGGTGCAGATTGATCGCGCCGAGGCTCGAGGGCCCGAGGATGCGCAGGCCAGTATCGGCACAGAGCCTTTGCAGCCGCACGACAAGCTTCTGGCCCTGCTCGCCGCCTTCGGAGAAGCCCGACGCCAGAATGGTTGCTACGCGAACGCCGACACGCGCACATTCCGCTGCGACCTCGACGGCGTCCTCTGTCGGCGTCAAGATGAACGCATGATCCGGTACCGAGGGCACATCGGCGAGGGACGACCAAGCCCGTTCGCCCAGAACGGTATCGCGGCGCGGATTAATCGGGTAAACGGCGCCTTCATAACCGGCTCGCCGCAGATACTGCAAAGGACGGGCTGACGTCTTCGAGACATCGTCCGACGCTCCGATCAGAGCAATGCTGCGAGGCGCCAGGAGCGCCTGCGCAAGTGCAGGTCCGGTGTTGGTGTCAACTCGCACGTTCCACCTGCCCGCGCTGATCGAAACGGCGGTCAAACACCGCTTCCGCGATTCTATTCTTCAATATTTCCGTCGATCCACCGGCGATCATCCAGCCGCGGGTGCGGCGCATGCAATATTCCGCAAGCGATTCCTGACTGTAGCCGAGGCCGCCCATGATCTGCACGGCCTCGTTGGCGACCTGAAAGCCTGCTTCATTGCAGGCGAGCTTGGCAATGGCGGTTTGATACGCTGATGGCAATCCTTCGGTGACGTTTGCCGCGCGATAGAGCAGCATCTGAGCAGATTCGAGCTTCAACGCCATTTCGGCAAACTTCCATTGCAGCCCCTGGAACTCGCAGAGCTGACGGCCGAATTGCTTGCGAACCGACGCATGCTCTCGCGCGAGATTGAAGGCGTAACGGCCAAGCGCGAGCGATCGCGCAGAGTTGCCAAGCCGCTCCACATTGAAACCGGCGATCTGCTTCTTGAAACCGCCGACCCCAAGCAGCACGTTGCGCTTGGGAATACGGCAGTTTTCAAAATAGAGTTGACTCCACTGCTCACCGCTCATGAAGGAAGACGGCTTGCCGACGGTGAAGCCCGGCGTATCCCGCTCGACGATGATCGAGCCGATGCCGTTTACGCCGCTACCGAAGCGGACGTAAACGAGATAGATGGCCGCGTCAGGGCTATGGGTGCCGAATACTTTGCTGCCATTGATGACGTAATCGTCCCCATCCAGCGTCGCAGTGGTCTTTAGTTCAGTGACGGCTGAGCCGGCATCAGGCTCGCTCATGCCGAGACTGATGCAGATGTTACCTTTGAGCAAATCTGGCAGCCAGCGGCTCTTCTGTTCCGCAGAAGCATACTCCACAAAAGTCCGGATCGGGCCGAAATTGCCGGCCTGCACCACGTCGGCGCTGCGTGGACAGACCGATGCCACCTGCTCGATCGCGATCACGCAATCGAATAGCGTGCCGCCCTGGCCGCCATCCTCCGGATCGAAGGAAATGCCCATCAGGCCCTGCTTTCCGAGCAAACGCGCGACCTCACGCGGGAAATGTGGATCGTGGGCGCGATCCAAGACTCCGGCCTTCAAATTGGACTCGGCGAACCGACGGACTGACTCTGCGAACGCCTGCTGTTCTTCGTTAAGCTCAAAATTCATGTGTAGGGTGACCTGCCCGGGGATGGAGCCTGTTTCTCAGCCCAGCCTTTGACCTACAACTATCAATCAGTTATGACTGCATTACATTAAGTAATGATAGCGGACAAATGATCCCCCCGCTCAATCCGTTGCACGTATTCGACGTAGCGGCCCGCCATCTCAGTTTTACTCGGGCCGCGGAAGAGTTGCGCGTCACGCAACCGGCAGTGAGCCGGCAGATCTCCACCTTGGAGACATTTCTCGGCGTTCGCCTGTTCGAGCGAGACAAGCAGTTATTGCGCCTGACCTCTGAGGGCGAAGAGTATCAACGGCAGGTCGCGCCAGCCTTCCAGATCATCGCTCAAGCTACGGCGGGCTTGACGGCGACGCGGAAGGCTCAGCCCTTGAGGATCCGGGTCTACACGACATTTGCCGCCAAGTGGCTAATTCCAAGACTCTCGTCATTTTACGTAAGCTACCCGCAGATCAAGCTGGACATCAGCAATGCTGTCGCTCCGGTCGATTTCGAGAAGGACAAGATCGATCTTGCGGTTCAGTTCGGTGCCGGAGGCTGGCCGGGGGTCGAAACGAGGTTGCTATTCAAGGATGTGATCCAGCCGGTGTGCAGTCCAAAACTCCTGAAGCGTACGCGGTTGGTGGAGCCTGGCGATCTCCGCAAGGTACAATTGCTTCATTCCCATTATCGCCGCACAGATTGGCCCGATTGGCTTATGGCAATCAAGCGGCCGGATCTCCTTGCCGATCCCGGCATCAGTTTTCAGAGTTCGGTCCTGACCTATCAGGCTGCCGTCGAGGGCGTCGGAGTGGCGATGGGACAATTATTACTACTGCGGAACGAAATCCAAGATGGCGCCCTGATCCCATTGTTCGACGCCCCCCTCGAGCGTCCGATGGCTCACTATCTGGCCTGGCCCAAGAACCGCCTGCTCGGCCGAAAGGCGCGAAGCTTTGTCCACTGGCTGAAGGGTCAGGTCGCGGATTTCCTTTCCGAGCAGCCGTAGGCTTGCGCAGGGCAGAAACAATCGGGCACGCCGCCAAGCTGATCTGCCGCTTCAAGTTGCGCAGCGGAGGGTCATGGCAGTCAGGCTTCGGAGCAATTCATCGAGGTGAGCTTGATCGCGCGCCTCATGCTTGGCGGCAATCGCGAAGTTCAAGATAGCGTCGGTAAGCTGGTGGACGGTCATTCCAGACGCGCGGATATTCCCTTTTTTCGGTGCCAGCAGCTTCTCGATGATGGAACGGTACTCCTCGTAGCACTCGGCGATCACCTTTCGACTTTCGGCGCTCATGCCGTCTATGATTTCCGCAGCATGGGGTGAGGCGTGAAGCATTGCATAGGGGCGCCGCGCCACATGCTCGAAGACGATGCCGAGCTGCTTGCGCAAGTCATTGCATCCTTCCAGTTCACGCTCGGTCTCCTTGAGCGCTCGATGCATGAAGAGGCGGATCGTCGCGAACAGCACCGCATCCTTGTTGGAGAAAATGTTGTACAGCGTCTGCCGCGCAACTCCGGCTTCCAGTGCAATGTCATTCATGCCCGTCCGCTTCACGCCGTAGCGCGTGAACATGCGGGCCGCAGCCTCGCAGATCTCGATCGGATGATCACTTCCATGGCGGCTTGAAATCTCTCAGGAAGGAGGCCAGCGGTATCGAGCCGACTGCTCTTGAGTATTCGCTCGTGGTAACCGTCGAGGTAAAGGCCTCCGCATGAGAGCTTTTTTTCCAATAGGCTTATTCCGAACACTCTCCAAAAAAAGAAGACCGGCATTCTAACACGAAAGCCGGTCCAAGTGTCGGGAGGAGATGATTTCCGTCGGAAGGGAGATATAATCCGAACCGGCATCACACACCCTGGTAGAAGCTGTAGATCAAGGCGCTTGGGATCGCCATCTTGATTCAGATCTGGATGGCAAACATCACAAATGCAATACTCGCGGATGGGGTCTGAGGCTCAACGATCGTCTCGAATGCTGGATATCTGGCAACAGGCCTTGACCGCTGCAGCGTGACGGCGATCGCAATCCGCCTGTTCCACAACCACACGCCTCAAGCCGATCGCCTCTCTGGTCGTGCTATCTGGAAATGCGCCGGTTGGAAAGGAGCAGAAAGAGCGCTCGATTCTTCGCGTAAATGGCCGCCGACCGGCGTCTTTCAATTCCCTGCATGACCAGATGCCCCGCGCCGTCATATAGGAACCATTCCCAGCGCGAGCGGCCCGTTTTCTGTACGCGTGCCTCGTAGATATCAAATCCGGAAGACGACTTGCGATCCGCGGACCCACGAAGCATGTCTCTGATGAACTTGAACAATGAAGTGCTCTCCGAAGCTTGCACACCGGTCAGCGTAGGCACCTTAGCGCCGCGTTTTGGTTCGCGGAAATCTGTTCTCCAGACACATCTTCGAAACATTCGTGCATTCGAAACTCCACGAATGCACCGAGGCGCCGTGCGCGCCGGGATGCATCTAGCAAATTTGTTGCCGAGAAATCAGTCTACGAACGTCGCCAAGCGCTTTTGTAGATTACTCGTCACCGCTTCGATCTGGTTTGGCGAGCCGATCAAGCTCGCCTGCTCCTCGCTTTCCGCGCGCAGGACAGCGACATCTTCGGCGTAAAGCGCCATGTTGAGCAGCCGTTTCGCCGCACGGATCGCGTCGGGACTCTTGGCTGCGATTTCGCGCGCCAAAGCCATGGCCGCGGATTGAGGATCGTCACTGACCTGAGTAGCCAATCCCGTCTCGACTGCTTCCCCTCCCGATAGGACTCGTCCCGTAAAGGTCAGGATGCGCGCGAGGTCATCTCTCACGAGATGGCGCATCAGTGCCATGCCCGCCATATCAGGAACCAGGCCCCACTTGATCTCCAGCACGGACAGACGCGCGTCAGGCGCGACGATGCGAACGTCGGCTCCGAGCGCGAGTTGCAGGCCTCCGCCGAAGGCGACGCCGTGGACCGCCGCGATTACGGGGACAGGCACCTCGCGCCACACCATGGCAACTTGCTGCGGCGGATTGGCGCCCGCTGGAGTACGGGCCGACTCCACGAGAGATCGGGCGATCGTACGCTCGCCCGACGCCATGCTCCCCATCTGGTCCATATCGAGGCCGGCACAGAAGGCACGTCCTTCGCCGGACAGCACAACGGCCCGCAAACCGCGCTCAGACTTGAGGCCCTCACCGGCATTGACAAGCGCTTTTGTCATCTCCGTATCGAGTGCGTTCATCTTGTCGGCTCGCGTCAGCTTTACGCTCGCGATACCATCTGTGATCTGGACGGTAACCCTTTGTGCCATGTGTCGATATCTCCGACGCTCGTCAGCTGCTGGTGATGTCTAGCGTGATCCGTTTGATGCTGCGCATCGGAAGCGAGTTCGAAGGATGTTTCGCATGCGTCGTACCCGCACCTGTTACGCAGGCGTGCTGTCGAAGAAACCATCGAAAGGCCCCGCGCCGACACCAGCGACGACGTCGAATTCCGTGGTGCTGCGTCGTCACGCGCGCCCCTCGGGTGTGAAGGCCACCGGCATGTTGACGATGGCGTTGAACCAGATCGAGCGCAGAAATCGAGGCTCGCCCATGGGCCGGATATCAGGAATTCTCGCCACTACTTCCTTCAGAAGCAGCTTCAGCTGCGTCCGGGCGAGCCGGGCGCCGATGCAAACATGCGGGCCGGTGCCGAAGGACAAGTGCTTGGCGGCGTTCTTGCGCGTGATGTCGAACCGGTCCGGATCGACGAATACCTCAGGGTCCCGGTTCGCCGCCGGGTAAGAGAGGTAGAGCTTTTGGCCGGCCGCGATCGGTTGCCCACCGACTGCAGCGTCGGCGGTCGCCGTGCGGCGGAACTGGATCACCGGTGGCGCAAAGCGCAGCACCTCCTCGATGGCATTCGGCAGATACTGGTCCGGATCACTACGCAGAAGGGCATATTGTTCTGGATGCTCATTCATCAGTCGCACAAAGTGCGCAGCCGTCCCGCGGGTCGTCTCGTGCCCGGCGATTGACATAGTCACGAAGAACATGGCGATCTGCTCATCTGTGAGCTTTTCGCCATCGACCTCTCCATTGACGTAAGCGCTCATCATCGAGCGGTCGGGATTGCGCCGCTTCTCCTCAGCCAACTTCGCCGAAAAGGCAAACAGTTGCGGGACAGGATCCTCGCCGACGGGCTTCTCGGCCTCGACGTCCGCGGCGGCGTTGCCCAATCGGAATATCTGCTCGCGGTCCTCTTCCGGGATGCCCATCAATGTGCAGAAGGTGTACACGGGCAGCCGTGAGGCCACATCAAAGACGAACTCGCATGTCCCCTGCGAAGCGACAGCATCCACTATCTCCCGCGCCGCGCGGGCCACATCGGGCTCGAATTCGGCCAACGCTTGGTTGGCAAAGGGCGGCAGAACGAGGCGTTTGACCTTGGCATGAAGTTCCGGCGGCATACCCATCAGCCCCGCCTGCTGCTGAGCCAAGCGCACCGGGTCTACGAAATCCCAGATGATCGGACCTCCGGTGTGGGACGAGAACAAGGACTGGTCGCGTGAGACCTCGAAGACATCTTGATATCTGGTCAGGACCCAAAAGCCTTCATGCAGGTCCGCGCCCGGCAGGACAACGCGGTAGGCAGCCCGATCGGGGGCCGGATTCCAATGAACGGGATCCGCGCGCCGCCAGGCCGTAAAAAGATCGTAGGGTGGGCCGCGCCGGCCTGGGATCAGATCAATATCGGCAAGATTGGTGTCGGGGGCGATGGACATCAGACTCCTCCCTATGGGCTGGTTTTCGGCGCAATGACGTCAACCCGGGCAAGCCAGGGCCGAACGTTGTGCGTGCTGTCGAGAGCTGTGCGGCACTCCTCGGCATAGAGCAGCGCATTCGCCTGAGCGATGACCGCAAGATCCGCTGACGAGACGCGATCGCCCACCAGCCAGTCGCGTCCCTCTAGAAGGCCGTCGAGCGCCTTGAAGTGCCGCGCGGCGTCGGCCACCACCTGCTCACGCGGCTTGCGGCCCACGCCTTGAGCGCGAGTGAGGGCACCTACCCCTTCAAGGATTCGGCTCTTGAGCTGGTCGCGCGGAATCCCCGGCATGCTCTGCGCAAATTCGTCGAGCGCCGCCTCCAGATTGTGTGGCCAGGCTAGCCGCATGGTCATTTCGTAGAAATAGAGGCTCTCGTCCGCCCAATCCTCGATCACATGAGCCAGTGCCCGTTCGCGGGGATCAGTAGGCAGGACCGGACGCTCGGGAAAAGTGCGGTCGAGATATTCGAGGATGTCTGTGGAATCCAGCACAGCCTGTCCATCATGCTCAATCGCGGGAAACTTTCCGCTGACGCTGACATGGATGTACTTGCCGCCGGCCACAGCCGCGCGGTCCACCTCGTGGACATTGAAGGGGAGCCTTTTGTAATTCAGAGCGCGGCGAACCTTCTCTGTGAAAGGCGAAGTGGCAAACTGATAGAGCGTGATCATCTCGACCCTCCCTGGCGCGCCTCGGCGAGCACCGCAGCCAAAACTCTTTTGACGTCGTATCGCTCTGCTCCCTCGACCCAAGGCGCTTGGGCCGCGAAGGCGGCCGCCACCTCCTGGCCCCGCGCTTCCGCAGCGGGAAAGGAAACCGGATGAGTGACAATAAGGAAATCGCCGCGGATGACGCCGTTTACGGCTGCGACGGCCACGGCGCACGCCGGCATGCCGCGACGGACGACGGCCTCACCGACGGCCAATTGAGCCGGATCAGGCTGGGGCAGCCCGCTGTGGCGGCGTGAAAGGTGGATCTCGGTTGCGACCAGGCCCGGGCAGAGGACGCTCATCTTCAACGTCAGCGGCAACTCGGCGCGGAGCACCTCCGCCAAACCCAGGACTGCATGCTTGCTGGCAGTATAGAAGCCGGCGCCAGTGTGCTGCAGACCGAGTGCATGTTCCGACGCGGTGATACAAAAACGCCCAGCTCGTCCCGCAGCGGTCATCCGGCGCGCGAAGGCTGCTACAGTACTCCACACACCGCGGACATTGACGCCGAAGATCCAATCGAACTCCTCGGGCTTGGCCTGAAGGAGCGGTCCGGAGAGGCTCACTCCGGCATTGGCGAAAACCATGTCGATAGGTCCAAGATCACGCTCGGCGACCTCTGCCAGGAGCTCGGCCGACTGATGGTCGGCGACGTCGCACTGGCCGGACAGGACCGCTCGACCGAGCTCCGCAGCGACCGCACGCGCGCGAGCGCCGTCGATATCGGCGATCATCACCGTGGCACCGCGCGTCAGGAGTTCCTCAGCCAGGGCGCGTCCTATGCCGGATGCGCCGCCCGTGACGACCGCTCGAGTCCCCTCCAAATCCATCCTGCTACTCCACTAAAGCTTGATCGTCACGCACTTGAGCTGCGTATAGTGGTGAAGAGCCTCGATGCCCTTCTCTCGGCCATATCCGCTCAGCTTGAAGCCGCCGAGCGGCGTTTCGACGCCGCCCGCCTGATACTCGTTCACGTAGATCTGTCCGGCTTCGATGGCTGCGGCGACGCGATGGGCACGCGAGAGGTTCTGGGTCCATATCCCCGCCGCGAGTCCGTACTCGGTGTCGTTGGCAATGTGGATGGCTTCGGCTTCATCATCAAAGGGGATCACGGATAGAATCGGCCCGAATATCTCCTCCCGAGCCACGCGCATGTCGTTGCGTACGTCGGCGTAGATGGTGGGCGGCACAAACCATCCCTTGCCCCACGCCGGATCCTCGATCAGTTCGCCTCCGACGATGGCACGGGCGCCTTCGCTCTTGGCCACGTCAAACCAACTCTTCACGCGCTCGTACTGTGCCCTGGTAGTCAAGGGCCCGACCATAGCGTCAGTTTGCGGACCGACCTTCAACGCCCTGACAGCCGCTGCAAGCCCCTTAACCACCTGCTCATGGACTGAACGCTGCACAAGCAGCCGGGTGCCCGCCAGACAGACCTGTCCTGCATTCACCACGAAAGCACGCACAGCGCCGGGAATGGCCAAGCTGAGGTCGGCGTCGTCGAAGATGATATTGGGCGATTTGCCGCCGAGCTCGAGGGTAAGAGGAATGACTCGATCGGCCGCAATGCGTCCGATCTCGCGGCCAGCCCGCACGCTGCCGGTAAAGGCGAGCTTGCGCACCTGCGGATGCGAGACGATCGCCGCCCCGCATTCCGGCCCAGCGCCCAGCACAACATTCAGCACGCCCGGTGGCAATCCGCACTCCACGGCCAGGCGCCCGAGTTCCGCGCTCGTGCCGGAGGTGAACTCCGACGGCTTGAGCACGACAGCATTTCCTGCGGCAAGCGCCGGTGCAACGGCCCGCGCCGCCTGATTGAGGGGCGCATTCCAGGGGGTGATCACCCCCACGACCCCAAAGGGTTCGCGAGACGTGTAGCAATGATAGCCTGCTCCAAGGTCGATCTTCTCGCCTTGGAAGATGTTCACAAGTCCGCCGTAGAACTCGAAGTACTGCGCTGCAATCTCGATCTCGGCGGGCGCTTGCCACGCCGGCTTGCCAGTATCTGAGCGTTCGATCTCGGAGAGATGCGCGGACTGCTCTCGGATCTTCTGGGCAAGCGCCAACAGGATTCGGCCACGTTCGATCGGCCGGCGGGCGCGCCAGCTTGCGGCTGCTCCTGCAGCCGCGCGCACGGCAGCGTCGACATCGGCGCCTCCCCCCGCCGCTACCGCGGCCGCCTTCACACCCGTCCGTGGGTCGAACGACTGAAGATACTGCCCCGATGCAGGCGGCAGGACCTTGCCGTCGACGAAATGATCCCACTGATATTCCATCCGTCTCCACCCGCTTTTTTTCTACCGATATTGTCTCCTCCTTCGGCCATTGTTCGGAAGGGGGCTGGGACAGTGATTACAGTTGTGATCATGGCTCACCGACCAACATCTAGGCCGTGCTCCACCGGCGCTATTCGGCCTCGAGCGCGCGGCCACCGTGTTTGGCGGTGAAATGAAGACGATCGATCCATTACATATGTAATGACTTCGGCCGACGCCGGGTGATAGTCTGCAGACAAAATACAAGAAGCGATGGGAGGTAGGTCATGGCGGCATCAACGCCACGGAAGATCAAGTCCGCCGAACGGACGCTGGCGCTCTTCGAGCTATTTTCACGCGAGCAGCAACCCTTCACGGTGGGCCGCATTGCCAAGGGCCTGGGCATTCCGCAGCCCAGCGTCAGCATGCTGCTTCGGAATCTCTTGAAGCTCGGCTACCTGGAATACGATGCACACCATCGAACCTTCGCACCGAGCATCCGCGTCGCCCTGCTCGGAAGCTGGATCGATCGCCGCTTCGGCGATGCTGGCGCGATCGGCGCGCGGCTGAACGAACTCCAGCGCAGGCTTGGGTTCACCGCCTTCATCGCCATTCAGAATGGCGCCGCAGCTCAATACGTGCTGGCGCAGACCTCCGATGAGCCCGACAGGCTCGATATCTCGTCTGGCATGTATCGTTCGCTCACTTGTTCAGCGGCGGGTCGCGCGCTTCTCAGCCTATTGTCCGACGCGGAGATTCGATCGTGGGTACGCCGCTGCAACGCCGAGGCAACTGAGGATCGTTTCCGCGTCGGTGAAGCCGACTTCATCGCGATGATGCACACGGCGCGTGCCGCGGGTTATGCGGAGACGAATGGCGATTCAATTCCGACGCTGAGCGCCGTGGCGATGACTATCGTCTCTCCGATGGGCGGCACCCCACTTGCAGTCGGGGTCGGTGGGCCCACGGCCAGGATCCGCACCGACAAAGACGCTGTGCTGGCCGCCCTAAGCCAATTCGTGAGCGGATTCGCGCGGCCATCACCAGCCGTGTCCCCGGCGCCGCGATCACCATATCGGCGCGCGGCGCATAGTCTAGCGGACCGCGCTCGAATGGCGTCGGTCGCCTGAACGATCAGGTCGGCCTAAAGCCCGAAGAGTTCCGCCTTCTCGAGCGTATTCCTCACCATACGCAGAATGACGACGTCGATCATCACCCCGTCGACCTGAACGGCGCCGAGACCTTGGGCTTCGCCCTCACGGTAGGCTGCCTCCAGGCGGCGCGCCCGGGCGATCTCATTTGCGCTGGGGGAGAACACCTCAAGAGCCGGCGCGATCTGGGACGGGTGGATGGCCCACTTGCCAACCATGCCGAGTGAGCGCGCGCGCCCTGCTTCGGTGCGGTAGCCCGCGTCGTCCTTGAAGTTGCCAAAGGGGCCGTCGACGGCGTCTATGCCGACCGCACGCGCCGCCATGGCGACGCGGAAGCGCGCGTAGTGGAAGATGTCGCCGGGATAGGTGCCTCCCGTGCCGCCGATGTCGCGGGTATCGATGCCCTGCGAGGCAGAATAATCTCCCATTCCGAAGATGAGACACTCCATTCGGTCCGTGCACCGCGCGATCTCTTCGACGTTCTGCAGCGCCTGGACTTCCTCGATGAGTACCTCGATGCCGATCCGGCGCTCGAGCTTCAGCTTCTTCTCGAGTTGGCTCAGCATGCGATCTAGGAACAGCACGTCCGCGGCCGTGTAGGGCTTTGTCAGCATGATCGTGTCGAGATTGGCGCCCGCCTGCTCGACGATCGTGATGATATCGTCATGGCACCACTCGGTCGTGACGTCGTTGATACGGACGCAGCGAACCTTGCGACCCCAGTCGACATTGTTGAGCGCCCAAGCAATCTTCTGGCGAGCTTCGACCTTTGCGCTGGGTGCGACGGCGTCTTCCAGGTCGCAAAAGACATGATCGGCGGCGGACTGGGTCGCTTTTTGGAGCATTTTTTCGCTGCTGCCCGGTACGGACAATTGCGAGCGGCGGGCACGGCGTGGACGGTTCGACATTGGGGGACCTCTTCAGGACTTGTGAGCAACGGCCGTGCGCGCGGTGATGAGGGCCTGAACGGCATCCTCGGACAGGCCGGCTCGACCCAGCTGGGTGCGGGTTTGTTCGCCGAGAAACGGTGCACGGCGACGAACGGCACCTGGCGTCTCCGTCATCTTGATGGGCACGCCGGCGATTCGAATGGAGCCGGAGCCAGGCTGTTCGACTTCAACGATCATCTCCCGCTTCGCGAAATGCGGATCGGCGTCGATCTCTGCGATGTTCATGACGGGCCCGAAGGGAATCCGGCCGCCAAGGCGAGCCACCAGTTCGGCCTTGGTGAAGCGCTGCGTGAATTCGCCGAGTTCACGATTGAGGTCGTTGCGATTGGCGCCGCGGGCCTGGTCGTCGCAGAAACGCGGGTCCTGCAGCAAGGCTTCGGCCCCGATCGCTCCGCATAGTACTGTGAAGAACTGCTGCTGGTGTGCCGCAATGGTGACGAAGCCGTCAGCTGCCGGGAACATGCCGAACGGAGAAATAAATGGATGGTGGTTGCCCTCGGGCCCCGGGATCGAACCATCGACAGAGTGCTGCCAAACCGGCCGCTCGCACACCGACAACACGGCATCCACCATCGATACATCGACGAACTGGCCTACGCCCGTGCGGCGCGCATTGTGTACAGCGGCCAAAACGCCGAACGCGAGCATGATGCCGGGCACGATGTCACCGACGCCAGGTCCCACTTTGGTTGGGGTTTTTGCATCGGGGCCGGTGATCGCCATGATGCCGCCCATTGCCTGGGCGACAACGTCGAAGGCAGGCCAGGTCAGATAGGGAGAGGCGCCAGTCCTCTCGTCACCGAAGCCACGTAGCGCGCCGTAGACGAGGCGCGGATTCTCCCGCTTCAGTACCTCATAGCCGAGCCCGAGCCGCTCCATGACGCCGGCACGGAAGTTTTCCACCACTGCATCCGCACTGCGGACCAGTGCCAGGAACGCAGCCTTTCCTTCAGTGCTCTTCAGGTCGAGGCAGACGCTTTGCTTGTTGCGATTGACGCTCTGAAAGTATCCGTTGAGCAATCGCTGATGGTCGTCGGAGCGGAACGATCCGCCGCGACGGGTCATGTCCCCTTCGAGCGGCTCGATCTTGATGACCTCCGCACCATGATCCGCCAGGAGCATGGAACCGAAAGGGCCTGCCAGCATCTGCGTCAGATCGATGATCCGAAGATCCGAGAGCGCTCCGAAGGTGTCCATCTCGCTCACCGTTCCCCCCAGTGGCTCTTGCGCTTGAGAAGGACTTTCCGATCGACTTGAACGACTTGCTCGTCGCGCTGATTGTAGCCGTAGTGACGGAAGACGACGATGCCCGCATCTGCCCGCTCGGACTCCTTCGTATCGAGAACCTCGCTGTAGGCGTACAGGGTGTCGCCGTGCGTGACTGTCTTGGACAGGCGAATATTGTCGAGTCCAATCTCGGCGAGAGCATTCTCGCAGCAGTCTTGGGACGCCAAACCCAACACCAGAGAGAAGTTCACGCCGCCGTAAGAGATCACACCGCCGAATGGTGTACCCTCCATCAGGTGCTGATTGAAGTGCCCGGCGGCGGTGTTCATCACCAGATTAGTGATCAGCACGTTCTCGAGCGGCGTGATGGTCTTGCCGCGGGCGTGCCGGATCACCGCCCCCACCTCGAAATCCTCGAAGTAGTTCTTGCTGCCAGTCAATTTGGCGAGTTCACCCATTAGGCGGCCTCCACTTTCGGATTGCGCAGGCGCACGAGATTGGATCGTCGAAACCCGACGACCCGATTGCCGTCTTCATCGAAGCCTTCGGTGCGCCATGTCACGATTCCGTTGGCGGGATTGCTCTCTGAGCGGCGGGTTTCCGTGGTCGCGCTGCGGGCGATGATCGTGGTCCCGGGATAGACGGGGCGGTCGTAGCTCAGATCGAAAACGCCGAGGAATGGCCCGCCGATCTCGCTACAGTCTTCGACGCTAAGACCGAGCACCACGTTAAACACCAGCTGTGGGTTCACAACGATGTCGGGATGCCCGTGTGCCTTGGCGTAGGCGCGGTTGAAGTAGAGTGGATTGAAGGAGAGAGTCAGAGTCGAGAACAACACGGTATCCGCCTCGAAGATTGTGCGTCCCCAGTGATGATCGAAGCTCTGCCCGACGTAGAAATCTTCGAAAAGTCTTCCCTTTGGCCAGAGCACGGCGCGCTCTCTCGGATCATTTGCCATCGAACTCTCCTCTCGGCCAAACTTCCCAGATGCTTTCTTCTGCGCCTTCGGGGATGCGCCGGCAATCTCGAGACAGGCTTTGGGCGCAAAGCATTACATACGGAATGACTGTCTACGCAGCGCCTGCCCCGGCCTCGGCTATCGCATCAGCGACCGCGATGACTTGTCGTGCCTGGTCCAGGTGCAGGCGCTCGACCATCCGTCCGTCCACACGCAACACACCTTTCTCCCCCGCATCGGGAGCGGCGAAGGCGGCGACGACAATGTGGGCCCAAGCCACCTCCTCTTTGCTGGGCGCGAAGACGGAGTTCGCGATCGCCACCTGCGATGGGTGAATCAGGGTCTTGCCGTCGAAGCCGAGCTCAACTGCTTGCCTGCACTGGCTACGGCAGCCCGCCTCGTCCTCGATCGCGTTGAAAACCCCGTCAAGAACAGCAAGACCGTGGGCGCGGGCCGCTGCCACGGTGAGACTGAGGGGTGCGAGCAGTGGCAGGCGCACTACGTCAGGGCGGCAGCGCATCTCTTTGGCGAGATCATTGGTACCCGACACGAAGGCTGCCAGACGCGTCCGAGCCGCTGTCTCGGCAATCTCTCCCAGGTGGAATAGCGCCTGACACGTCTCGACCATGATCCACAGCCGCGTTCTGCCGGACAACGGTCCGTCGTACGCGATGACATCGCCGGCTGCCGACACTTTGGGCGCCAGCACCGCGTCTGCGCCAATGGCAGCGACGGCGGCCAGATCGTCGCGACCCCATGGCGTGTCGAGGCCGTTGATCCGCACGACCAGTTCGCGGCGACCAAAGCCGCCCGCCTTCACCGCGGCGACAGCTTGGTCGCGCGCGGCGACCTTCATGTCCGGGGCTACCGCGTCCTCGAGGTCGAGGATCACCACATCACAGGAGAGACTCCTCGCCTTCTCTATGGCTCGGCTGTTGCTCGCCGGCATGTAGAGCGCGCTGCGCCGAGGTCGGGTGTTATCCATTGGCGGTCCCCTTTCGAAAACAAGGCGACAGGAAGCCAGAGCGGCAGGGCAGAAGGCAATCGCGTGTCGTGCCAACACGATCGATATTACAGACGGAATGATTGCTCGCTCGCCGATGCCGATGACGAATACCTGTATATAGTCGCCTCTCCCCGTGCCCCTTTTCAGATGCGGTCAAATCGAGGAAAGCAGGAACGCCGATGCCAAGCATTCATGAGATAAGCCTCAAAGGTCGGGTCGCCGTCGTCACCGGATCCGGGCAAAATATCGGCGCCGCGATCGCGCGGCGCCTGGCCGAGGCAGGTGCAGCAGTGGTGGTGAACGGCCACAGCTCCAAGGAGAACGTCGACCGCACGGTCGCCGAAATTCGAGATGCTGGGGGAACCGCGATTGGGATCATGGCGGATGTTTCGGATCCGAAGGAGGTCGCGCGTCTCATCGGGGAGGCAGCGGCCACGCTTGGACCGGTGGATATCGCAATCTCGAACGTCGGCCGGCGATTGCACAAGCCCTTCGAAACCATCACGGTTGAAGATTGGGACTGGGCGATCCGCACTAACCTGTCATCGTGCTTTTACCTCGCCCACGAAGTGGTGCCATCGATGAGAGCGCGCGGCTGGGGCCGGGTGATCCACGTCTCCCGGTACGACGGCTTCACCGGACACTTGGTGAATCGCGCCTATAACATCGCCGCCAAAGCCGGGATGCACGGCTTTTCCAAAGCCCTGGCTCGCGAGCTTGGGCCTTTCGGCATTACCGCCAATACAGTGGTGCCGGGCGCCATCGACACGGAGCGCGACTGGAGCCAGTACCCGAAGGCGACCTATGAGGACGTCGCAAAGGCGATCCCAGTCCGCCGCTGGGGACATGTCGACGACCTCGCCTATGCCTGTCTCTATCTGTGCACCACAGGCAGCTTCGTGAATGGTCAAGCCATCCATTTGAATGGCGGCGAGCACATGTTCTGAGGGTGGCGCACCGCCCTCAACGTCTGCCGTCAGGGGCTCTTCAATGGCTCGATAGTTTTTCCATGTAAGAACCTCGCCTCGCAGGCCGAGCTAATCTACAAAGAGCAGTTTCGATCCGACCTGATCGACGGCAATACTGTTCGCGGCTGCGGCGATGTTCTCGGCCAGCACTTGAATGCGTGTCTCGCAGACCAGTCGGTGACCACCGCACACTCCATAGTCAGGATCGGGCGTGGCGAAGTCCACTACCATATGGCTGTCGCGTTGAGTTGCGACGACTTGATAGCGAGGCATCGGCGCTGAATCCGCATTTGGTTCTGCACTCGAGCGTCGGTCAGTCGGAGGCATTTTGCCAATCCTTCATCATGAGACGTACGGCACCCACGTTGCCCCGCGTCGAGAGCCGAGCGCCCGTGCCTGACACGACTGCGCGTGTCGGCTCGGGCGCGTCGGCTGCTTAAGGACGCGTCGGTTTGCCCAGCATCACGTCGGAGATGATCCGCTGCTGGATCTCAGACGTTCCTTCGAAGATTTTCGTCAGTCGGGCGTCGCGCCAGTAACGCTCAACGGGGTGAAGAGTGGTGTAGCCGGCTCCTCCGAGGACTTGGAGCGCTTCGCTGGTGACCCGCTCCGCCATCTCCGCGGCGAAGTACTTCACCATCGAAGTTTCCTTTCGCGCGGGACGGCCGGCGTCGATCTCGGTGCAGGTGAAGTACATGAGCTGTCGGGCGGCCTCGATTTCCGTCGCCATGGTCGCGAGCTTGAAGCGGATCGCCTGGAAGTCGGAAATTGGCCGGCCGAACTGCTCGCGCTCCTTGGCATACCCTATCGCATGATCGAGCGCCGCTTGCGCCAGCCCGATCGATCGCGCTGCCGTGTGCGCTCGGGCGAGTTCGAGGCCGTGAGCTGCGGCCTGGAAGGCGCGGCCGGCATCTGCGGCTTCCGTCGGCTGGGCAGGCGCACGAACCTCGTCGAAATGCAGCTCCCACGTCTTCCAGCCGAAGTAGCCGATTTTGGGGATGGGAGATCCCGTCACTCCTTTCGGCAGCTCACCGCGCGGCTTTTCAACGACGACCGACACTGTGCCCGAACGGGACTCCGTCGACGATGGATTGTGGATACGGCACAGCACGCTGATGAAGTCGGCTCCGTCAGCGAAGGTGCACCAATACTTGTTCCCAGTGATCACCCATTCATCTCCGTCGCGGCGCGCGAGGCACGCCACATTCGACAAATCCGACCCTGTCTGGGGCTCCGAAAGCGCCGCGGCACCCAAATAGTGCCCGCGCGCCATGGCTTCGATCTTCCTGCGGCGCGCCTCGCTGTCTCCCCCGATCGTGCGATAGAAGCCGTTGCCGCGCGCGATGATGCTAGCGACGCTCATCCAGCCCCGCGCCAATTCTTCGGCGACCATGCAGTATTCGAAGGCGCCAAGTCCCAACCCGCCATACTCTTCCGGGATCAATATCCCGAAGAAGCCGAGATCCCCCATCTTATCGATCAGCTCGCGTGGAATGTCGCCCTTCTCCGGGTCGAGCTTGTTCGCGAGCGGGGTCACCTCCTCACGCGCGAAGGTGCGCGCCAGCTCCTGCATCATCAGTCGCTCTTGGGTGAAATAGGATCGATCTTCGTTTGCCAACTCGTCGCGCTCCTCCGGTACTTTGTGCGCCGCGCGGGCGCACCCGCTAAGCGTTCAGCTCGATTGGCCGGTCATCGAGAGAACGACAGGACTGCAATGCGCCGAGCCGCAATCCTGCAGTAACGTGCGACGAAATCGAGAAAGCGACAATGAGTTCTCGCCGGCGAAGCGCCTTTATTACATATGAGATTGCTGCGGCTTACGAGTCATTTGCGCTCGAACGACCGAGGTCGATTGGCGCTCCAAGCGGCGCGCACGGAATCGAGCACAGGTAGCAGGTATTCCAGGAATACGTCCGGATTCTCCGACATCGGAAAGTGACCGATGCCCGGCATGGCGCTCCAGGTGGAGCCCGGTATCGCACGATGTGCCGCCTCACCGTGCTCCAGGGTGGCGCTGCAATCGTATTCGCCAGTAAGAATGTGCACGGGCGTGCAGCCGGTATCGATTTTGTGAGCCTCCTCGCGGAGGTCATAGTCGACGACGTAATAGTAGAGGTCGCCGCGAAAGCTTGGCGGCCATCCAGAGGCATAGACCGCGCTTGTCTCCTTCCGGAACGCCTCGGGCGATGTAGGGCTCATCAGCCCGTTCATCAGCCGCGCCTTGTACTCGTTGCTCACCTGGGGATGCCAAAGCTCTTCGAGCTCGCTCCATGGTGTATCGATCTTCAGCCCGCCTTCGAGCGAGATCACCGCCGCGAAGACATCGGAATGATGGCGGGCGAGATCAAGCGCAAGCAGTCCGCCCACAGAGCAGCCCATGAAGACCGGACGCTCGCAATCGAGTGCCTTGACTAGGCTCACTGGCAAAGCCCGCAGGAACTCCTTGGTCAGAAGATACTCCTCCGACCACCACTTGGGGCCCACAGGGGGCAGCGACTTGCCATGGAACGGAAGATCGTAGGCGATCAACCGAAAATGATCGGTGATCTCCCGACGTTCGAAGAGGTGGCGCCATTGCGAGCCATGGCACCCGGCCGTGTGCTGCAACAGCAGTGGAATCCCCGTCCCCGCCTCCTCGAAGTAAATGCGGTAGTCCTGGCCTAGCAGATCGAGATGAACGTAGCGCCCCACCGGAGCACCAAATTGCCCCGCCTTGCGCCTGGGCTCACGGGCGACACCGTCGAGCGGCTGCGGGCGCAAGAGCTCGATGGCACGCATCACCGCGGGATAGTACTGGGCAAAGCTCACCGGATCGCCGTGGCGGATGATAAGGCCCATCCCGATCAGCGGGGCGATGTCATTGTAGAACCGCTTCGGTTGCGCCGCGAGCAGCTCGGCCCAGACGTCGTCTGGCGCTTCAAGGGTGATGACGCCGGGCGCACTGGCCTCCGGCGTGCCGGAGCGCAACGCACCCGCGACAAGCACGAGCCCCATCACTCCACTGGAGCCCTCAAGGCGCAAGCCGCCCGTCCAATGACGCGCGGCTAATCGGAACTCACCATCGGACGCGCACACGCTGAAAAGATGTTCTGGCGTAAGTTTCTCTTGCCCAAGCATTGCGTTCCCCGTCGATCCATACGTTGCCAGCGACGCTGGTTTCGGAGACCGGTCCGCGCTCCCCGCGCGCCGCCATTTTCGTGCGAGGTTATTTGACGATGGATGGAAGGTCCAGAAAGGCGGCGGCCACACATCAAGTTAGTGCATATGTAATTGTTCCGCTGCGACTGAGGGTTCTTGATCCGCCTCCGTTGGTTCTTGGCAATATGGAGATAGGGAATATTGCCATTGTCGAGGACGACGTCGTCCACCATCAGCCCGCACAATTCCTCCCGACGGCAGCCGGTGTAGTAGATGAGGATCGGCACGAAATAGAGAGCGCCATGAAAGATCTGGTTAAGGCTATCCGGTCCCGGTTCGTCCGACCGATCCCAAGCTGCACAAATTGTTGAACGGAGGCGTCCGAAAAATGGCAGCAGCCCGCTCGAAGGGCAACTTGGCCCTCTCGTCCCGCGCGCGCTTCTTCTTGCCCTTCGAGCGAAGTGCCACGAGGTCGATCTCTGCGAGGGTGCAAACCCCGCGCGCAACTGCGTGCCGGAAGATTTGAGCAAGGAACGTAAGATGACGATTGAGCGTATCGCCGGCGATCCCGCGCTCGCTTGAATGATGTGCCATAGCAACAGCGCGCAGCTCGGCGATGCTCCGGCCTTCATCCTTGGCGGACTTTCCGTAATTCTTGTAGATACCCGACCGAAGAAAATCGACGAACTTGCCGACATGCTGTTGGCGCAGGGCGTCTAAGCCCTGAACGTGTTGGTCCTGCAGCATGAACTTGATGAACAGGTTCGAAATGCTTCTCGCCTGCCGCTGGGTCTTGTCGTCCCAATGACCGTCTCGGGCGTTATGCAGGATGACATCGTCCGCGAACTTCGAGAAAGCCGCCATCGCGACGGACTGCGCGGCGGGACGGCTGTCAGCCTTCGGTGGATCGCTGTGGCGGGCTTGGCTGCCGGGCTCGGACGCCAAGACCTGCTGCGGTGGATCGCTCTTCGGAAGGAGCATGCGATCCACGAAGCCCTCGTCCTCGACACGGCTGCCGCCGTAGCGTCGGTCGATCTCAGCCAGCGCGAGCGTCATTCCCCGGAAGTACGTTCCCTGCGCGACATTGATGTTCATGGCCGTCGGGGTCGCGCCTACCGCATCGACCATTCGCCGGAGGACGTGCCCATTCGTCGGGACCATATCGTTGATCCGGAGCATAGCGAGATGATTTTGCACGGCGTCGATATCTGCGTCCGAGAGCCCGTCGGCGCTCATCCGAATACGATCCTCCGCTCGCACGACGGCAGTAAAGCCCTGTGCATCCAGTAAGGCATAGGCCCAAAAGGCGCGCTTATCGCCCAACCGTGCCTGCTCGAAATCAAACCCGGGCGAAGTCTTGGCGGCATGCGCGACGCGCTCGAGCTTCGTCAGATGCTTGTCGACGACGCCACGGAGCATTGTCTCAAGTGCAGGTCTTCGGTATCGGCCAACATCGCAGCATCTTCCAGGATCAGGTCAAGCTGAACAGCCAGCCGACGTGCCACCACGTGGCTGGTCGTTCGGAGGCTCAGAAAAAGGTGCGGGCGATCCAGGAAATTGGCAAGCACACGCGGCGGTCGGCGCCGCCAGTAATACACGGCGCTCCGGCGAAAGATGTGGACAGCCATCGCGAACACCACCCTGTGCAGCAGCAGTGTGTCGCAGAGCTGTGCAGCAGCTCCCCAGCCAGGCCGGTTTTGTGAGTGATTTCAGGCGGGGCAGGCTATCTGGCTGGGGCGGGAGGGATCGAACCTCCGAATGGCGGAATCAAAATCCGCTGCCTTACCGCTTGGCTACGCCCCAACAGGCGACCTGGGGCCGGCGGAAGAACTGGCTACCGCAGATTCCCTTGGTCGCAGCCGGTCTATAGGGAGCGGCGCAGCATTTCAACCGCCTGGAGGGGCAAAATACCACAGCCCCGGGATCGGCCCCGCTACACTCTCTTTATGGGCCCGCGACGGCCCCGTTCTGACCGCCACCGTCCGGCCCCTCCCGCCCCATTGAGACCTCCCCCATTTCATGGGAATAGGGCGCCAAGACCTGTCCACGGGAGTGAGCCATGACCTACCGCGCGCCGATTTCTGACATGCTGCTGTCGCTCAATCACGGTGCCGGCCTCAAGGCTGCCGTGGAGGCCGGTCATTACGGCGATTTCGACGCCGACATCGCCGCGGCCGTGCTGGAGGAAGCCGGCAAGTTCGCAACCGACGTCCTGGCCCCGCTCAACAAGGTTGGCGACGAGCACGGCATCAAGCTCAGCGACGGCAAGGTGACGACCGCGCCGGGCTGGCCGGACGCCTACAAGCGCTGGACCGAGGGCGGCTGGAACGCGGTGTCCGGCCCCGAAGATTTCGGCGGCCAGGGCCTGCCGATCGCGATCAATGCGGCCTGCACCGAGATCTGGAGCGCCTCGAACCTCGCCTTCGGCCTCTGCCCGCTGCTGACGGCGTCGGCGATGGAGGCGCTGGACGCGCATGGCAGCAGTGAGCTGAAGAAGATCTATCTCGAGAAGCTCGTCTCCGGCGAATGGACCGGCACGATGCAGCTCACCGAGCCGCAGGCCGGCTCCGACGTCGGCGCGCTGCGCACCCGCGCCGAAAAGCAGGCCGACGGCACCTATCGCATCAAGGGGACGAAGATCTTCATCACCTATGGCGAGCACGACATGACCGACAACATCGTGCATTTCGTGCTGGCGCGTCTGCCCGATGCGCCCGCCGGCACCAAGGGCATCTCGCTGTTCCTCGTGCCCAAGTTCATGGTCAATGCAGACGGCTCGCTGGGGCAGCGCAACGACATCTATGCGAGCGGCGTCGAGCACAAGCTCGGCATGCATGCCTCCCCCACCTGCACCATGACGATGGGCGATCATGGCGGCGCCATCGGCTTCCTGATCGGCGAAGAGAACCAGGGCATGCGCTGCATGTTCACGATGATGAACCAGGCCCGCCTCGGCGTCGGCCTGGAGGGCGTCGGCGTCGCCGATCGCGCCTATCAGCAGGCTTTGTCGTATGCGCAGGAGCGCAAGCAGGGCCGCGCCGTCGGCAGCAAGAGCGACGGCTCGGACGCGATCTTCGTGCATCCCGACGTCAAGCGCATGCTGATGCGGATGCGGGCGCAGACCGCCGCCGCGCGCACCATCTGCTATGCGACCGCGGTCGCGATCGACGTCTCGACGCGCGCCAGGGATCCCAAGGTGCGTGCGGATGCCGCCGCGCGCGCGGCGCTGCTGACGCCAATGGCCAAGGGCTATTCCACCGACATCGGCAATGAGGTCGCCTATCTCGGCGTGCAGGTGCATGGCGGCATGGGCTTCATCGAGGAGACCGGTGCGGCCCAGCATTATCGCGATGCCCGCATCACCGCGATCTACGAAGGCACCAACGGCATCCAGGCGATCGACCTCGTCACGCGCAAGCTCGCGGCCAATGGCGGCGCTGCCGTCTGGGCGCTGCTCGACGAGCTCGCAGCGACGGTCAAGAAAGTCGAAGCGTCGAACGATCCGGCTTTTGGCACCACGGGTGTCAAGCTGCGTGAAGCGCTGGAGGCCTTGACGCGCACCAGCAAGTGGTTGCTGGAGCGCGTGACGTCCGCGCCGAACGAGGCGCTTGCCGGCGCGACACCGTATCTGCAGCAGTTCGGCTCAACGCTCGGCGGCTGCCTGCTCGCCTCCGAGGCGCTTGCCGCCAAGGCCGAGGGCAACACGGACGCCGCACGCTACGTCTCGCTCGCACGCTTCTTCGCCGAGAACATCAGTGTGCAGGCCGGCGCGCTCGAGCGCACCGTGACCGAGAGCGCGGAGTCCGTCGCGGCGGCGGATGCGGTGTTGCTGGGGTAAGGAGGCCTTGTAGCCCGGGTGGAGCGCAGCGCAATCCGGGGCCGACGTCGCTCGTGGCACGAATCGCGGATTACGCTGCCCTCCATCCGGGCTACGAGGCCACGGCCTTCGTGCTTCTCCCCGGCCGCCACAACACGATGCCCGCCGCCACGAGATCCAGCACGACGCACATCGCAAACGCCATCGTGTAGTTGCCCGTCAAACTCCGCACGAGGCCGACGATGCCGGGACCGAAGGCGCTGACGACGCCGCTGATCGAGGTGCCCAATCCCATTGCGGCGGCGAAGGCGGCGGCGCCGATCTCACGCTGGATGATCAGGGGCGGAAACGTGATCATGTTGCCGATCGAGAAGCCGTAGACGGCGCAGCACACCAGCAGCACGGTCGGGCTCGTGCTCTGCACGAGAACGAACAGCGCCGCCGCCTGGCTCGTCATCGACGCCGCACAGGCGAGCCTCGGATCGAGCCGGTCGACGAACAGGCCGAGCGACAGGCGGCCGACCAGCGCCATCGCCGCCATGATGGTCACCGCGAGCCCCGCCGCGGAACGACCGATCAGCGGCTCGAGAAACGTCACCTGGTGGATGATGAATCCCATCTGCGCCAGCAGCGCGATCGCGATCGGCAGCACCATGGTCCAGAACGCCGCGTTGGCGAGCAGCGCCTTGCGGGATTGGCTTGGTGCGGCCGCGCTGCCGCCGGAGGAGCGCCCGTCCGATGCCAGCGACATCCCGGCGGGCCAGCCCATGAAGATCACGACCACCGGCAGCACCAGCACCATCATCGCGAGGGTGGCCGCCAGCATGGCGGAGCGAAATCCGATGCTGCCGGTCAACGACAGCAGCAGTGGAACGAGGATGATGCCGCCGCAGGTCGCGCCGTTGAACGCGAGGCTGAGCGCGAGCCCGCGCCGGCGCTCGAACCAGGAGTTCAGCACGGTCGCGATCACCACGGTGCCCATGCCGGTCCAGCCGACCGACATCAGCGCATAGGCGAGATAGAGCTGCCAGGGCGTCTGCATCAGCGCCAGCAGCACCGTCGAGGCGCCGAGCGCCGCCAGGCCGCACAGGATCAGCGACCGCAAGCCGATGCGCGCGAGCAGATCGTCGGTGAAGATGACGAGGACGGAGGTCAGGAGAAACGAGAACGTGCTGGCCGCGGAGACCAGCGTGCCCGGCCAGCCATGGGCGCGCTGCAGCTCGGCGAGATAGACGCCCTGCCCATACAGGCCAAAGCCGAACATGAAAAAGGCCATCAGGAAGCAGGCCAGCACGACGCGCCAGCCGCGGTAGTGCAGCGAGGATTCGTCGACGCGGGTTGCGGCAATCATCAATCGGGCAATCGGGTCACATGGAACCGCGCGGGATCGTGCACCACAACCACCGGTTTTTCAAATGAAACATTGTAGCCAATTGTTGCGGCGCGTTGGCGCCGAAAAGGTTGACTCAGCGCATTGGCACGCCTGCGGGATCATGTAGGCTGATGCTCGGCGAGACTCGCGAAGCGGCGAGCATCGCGGCGAGCGCAGGGGGCTCTCATGCCGAATGGCAATATCGTCGTCACCGAAGAGCGCGGAACGCGTGTCATCACCCTGCGCCGCCCGGGCAAGAAGAACGCCATCACCCAGGACATGTATCGGGAGATGAGCCGCGCGATCGACACCGCGCAGAACAACCCCGATATCCGCTGCATGATCATCACCGGCGGCTCCGGCGTGTTCACCGCAGGCGATGATATCGACGATTTCATGCACGCCGACACCGCGCGCCCCGAGACGCTGTCGGAAGGCGCCAAGTTTCTCTATTCGCTCGCCCTCAACGTCAAGCCGATCATCGCCGCCGTCGACGGCGCCTCGATCGGCATGGGCACCGTGATGCTGTTTCACTGCGACTACGTGCTGGCCTCGAACGCTGCGACCTTCTCCGCGCCCTACATCCATCTCGGGCTGGTGCCGGTCGGTGCCGCGAGCCTCTTGATGCCGAACACGATGGGATATCAGCGCGCCTTCGCGATGCTGGTGATGGGGCGAACTTTCTCCGCCGCGGAGGCGCATGCGGCAGGCTTCGTCAACACCGTGGTGTCGCCGGGACATACCGAGGTCGAGGCGCGCAAGGTGGCGCGCGACATCTGCCGGCTGCCGGCCGAGGCGGTCGCAACCTCCCGCAAATTGCTGCGCGCACCGGCCGAAGAGCTCACCCGCCGCATCGACCAGGAAGGCCATCTGTTCGGCGAGCGACTCAAGTCGGAGGAAGCGGTGGCGGCGTTCAACGCGTTTGCGAACCGGAAGAAGAAGTAGCGGGCTCTCTCTCCGCGAGCCCGGTATCGTAGGGTGGGCAAAGGCGCACTTGCGCCGTGCCCACGCCTTAATACGTGCACGCTTCGCTTCGCCCACCCTACGAGGCCGTAGTCGGGGACAGACCCTCTCATCCCGCACGGTTACGACAATGCTTCGTGAAATCTTCGCGCGGACCGACTAATCTTGTTCCATGCGAAACCGATCCATCCTTGCCGCCCTCGCCCTCATCACCGCCCTCCCCGCCTCGGCCCAAACCGCCGCGCCGGTCGAGCTGCGCGTGCTCGCTATCAACGATTTTCACGGCAATCTGCGGCCGCCGCCGGGCGGCATCCGCATCGCCGATCCCGAGGACGGAGCCAGGAAGGTGATGGTTGCGGCCGGCGGCGCCGAATACATGGCGACGCTGGTGAAGCAGCTGCGCGAGGGGCACAAGAACACGATCTTCGTCGCCGCCGGCGACCTGATCGGTGCGAGCCCGTTCCTGTCGGCGATGTTCCACGACGAGCCTTCGGTCGAGGCGCTTTCGCTGATGGGTCTTGCGATCAGCTCGGTCGGCAATCACGAGTTCGACGAGGGCAAGACCGAGCTGCTCAGGATGCAGAATGGCGGCTGCCATCCGGTCGACGGCTGCCAGGGGCCGCATCCGTTCACGGGCGCCAAATTCCGCTATCTCGCCGCGTCCACCATCGAGACCGCGACGGGCAACAGTGTGCTGCCGCCCTACGATATCCGGGAATTCGACGGCATTCCGATCGCCTTCATCGGGCTGACCCTGAAGGAGACCGCGGGCATCGTCTCACCGTCGGGCATCGCCGGGCTCGAATTCCGCGACGAAGCCGCGACGGTGAACGCGCTGGTGCCGCAGTTGAAGGCGCGCGGCGTCGAGGCGATCGTGGTGCTGATCCACCAGGGCGGCGAGCCCGCCGGCGACTACAATGAATGCCCCGCCATTACCGGGCCGATCGTCGACATCGTCAAGAAATTCGACCGCGCCGTCGACGTCGTCGTCAGCGGCCATACCCACCGCGCCTATGTCTGCGACATCGACGGGCGGCTCGTCACCAGCGGCGACAAATACGGCACGCTGGTCACCGCGATCGATCTCAAGCTCGATCCTGTAACCCGCGACATCGTCAGCGCCAAAGCCGAGAACGTCATCGTCGCCAATGCCTCGCTGGCGAAGGACGCAGAGCAGACCGCGCTGATCGAGGCCTATGACAGGCTCTCGGCGCCGATCGCCAACCGGCCGGCCGGATCGGTGACGCAGACGCTATCGCGCGTGCCGAACGAGGCCGGCGAAAGCGCGCTCGGCGACATCATCGCGGACGCGCAGCTTGCTGCGACCAGGGACGCCAAGGATGGCAGCGCTGTCATCGCGCTCACCAATCCGGGCGGCATCCGGACCGACATCGTCCCGAAGGAGAACGGCGCGATCTCCTTCGGCGATGTTTTCGCCAGCCAGCCATTCCGCAACCGCCTCGTGACGATGACGCTGACGGGCAACCAGCTCAAGGACGTGCTCGAGCAGCAATGGCTGGACCCGAAGCGGCCGCGGATTCTCCAGGTGTCGAACGGGTTCAGCTATGCCTGGGATGCGTCGAAGTCATTCGGCGAGCGCGTGATCGCCGACAAGATGATGCTCAACGGCAGGCCGATCGAGCAGGCCAGCGGCTACCGCGTCACCCTCAACGATTACCTCGCCGTCGGCGGCGATGGTTTTACCGTCGCAAAACAAGGCACGGCGCCGCAATATGGCGGCTACGACGCGGACGCGCTGTTCGCGTTCTTCCGGGCACACGGCCCGATCGGCCCGCTGCCGCTGAGCCGCATCCTGCGCGTGAATTGATCCGGATCAAACGGGCCAGAACCGGACGACCCTTTGCCATTCCCGTTCAAACGCATAGATTGGGATTTGCATTGCGTTTTGGCGCCGGATGCGCCAAGCGACGTCGAAAGCCCGGATCCATGAGGCCGACCTGATGAGCACGCTTCTCCTTTCCCACAAGGCCTGCCTCGACCATGTCACGCCGCCAGGACACCCTGAAAGGCCGGATCGCCTGCGTGCGGTGGAGGAAGCGCTGTCGCATGAGCGCTTCCAGTTCCTGGTGCGCGACCAGGCGCCGGAGGGCGATCTCGATCTCGTCACGCTCTGCCACAACGAGCACTACGTCACCGAGCTGCGCCACATCGCACCGAGCAGCGGGCAGGTCTATATCGACGGCGACACCTCGATGTCGCCGGGCACGTGGGAAGCGGTGATGCGCGGCGTCGGCGGCGCGGTGGCGGCGACCGAAGCGGTGATGGCGGGCGAGCATCGCAACGCCTTCGTCGCGGTGCGCCCGCCCGGCCATCACGCCGAGATCGGCAAGCCGATGGGCTTCTGCTTCTTCGACAATGTCGCCATCGCCGCGCGCCACGCCCAGCGCAAATACGGCATCAAGCGCGCGGCCATCGTCGATTTCGACGTGCATCACGGCAACGGCACGCAGGACATCTTCTGGTCGGACCCGACCGTGATGTACTGCTCGACGCACCAGATGCCGCTGTTTCCGGGCACCGGCGCCACGGGCGAGCGCGGCGACCACGACACCATCGTCAACGCACCGCTCGCCTCCGAGGACGGCGGGCCGGAATTCCGCTCCGCGTTCGAGAATTTGATCCTGCCGCAGCTCGAAAAATTCAGCCCCGAGCTGCTCATCATCTCCGCCGGCTTCGATGCGCATTATCGCGATCCGCTGGCTTCGCTGAATTTGCGCGCGGAGGATTATGCCTGGGTGACGCGCAAGCTGATGGATCTCGCCGACAAGTCCGCGGGGGGGCGCGTTGTTTCGGTGCTCGAGGGCGGCTATGACCTGCAAGGACTGAAAGAATCTGTTACGGCGCATGTCGGCGCCCTGATGGGCGCCTGACGACGCCCGCCACATTAAGCCCGCAAAACCCGCCTTCACTGCAAGGAAAGCGAAGGGCAATCGGAAACGGATATGGCCGAAAATACCCAAGTCGACGTCTCCAGGCTTACCTTCGAGCGCGCGATCGAGGAACTCGAAACGATCGTGAAGCGGCTCGAGGACGGCAAGGTGCCGCTCGAGGAATCCGTGACGATCTACGAGCGCGGCGAGGCGCTGAAGCGCCGCTGCGAGGAATTGCTGCGCCAGGCCGAGGCGCGCGTCGACAAGATCACCACCGATGCCAGCGGCCAGGCCACCGGCACAGCGCCGCTGGACGTGCAGTAGGAAAGCCGAGAGTTCCCGCTCAGTCTTCCGAGGGCAGGCCCCGAAACGTCATCACGGGAGCGTGGCCGCCCGCATCGATTTCACGATCGCACGGCGCTATCCCGCCAAGCAGCGCGGTTCCGTGCAAGCGGATCGATGCCGCCCCTTTCCGGAAATCCGTCCCTCGGGACCAAAAAAAGATCTCATTCAGGCGAAAAAGCCTGCCAGCGACCCGGCAAGGCTGGAACCCATTGTCCCGGGCCACGGTTAACCACTCTGGCCCGCCGGTTGCATCTGCATACCCCTAATCGGTCCTGCGGGTTGGCTTTGGCCCAAGCTTTGGTGTAAAGCTGCGCGGAGTGTGGCTTTTTGCAAGCCTTGCGTGGGCAGAGAATTCCGACGACAAGCGCTTCAAACTGCTAATGAAATTGGCTGGGACGGACGAAGCCGATCTAAGTGACAGGGATCACAGAGACTGAACCGGAGCGCACTTAAGCTTACCTAAGCTTGAAGACGGGGCCTTGCCCCATGCAGGTGGCTCCGACGGTTTGAGGACTCGCGCTGCGCCGATATTGTGCAAACCCATCGCGCACCGGAATGACCTTCCGGCGCTGACAAATTGGAAATCGCCGTGAACGCATACAGTAAAACGCCGCTTCTCGACACCATCCGGACGCCGGACGACCTGCGCAAGCTCAAGATCGAGCAGGTTCGCCAAGTCGCCGACGAGCTGCGGCAGGAGACCATCGATGCCGTCTCGGTGACCGGCGGTCACTTCGGCGCGGGCCTCGGCGTGGTCGAGCTCACCACCGCGATTCATTACGTCTTCGACACGCCGCGCGACCGGCTGATCTGGGACGTCGGCCATCAGGCCTATCCGCACAAGATCCTCACCGGCCGGCGCGACCGCATCCGCACGCTGCGCACCGGCGGCGGCCTGTCCGGCTTCACCAAGCGCAGCGAGAGCGATTACGATCCGTTCGGCGCGGCGCATTCCTCGACTTCAATCTCCGCCGGCCTCGGCATGGCGGTGGCGCGCGACCTCTCCGGCGGCAAGAACAACGTTATCGCCGTGATCGGTGACGGCGCGATGTCGGCCGGCATGGCCTATGAGGCCATGAACAATGCGGGTGCGATGAACTCGCGCCTGATCGTCATCCTCAACGACAACGACATGTCGATCGCGCCGCCGGTCGGTGCCATGAGCGCCTATCTGTCGCGGCTCTACTCCGGCAAGACCTATCGCACGCTGCGCGATGCGGCCAAGCAGATCAACAAGCGCCTGCCCAAGATCATTGCCAACCGCGCCAACCGCGTCGAGGAATATTCCCGCGGCTTCATGATGGACGGCGGCACGCTGTTCGAGGAGCTCGGCTTCTACTATGTCGGCCCGATCGACGGCCACAATCTCGACCATCTGCTGCCCGTCCTGAAGAACGTGCGCGACATGGAGACCGGCCCGATCCTGGTCCACGTCGTGACGCAGAAGGGCAAGGGCTACGGCCCGGCGGAAGCGTCCGCCGACAAGTACCACGCCGTCGTCAAGTTCGACGTCGCGACCGGCACCCAGGCCAAGGCCAAGCCGAATGCGCCGGCCTACCAGAACGTGTTCGGCCAGAGCCTCGTCAAGGAAGCGCAGAAGGACGACAAGATCGTCGCCATCACCGCGGCGATGCCGTCGGGCACCGGTGTCGACATCTTCAACAAGGCCTTCCCCGACCGCACCTTCGACGTCGGCATCGCCGAGCAGCACGCGGTGACCTTCGCCGCCGGTCTCGCCAGCGAAGGCTACAAGCCGTTCTGCGCGATCTACTCGACCTTCCTGCAGCGCGGCTACGACCAGATCGTGCATGACGTCGCGATCCAGAACCTGCCGGTCCGCTTCGCCATCGACCGCGCCGGCCTCGTCGGCGCCGACGGCGCGACGCATGCCGGCTCGTTCGACAACGCCTATCTCGGCTGCCTGCCGAACATGGTGATCATGGCGGCGGCGGACGAAGCCGAGCTCGTGCACATGGTGGCGACCCAGGTCGCGATCGACGACCGTCCGAGCTCGCTGCGCTATCCGCGCGGCGAAGGCCGCGGCATCGAGATGCCCGAGGTCGGCATTCCGCTCGAGGTCGGCAAGGGCCGCGTGATTCGCCAGGGCAGCAAGATCGCCCTGCTTTCCTTCGGCACGCGCCTCGCCGAATGCGAGAAGGCGGCCGATGAGCTCGCAGCCCACGGCCTGTCGACCACGATCGCGGACGCGCGCTTCATGAAGCCGCTGGACACCGAGCTGGTGCTCAAGCTCGCGCGCGACCACGAGATCCTGATCACGATCGAGGAAGGCTCGGTCGGCGGCTTCGGCTCGCATGTCGCGCAGTACCTGACCGATCAGGGTGTGCTCGACACCGGAATGGTCAAGTTCCGCTCGATGGTGCTGCCCGACGTGTTCCAGGACCACGACACGCCGGCCGCGATGTACGGCCGCGCCGGTCTCGACGCCAAGGGCATTGTCGCCAAGGTGTTCGAGGCGCTCGGCAAGGACGTGAAGGCCGAGACGGTCAAGCTGGCCTGATTGCCAAACGGACGCTGCCCCTTACCTCTCTCGCTTGCGGGAGAGGTCGGATCGCGCAAGCGATCTGGGTGAGGGTTCTCTCCTCTTGGGGGTTCTCGCTCGCGGAGACACCCCCACCCCAACCCTCCCCCGCAAGCGGGAGAGGGAGTAGAGCACGCGCTGCGGTTCGCACCTCGAGCCAATCTTTGTCCGGCTGTGACTCCATGAAAATCTATCTGGCAGGCCCCGACGTGTTCCTGCCGGATGCAATCGAGATCGGCCGGCAGAAGGTCGCGATCTGCGATCGCTACGGGCTCACCGGCCTCTATCCGCTCGACAACGCCATCGACCTCACCGCGCCCGATACCGCGCGGCAGATCTTTTGCGGCAACGAGGCGATGATGGACGCGGCCGACGCCATCATTGCCAACCTCACCCCATTCCGTGGCGCCGGCGCCGATCCCGGCACCGTCTACGAGCTCGGCTACATGGCCGGTCGCCGCAAATTCTGTCTGGCCTATTCCAACGACGGCGCCGCCTATGCCGACCGTGTCGGCCGCTTCATGGAGGTCACCTCCGAGGACGGGCGGCTGGTCGATGCGCAGGGGCTGACGGTCGAGGATTTCGGCCTCGTCGACAATCTCATGATGATCCATGCCCTGGAGCTGCACGGCTGCCCGCTGGTGACGCCGGCCGCGATGCCGATCGACGTCTGGCACGATCTGGCCGCGTTCGAGACTTGCGTCCGGATGGCGGCCGCGCGATTGATCGCTACATAAGCAGATCAATCGTTCCAAGAAGAGTCCCAAGAGAGCGTGATGTCCCCTGCCCGCAAGCGCGCAGATGTATTGCTGGTCGAGCGCGGCCTGTTCGAGAGCCGGGCGCGGGCGCGCGCGGCGATCGAGGCGGGCCTCGTCACCGCCGACGACAAGCCGGTCGCCAAACCGTCGGAGACGATTGCCGAGGACGCCGTGATCCAGGCCGAGCCCGCGCACCCCTACGTCTCCCGCGGCGGCGTCAAGCTCGCCGGCGCTCTGGAGCGGTATTCCATCGAGATCGAGGACCATGTCTGCCTCGACGTCGGCGCCTCCACCGGCGGCTTCACCGAGGTGCTGCTGGCGAACGGCGCGAGCCTCGTGTTCGCAATCGATGTCGGCACCAGCCAGCTGCATCCTTCGCTGCGCGACCATCCCAAGATCGTGTCGATGGAAGAGACCGACATCCGCAGCTATGACGGCAAACGGCTGCCGGCACGGCCCGATGTCGTCGTCATCGACGTCAGCTTCATCTCGCTGAAGACCGTGCTGCCGGTGGCGCTGTCGCTGGCGGCAGCGCCGATGAGCCTGCTGGCGCTGATCAAGCCGCAATTCGAGGCCGACAGGAAGCACAACAAGAAGGGCATCGTCCGCGACGCCGCCGTGCACCAGGATATCTGCGACGACATCGCCGCCTTTGCCGCTTCGCTCGGCTGCACCGACATCGAGATATTCCCCTCGCCGATCACGGGCGGCGACGGCAATATCGAATTCTTCCTGGGCGCGCGTCGTGGTTGAGCGCATCAGGATCGATCATGTCGGCCATCGCGGCGACGGCGTCTGCCTCGACGCCGGCGAAGCGATCTACGTGCCCTACACGCTTGGCAGCGAGACCGTCGAGGTCGATCACGTCGTGGGCAACCATCCCGACCGGCGCAAGCTGCTCGCGGTCGATGTCGCAAGCCTAGAGCGCATCGAGCCGTTCTGTCCGCATTTCGGCGTCTGTGGCGGCTGCGCCATCCAGCATTGGGCGGCCGAGCCATATCACGCCTGGAAGCGCGGCATCGTGGTGGAGACGCTGGCGCAGGCCGGCATCGATTGCGAAGTGGCGCCGCTGGTCGACGCCCATGGCGCCGGCCGCCGGCGTGTCACGCTGCACGGCCGCTTCGGCACGCATGATATCCTCAAGGTCGGTTTCTCCGCGACGAGCTCTCATGACGTCATCCCGATCCACCGCTGCCCGATCCTCGATCCCGCGCTCCATGGCGCGCTCGATGCCGCCTGGGCGCTCGCCGAGCCTTTGACGTCCAGAATGCCGGTGACCAAGCCGCTGGACATCCAGGTCACCGCCACCGCCAACGGCCTCGATGTCGACGTGCGCGGCTCCGGCCCGCTGCCGACGGCGCTCGTCACCGCGCTCTCGCGCGTCGCCGAGCAGCACCGCCTGGCGCGGTTGACGCGGCATGGCGAATTGGTGCTGCAACGCCTGGCGCCGACAATAAAGATGGGCCGCGCAGAGGTGACGCTGCCGCCGGGCTCGTTCCTGCAGGCGACCGTCGCGGGCGAAGAGACGCTGGCAGCGCTGGTCGCGGAACGCATCGGCAAGGCCAAGGAGGTTCTCGACCTCTTCTGCGGCGTCGGGCCGTTCGCCTTGCGGCTCGCCGAAAAAGCGCGCGTCACCGCCTATGACAACGACGCCGGCGCTGTCGCAGCGCTGGCAAAAGCCGCGCGCACGCCGGGCCTGAAGCCGATCAAGGCCGAGCCGCGCGATCTGTTCCGCCGTCCCCTGGTGCCGCCGGAGTTGCGCGATTTCGATGCCGTGGTGTTCGACCCGCCGCGCCAGGGTGCGCAGGCGCAAGCGCTCAAGCTCGCCGCGAGCAAGGTGCCGGTCGTGGTCGCGGTGTCCTGCAACGTCGCGACCTTTGCCCGCGACGCGCGGCTGCTGATCGACGGCGGCTACAAGATCGACGCCGTAGTGCCGGTCGATCAGTTCCGGCACACGCCGCACGTGGAGTTGGTGGCGCGGTTCAGCCGTTGAGGTCGGGCCGCTATGCTGACGGCTCGAATTGCGGCTGCCATCGCAACAAATAGGACTGCAGCGAGCGCACCGCGATCGCCAGCAGGATGCCGACGAACATCATGACGAAGATGGCCACCATCATCTCGCTGGCATTGGCCCGCGCCTCCGCCTCGATGATGAGCTTGCCGAGGCCGCGCTCGGCGCCGATGAACTCGCCGACGATGACACCAATCAGCGCGAAGGACACCGCCGGCAAAAGCGAAGCGAACACCCAGGCGAGCGCGGACGGGATCACGACGGTACGCAGCACGGTGAACTCGCTGGCGCCGAGCAGACGGGCGGCAGCGATCTGGTCGCGGTCGACCGCCCGCGTTCCCTCGAACGTGTTGAAGAACACCACGAAGAACACGACGAGCCATGCGGTCGCGATCTTGGAGAGATCGCCGAGGCCGAAGATCAGGATGACCAGCGGCACCAGCGCAATGCGCGGTATCGAGTTGAGCGCCACGATGTAGGGTCCGAACACGCGGGCAAGGAAATCCGAACGGCCGAGGACCAGGCCAGCCGCGATGCCGCTCGCAGAGCCGAACAGAAAGCCCCACCAGGTATTCTTCAGCGTGACGAGCGTGGCGAGCCAAAGATTGTTGTCGTTGCCCCTGATGCAGGCGGCAAAGCCGCCAGCGTCAGCGAAGCAGCCGAGCCGTAGAAAGCTCTGCCAGATCAGCGACGGCTTCGCGACAAAATAGGGATCGAGGATTTTGGGCACGTAAGCCCTCGGCAGCAACGCCTTGCTCCATTCAAAGCCCCACTGCCAGATGACGAGCACGGCTGCGAGAATGGCCAATTGCCAGAATAAGATCACGGCGCGGTTGTTGGACATGGTCAATCGGCCCGGGTGCGGCGGAATTCTTCGCCGAGGGAGTGCCAGATGTGAGAATAGAGGCGGCCGAATTCGGCGCTCTCGCGCACGGCCACGGGGTCGCGCGGCCGCGGGATGGCGACGTCGAAGTCTTCCTTGAGACGCCCGGGCCGCGCCGAGAGCAGGATGATGCGGCTCGCCAGCGTCAGTGCCTCGCCGAGATCGTGCGTCACGAACAGCACGGTCTGCCGCTCGCGCTCCCAGATCTCCAGCAGCGTCTTGTGCATCTCCAGCTTGGTGTGGGTGTCGAGCGCGCCGAACGGTTCGTCCATCAGCAGGATCTCAGGCTCCAGGATCAGCGTGCGCATCAAGGCGACGCGCTGGCGCATGCCGCCGGACAGCATGCGTGGAAAGCTCTGACCAAAGCCCGAGAGCCCGGCCTTCTCGACCGCCGAAGCGACGCGGCTGGCGCGCTCGGTCTTCCGCAATCCCGCGATCTCCAGCCCATAGCCGATGTTCTGCTCCACGGTTCGCCAGGGAAACAGCGTATCGCGCTGGAAGACATAACCAACCCTGGGGTTGACCTTGCCGGTCTCGACCGTGTCCTGATCGATCAGGATGCGTCCACCCGAGCGCGGCAACAACCCCGCGACCATGTTGAGAATGGTGCTCTTGCCGCAGCCGGACGGACCCAGCAGCGCAACGAATTCGCCCTGCTTGACCTCGAAGGAGACGTCATCCACCGCGACGAACTCGCGGCCGGACGCGTTGAAGCGCTTGGCAAGCCCCTGCACGGCAATGCGGACGCGCGCTGCCGCTGTGTGACCCTCGTCGCGCGCGAGCGCAAGGCCCTGGCCCGGCGCGGCGATCATTTGTATTTCGCCCTGGCCGCCTGGAGGAAGCTCATGTCGACGGCATCCTCGTATTTGGTCTCGGGAATATCCGTGCCCTTGCGATACCAGGGCTTGGCGCCGCGTTCGAACGCGGGCTTGTCGATGACACCGTCATAGGCCCAGGTCGACTTGTCGAACCCGAGTTCGGCACTGACCGCGTCGGGATCGATGCCCGAGAAATATTTCGGCGTGACCAGCGCCTGCACCTCCGCGAGCGGCGCCGCTTTCACGAACGCCATCGCGCGGTAGATCGCATTGACGTAGGCCCGCACCAACGCCTTGTCCTGCTCCACCGTGTCCTGGAGCGTGTAGATCACGAGCACAGGCAGCGTGCCGCCGAAATCCTTCTCGAACACGCCCGGCTTGGACGTGTCGTAAATCGTTTTGCCAAACCCTTTCTTCTCGACCTCAACGATCCAGCTCGGCGGCGCCATGATGGCGTCGAACTGCTTGGTCTGGAGCGAGGGGAACATCGTGTTGGTCCCGCCGCCCGCGACCCAGTTCACCTTGTCGCCGAGCCCGCGTGCTTCGAACACGTAGGTGCCGAACACCCAGGTGCCCGAGCCGATGGCGGTCGCCGCAACGATCGGCTTGGCACCGTCGGCGCGCTTGTACTCCGCGAGCTTCTCGACCGAATTGATGCCGCTGTCGTGGAGGTCCTGCCGGACCATGATGTTGGCGTAGGAGCACACCATCTCGGTGGCGAGCAGGATCTTGCAGGGCTTGCCGCGCGCGCCGAGCTGCAGCGGGTGGCTGGCATCGCCATGCGCAAACAGCGCCTGCCCTGCCGCCAGCGTCTGGCGGCCAAATGTGCCGGCATTGCCGGTGACGAGCTTGGAATCGAGCCCCTCGTCCTTGAAGTACCCCTTCAGCTCCGCAATCATGCCGATGGCGTAGACAGGCGACACCGGTCCGAAGGCGAGCGAGACCTGCTTGCTTTGCGCAAGCAATCGCCCCGGCAACAGCGATGCTCCGGCCAATGCGGAGCCCGCGATCAGCGCCTGGCGCCTGGTAATGCTCATGTGCTCCTCCTCCCTCGTTTTTGTTCGATTACGCCGATCGATCAGGACGGCGCGAACTTGATCGTCCCTGCTTGTCGCAGCGCCTCGATGTCTTCCGGAGACAGGCCGATCTCGCGCAGGATCTCGCTGCTGTGCTCACCGATCCCAGGTGGATCGTAGCGGTTGGGCAGGCGCCTTCCGTCCATGGAAATCGGTAACAGCGGCGTCTTGGCCTCGTTACCGTCGGGCAGCCTGATGTCGGTCAGACCGCCGGACTGGTTGAGATGCGGATCATCGAAGAGATCGCCGGGCTTGTTGACCGGCGCGTAGGGCAGATCAAGCTGCTCGAGGCGCGCGGCGAGATCGGCCTTGTCCCATTGCTTGAAGATCTTCGCGATTTCCGGGATCAACCAGCCGCGATGATCGACGCGGCCGTTGCTCGTCGCAAACCGCGGATCAATGAGCCAGGCTTCACGATCGAAGGCACGACAGAACGCCGCCCATTGCTCCTCGCCGACGATCGTCACGAACAGCTTCGAGCCGTCCCTGGTGTCGAAGAGATCGTAAACCGGCCACGGGCTGTCCTTGATCGAATAGGGAATCGACGGCTGGCCGCTGACCACCTCGCACATCATGGCCTGCGCCATCAGGAACACGTTGTTCTCGTAGAGCGCGCTCTGGATGTAACGGCCGCGGCCGGTGCGCTGCCGCTCGGCGAGCGCCGCCTGGATCGCGATCACGCCGAACATGCCGCCCATGACGTCGTTGACCGAGGCCCCGGCGCGCATGGGACGGTCGGGCAAGCCGGTCATGTAGGCGAGGCCCCCCATCATCTGCACGACCTCGTCGAGTGCGAGGCGGTTCTCGTAGGGTCCAGGCAGATACCCCTTGAGCGAACAATAGATCAGGCGCGGTGCGAAGGCCGCGACGCTCTCGTAGTCGAGGCCGATCCGCTTCAAGAGGCCCGGCCGGAAATTCTCGATCAGGACGTCGCTGTTCTCGATCAGCCTGCGTGCGATGTTCTGGCCTTCCGCGGTCGACGTATCCAACGCTATGCTGCGCTTGTTGCGGCTGTAGGTGGCAAAGAAACCGGCGGCTGGGCCCTTGAAAGTGCGGGTGCGGTCGCCCTTGGGCGGCTCGACCTTGATCACGTCGGCGCCGAGATCGGCGAGGATCAAGCCGCAGCTCGGCCCCATCACCATCTGGCTGAACTCGATGACGCGAAGCCCGGCGAGCGGGCGAAGCTCCGATGTCGTCTCACGTGCAACCGTGGTCATGCCGCACTCCGCAGGACTTTGGGAATGCCCGCCTCGTGCAGATGCCCCGTCAAATGTTTTGCCGGGATATGGCGGGCGAGGATCTCGCGCGTCTGCATCAGACGGTCGAGGTCGATGCCGGTGGAGAGGCCCATGCGTTCCAGCATGAACACGAGGTCCTCGGTGACGATGTTGCCGCGCGCACCGGGAGCAAAGGGGCAGCCACCGAGGCCTGACACAGCGGCGTCGAAACGGCGGACGCCGGCTTCGAGACCGGCGACGGCATTGGCAAGGCCCGCGCCGAGCGTATCGTGCAGATGCAGCCGCAGCGTCATTTGCGACCCGACCTCGCGCCGCACGGCTGCAACGATCTGGCCGATCAGCTTTGGGGTGGCGTAACCAACGGTGTCGGCAAGCCCGATCTCGTCGGCACGGGCCTCGGCAAAGGCGCGCGCCACACGGCACACGGCTGCTTCGCTCACCTCACCTTCCAGCGAGCAGCCGAAGGAGGTGGATATCGCGCCCATCAGCTGCGGCCGCTGACCCACAGGCCGGGCGTCGATCGCGGCGCGGACCGCGCGAAATCCCTCGATCTGCTCATCGACCGTGCGGCGGACATTGGCCTGGTTGTGGGTCTCGCTCGCCGAGATGACGAAATAGATGGCGTCGACACCGGCGGCGATGGCGCGCTCGGCGCCCTTCACGTTCGGCACCAGCGCACCAATGGTTGCCGATTTGTGCGTGAGCGCGTGCGCCATCACCGCATCGACGTCGGCGAATTGCGGCACGACCTTTGGCGGCACGAACGAGCCGGCATCGATCTCGCGGACGCCGGCAGCAGCGATCGTGTCGATCAGCGCGCATTTGGCTTCGGTCGGAACGAAGATGTCGAGATTCTGCAGACCATCGCGGGGAGCGACCTCGCAAATATGGACATCCGGCGCGCGTGCCATCGGGCTCTCCCTGGTCGATTGTATATTGTTGCATAAAAGAACAATCCGTGGGACAGTCTGTCAAGCCCTAAACTTTGCGTGCACTGCAATGACTGCATCCGACAGTTCCCGACAGCGCGGCACCCGAACCGACGGTTCCGAGCGCGCCGAGCACCTCGCCGGCCTCATCATGGCGTTCGCCCGGCGCGAAGGCATGAAGGCCGGCGACCGCTTGATCGAACAAAGGCTTGCCGACGCGCTGGACCTTTCACGCGCGCCGATCCGGCTCGGCCTCAAGGCTCTGGAGGCCGCGGGGTTGGCGCGCGGCGAGCCGCATCGCGGCTTTGTGCTGGCCAAGAATCCCACCAGCGGCGCAGCCCAACCGGCGCTCGCGGCAGTCAGGCGCAACGAGCAGGTTTATGCGTCCGTCGCAGGCGACGTGCTCGCGAGCCGGCTGCCGACCGACGTTACCGAGGCGGAGCTGATGCGTCGCTATGACGTCACGCGGGCCGAGCTGCAGCGGCTGCTCGACCGGATTGCTGCCGAGGGCTGGATCGCACGCCTGCCGGGCTATGGCTGGCGTTTCGCAGAGACGGTCTCAAGTCCCGAATCTCAAGCACAGGCCAAGGCGTTTCGTGCGGTGATCGAGCCGGCAGCAATCGCGCAGCCGGGTTTTGCCCTGCCGCAGGAAGTGATCGTACGTCTGCGCGAGCGCCAGCAGCGCGTCTTCGAAGGCGAGCTCGAGAAGATGACGATCGGCGAGATCTTTCACTCCGGCTGCGAATTCCACGAAGACATCATCCGCGGCGCCGGCAATCCGTTCTTCCTTGAAGCGCTCAGGCGCGTGAACTCGATCAGACGCCTGTTCGCCTACCGCAGCTTCGCCGACCGCGACGGCATGCGGCGTCACGTGCGCGAGCATCTGCGCCTGCTCGACATTCTGGAAACCGGGCGTTATGCCGAAGCGGCGGAACTGATGGCCAAGCACCTGCAACGGCCGCTGGTGGCGGGCTTGTCGTGACGCCCAAACCAGGATTGCGTGGCCCCGTCATCCGAACGTGATCGATGCGATCCTAACGCCGAAGGCCACTCAGGGCCGGCGACTCGCCGGGCAGCATGTTCGATCTGATATCGCTGTCCATGCGACCCGAGTCCTGCTGGATGAAACCGGCGCCGAACGACAGGCTGAGGTTGGAGGTCGGTTTGAACTCGACGCCCGCAAATGCGCTGGTGCCGGGGGCCGCGCCCGACGTCAGCGGCGCCACCGAGCTGCCGATGCCATTGCCATATTTCAGCGTGTCGAAGCCGGCAAAGAACGTCACGGGCAAGCCGCCAGCTGTCTTGGTGGTGTAGCCGAACTGCGTGCTGTCATAGGAGAGCGCGCTGAAATTGCCGGCAAGTCCGCTCTGACTAAGTCCGGTCTGACTGAGCCCGCTCCAATTGAGGTTGCCGCGCTGGCTGCCGACGAAGAAGCCGTTCGCAAAATTAGTGCGCCCGCCTGCGTCACCGGCATTGAAGCCCGGAAAATTGCCGTAAGGATCGGAGCCCTGGCCATCGCTGCCGCCAAAGCCAAACGGTCCGCCCGGAATGACATACCTCAGCGGTGCAACTTGCGCATCAACGGACGTTCCGCCGAGCCAGAGCACGGCGAAGATAGCTGCAAGACCGCATGAAGTTGCAAGGCGGGACATCCAGGTAACCTTCGAAAACCTCGCAAATCATACCCTCCGGCGATGAGGAATGCCAGCGAGGCTGCGCCGGCATCGCCTCACCCGGGTTCCGGGATACCCATGCCGAAGGTGAGCTGATTGCCGTCGGCATCAACGATGTCGAAATCGCGCATGCCGTAATCGCGATTCTCCGGCTGGTTGATGGGCCTGGCACCACGGCCGGACAATTCGGCATAGAGCTGGTCGACGTCGCGGACGAAAATGCAGAGGCCGCCCTGCCCGGGCAATCGTTTCGTCCTGGCCGCTGCCAGCAGATGCAGAGCGACCACGTCGCGGCAGAGGCAGGCATAGGAGATGGGCGCACCATATTCGAAGGTGACCTCGAACCCGAGCACGTCGCGGTAATAGGCGAGGCTCGCGGCGATGTCGGAGACGACGAAAACGGTGGCGGAGCCGGCCATCATGGGCTGTTCGTCGGTCATCTGTCCTCTCCAAGTCGCGAGCAATCTCCCGCACGCAGCCTAGCATGCGCGCCCGAGGTCTTGCACGGGTCGCGCCGCAACGTAAGCTGATCCCGCATCTGGCGGAACGGGCCGAATGTCTGGCGCGGCTGATCGGCGATGGCGCCCTTGCGGCCGCCCGCGAAGTCTTGCGCAAGATCGAGGGGCAGTTGAAGGTGCTGCCTCAATGAAGCATGGAGAACTCGGTGACCTCTGACAATCCCGTCGCGTACGAATGCGTTGGCAACATCGCCCGCATCACGCTGCGCCGCCCGCCCGTCAATGCGCTGAGCCTCGAGATGATCCGCGCAGTTGTCGCCGCCTTCCGCCGCGCTGCGGACGACGACGGCGCACGCGTGGTCGTGCTGGCGAGCGCAATTGCAAAACGTTTTTCGGCGGGCCTCGACCTCGACATCCTGCTTGGCAGATCCGGCGCCGAGATCCGGGAATTCCTCCAGGCGCTCTATATCGACCTTTACGATGCACAGTACGGGCTCGGAAAGCCCTCGATCGCCGCGGTCGGCGGTGCGGCGCGCGGCGGCGGCATGACCATGGCGGTGTCCTGCGACGTGGTGCTGGCAGCCGAGAGCGCGACGTTCGGCTATCCCGAGATCGACGTCGGCGTCATTCCCGCGATCCACTACGCACATCTGCCGCGCATCGTCGGACGACACCGCGCCTTCGAGCTGCTGTTCACCGGCCGGGTCTTCAGCGCCATGGAAGCACGCGAGCTCGGCGTGGTGAACCGCGTCGTCGCGGATGCGGAGCTCGAGGCCGAGGTGGCGAAGCTCGCTGCGCAGTTCACCGGCAAATCGGCCGCGGTGCTGCGGATGGGCCGCGCCGCCTTCATGCGCCAGATCGATCTCGACTATCGCCGCAGCATTGCGAGTGCCGTGGACGACTTCTGCAACGTCGCGACGTCGGATGAGGCGCAGGAGGGCTTGAGGGCGTTCGTGGAGAAGCGGGCGCCGAAATGGTGAGGACCGCAGGCCCCGCGCGTGCCGGGAGCGCTACGCGTTCAGGCGGTCCTGTCCACGGAGGACGATGAATCGGCCGGCGGATATTTCGTCACCGGCACCATGAAGGATTTCGTACCGACCTGGTAGATGACCTTGCCGTTCTGCCCGTCATCGGTCGCGATCTGCGTCTGCCCGAACATGATGACGTTCTTGTAGACGTAGCCGGTGCCCTGGCGCGTGATGCCGTCGGTGGTGACGCTGACCTGCGCTTCCTTGCCATTGACCGCAAGCACCTTGAAGCTCGCGCTCTTGCCGTTGGCGCTGGAATAGCCGCCCCAGCTTCCCATGAGACGGCTGTCGGAAGCCGGCGGGGCCTGCTTCTCGAGATTCGCGGTCTGCTTGCCAGCGCCCCCGAAGGAGAACAGCATCACCATGTTCTTGCCGTCCTTGGTGCCGACCGTGACCCCGCCGAAGGTGATGAGCGTGCCCTGGACCTCGGCAAAGCCGCGCTCGGTGTGCCCGTTATGGGTGTACTCGACCTGCGCCCGGGCACCGCGGATGTTCACGACCTTGAATCCGACGGGCTGGTTGTTGCCCACCCAATTGCCCTTCCAGTCGCCGACCAGAGCACTCTGGTGATACAGGCGCTCGTTGGCGGGCGAAATCTGGTTGGTGCTCGATGAGATGACGGCCATGTGATTGCTCGGAAGACGGGCCCGACAGACCGCTTCGTTCGGCTTCAGCGATATCGGGACGCCGACTTGGAAACGGACAGAAACCGACCGATTAGGGCCATGCACCGGTTAACGAGCCGTTAAGTTCAACTGCCGGTTGGATGGGCAAAAGGTCTCAGCCGGGGGCTTCATCGCCCCCAGCGGTCCGACCAGATCTTCTCGCCGATCAGGCAATTGACGCGCGGCTCCTTGTCGGCGACGCGCATCACGGGGCGCTCAGGCGTGCGGCCGGCGACCTCCATCAGCAGCTTGGTGCGGATCGCCTCCTTGAACTTGTCACGGTCCTTGATCGTGATGACGAAGGAGCCCGGCCCCCCAATGACGCAATCCTCGTAGTAGAAATCGAGATTGTCGATATCCATGGTCGAATAGGACGGCTCCTTGACCATGATCGGCAGGCCGTTGATGACGACGCCCTTCTCCAGCGCAGCGTCGCGCGCCACCGTGACCGGGCCGCCATTGTTGTTGGGGCCGTCGCCGGAAATGTCGATCACACGGCGCAGGCCGCGATAGGGATCCTCGTCGAACAGCGGCATCGCGAACGTGATCGCGCCGGAGATCGAGGTGCGCGAGGCACGCCGGATCGGCGTCTTCATGATCTCGGCGGCGACCGCATCCGCCGTCTCCGGCCCGTCGACCAGCCGCCAGGGAATGATGATCTTCTGGTCGCTCGAAGCGGCCCACTCGAAATAGGTCACGGCGATCCGGCCGTTCGGACCGAGCTTCAGCGCCTGAAGAAATTCCTTCGACTGGATCGCCTGCGCATAGCCTTCGCGCTGGATCGCGAGCTCGTCCATGTCCATGGAGTAGGACACGTCGACGGCGAGGATCAGCTCGACGTCGACCGTCTGCGCGTCCCTGTCGGCTGCAAGCCGCTGCGGCTCGTTCTTTGGCGGTTCAAATTTTGGTCCTGGTGCCGCGATGCCCGCGACGTCCCCTCCGGCGAACATGCCGGCAACCAGCACAGCCCCGATCGAGAACAGCAAGCGCATCGCAGTCTCCCGTCGTATGACGCGATGGTGACATGCAATCGCCGAGCCGCAAAGGGCGAAGATCGCTTGCGCTTCACATTCGAGTTAGGAAGCTGCGGGTTGGGTATGTGCACGCCCTTGCGCAAAGCTGCCGCCGTGTTGCCGCGCTCGCGCCGCTGGAACGCGCCAGATTGCTCGCATCATCGGGCTCGCGATGCGCAAAGCCGGAACGACGAGCCGCGGGACAGAGCGTCCCGCCCACTTGTCCGATGCGATTTCCATGCTAGGTTGGCCACACAGATGGGGATGGAGTCCCCCGATAACCGCCCGGCGGCCTTGAACCCGAATCTTGGACCGTAGTGGGCTGATGACTCCTGCTTGAGGAGGGGCGTTCTAGGGCCTCTGCCTTCGGCGGGAGCATGGACAAACCCGCCGGTGGCGGGTTTTTTGTTGTCTGGCGACGAAAGCCGGGAGAACGCGAAGGAGACGGCGAAGACGTGACGACGACGACACCGAATGCTGCGCGGGCCGGGCTGCCCAGGGGGATCTGGGTGCTCGGCTTCGTTTCGATGCTGATGGACATCTCCTCCGAGATGATCCACGCGCTCCTGCCGGTCTATCTCGTCACCGTGCTCGGCGCTTCGACGCTCACCGTCGGCTTCATCGAGGGCATCGCGGAGGCGACGGCCTCGATCACGAAGATCTTTTCCGGCGCATTGTCCGACTGGCTCGGCCGGCGCAAGCTGCTCGCGGCGCTCGGCTATGGGCTCGCGGCCTTCACCAAACCGCTGTTCCCCCTTGCCCCCAGCGTCGGATGGCTGGTGGCGGCGCGCTTCATCGACCGCGTCGGCAAGGGCATTCGCGGTGCGCCCCGCGATGCGCTGATCGCCGATATCGCGCCTCGCGGCCTGCGCGGGGCGAGCTTTGGGCTGCGGCAGTCGCTCGACACCATCGGCGCCTTCGTCGGACCGCTCGTGGCGATCGGCCTGATGTGGTGGACCGCCGACAATTTTACCGCGGTGTTCTGGGTGGCGGTGCTGCCGGCATTCCTGTCCTTCGGCTTGATCGCGTTCGCGGTGAGCGAGCCGGAGCCGGATCCGAGCCGGGAGCCTGCAGGGAATCCGCTCAATCTCGCCGCGATGCGGCAACTCGGCACGGTTTATTGGCGCGTCGTGGCTGTCGGCGTCATCTTCACCCTCGCGCGCTTCAGCGAGGCCTTTTTGATCCTGCGGGCACAGAATATCGGGCTCAATGCGATGTGGGTGCCGGCGGTGCTGGTGCTGATGAACATCGTCTACGCGCTGTCGGCCTATCCGGCCGGCGTGCTCTCGGACCGGATCAACCGGACCGGCCTGCTCGCGCTCGGGCTCGTCTTCCTCGCGTGTGCCGATCTCGCGCTGGCGCTGCTGCCGAGCCTTGGCGGCCTCGCACTCGGCGTCGCGCTGTGGGGGCTGCATATGGGACTGACGCAAGGATTGCTCTCGGCCCTCGTCGCCGACGCCGCGCCGCCCAGCCTGCGCGGCACCGCGTTCGGCTATTTCAACCTCTTCACCGGCCTTGCCTTGCTGGCCGCGAGCGTGATCGCCGGCGCGCTGTGGGACGCCTATGGTCCGGCAGGAACGTTCTTTGCGGGGCTCGGCTTCGCGCTGGTCTCGCTCGTGGGACTCTTGGCCGTCGGCAACGGTCTGGCAGCGGAGGACAAATGAGGATGGGAGGTCGTTCATCGTGCTGAGCGGAGCAATCGCGATCATGGTCGGCAGCGTGCTCGGCGGCTGCGCGCGCTATTTCTTGTCTGGCGTGATCGCGCGGCGGCTGGGCGAGACGTTTCCGTGGGGCACCATGACCATCAACGTCACCGGCGCCTTCCTGATCGGCATTTTCGGCGCGCTGGCGACCCATCCCGGCTCGGCCTTCGCTACGCCCAATCCGTGGCTGTTCGCAGTGACGGGATTTCTCGGCTGCTACACCACGGTGTCTTCGTTCAGCCTGCAGACGCTGACACTCGCACGTAACGGCGAATCGATGCATGCGCTCGGCAATGTCGTGTTCTCGGTCGGGCTCTGCCTTGCCGCCGTCAGCTGCGGTTTCCTCCTTGCGGACGGTCTGGGAGGCTAGAGGCGATGAACTCTCCCGCCGAGCGCTGGCGCACTGCGATGCTTTTTGCCTGGGTTGCCGCCGGCAGCATCGTCGGCGGCCTGACGCGCTATCTCGTCGGGCTCGCGCTCGACACCGGGCCGGGCTTTCCCTTCGCGACGCTGTTCATCAACGCCACGGGCTCGCTGATCATCGGCTTCTACGCGACGCTGACCGGCCCCGACGGCCGCATGCTGGCGCGGCCCGAGCACCGGCAATTCGTCATGACCGGGTTCTGCGGCGGCTACACCACCTTTTCGACCTTCAGCCTGGAGACCTTCCGCCTCTTCCACAGCGGCATGAAATACATCGCGCTGGCCTATATCGCGGCATCCGTCATCTGCTGGCTGGTGTCGGTATGGGCAGGGCATATGATGGCGAGCCGCTACAACCGCTTGGCGAGGAGCTGACCATGCAAATCCCCAATCAGGCAGTTTCGCTCCGGATCTTCATCGGCGAGAGCGACCATTTCGACGGCAAGCCGCTTTATGAAGCGATCGTGATGACCGCGCGCGAGCGGCACCTTGCCGGCGCCACCGTGCTGCGCGGCCCCATGGGCTTCGGCAAGTCGAGTCGGCTGCATACGTCGAAGATCCTGCGGCTGTCGGAAGATTTGCCGCTCTTGATCGAGATCGTCGACAGCGAGGACAACATCAACGCATTCCTGCCCATCCTGGATGGCATGATGTCGAGCGGGCTGATCACCTTGGAGAAGGTGCAGGTCCTGCAATATGGTGCGAAGGCCGCAAGCTGATCGCTGCAGCAGGGAACCCGAGCCCGCGGTGTCCGGGAGGCGGAATGAACAACACTGTCACCAAGCCGAAGACGCGGACCAAGACCAGGGTCGAGCGGCCGAAGCTGCACAAGGTCATCCTGATCAACGACGACTACACGCCGCGCGAATTCGTCACCATGATCCTGAAGGCCGAATTCCGCATGACCGAGGATCAGGCCTACAAGGTGATGATCACCGCGCACAAGCTCGGCGCCTGCGTCGTCGCCGTGTTCACCAGAGACGTCGCCGAGACCAAGGCCACCCGCGCCACCGATGCCGGCCGCGCCAAGGGTTATCCGCTGCTGTTCACGACCGAGCCGGAGGAATAGGGCACGCGACTTTCCATGATCTGGCCGCCAGCTACTTCAAATTTCCAAAGACCTTGCTGAACTCCGGAAGCTGCAGCCTTGGCTTCTCCTCCCGGTATTTCACGCCATCACAACCGGGGTCTCCTCGCCGAGCCCATACACGCGCTGCGCCTTGGAAAATCCCGCGATCGGAAACTCGCCGAGCTCGCGCCAGTCGTGGCGGCAGACATTGGCAAAACCTTCCGAGGCGACGACGGTCCGCCCCAGGCGGCCCGTGATCTTCTCGAGCCTTGCGGCAAGGTTCACGGCGGGACCAATGCAGGTGAAGTCGAGGCGGTTGCCGCCGCCGATATTGCCGTAGAGGATGTTGCCGACGTGCAGCGCGACGCCGAAGCGGAAGCGCTCGACGGCCTCGCCAACCGGAAAGGCCAGCGCCTCGACGCTGGCGCGGGACTCGCGCGCCGCTTCCAGCACGCGCGAACAGACATGGGCGGCATCGCCGACATATTCGTCGATCGGAAACACCGCGAGCAGGCCGTCGCCCATGAATTTCAGCACTTCGCCGCCATGGCCGCGGATCGCGGTCACCTGACAGTCGAAATAATGATTGAGGATCTCGACCACCGTCTCGGCCGGCAGCCGGTCCGACAGCGCGGTGAAGCCGCGCAGGTCCGACAGCCAGATCGCGGCCTGCATGGTGTCGTTGTGGCCGCGACGGATCTGGCCGCCGAGAATGCGCGCGCCGGCACGGTTGCCGACATAGGTGTCGAGCAGCATCTCGGCGGTGCGGCGCAGGCTGATGATCTCGCTGACGCGCGCCAGCGGCGTCACGATGGAGCGGATCGCCGCGATGTGGTCGTCGGTGAAGCCGCCGGGATGCCGTGTCACCCAGCTCGTCGCGTGGACCGAGCCGTCGAGAAACGGCATCGGCACCGCGATATAGTCGGTCGCTCCTTCGGCGCCCATGTCGTTGACGATCGGAAAGCGCGCGTTGTCGGGATCGCCGACGCGCCCCCTGACCTCGATCCCCTGCTCGAACACGATGCGGAGCGGGCTCGCGGCGAATTCGGGCGTGTCCAGGATATCGAAATCGACGGTGCCGACCTCGACCTCCTCGCCCTGCCGCCAGATGAAGTTGCGGCCGAAGATTTCGGGATGCAGGGTGCGGATGAAAATGCCGAACCGCCAGATTGGCAGGCCGGCTTCGACCAGATGTTCGCAGACGTCCGCGATCATCTCGGCCGGGGTGCCTGACGACCGCGCGCCGTCGATCAGCCAGTTGGTGATGCGCTGGAGCTCGGAGCTTTGCATGCCCGCATTTGCGGACGAAGTTGTGGGAACGTCAAGCTGCGCGGTGGGCTAGTACCGCGACATTAAAGCGTCACCGCGGATCTTCACCTCTAAATACGGGAGAGGTGAAGACCTAGCGTCCCACCTGCCCGCGGTCGCGCAGGAAATGATCGGCCAGCACGCAGGCCATCATGGCTTCGCCGACGGGGACGGCGCGGATGCCGACGCAGGGGTCGTGACGGCCCTTGGTGAAGATTTCGGTGTCCGCGCCCTTGCGATTGACGGTCCGGCGCGGCTGCAGGATCGACGAGGTCGGCTTCACCGCGAAACGCACCACCACCGGCTGCCCCGTGGAGATGCCGCCCAGCACGCCGCCGGCATGGTTGGACAGGAAGCGCGTGCCGTCATTGCCGGTGCGCATCTCGTCGGCGTTCTCCTCGCCGGTCAATTCCGCCGCGCCGAAACCGGCGCCGATCTCGACACCCTTCACCGCGTTGATGGTCATCATCGCGCCCGCCAGATCGGAATCGAGCTTGGCGTAGATCGGTGCGCCAAGGCCGGCCGGCACGCCTTCGGCGACGACCTCAATCACCGCGCCGATCGAGGAGCCGCTCTTGCGGATGCCGTCGAGATAGGTCTCGAAGAACGCGGCCTTGTCCTTGTCCGGGCAGAAGAACGGATTTTTGGCGATCTCGTCCCAGTCCCACTTCGCACGGTCGATCTTGTGCGGGCCGATCTGCACCAGCGCGCCGCGCACCTTCACGTCGGGCAGCACTTTGCGCGCGATGGCACCGGCGGCAACGCGCGTCGCGGTCTCACGCGCCGAGGAGCGGCCGCCGCCGCGATAATCGCGCAGGCCGTATTTGGCCTCATAGGTGAAGTCGGCATGGCCAGGACGAAACTTGTCCTTGATCTCGGAATAGTCCTTCGAGCGCTGGTCGGTGTTCTCGATCAGGAGCCCGATCGGCGTGCCCGTCGTCACCTGCACGCCGGTCTCCGGATGCGCCATCACGCCGGAGAGGATCTTGACCTGGTCCGGCTCCTGCCGCTGGGTGGTGAAGCGCGACTGGCCGGGTCGGCGGCGATCGAGATCGCCCTGGATGTCGGCCTCGGTGAGCGGGATCATGGGCGGACAGCCGTCGACCACGCAGCCGATTGCCACCCCATGGCTCTCGCCGAACGTGGTGACACGGAACATGTGGCCGAAGGTGTTGAAGGACATCGCTGCTCGCTGGTGCGTAAGTCAGTTCTGACTTTGTGGTAGCGCCCGGGAACAGGTCGTTCAACCCCGTTCCGTCATTCCGGGATGGTCCGAAGGACCAGACCCGGAATCTCGAGATTCTCAGGTGCGCAAGGGCGCACCGGAGTTCGCCCTTCGCACCGCCCCGGAATGACAGCGTTGGGCTTAACTAAACTTCTCCAGCCGGCCGTCGCGGAACACGTAGACAGCGCCCTGCTCGATATAGAGCTCGGCGGCACTGACGGGGGTCTCCAGGCCGAGTGAAACCATCAGGGCCCGGCAGGTCCCGCCATGGGCGACCGCGACGATGTCGGTCCGCAGCTGGTCGTACCAGGCGCGAACGCGGACCTGCACGTCGGCATAGGTCTCCCCGCCGTCGGGGCCGACCGTCCATTTGTCGGCGAGGCGCCTGGCATAGACGCCGGGATCCTTCGCCTCACTCTCGGCCAGCGTCAGCCCTTCCCAGGTGCCGTAGCCGATCTCGCGCAGGCGATCGTCGAGCGAATAGTCCGCCACTGGCAGCTCGAGCTTGGCGCGCGCGAGTTCCATGGTCTGGCGCGCACGGCCGAGCGGGCTCGACACATACGGTAGCGCCGCCTTGTCACGCCCGTCGCGTTTGAAGAGATCGGCGAGAATGCTGCCGGCCTGCACGGCCTGACCGCGTCCACGCGCGTTCAGCGGAACGTCCTTGGTGCCCTGAAGCCTCCCGAGCGCATTCCACTCGGTCTCACCATGGCGAAGATAATAGATCGTGGGCACGGGCATTCCAGATTTGAGGCTAGTCCTTTCCGCCGAACGAGATGTCCGGCGCGTCCGGGCGCTTCATGCCGAGCACGTGATAGCCGGAATCGACGTGATGCACCTCGCCGGTGACGCCGCGCGAGAGGTCGGAGAGGAAATACAGCGCACTTCCGCCGACGTCCTCGGTCGACACGTTGCGCCGCATCGGCGCGTTGGCCTCGTTCCACTTCAGGATATAGCGGAAGTCGCCGATGCCGGATGCCGCGAGCGTCTTGATCGGACCTGCCGAGATCGCATTGACGCGGATGTTCTTCTCGCCGAGGTCGGCGGCGAGATAGCGCACGCTGGCCTCCAGCGCCGCCTTGGCGACGCCCATCACGTTGTAATGCGGCATCCACTTCTCGGCGCCGTAATAGCTGAGCGTGATCAGCGAGCCGCCGTCCGTCATCAGCTTCTCGGCGCGCTGCGCCACGGCCGTGAACGAGTAGCAGGAGATCAGCATCGACTTGGAGAAATTCTCCTGCGTGGTATCGACATAGCGGCCGTCGAGCTGCTCGCCATAGGCGATCGCGTGCACCAGGAAGTCGATCTTGCCCCATTTCTCCTTCAGCACCGCGAACGCGGCATCGATGGTCGCGGCATCCGTGACGTCGCAATGGCCGAGCACGAGACCACCGATCTCGGCGGCGAGCGGCTCGACGCGCTTCTTCAGCGCATCGCCCTGATAGGTGAAGGCGAGCTCGGCGCCGGCGGCGTGGCATGCCTTGGCGATGCCCCAGGCGATCGAGCGGTTGTTGGCAACGCCGAGGACCACTCCGCGCTTTCCTTGCATCAGACCCGAATTCTGCGCCATTTTTGAACGTCCCGTCGAACTCTTGGTGAGGTCTGGAGGTACACCAGCCCTCCCCTGCGGTACAGCCCTAATACGCCGCGTTAACGCTGTTTCGAGCGCCGGAATAGCCGTTCCGTTCGGGTGTTATGATCGCTATAGGCGCTCGCGCCTGATACCAGGACGTCAAGATCGCAATGAGTGCGTTTCGCCAGAGTGTGGAAGCCATGATCCCAGCGTTGCGCCGCTACGCCCGCGCGCTCACGCGCGACGCGGACGCGGCCGACGATCTGGTGCAGGACACGCTGGTGCGGGCACTGCGTTCGGAGCGATTGTTTCTCGGAGGCGACGTCAGGAGCTGGCTCTACACGATCCTGACCAACCTCAACAAGAACCGGCGGCGCTCGCTGGCGAGGCGGCCGCAGTTCATGCAGCTGACGGAGAACAACCCGGATGCCAGCGGCACCGAAGCCGAAGGGCGCGACATCGAGAGGGCGCTGGCGACGCTCGTCGAAGAGCAACGCTCGGTGTTGCTCCTCGTGATGCTGGAAGGCATGAGCTACCGCGAGGTCGCCGACATCCAGGGCGTGCCGATCGGCACCGTGATGTCGCGCCTGGCCCGCGCCCGCGCCCACGTCAAGGCCTCGCTGGAGGGCGAGCGACCGACGCTCAGGCGGGTGAAATGATGGCAGGGTTGATGCATCGCGTGTCGTCTGCCCGCAGCATGAAGATGAGCTACGCGACGTTGAGCTTTGAACGACATTTAAGGCCACAGAGCCAGAGACGATTGATATGAACGACCGCAATATCCCAGTGACCGAGGACGAGCTGCACGCCTATGTCGACGGCGAGCTGCCGGCCGAGCGCCGCGTCGACGTCGAGGCCTGGCTAGCCGCCCATCCTGAAGAGGCCGAGCGCGTGCAGTCCTGGCGCGCCATGGCGGAGATGCTGCACGCCCGCTACGATGCCGTCGCCCAGGAGCCGGTGCCGGCCCGGCTGGAGCTCGAGCGGCTGGAACGCCGCCCGCGGCAATGGCTCTATGGCGCCGCGGCGGCGGTGCTGGTCGCCTTCGTCGCCGGCGGCGCTGCCGGCTGGGTCGGGCACGGCGCCGCCAATGCCCCCTCCACCTTCCGAAGCTTTACGGCGGACGCGCTCGACGCCCACCGCCTCTATGTCGTCGAGGTCCGCCACCCCGTCGAGGTCGGCGGCAATGAGCGCGACCACCTGCAGGCCTGGCTGACCCGGCGTTGCGGCTGGACCGTGTTCGCGCCGAACCTGGAAGCGAGCGGGCTGAAGCTTGTCGGCGGCCGGCTGTTGCCGGGTCCGAGCGGTCCGGCCTCGTTCCTGATGTATGAGGGCGCCTCGGGCGAGCGCTACACGATCTACACCGCCAAGACCGAGAATGGTGCGACGCAAATGCGCTACGCCAAAACGGACAAGGACGGCGCGTTGTTCTGGGCCGAGCGCGGCGTCGGCTACGTCGTCAGTGGCGGCGGCGATCGCGACCGGCTGACCCGGGTGGCGCAGGCGGTCTATGATCAGGCCGAGAAAAACGGCACCTAGACAGCCGCTCGAGTGCGGTGCCTAGATTCCGTCATTGAAAATTTGGAATGAAGACATCGGCGCGTCTCATTATCGCACCGGATGATCACGCGAAAATGAGCAGCGTTCGATCCGCCGATCGACGCGGGCGGCCTCGATTGGGGTTTTTGGTACCGCGCTGGTCCCCCTCTCGAGGCCGCACCTTTTTATCGGCTGCCCCGCCGGGCAACCGACACGTCTCGAACGTCAGCGTCGAAGCGCGAGCCGCGCTTCAGGCGTATGTTGAGCATCATCCTTTCGGGAAGAGAATGCTCCGATCGTCGGGATGCCTCGGCTAGCGCCCTAGCCGAGTCCGCTACGTGGATTGTAGGGGTGTTGGTCCCGCCACTTCTCCATCAATGCTTCAAGCTCGGCGTCGTTCCCGTCCGGTAGCATAATCCTGATGGTGACGAAGAGATCCCCGGTTCCGCCAGATTTCGGCAATCCCTTACCTTTGAGGCGGAAGGTCCGGCCACTTGAGGTGTTTTTCGGAACCGAAAGCTCCACGGCATTGCCGAGGGTGGGCACGCGGACCTTGGCTCCGAGCACCGCCTCGTAGAGCGTCACCGGCAGATCGATCCGCAAGTCGGCGCCCTCGACCTTGAAGTAGGCGTGCGGCGCGATGCTGATGGTGATCAGGAGATCGCCGGGCGGATGGCCCTGCGCGGACTCGCCCTGTCCCCGGAGCCGGATCTGCTGGCCCTCAGTGACGCCGGCCGGAATCTTGACGTTGAGCTCCTTGCCCGTCGGCAGCCGGACGCGCTTTTCGCCGCCCTTGACCGACTCTTCCAGCGAGACGGACATGGCGACATTCACGTCGAGATCGAGCCCGACGCCGCCGGTGTCGAATTCGAACTGCCCGGCGCCGCCGGCTCCAGGCCGGGCGCCGCGCACCCCGCCGCCGAACATGCTGTTGAGGATATCCTCGAACGCGCCGCCGCCCTGGCCGGGACCGCCGCCGGAGCGGAACGTATAGCTTTCGAACCCGCCGGGACCGGCGCGGCCGCGCGGCCCCCCACCGCCTGGAAAACCCTGGAAGCGCGGCTTGCCGTCGGCGTCGATCTCGCCGCGGTCGAACTGCTTGCGCTTGTCCTCGTCACCGACGATCTCGTTCGCCGAGTTGATCTCGGAGAAGCGCTCGGCGGCCTTGGGGTCGTCCTTGTTGCTGTCGGGATGATGCTTCTTGGCAAGCTTGCGATAGGCGCTCTTGATCGCGGCAGCGCTGGCGCTCCGCGGCACCCCCAAGACCTCATAGGGGTCGCGCATCCGTCACGTCTCCTTCAAGAAATCGAATTGTTCAAAGGGCTCCCTGCCCCACCAGGGATTCATGTGGGAAGAGAGTGGCATTTTTGCAACTAGGGGCGCGCGCCGAATCCTAGCTCCGCCACGGCTTTAGCGTATGAATCTCCCAACGGCCACGGGTGCTTTGGCAGCCGGCGCCCTGGAGCCAGCTTTCGGTCGCCCCGTTGACGTAGCTCGCCAGGAAATCGCGGCATTTGCGGCCGTCCTCGGCGGCATAGGACTGCGCGATCGGCGTCACCGAACCGCGCGCGCCGGTCTCCGGATTCTCCCAATGCTGGCTGGAATCCCTGTCGCCCTTGCTGAGGACATCGGAGGCGGCGTTGCGGGCGAAGGCGAGATCGGTCTCGGTCGGCGGGGCGTCCTTCGCCGGCCGCGCGATCGAACCGGTGAGGTCGCTGTCGTCGGCCTTGGCGTAGGCACTCTTGTCATTGCGGGAAAAGCTGCATCCTCCGGCACCGAGCCCGATGAGAATGATCGTCATGACAAAGCCGGACGGCCGGATCGCCGATAGGCCAACGCGTCCCCATGCCCTATATAGGGCGGTAGCGGACGACAACGCGTTTTGGGCCGCGGGACGCAACTCGGACTCCAGACATGACCGACACGACCTCGATGAAACACCAGACACCCTTAACATCCGGTGATTTCACCGCCGCCGACGAGCCATTTGCGCTGTTCGAGGCCTGGCTGAACGAGGCGATCAAGAGCGAGCCGAACGATCCGAACGCCATGGCGCTCGCAACCGTCGACCCCGACGGCTTGCCTGACGTGCGCATGGTGCTGATGAAAGGCTTCGATACCGAGGGTTTTGTCTTCTACAGCCACATCGCCAGCCAGAAGGGCCGCGAACTCGCCTCAAATCCTAAGGCAGCGTTACTTTTTCACTGGAAGTCGCTGCGCCGTCAGGTCCGCATCCGCGGCAACGTGACGCCGGTGACCGAGGCCGAGGCCGACGCCTATTTCGCCACCCGACCCAAGCAGGCCCAGATCGGCGCCTGGGCGAGCAAGCAGTCGCAAGAGCTGGAGAGCCGCTTCGCTTTCGAGCAGGCGATCGCGAAGGTCGCGGCCAGATACGTCATCAGCGAAGTGCCGCGGCCGCCGGGCTGGAGCGGCTGGCGCATCACGCCCTCACGTATCGAGTTCTGGCACGACCGCCCGTTCCGCTTGCACGACCGCATCGAATTTCGCCGTGACGCGGCGGGCCAGAAGTGGTCCAAGACGCGGATGTATCCGTAAGATTTAGGCCGACCTGAAAGATGTCCATGCCGCATTCGTCCAATGCGCCGCGCCGCACACTGCTCCTGACCGGAGCCAGCCGCGGCATCGGCCACGCCACCGTGATCCGCTTCTCCTCGGCGGGCTGGCGCGTCATCACCTGCTCGCGGCATCCCTTCCCGGAGGACTGCCCGTGGGACGCGGGGCCGGAGGACCACATCCAGGTCGACCTCGGCAATCCCGAGGACACCGCGCGCGCGATCAGCGAAATACGCAGCCGGCTGGAGGGCGGCACGCTGCATGCGCTGGTCAACAACGCCGCGATCTCGCCGAAGGGCGCGGGCGGCTCCAGGCTCGGCTCGGTCGACACCGATCTCGAAACCTGGACGCACGTCTTCCACGTCAACTTCTTCGCGCCGATCATGATGGCGCGCGGGCTGATCGAGGAATTGAAGGCGGCCAAGGGCTCGGTGGTGAACGTCACCTCGATCGCGGGCTCGCGCGTGCACCCGTTCGCGGGCGCCGCCTACGCCACGTCGAAGGCCGCGCTCGCATCGCTGACGCGCGAGATGGCGTCCGACTTCGGCCGCGTCGGCGTCCGCGTCAACGCGATCGCACCGGGCGAGATCGACACCTCGATCCTGTCGCCGGGCACCGAGAAGATCGTCGAGCAGCAGATCCCGATGCACCGGCTCGGCACCCCCGACGAAGTGGCAAAAATCATCTACGTGCTGTGCACGGACACCTCGTCCTACGTCAACGGCGCCGAAATCCACATCAACGGCGGCCAGCACGTTTGACCGGTTCGGGCGCAGCAAGGGCGACAACCTCGCTCTCTCGTGTCCCGGACGCGTTGCGGCACGCAGTGACACTGCGCAGAGCCGGGATCCAGGGGCGGCTCGGCACGCGGCGAGATGGGCCCCGGCTCCGCAGCGCACCGTCCACCCGGACGATGCTTCGCATCGCCGGGATGACGCTGCGCTGCGTCCGGGGCACGAGAACGGAGTGTGGCGCGCGCTTTCTCCACATCGTCATTGCGATGCTCCCGTGCACATCCCAGCGACGGTGCCGTAGGGTGGGCAAAGGCGCATAGCGCCGTGCCCACGATCTCCGTCCATAAGCAACAAGGCGTGGGCACGCTGCGCTTTGCCCATCCTACGATATCGAGTCTGTGGCACGCAGCTCAAGTTGCAGACATGGCATCGCGGCATCGCGGCGGAATTCGCCCGAGCTTTGCTTGGTCTCGCTACCCTCTAAATCCAAGAGGGCGCAGGGAAGGCCGGGTGCTGGCTCGCACCCGCGGTCTGCTGCGCAATAGGCACACGCAGAAGAACCGCACAGCAGCATACAGGTGTGGCCAATCACTCGGCCTTCCCTGCGCAGTGGCTGGACGGCTTATGCCGTGATCTCCCGGGAGCCAAACTTTCCTTCTGGCCTCCCTCGCCCCGCGAATTTGGATGATGCAGTCTGCCCGGTTGGGCTCGCTCGCATCTCCGCGAAAGGCTTGACCGTAGCAACGACGGCCAGGACCAC